>CAUPWD010000007.1:0-15494 GCA_963515485.1 uncultured Candidatus Saccharibacteria bacterium | reverse complement strand
CCTATTTCTGGGCCTACCGCCAATCCCTCAGTGGCGGCCAAGCCTACATGGTCTACTCCCGCGAGATCGCCCCAAGATACTAAAATCTGGATTTTTCTCTATACAAAATCCATAAATTATGTCATAATATATAGAATGTTAAGAACTGGAAAAAAATTTAGTAAACCTTCACTTTCACGCGTCATTAATGGCGACGTCACCCTGAAAGAAGTTGATACCAAAAAACCACGCCATCGCTTGGACCACTTTTTAGTCGAAAAATATCCAGATTACAATCGCAATACCTTACAAACTTTTATTAAATCTAGTTACGTCACAGTCAATCAAATACCAGTCACCAAACCAAACACCGCGATTAACGAAGACGATGTTATTGAGCTAAATCTTCCAGATTTCCTCAAGGATTATAACGCCAAAGCTACCGCCGTCAAAAATCTTAAACCGAAAACCATTTACGAAGATGATAATGTTATTGTCCTCGAAAAACCAGCTGGTTTACTTAGTATGGCCAAAGGTGCCGTTACGTTAGAGCCAACCCTCGAAGATTACGGCCTCCTCGTCCACCGTCTCGACCGTGACACTTCCGGTGTGGTAATTTTAGCCAAAAATCCCGAAACCCAAACTCTGCTTCGTAAACAATTTCAAGATCGTAAAACTCATAAAACTTACTACGCCATTATCGAAGGTGCACCAAAATTACCTGCCGCTCGTATCAATCTACCAATCCAACGCAACCTCAAGCACCCTACTACTTTCGTCGTAGAAGCTGGTGGTAAAGAATCCGAGACTTTCTACGAAGTAAAGGCCACCAAAAAGTTTGATCTCGCCGACGTCCAGGAAGTTCAAAAGCTAATTCAAGCCCACTCAGATTATTCCGGAAAAGAATTCAAGGCAGGGAAGACATACTCGCTTGTCATGCTTCGTCCTACCACTGGTCGCACTCACCAACTCCGTGTCCATATGAATTATCTCGGCACCCCAATCGTCGGTGACCGTGTCTATGGTTCAGCCAAACCAAACACTACCGATCGCCTCTATTTACATGCCACCTCTCTCGAAATCACCATTCCACAAAGCCGCCGTGTCACTTTTACCACTGACCTCCCACCAGAATTCCAAATCTTTAATCAATAAGATACTTAAAATTCACTTCGTAAAACCCGCACCTTTGGCGGGTTTTGCTTTTTATCAAACTAGATTAAAATAAGAGTATGTATTTCGAAAACCTTTCAGAAATTCCTACTCTTGCCGCCGCCTATTCTTCCACGATTTTTAATCTTGAAAAAAACCCCAATATTCGTGCCACCTATCTCATCGAACCAGATGAAAAAGACAACCACAAAATTCCCGTCGAGGCTATTCGTGAAATTTTATCTCACTTAAACAGCATTCAAACTTCAGATATTTTCGTAGTGATCAATCAAGCCGAAACTCTCACCCCGAGCGCCACTTCTGCTCTTCTTAAAACTCTTGAAGAACCGAAAAACCATTATCATCTCGCACTTTTTACTAAAAATCCGAGCCTCCTACTCGACACTATCCGCTCGCGTTCCGCGATTTTCTATCTCAAAGAGAAGGATTATCTAAAAACCGCGCCCGAGGCTGACCCTAAAATCTTCGAACTCGCCAAAAAATTACTCGTAGTAAGCTCCAAAGATCTCCCCACTCTTGCCGATGAAATTATCAAGTCCACACCGAAAACCAACCCTAATTTTCTCTATCAAATCCTCGATACCACCATTGAACTAGCCGAAAAATCTTATTACAAAACCAAAAATCCAGTTTTTCTCCAGAAAATCTCCGGTCTCATCGAGACTAAGCATCTCACCTCAGATTTTGCCGCCAATAAAAAACTTCAGCTCGTAGCCAACCTCCTATAAATTTTGGTGTTTTAAGCATTTTCATGTATAATATAAGATATGCTAGGAATTTTCCTCATCTTACTTTTCGTAATTTTTCTAATTTTTTTCGAACCAAAAATCAAAGCCAGACTCAAAAGACCGGCTCCAGAAAACAAAAATTTTGATGCTCAGATGAAGAAACTTTGGGATATCGCCAAAGTCAGCATGAAAGAACGCAAAACTCTTCGTGCCGAAAAAGCTCTGCTTACTATCTTAAAATTCGACGAGACCAACGCTGCGGCTTACAACCGTCTCGGCATTCTCTATGCTAAATCACAAAATTACGACGAAGCTATCGAATGTTTCGAAATCGCCCAGTCTCTCGACAGTAATCCATCCTCATTACATAACGTCGGTCTAATCTACCTCGAAACCGGTGCCTACGAAAAAGCCAGTATGGCCTTTCAACAAGCTCTAAAACTTGAAGGTGACGTGCCAGCTCGTTTTATCGCACTCGCTAAATCCGAAGAAAAACTCGGTCACCGCAAGGCCGCCGTCGAAGCACTTGAATCCGCCTATGCTCTCGATCACTCCATTTCTACCCTTCGTCATATCCTCAGCATTTATGAAGATATTGGTGACGCCGAAAATATCCAAATTGTCACTGCTAGAATCGAGCAACAAGTCGCCGAAGATGAATTAAAGAAAAAACAGGAACTCGCTAAGAAGCAAAAACGCACGGTAATCAAAAAACCAGTTCGCGCCGCGAAACCAGCGAAGATTTTCTATCCAAAAGCCAAAAAGCCAACCACCAAATCAAGCGGATCTACCAGTCAGACCAGTACCGAGCGCACTATTCAAGACGCTAAACTTAGCACCACTGCTACCTCTCGTCTGACGGTCACCCGCACCTCTACCCGTCGCCGCAAAATGATTCAATAAATAATCCACGAAAGACTTACTTAAATAGAAAAATTATTTGGTAATCTCTTTTTAGCGTAGTGAGACGATCCAATCCTAATTTTTCTCATCTCGCGGTTGTGAAGATACTAAACTCATGATAGAATAAAATAGTACTAAGTGTACGCCGCGTTAGCTCAGTTAGTAGAGCAGCCGCCTTGTAAGCGGCAGGTCGTCGGGGCAGAGCCGACACGCGGCTCCACGGATGAAAATTCGTGGAAAATTTATTTTCCAAAGAATTTGAAGAAGTGGTGCAAGTGTACTATTGTACACGCGGCTCCACGAGGAGAAAGAACAAAAAGAACATTTTATGTTCTTTTTTTAGATTTTTAGCATCGAGAAGTAAAAGAGAATATAATTATCTTTTACTTTGAGTGGTAAAAATATAAATAAAGAAGCTATCTTTAGTTTCTTTATGTTATTTCGACGAGTGGCCGCGTGTATTTTAATACACGCGCTCTTAATCCACCCCCATCACTCTCCTCGCATATCCCGCCGCATCTTTCACCATTCTCTCGCAATGGCCATACCCCTCAGCTATCACCAATTTTGCTTCTGGATACATCTTCTGAATTTTTCTCTTTGCCAATCTTAAATCCGAGTCCTTCTCACCATAAGAAAACACGCAAGACCTTTGCATTTCCGCATCCATTTTCGGTAGTCTCACATTCGAGCAGTCTCGCACAATATTTTTTATACTCCGAGGGTCCATCTTCAAAAATCTCTCGGCCATCACCTCCCCAGCTTGACCTCCAAACATTTTAGACATTTTTCTTACCGCTAGCTTCGGATCTTTTAGACCTTTCTTCTGCTTCATGAGCATTATCTTAGTCATTAAAAATCCGCCCAGTCTTGATTTCTCATAAAAACTCACCCCCTCAAAAAATAGCCGCTTAAACTTAATCTCTCCCATATTCAATATTTCAAACAACACCACTCCACCCAGTGATGCCGCAAATCCCAAATCTACCTTAGTTATTCCATGTTCTAATAGATATTGTGTTAAAATCCGCGCCTCTTCCGCCGCACTTTTATATATCTCACCAGCCGCCGCACCGTGCCCCGATAAATCCGGTATAATGAACCGATATTCATTGGTCTCTTTCAGAATGTTCTCCACTAAAAAAGTCCTCATCGACTCACTCGAGGCCAACATTGGATGTATTAAAAGCATTACTTTTGATTTTTCTGGATAAAAATCATGTATCACCATAAAACATCTCCTCCTTACAAAAAACAAAAAGCTCCGACCTTGACGATCGGAGTTACGCTTGCTTCACAAAAGGATGCCATTTTTGTTAGTCAAGCCACATGATAAAGACCCTCTCGGATCGCCAAAAATCACACTTATCATAAATCTCTCTCCCAAAATTTATCCAATAATGGCATCCTTAAGTCTATATTAACACAAACAAAATAAAGTGTAACAAAAATCTGAAAAAATCCTGAAAAATCTTTTCTATTAAGGTTGTTTAAAAACACATAAGTTTCATTTTATCATAATCATAATCATTATCAAAATCAATAAAATTTTTACATTTTTCTCACCAAAAGTTATAATAAATCTATGGAAAATTCTACATCTCAAAACACTAAGTCCACTAACAAAAAACGCGCCCAACTCGCTTCGATTCTAATTCTCGCTACTCTCGCCATTCTTTCTACCATTGCTGTAATTGTGATGCCACTTATGAATAAAAATTCCTCCGACAAGTCAGCCAAATCAAGCCTAAACGAATCAGCCGAATCCACTCAGGCCGAGAACACCGATCAATCAACCTCAAAACGACCCCAAGGAACCGAATTCGCCTTTAATCATGAATCCGACATCGACCTCGGTAGTAATAAACCAAATATTTATATTTTCTGGGGTGACGGTTGTCCACATTGTAAGGCCCTCGCCAAATTCATTTCCAAGTTACCAGCCGAAACTAAAAAACAAGTTAACATTTATTCTTTCGAAGTCTGGAGTAACAAGGATAATAAATCTCTCATGAAGAATTTCGGAAAATACCTCAACCAAGACGTGCGGGGCGTACCATTTATGGTAATCGGCGATAAAATTTTTGACGGTTACAGCTCTGGCGACACTAAAACCGACCAGCAAATTCTCGACGCCATCAACACTATCATTAAGAACCAGGGAAGCACTGACCAATACAGGCTCTACAAAAAGGCCTAGCCAACAGATTGACATAACCATTAAAATGTGGTAACATATTCTTGATACATTTTGATTTTTGTTGTATGTTCACGAAAAGGGGGGAACAAAATGAGTACATTTTATCAACAACTTGCAGTTTTAGGTTTCACAAATTTACCAAGAATATGGCAGTGGATTATCGCATTTATGCTAATTAATTCACTCAGTGCCGCAATTTTAAGGAAATCACTCATCACCGCTACTACGCGTACACACACCGTACGTCATGGCAAGGATGATGGCAGAGCAGATTTTTTCCAAATCTGCGGAGTGATGAACTCTTCCATCAGTGCATTTGATTATATCCTAGATCATCTGCACGACGGCGACGGTGTTTATGCACTCTGTTACAGTAATTTTGGTTTTGACATACCAATTTACATCACCGCGATGCGAAAAGCCATTGTCAGGCGCAATAAGGAATTCAAACGCCTGAGCCGCACCACAATTGGACACTCTATTAGTATGGGCGATATTATTATCCATAAGATGGAAAACAATTTCGACTCTACTTTCAGTCTGAACCCTTGCACTTATGGATTTTTCCTCAAGGAACCACTCCATACTTTGCTCAAATACGGTGGACCGCTTCTTCTGGCGACCAGAATACTCCTCGGTTGGCTGGGCTTTATTCCAATCGTGCCAAATCACGATTTGGAAAAATCTAGCAGCTCTCTCGCGTTATTGATTGATCAATATCTGGCTATTCGTAACAACACAAGGAATCCCGGAGAAGATGGCTTACCTAGAAACCTGATTCTTTCCAAAGATGATTATTTACTCGATAACAAGATAATTCGCAAAACTTTTGCTAAGTCAAAGTTTGCGATCACTAGTAATCCTCATGGCGATACCAGGGACAAAAGCGCACTCATTCATGCCTATTACGAACTCTGCGGATACCGCCGTACGTTCGAGCTAATTACTATCGAAAACGAACTGGCAGAAGATGAAAATGTAATTTCATTCTACCGTCCAGGAGTAAACATGATCAATCTTAAATAAACTTCATTTTCGTACTTGAATAACCTAAAATGAGAACCTAAACTGCAAAACCCGCGCAAATTTTTCGCAAAAATTGGGGCGCCCACAAGCGCTCCTTTTTTATTCCTAGAAAATGAACTCCATATTCCACGACTACACTTCTAAGCTCTATGAAATTTTTCCGTGTCTTTTCTTTCCAGAAATCTGTTGAAAAATCTCCCTCACCTTGCTATAATATTCCTATCTGTCTGGGCTTGGCTCACGCCAGCAGGTGGATGAATTTTAAAAGCTGGAGTAGTCTAGCGGCAATGACAAGAGACTGTAAATCTCTCGGGTTACACCTTCGTAGGTTCGAGTCCTACCTCCAGCACCAATCATGTTCATACATGACCCGCCGCCTTAGCTCAGTGGTAGAGCACTTCCATGGTAAGGAAGGGGTCTCGAGTTCAAATCTCGAAGGCGGCTCCATGAAAAGAAATAAAAATAAGGAGCGTAGCGACTCTTTTTTATTTCGACGAATCAGACGCCTGTGTACGAAGTACACTAGGCGGCTACCACCCGCAGGGGTTTATTTTTTATTTTCGACGAATGGAGTAGCCGCGAAGCCAGGCGTGCTCCATGAGGGAAATAATCAATCCGTTAGAACTCTATTTTTATTTTTAAGGCTTAAAAATTAGAATTTATTCTATAATTTTAAGTTTTAAAAATTAAAATAATAAGCGTAGCGACTCTTTTTTATTTCGACGAATCAGACACCTGTATGTGAAGCATACTAGGCGGCTATCATTATATTTAAAACTAGTGATTAGCATTAAAAAATTTTTTCATTTTTAAAACTATCTATCTTTTGCAATATTTCGTCACGATCCTTTATTAATAGCTCACGAGCCTTATTGCCATTTTGTGGCCCAATAATTCCGAGTGCATCAAATAAATTTTGTACCCTTGCTACAAAACCGTGACCCATCGAGAATTTAACCATAATACGGGAAATGCTAAACGCATCTACTTCAATCATATCTTCAATTATTTTTTCTAACATATATGAGTGAGGTAGTCCGATGTTGTATAAGGCATCAGAATCATATTTTATCTTATAGCTAAAGAATCGTTCTTGGAATTCAATGAGTGAATCGATTTGATCGAGGTAATAATTTTTATCTTTTGGGACAACAATCAATTTATCATCATCGCCGTAAAGTCTTCTAACATATGCAATACATCTGCCAGTATATTCTTCTACTGGCTCAAAAACTCCTAAAAGATACACGTCTAGCTCTTCACCATCAGCAGCTTTTGTATTCGGGACAAAACCATAATTAACTGGATAAATAAAGCCATGTTTTGGATGCTTGCTGCCCATTGGGCGATCAATTTTAACTGTAACTATTTTTCCAAGATAGTCCGCCGTCTTCATGTCTCTTATTATAACATTTTTTCCATAAACAACTTACTAAAGTCTAAATTAACATCTCCATCGCAAAACCAACTTTAAATACTGAGAAATCACAACTTTAAATAATTTACATTTTATATCAAGAAACTCCGTGATCGCAACCTCATCAAAGATCCGAGTGGACCGCTAAAATGATTTCTTTGCCAGATTTACTCCGGATTTATAAATAAATGCGTCGGCTCAGGTAGAGCTATTTGAATAATCAATAATATCTAGCGTTATTTTGTCACGATCGCCGTCATAAAACTTATCTAATACTTTTTCGAAGATTTCAATTGAGGGATCTGCGACGTTGAATAATGTCATGCAGGATAAGACTTTCAGATCATCTGGATATCCCATAATGGATCTTATCTCACCGTTACATTCATAAAGTGCCTGGGAAATCTTTATCAGATTTACGCGTAAAATATCGTTCTTGAGATATTCTTTGGCTTCCTCTAAATCATTAATTCCGTAAAAATAAGCCATGCCGCTATGGCCTAGACCGCGGAGTTGCGGAAATATATACCAAATCCAGTGAGATTCTTTCCGGCCATTTTTTATTTCAGCCAAAGCCTGCTCGAAGTTTTCTTCTTGAGCGTTTATAAATCTGTCTATACTGCATGGATCTTGCATATTATTCTTCACCAAAATTAGCCAGATTATTAGATTTGATCAGCTCTTTAACGTCTTTATCGGTAAAATTCTCGAAGCTACAGAAAACTGGCTTATTCATGTATCTATTCATATATAGAAATTCGCCTTGTTTAAGATTTACCGCATCGGGTGAGGGTATTAATCTTTCGGACTCTACTTCATCTAGACAGTGGAAAATCATTCTGGTATCCATATAGATTAGATTAAGTGTATCAATAAATTCCTTTTCGCGTCTTTGCGTCGAGAGTATTACGTGGGTATTCGTATATCTGCTGAGTTTTACAAAATTATACAGGAATGACCACATGTCTGTTGTCTCAAATACCCCCCTTTTGAATAGATAGGAATATTCATCAATTACGAAAATAATAGCGGGGAAATTCTCGATCGCTTTTCTCTTATCGTCACTTTCTTTAATAATGGCGATCCTACGTTCGTTTTCTGCTAAAATCCAGTCCATCGCTTCGCGAATTTCTTCTGGCTTCGTTAGAGGATCTTTTATTAGACATGGCAAGCCTTTGTAGCTATTAAAAGATATTCCTATTGTATCGGCGATAATGAATTGAATTCCGTCAGAAAAATATTTCGCAATAAGTTGCGTAAGTATTCGATTAATTAACACCGAGCGCCCATTGCCGCAAGTACCAGCCATAAGAGCAACCGCTTCTCTTGGACCAAATGTATGAATTATTTCATTGCCGTCCTTGCCAAGTCCTAAGACAACTGACGGATACTTGTTTTGACTAGCATTCATAATACTATTATACCATTAGCATCAATTCTAAGCTGTTCGCTTTCGAATAGATTATCGTATATCTAGATAAATATTTAACATATTTTATTTCTCAGAGCAGTACTTAATTGTATCATCTTCGACGTAGAATCCCTGCAATCTAATGCATTTGTTTCCCATTGATAGGAACATATCGCCTCTTCCTAATAGGTATTTACCTGCATCTTCGTTAATTAATTTTTTTGAATCATAAGGCATATGAAATATAACTTTTGTTTTAAAAAGCGTATTTAACATTTTATAGCTTAGATCATCATGGGCTTTATGGTTATTGCAGATGAAGCAGCGAGGGTTTTGTGACGCCATAATAATATAAACATTGAAAGCAGGCCCATTTTCAGCAATAAACTCTATTTGGGTATGAAACATTTCATTTATGATTGCACAATCAGCAAATTCATCAATCACGACTAAAATTGGCTTGTATTTTGTCTGTTTGTTGGCTTTTCTATTAGATATTTCATTTATTACCCACATGAGTGCGTCGTCGGCTTTATTATTTGAATCTGCCAGAGGAAATACTAAATATTCAAGGTCCTTATACGCATCAAGTTCAACTATTTTTGTGTCGATTAGTACTAAACTTAAATCTTCGGGCTTGTTATTAAAAATTAACGAGCAGAGAATCTGATGAATAAACATTGATTTGCCAGAACCAGCACTGCCACATACTAGGATATTTGAGGTTTTATCAAGAGAGGAGCAAAAAGTTTTTCCATCAAGATCTAGTCCTATGGGGAAAAGTGTTTTGTCTTTATAATTACCCAAGTGACTTGTAAGGTATAACTGAAAATCCGGGTATAGACGTTTTATGTGAGGAACCACTATTGCTAACTTCTTATCTGCACGAGTGCATCTTATAGCTGAACCACGTCGTAGCTGAGCTGAGAGTCTTTCTTCAAAACTCGCCAGAATATCATTATTAAATGAACTGTCAAGAATCGTAAACTCAAATTCGGTAAACGTAGGACCAATACTCGCGCCAACAGCCTCAATATTAATACCCAAATCTCTAGCAACAGTTAAGATTTGCGCAGCAACATGAGAAACATTTCCTGGGTCAACCATTTGTTCAGATTGCTCACTATGTTTAGAATTGTTCATTATAACCATAATATTACATTTCCTACTACTTTTTTGATAGCGATAATCTTCCCATTCAATACTACAAAGGTTATGAGTTAATACACATTTGCTGCATTTACAGGGAATCGTATCATAGTCTATCCTTTATCGTGTTAACGAACTTTTCGTAATGGTTAACATATAAAAATTTTGCTCGCTCCTGTATTGATCCTGGTGGTGCTTCTCCGCGATACGAATTTGCAATAGCCTCTATTACCTCTTGGAATTTTTTACATTGTCTTTCGTTGTAAGATTCTCCACCTGTCTCATCTCCATAGCCAATTTTTTCGGTAACTTTTTCTGATAATAGTGGTGGCCTTCCGACTCTTTGGCTTATTTTGGGATTCTCATCTAAAATTCTGGATATAATCTCAACATAATCTCCTACATCATTATTGTCTATGTAAAATACCATTGCGTCAGATCTGTCTGGAAATTGATTAATCTTGAATTCGTATGGCAATTTCACTTTCTTGCAGGCATTTACAAATTTATCAGCGATGTCAAACGTATCTCCAGGTTCAGCGTTCAAATACAACCTACCATCCGCATTGATATGTTTTTCTAAACCGAGTTTTTCGTCTCTCGATGAATAATACATCCAGCCTCCTCCGCTATGCCTGTCATATCTCAGACGATCAAATGCCACATCAAAGCCGTTATCATCTCCGCTGAAACAATCCATCAATAATTCTGCTTGCGTCTTTGCGTTTTGTCCACTTTTAAGATAGTTGTGTATTTTTTTCAGAGCATTAAAGGTGTCGCCACGCCCATATTTTTCAATTGCAGTTTGAGTGTCCATGTTAATTATGTTTTTCTTCCATTCTTCGAAACGTGCGCTCTCAAATCTATCTCTTGCCGGATTCTTGCTTGCTCTTATTCCTGGATACCATCTCTCTACGCCAGACGTCATAACGGCATCATAAAACCCTTTTTTCTTATCTAGGTCACAGTGCGCGTATTCAACCACGACTGAGGCTATCGTATTAAAATTCTCAGCCGGTTTCTCAAATTTCGCAGGATCTACAAACTCATCTTTCTCTGGGTATTTGTTTGCCATAGCGGCAACCCTTTCCCATCCAGCCAACGAATTGTCGTTAATAGACTCCGCTAAAGTTCTCTGATTGAGGTTATCCATTTGTTTCTCCGACCATACGCTGAATCCTACCTTTTTTTCTTTTTTCTCGTCATCAGACATTTTATACATAAGCGCTTAAATAAATTCATCCAGACTCGACACTTTGCTTGGTGATTCACCAGCATTTGAGGCGAATTCTTTGAATTGTTATTCAGTTGTTACGTAGCGTCTACTCCTTATTGTCTTTTATTAGTATATCACTATGACATCTCATCTTCTAGAACTTTGCAATATGGAGCGTACGCAGATTAAAGATGGTGTCGATAGTTTCACGGCAATCAGAAAGGACAACAATCCTCGTGGCTGTTTTATTGATCCGATTACGCATCGTCATTCGTTCATTACTAATCTACTCCGCAATAATGTAAATATCGTCTATGCAAAGGAGCTTCTTGGCCATGCAAGTATTCAAGGTACGATGACTTATACCCATGTCGTAGATGAAGATCTTCATCAAATTCATCACTTGAAACACACAGGGATCCACGCTTCTTAACTTAAAATAATGAGAAATCGCTATTTTATATAATTTACCTTTTATATCAAGAAACTCCGTAATCGTAACCTCATCAAAGCAACCCATGAGGGCGGCCGTGAGTATGAAATTAGCTTTGAAAATAATGAACTGACTCGCGTTACTCTCGAACTAATGGATCTTGCCGGACTTCTGCCGATCCGAGTGGACCGCTAAAAATAGTGCAAATTTTGCCAACCTGGTCAGATTCGCACTTTTTATTTCGACGAATCAAACGCCTGCATACTGGAATACACTAGATGGCGAATCACAGACTCAAATTTATCTTTTTGTCAAAAATTCAATCTTCCATTTCAATCTATAAAGACGAATTGGAATATGATCATTATTAGTCACAACAATTTTCGTCTTATCGTCACTTACATATGCGAAGTTCAACTTATCTGATTCCTTATGGAATCTCTCAAATGATTCGTATGGTGATAGACCTTGATTTTTCAAATTCTCGTGATGCTCTTCAAAAGCATCGTAATTTTCAGCAAAATACTCCTCCCATTTTGAATAAATCGTTTTGTCTGGCAAATATTCCATATCATCAATCACATAATCATAGCGTTTTTTTGTTTTATAATCACCGTCATGAAAGAAGATCGCTAGACTGAGACATTTCGTGCATCGCTATATATCCGGTTCTTTATCTGGACAAGAATCATAAATATCCACCAACAGGGAATAGTCATTATCTTTATCGCCAAATTTTCTATCAGGGTTTTCTTCTGATATTTTTTTAATAAGTTCAACAGGATAAGCTTCGACGCAAACTTTTTCATCGCCGTTCCACATACTATGTTTGTTAGCACATAAAGTATGAGCCATATTTTTATTATATCATAAACCTCTACCCCGCTTTACATCGGATGTAACACTATAAAAACCTAGATTGAGTTTTTCTTCAATATGTGATAATATAAAGACATCGGAGTAAGAAACTCCAACGTCGGAGATACCACTTCGGTGCTATCTTCATGAGGACCCGCCAGAAATGGCGGGTTGCTCGATTCTAAAAATATCCTTAATTATTTTTCAATTTATTCTTACCGCTCTCAAAAGACTGAGAAATATAATCTCTAATATTATTTATATTTGATAATTTATAATTACTTCGATCAAGCTCACGACTAAGTTGTTTTAATCTAACCGATAGACAATTTTTTGCTTCTGTTACTGGTGTGGCTAAAACCGTTACACAAGAATCGGGACTCAACCGAAGAGTTGTCTTAATTGCTTCGGCATAATCTCCATCACAAGAAAGGATTATGATATTAATTGGGTCCTTAGATCTTGCAATACACTCAAGCAGATCCGATGTCAAATAAACATCAATATTCGATTTTAATTTCACATTTTTCGAAAGTACTTTTATGTTATTTAGAGACCCGCAATTCGCGCATCTATATTTTTCGTACTTTGGTGGTTCAATATAGCTTTTTCTAGAAAGTGAGCAAATCTTATATCCAACTTTTTCACTCAAAAATCGAAAATGCTTCATTTTCTTATTATCACTAGAAGATATCCCCTCATAATAACGAATTTCCTGAACATTCGGATATTTCTCTTTAAGATAGTTATATAATTTAACAAAATCAAGAACAAAACCACAGCTCCAAAGGCAGGCGTGACGGATGTTACTAACATCAATATAGATGTAGGTTTTAGCTTCCCTTAAGTTCATATTAATTACAATATACCATATTTACGAATCTTTAAATTTTAATCGAAATATTTATATACTGTGTTAACTCAGGGGTCAAAAATTGACACACCGCACTCTTCATTGTATAATATAAATATTGGGTATTTTCCCATACAGCATGAAGGAGGGAAATCATGAGCACATTTAATAAGATCAAAGTAGCAAATTTTTTCGCAAGACAATCTTGCGCCGCCTGGCAGCCTAATCGGATTATTCGCGTAATCTGTCGCCACGTCTATCGTTCCATCATGGAGTCTGGCGCCGAAGAATATCCATATGCTAATCCAAAATTCGCTAATTGGCAGGAATCCGACGGTAATTTTTACACCCTAATTACCGATTCTAGCGGTTTTGTCATTCGCCGTAGCACTAGTTATGTAGCCTGGATGATGAAAAAATACTGCGGAAGTTCACCAAAATTACCTAAACCAGGGCCGCGCAAACCCGGAGAGCATCGCTTCGATACTAAACACTGGGGTGAAATCCTCGAGTACAACGGTTGGCAAAAAATCCAAGAGACCGACCGGCCGTCATTCCAAGACATATGTGATAAGAGGCGCTTTATCGGTGTAATGCCCGACGCAGATGAGTTCGGTCTTTTAGTATGGCTTACTGCCGCTTCTATTACTTTCACTGGATCACCTACTAAATGGACAGTTTCAACCTATATGGATTTTAAAGAGCAATGCTTAGAAATCCCTGTCTCTGAAAAATCTGGCATCATCTGGTATCGTGAACCCGAAGTAAAAGATGTTTAGGTTTACGAAAAAATTTACTACACACCCTCACCTCTCTTCGGAGAGGTGAATTTATTGCACCTTACAAATTTGAGAAATTTTTACCGAAGCAGACACTCCGCACTCACCCGCACACACATTACGAAAGGTTAGGTGAATCTATGTTTACTGACAAAATTAATCTTGCACTTAAAGTTGCCGCCAAGGCGCACCGGAATCAAAACCGCAAGGGAACCGATATCCCATATATTTCCCACCCTGTCGCCGTCGGCATGATTATTAGTCAATATACTAACGATGAGACAACGATTGTCGCTGGAATCTTGCACGATATTCTTGAGGATATCAATCCAGCTGTCTATTCTGAGGCCGACATGCGTCGCGATTTTGGCAATGAGATTACCGATATCGTTAAGGATGTTTCGGAACCTAAAACTGCCGGTCAACCCAAACCTCCCTGGAAAGAACGCAAGGAAAGTTACCTGAAGCGCCTCGGCAATTCCTATTATATTGAAGCCTACATTGTCGCTACCGCCGACAAGATACATAATCTTACCGATATTCTGAAAGATTACGATCAGTTTGGCGATGAAATTTGGCAGCGCTTCAATGCCTCAAAACAAGATATTCTCTGGTATTATCGAGCCGTTTTTAATCTCATCAGAAACGAACCATTACCAATAGACCTTAAACGTCGCCTCGCAAATCTTATAGAGGAGTTAGAAAACATCGTCACAATAAATCCCTAGAGCAAAATTCCTCACATTAGAATCCCCGAAGCTTATCTTCGGGGATTTTTTATCGTATATAAAAAGGAAGCCCCTGCGGTAGGAGCATTACACCCCGTGCAGAGACTTCGATATTGTTATTGTATCAAATTAAGGCAGTAATATCAATAATCTGATCTCGTTTATTTATAAGAATCAATCTTTTAAGTCCAGGCAAATCTTTAACCTTACTTTTTATGGTTCTCAGAATACTTTCATCTGTTAAACCTTTCACTCTAGATGAATCAATAATCACGTTTTGACATTTTTCCAATGCTCGTTTCACATTGCGTATAATCTTTTTTGGATTATCAGTAATCGGAGATTTAATTTCAAACATCGTCCTGTTTAAATATATATCTGGCGTTTTTAAATTAGCCTCTGGGATAAACTCAACACGATATCCAGCCAACGCTAATATCTTCGCAACCCTCTGCTCGTGCGGCCAAGGATTAGTGTTTGCCGGAATAATGACCATACCACCTTTATAGCTGATATGTCTCATGTCAATATTATACATCTAATTTTCATAAAAGAAATGAAGATAAAACCATAACTTAACGCTCACACATACAACATTCACAACCTATGCAACATTTCAGCAGGAGTTCTATAACCTATAC
>CAUPWD010000006.1:0-35791 GCA_963515485.1 uncultured Candidatus Saccharibacteria bacterium | reverse complement strand
TTTTTGATGGCAATAACTTTACCAATCTATGTTGCAAAGGTTGTGAGTTAATACGCTCACATTGACAAAACACTCTAAAATTGTTATAATATACGAATCCCGATGCGGAAAAATCGTGAAAAATCTGACCCAAAATTGGTCCCATTTCACAAAGAATCCCGCATCATCACCCAATCGATAGGAGGAGATACTATGGCACATTTAGAGAAAAAGGATATAAAGCAAGCAATTCGTTCTGGCCTTATCGGCTTAGCTATTGGCGACGCATTAGGGGTACCTATTGAGTTTTTGAATCGAAATTTTCTAGAACTCATGCCGGTCACCGAAATGTTATCTGTCGGCACCCATCATCAACCTGCTGGGACTTGGTCTGACGATACGTCTATGACCATCTGTCTGATACAGTCATTGATTGACCAAAAACGCTTCCATTATCACGACATCATGGAGAATTTTGTCAAGTGGTATCTACATGATGAATTCACTGCTACCAAACTCACTTTTGATATTGGCGGCACCTGTAAACGCGCGATTGAGAATTATCTCGCTGGCGGACATCCCGTCAAGTGTGGCATGAGTCATTACGCCAATAACGGCAACGGCTCACTTATGCGCATTTTGCCAGTGGCTTTCGTTTGTCACAACAACCAAATCACCAGTGAAAAACGTTACGAATTAGTGAAAAATATTTCATCCCTCACCCACGCTCACCCAATTAGCGTGCTGGGTTGTCTGATTTACACTAATTTTGTCTGCCACCTACTGGACGGCGATAGTCCCAAGGAAGCTTATCACAAAACCCAGCTAGACGATTACAGCATGTTTGAAAAAGAAGAAATTACCCTATATAGTCGCATTCTGAAAAATCAGATTTATCACTATCCTAAGGGCTACATTCCTTCGCGCGCTTACGTGGTTGACACTCTTGAAGCTGTACTTTGGTCGTTTCTCACCACTGATAACTTCCAAGATGCCGTACTTACTGCGGTTAATCTCGGCGATGACACCGATACAGTCGGCGCTCTCACTGGTTCACTGGCTGGCATTCAATACGGGCTCAAAAGTATTCCGGAAAAGTGGGCCACCACTTTGAAGCGTGGCCGATATCTGATTAAACTCTGCGATCAATTCGCTGAAACCGAAATTGACACCACGGATATTTCACCAGAATCCACTTCCATTCCAAGTATTGAAACCACCAGCCTCAATCGGCTTGGCG
This sequence comes from uncultured Candidatus Saccharibacteria bacterium, assembly GCA_963515485.1. Lineage (GTDB taxonomy): Bacteria > Patescibacteriota > Saccharimonadia > Saccharimonadales > Saccharimonadaceae > Nanosyncoccus. Next base: position 34,572 of record CAUPWD010000006.1, on the reverse strand, counting down.
CTTAAATTAAAAACGTCAAGCCATAGGCAATTTGGCGCCTAGCTTACCGTTTTCTCACTAAACTCTCGAATTTTTCGGGAGTTTATTTTTTTATAAACGCCAAAGACTTGAATATTTTTCAAAGTCCCAAATAATTTCACGGCCAATATCAGTTTTCCTCACCCTTTAAGAATGCCTCAATCATTTCCGCTTCACTTGTAAAATCCTCCCCCGAAACCAACGAATCTTTCACTTCGCTATAATATTTTTCCAACGTTAACAGCGTAAAATAATATTTTCCACCCCCATCGTCCGGCAATCTTTCAAAAGCTAGACATTCACCCACACGCCAAACCAACTTCGCACGCATTACTCGCTCTCGCACCGTATCAAACCATTTCACCGAAATAAATTCCTCCCCCTCAGAAAATCGTCGCACTACCTCTAGCTGCATCGCCACCAGCACCGTTTCGTCAGTCTCGCATTCCACCAAATAAACCGCCGCCGGCAATTTTTCCACGCGTTCACGCCCATTTTTCATAATATTTCTAAAGCTTCTCATATACTCACCCCTCTCGCTTCCATATACTAATATCCCTAAAGGTTCTCATATCATAAGCCTCTAGCTTCCATATACATTTTGCCAAAATCCACTCCCAATTGATTTTTCGCAAATAAAAACACTCCTAAATCATTCGGCGCAAAATCTTTTGGCAATTTCCCTGAAGCCAAATTTGCCAAATCTTCCACCCCCAATACCTGGCCTAAATGCGTTTCGAGATCCGTCTTTAGTTTCACTCCTCCGCCCTGTCCCATAATCACTTCCGCCAGGGAAACAAAGGTATCATTAAAATCTTCCGAAGATTCCGCGAGAGCCGTCAACTCACCAAGACTCACTTCTTTCACTTCACCGTTATAAATCGCCTCAATGCGCTCCTGCTTCCTTAAATTCTCCGCCAAAAAATCCTCCACCGACTCACCCGCCCCTTCAAAACTAGGGCTAAAGTCTCCAAAGTCTCCAAAGTCTCCCCAATCGTCATCATCATCCTCGTCGAATTCCCGCGCCACAATCACTTCTTCAATTGGTCGACCATTCACTTCGGAAAGCCCCTTTTCACGAAGCCCCTCAAGCAATTCATCGCGGTCCAATTCGTCCACCTCTATCGCTTCAATATAATCCACCCCGATACCCGTACGAAACATTTGCTCATTGTCTGCCGAATAGTGTTTTAAATCACCCATGGTGCGCTGAAAAATCTCCTCCGGTGCCAATCTCCCGGCAAAGTGCGCCTCATTCGTCGAACCATAAGAGTCCACATTATAGGCATACCAATCCGTACGATCAAAAATTTCCGGCTTCAATACCACCGCATGATTCTGAATTTTACTGCGTTGCTCTGCACTCATAATCCTAGTAAATACATTGTCCGCACCCCCCGAATCGATATCCAGTACCGAAGAAATTCCATTCTTCACCACTCCCCGGCTGAACCGCTCAGTCGTACTCATCAAACCCGTAGTTAATACTCGATAAACCGAGTCCACACTCATCGAATTTAGCATATGTACCGCTCGTACATCCTCACCATACTTGGCCAGATATTCTTCATGTTTTCCATCTTCCACATAGGTAGAGTAACCCGAAAAAACCTCACGGCGCGTCAATTTTTCTGCACGCTCAAGCTGTTCCGCATCGAGGTTTTCTAACTTATATTGCCACTTCAGTCTCGCTATCTTATAATCGCTTTCCGCCCTCTCCGAAACTTCACCTAGAGCATCTTCTACCCCTAAGTCCTGCCTAAAAATCTCATCTAGCGTCTGCTGCGCCACTGTCTCATCCATCGCCTTTGGCACTTCCATTTGCACCAAACCAATCGCCGCTCGTACTAGATTACTAGTATTGCGCTTCCTAGAAACTACTCCGTCACCCAGTTCCCGCGCACTTGGATCAGCCAAAGACACCTTAATCCCATTTTTCTCAAACACCAGGGCATCACACAAACGAAATTCACGCTTCGATTCTAAATCATGATAAGTAATTTCTCCGAGGCGCACCGAAGTACCACTTTTAAGCTCCGCCACGCCGTCTTTTTCGCGTGATTCGGTACGTAATTTCTGCCCCAATTCTGAAATTTCTGTCAAAGGTTCACGCAACTTAAATCGGTACTCCAAAGTCTGATTTTCCAGATTCTCCACCACATCCACTCGCTGGTTTTCGATATGGTCACGGTCACAAATAATCTCATGCCTCTCTCGGATCAAATATTCTTGACTATGTTCCTTCTCTATATCTGATAGCAATTTTTCATTGCAATCTAAAATCCCCTCAAGGTCAAAATCACTCACAGATTCAACCTGCTCTACTTCAGCTTTCACCTTTTTCTCCCCCAAGAATTCCACCCCCTTTAGCGCCTGCATCAACTTCAGGTAATTATCGTTTACCTCCTGCTCTCCCGTTTTTTCCAAACCACTTGGCGCCAAATTATGATTCATTCTTCCATTATACTATAAGCTTATGCTTCATGAACCCCGCCTCTTCACAAAAAATCATAGCCACCTTTCATGCTCTCCATCTACGCCTATTTTTGACAAAATAAGCATCCCATGTGATAATAAATGGAAACTTTGTATCTATTACACGTTCTTTTACAAAATGAAAGGGGAAAATATGAGTCAAAAATTCCAAATTATGTTTCAAATCGCGGAATCTAGTTTCCAGGAACTGCCCAGAGTCTGTCGTACTCCCGCCTATGTCAAGCGCTATCTTGACCTACATGATGCGCTTTACACCGCTATGACGCTTGCCCGTACCAAAGCGGAGCGCGGCAGAGTTTATCGCATTTCACAAACCATCTGGTCCGAACTTCTAGCGGCCGGCGCCAACCCCAGCGAGGTTAGGGAACTACTTAGCCCCAGCTACATCTGGCGCCACTACGACAAAGTCAAAGCCTCCAAGGTTCATATCAATTCACATGAATTAATGTACCAGTTAATTCAAATCAAAGGCCGTGGTTTTATCCTGAGAAACCTCAAAAAATTTCAGCAACGCGGTGTCGATATCGACACTATCGCCATGAACTGCTACCGGATAGAAACTAATCATGATCTCGAAGTTCAATGCGCCGAAATGCGCGTCCTCGGGGTCAACCTCACGACGATTTTCGTGATGGCCAACCAGCTTCTCATCAAGGAATCTCTAAATCCTGCCAGTATTTACTGTCTGCTACATTTTTTCTATCAGCAGAATCTTTCACCCGGCCTCATTGCGTCCTGGATCAAAGATCATCTCACTGAAAAAATCCTCGACAGTATCATAGCCGCTGATCCGCTCGATTGGACCATCTTCGGTATCAATCTCGACGATTATCGACCAATTTGGATTACTGGTAACTTTTCACATTTTTTCAAAACAGAACCCAATTTTAAGAAACTGCCGCCCACTATTACCACCACTCAGTTTCTCGGTCGTCTTAGTATTCAGCAAATTTACATCGCCACTAGATATGGTTGCGATTTTGAGAAATTCCTTACCGAGAATTATCTCGTATCTGGTGGAGAAATTGACCTACTGGCTGAAAAATATGAACATGGCAACCTATTTTGTACGCCAGATGATAAACTTCGAATTGGCGTTGCCCTGCTTAAATATGGTGCCACCAATATTAATCGAGAAAAACTTATAGAACTCTTTAATCGATGCGATTTATCGAAAAATAAACGTATCAAATACGGTAAAGTCCTCAATCAAAAAGAAGTCTAAGCTTCCGAACTCTACACCTTAGTTTTCGCGTCATACTTCCTAAAAATTCATCTTCATTCCTCTTTCATCACTCAAAAAATCCTCGGTTCGCCGGGGATTTTTTCATTAAAAAAGGCCCGGAAAAATCCGAGCCCGAAGGTGAATGTCTTATAAGTCACGCGCAGAAGCTAGCCCCCTAAAACCAATCAGCGCCCCCTCGTCATCCGTAACTGAAAACACTGGCAGATATAGATCATCAATCGTTCGACCTAAATCCTTGGCCGCCCGCACCACAGTTGGTTTTACGATATAGAACACCCCATCTTCATAACTTGGCAGACCCACCATCTTCGAGAACGTAATTTGGAAAATTGGCACCACTCCAATATGCTCACGTAGCATACTTTTTGCCTCAATTTCAATCGCCCCTTCTTCTGGTTGGTATGTCGTTAGTATTTCATCATTGTCATCCAAAATTCGGCAGACATGCGATAAATAATTTTTAATCATCTCCCCCACCTTTCTAAGTCAAAAACTCTTAAAATCAAAAAACTACTAACGTCAAGAATAATTCGTGCATCCAAGCATCACTTAAAACCTCATTGGTTTTAACCTCAGTACACCTGTTCGAAGCTTCGCATTGTAATCCATCGAAAAACGAAAATTTCGATAAGCATTACATTTGTTCATCGGAGATTTCACATCCGCATCGCAAGTTCCCTGAATATTAAAATCATACCCAGTGCGATCAGTGTGAACCACCCCCATGATTTGTAAATTTTTCAATGCCATAAAATCTCGGGTCGTTCCGCCGTTCGAGTTCTCTCGTTTTGCGAAAACTACCTTAAATTCCAAATCAATCGACATATTCTGATCAAAAGCATACATATTTGCAATATGAATGCGATCCCTGCTTGGTCCATTCATTACTTCAAAAGCCAATGAATCACCGCTTCTTACTTCACTGTGCATACAACACCTCCTGTAAAAGAACCACCTCGGCATACGTTACGAGGTCAACCACTTAGCGATAAAGCTAATCAATATATTTTAACATACTTATGGTAATATGTCAATGTAAACTACATCGCCTGCCAAATCTCGCAAGTGCAAAACCTTGACAAACCACAGATACTCTGCCATAATATAGCCGTTAAACTCATGTTTAGCTCGCGCAAATTTTGCGAGCTCTTTAAAAGAAAGGGGAATTGTTATGGAAGAAAAAGAATTTGTCCATGATCCAAGGTACAAAACGCGTGGTATCTATCATCATTTCGAGGGAGAATCCTATCTCCTCATCGATACTGCCATCAATAATGACACCGGAGAAAGAGAAGTAGTTTATTTGGCACTTTATGACGATCTTCAACTCCATGTTCGTTCGTACGAGAAGTTCTTTGAGGAATTGGATCCGGTCAAGTATCCTAACGCCAAGCAGAAACATCGTTTTGAACTACTGGATGTTAGTGATTTTGACTACAATGTCTTCAAGAAGCAGCCGTCTCATAAGTACCAATACGTCGGCTTATTATTCAATGATTAATTCAAGGAGGGGTATATGAATATCATTAACAAATTACACATCTTAAAGGACACTGCATCACTCACCTATGAAAAATTAAGTCAGAATTTCTGGTGTGGCACTTTCCAAGCTTTACAAAAATGCATTCAGGAATCAGAAGACGAGAAAAAATTAAGTTCAGCCTACAGTTTTTTGGCCAAGCATTGGCCTAAAATGCATGAAGCTGGCGTCGACCTAGAGGAAATTGTTCAAGTTTTACATCCATTAGATATTATTGAGCAGTTCGAAGCACTCCAAGATGCCGGCGCACACTTAGATATTGATCAAATTGTCCGCTCTATTCCTGGAGGACACGGTAAGATAGACCTACATCGCCTTCATTCCTTGGGCTCAGATATGGACTTAATTGCAATTCATGATGATAGTCTCGAGCCCTGTTCGTTCGACGAGATTAACGACCTGATCATTAATGGCGTTTCTGTCCAAGTCACATTTGACTTATCTGAAAGTCTCATCTTAGGTAGTGCGGAATATCCAGATACCTTATTTAAGATACTCTATTTCTTTTACTCTAATGGTATTGATTCATGGAAAATTCGCAAAATGATCAATAAAATCATTCCAGTAAAGTTCATCGATGAGTCAAGTCTGCTATATATTGCTGACCTTATCGACGACATTATTGAGGACCCGTCCAATAGGTGGCCTGTTATTGGTATTAAACCTAAAGAATACTCCAAGCCTTGGATTTACCTTCACTGTGACGATTATCTCGGCATAAAGCCTGAAAAAACTCTAGCAAATCTGCCGAAAGCCATCTCTATACGTGATTTCATTCACTTTACTGGACTTCCGTATATTATAAGCAAAGTTAATTACCATGGTCTAACCCTCAAAGATTTTATCGATCTCAATTATCTGCCAGCTGGGGGTGACATTGAAGAATTAACCAAAGAAGCCAACTACGCGAGATTGCAGTATGAAGACCCAATCGATTGGCTTACCCTAGCTTACCTCAGCGACTCGGGTAGTAAATTAGTTAATCGAAAAATGCTACTTGAGTACGGTGACCCATCACGCTACAATGCGATAGACTATGATTTTGCCAAAAAATTCATGGAGAATAACTCAGATCACTAGTTCCCCAAAAAAACAAGCCTCGGACTTAACCGGGGCTTTTTTATGTTAATTTTACCCCCGGCAGATATAGATACCCCTCCATCTTATAGGTCAAATTTTTCTCAATATAGCCCTTTGCGATTTTACAAGCTTTCGACATCCGTTCATCTTGCCATAACGGATCAATATAGCGCACTTTCGCCTGGCAGTTCACTACGTACACTCCGTCCGGGCATTGCTCAAAACTTTTCGCCTTCTTTATTTTCTTCGCCTTCTGCCAAGCTAAAAAAGCATCACAGTAATCTGAAGCTAAAATCATTTCAATCACTTCCGATTCTTTCATTTGATATAAATCTGCCACCGAAATCCTTCCAGATTCACTCATTTTCTTCAAAATATCCGCCAGAAACTGCATCGAATAGCGTGTTCGGTCCTCACGATAAAATATTGATAGTTGTGAGGTTAGTTTAATGAATTTTCGTGCGATCTTTTTTGTTTGAAATCCCAACTCTTCCACTCCATTTTCATCTGTTTGGACTAAAATATCCTCATATATTTCACGAATTTCTACCAAATCTGCCACTCCATACGCGAACAGCATATTCACCAGTGAATATTCCAAACGATCTGCCGATAACTTCGGCGTGTTATTATCCGCAATTGGATATAAGTGGTAATCGACCACCTCTGAGATTAGAATACCGTGCCGCTTAAGCAAACAACTGATTTCTGGCGACTCTGCAATCATCTCTTTCGTCAAATCCTCTGTCGACTCCTGTATCAAATGATCGCCATTCATAAAATCCACGCAATGCTTAAAAACTGGGGTCGCAATATCGTGAAAAAGTCCTGCCAAAGTTTGTTTTTTATCGTGAGTAAAATGCCAAATCACCAAGGCTACCCCTATTGCATGATCTAAACTTGAATAAAATCTCTGACTCTCAAACAAATCTGAATAAATCGTTCCACAAGTCGTACTAATATATTTTTGCTTCTGCAAGGCTGGCGTTTCAATATATTCCTGTAGCCATTCTGGAAAATCCGGCTCCAAAACTCTATGGAATTTTTGAATCAATTCTTCTACCTCACGCTCTGTCATATTCTATATTATACTTTATTCTCTTAGAGGGTTCAGCACCTAAACTATATTGACAAAATATAATCTTAATGCCATAATATATCCGTTAAACTTAAGTTTAGCTCGCGCAGATTTTGCGAGCTCTTTAAAAAGGGGGTATCATGAATATTTTTAGAAAAGAAAAGATCGAATCAGACAAGGTAGATTTACAATATCTGCATTCACAAGATGCCGATATGGACCAAATTGCTCGTCACCATAATCTCGAGACCCGTTCACTCGACGAGATTAACAACCTGATTATTAATGGCGTTTCTGTACAGACCGCCTTTGAATTATCTGAAGATTATATCTTGAGTAATGCAGAGTATCCAGATAACCTATTTAAGATACTCAGCTTCTTTTATACTCTTGGTATTACCTCAGAACAAATTCGCAGTATAATCAGTAGGATTATTCCCACCATGTTTATCGATAAAATAAAACTTTTTTCGATTAAAAGCACTGTCGACGATATCGTCAGTTCTTCGCCTGACAAATGGTCAAGTATTGGTATCAAACCTAGTGATTACGCTAAACCCTGGACCCGCCTTAACTACTGTCGTTACCTTAGTCTAGATTCTGGCAAAACTCTGGCTGACCTACCAAAAGCTGTATTGGTACACGATTTCATCCATAACGTCAAACTCAGTGAGATTGAAAGTGTATTCCATTATCAAGACTACACCTTCGATCAGTTTATTCGGAAAAGTTTTTTACCAGCTGGCGGTGATATTGAGCAATTAGTTCAAAAATCTTTTTGCGAGAACATAGAATACGAAAACCCAGTAGGGTGGCTAATTCTTGCTGCTATCTATGTTAATGGCGGCAAATTAATCAACAGGTATAAGTTATCTAAATATGCCAATCCAACCAATTACTTCCTCATTGATCTAAAGTTTATCATAGAGCATTTCCCCAACATTTTCACGGATAGAGAAAAAGATTTCACTTAACCTAAAGTTAGTGAATTATCTCTATCTATGAAGCCTCGACTCCTGTCGGGGCTTTTTCTTTGACATATATTATAAAATATATTATAATATAATTATTGTATTATTTCATACACATTGCACATTTCATACATAGGAGGGGAACTATGACCGAACACATTACTAACCGTGGAACCGATTTGATGAAATTTCGTGACCTCGTCGAGGCGCATCAAGCGATTTCCGCTTCCGCCGCCTGTCGTCAAGAAGCTGCGCTTAAGTCGGCCCTGAAAAAGCTTCAGCAGACAGATGAAATTAAGACGCGTGATAAAATCCTAATCGAACTTCGAAAACTTAGTCAAGGCACCAGCGAGCCAGCCATTATGGCGTCTAAGTACTTGATTAAGAACGATCCCGGCCACGCCAGTATCGATATCTTGAATCTCAAGCCTAGGCCTTATCACTGCCTAAGAAATCGCAATATCAATACTATCCAAGATGTTTTATCGCTTGACTCAATCGATTGGGGTAGGATTCGTAATCTCGGCAAAGTTTCCATTCAGGAAATCATCCAGGCCATGCATGACCTCGGTTATGCCGATTTCTATATCCCACATTAATTCAGAAAGCTCCCAAAGTCGGGGGCTTTTCTTTTTCTTAAAAAACGCTAACTAAACCACACCTATTTTCTTTTGACATAACCATTTTCTAAGATGTTATCTTCATTGACTTTTCAAACCTTTTATGTTAAAATACATAGATTAAGTCATTCCGACTTAATTGGCGATTCTTCGTATGAAGGACGTTTCACCACACTGAAAAGTGAGTACCTTAAAAGAAGATTTAAAGTTTAAGGTCTTTCATTTTTCTATTTTTAGGAGGGTAAAGATATGAAACATGAAACTAACATCGTAGAAAAAACAACAGTTAAATCTGCTAGTCTGCTTGACCACATCTGTAACTTAGGTCTCAGTAAGCACACTGAGAGCTACCTCAGTCACAAGTTTGGCACCACGAATGAACTACTCTGGAAGGTTCGCCACGAAGCCTATCTCAGGGAACACCAACCCAAAAACGCTAGTTATCTCGAAAAACCGCTTTGGGACGCCTTGGTCGCTTTTGACCGTGCCGGCTATATTCGACACGACATTAAGCCCGAGGATTTTATCCTCAATCGGCTTCGCAGACTGGCTAAGCCCGAGCAATATCAAGCTTGGAATTGCGCCGCTGATCTCGAAGATTTTTGCGAGATTAATCCAGAACAGGGAAGTTCTGATCAATCTGATTACGCTTATGGCAATCAAAGGTATGAAAATTTCACTCCGCTCACCGAAAAACAGCGCGAGGAAATTCGACAGATTCTCAAAGATGTTATACCTGATGAGTTGACTTACCGGATTATTTGTTTTCGGTATTCGCTCGGAGATGGTAAATGTCATACTACCGCCGAGGCCGCGTCGATACTTAATCGCAAGATTAGCAAAATCCGTGGACTAATGAAGAAAGCCTATTTCTATATCAAAGATTGCGACCTCTTCGATGTCATCTAAATCTTCAGAAACCCCGCCTCATCGCGGGGTTTTCTCTTGTCCAAAATTTTCCACTCATGGTAAACCCATAACAATAGCCCAAGCACTATAGACGCATGATATTACTCAAGATATTACATGCACTTCATGTTTTTACCATAAAAAAGACTGCTTAATCTCTAAGCAGTCGAAAGATTGAAAAGGTATTAGAACAAAGTTATTCATTTTTTATACTCACGATTAATTTCGGTTTTGCTGCGGCCGCATCAGGCCGTACTTCTTAAAACTAATACTCCCCGTGCGCCTTTCAGGGTCATAATTTGCTTCAAATCTATGTTTCGCATAAACCGCTTTTTCCTCACAAGCACCAGATAGGTCAGCCAAGCATTTTCCGATCACTTTCACATAATCATAAGAAAAATCCGAATATTTCAATTCTAGAATCTGAAAATCCTTCACCAAAAGAAGCTCTTCTCCCTGCGCATAACATTTATTCGCCTGGAATTTTCCATTTTCCACCTGAAATTCAATGCGCGGTCGTAATTCTTCATCATGAGCTAACTTAAACCCCTCTAAAAGCTCCGACAGATATGGCCCATCTTTAATCCGATAGACCCGCTCCTCGATGTTTTCGTCGACCGACAAACTTTTGTGTTCATTGCCATTTTCGTTGATACCCATACCGATATCTCTCCTTTCAAAGAACTATCCCCATCGGGACAACCAGCATGATTCACTATTGAACCAATATCTATATTTTGACATAAAAATAAAAGTATGTCAATAGAAGAAAACCGAACACTATTTATGACCAGGTCCGTCCAAAAATCAACACTTCCACCCCTGTTATTCATTGACATAAAAGCTACCACATTGTATAATATAAAGGTAGTTTTTACTCGCACCTTAAAATTTTGGAACCCTGCCTACCATGTTTTAAGGTGCATTTCTTGTGAGGAGGATATTATGAAACTACCCCTGATTCATCACGATACGCATGCCAAAAATATCGCTATTTTGAAAGATTGGCAACTCTTTTTCGAAGAAAAGGATGGTTACCCTAATCGCCAGGAGGTCATGATCGACTTTAGCCGGTTTTATCATCATCTTAAAGATCATGAAATAACTATTTCCGGCAAATGTCTCCTGGGTGGTCTGATTTATGGCGACCCTAGATTCAAGGATGGTGAAGAAATTTTCACTAGCCTCATCACACATTTTGAGCGCGTAGCCAAAGAGTATTGTCGTGGCGTCGAGCATGAATTAATCTGTGCCACCACGACAAACCAGCATAAATATTATTTTTATGCCGATCACTGCAGTGATGATATGTCCAATATGTTACTGGATATGGCTAAATTTAATAAACTCAGTCTCATCCGAGGTTATTATTTACCCACTAGACTTCAGTATCCGAACATCGATCGTCACTTCATCTAATCTCATCTGAGATTCACTCATGGAGGTCATGCCTATGAAAAAACTAAAATGTAAACCTACGTCTACACTGAAATCTGTTTCCGGACTCGGACTTAGCAAACGCGCTGAACGTTACGTGGAGAAAAATTATTATTCCATGGATCAATTAGTTTGGCACATACGTTTTCTGCACTATATGATGCAATATCATCCAGAAACCCTCAAAGCCTATCGCCCGAAAGTTTTCGCAGAAATCATCAGCGCTTTAAACACTGCCGGTTATATTCGTACAGATTTTGTCGCCGATTCCTTTGGCTTCAAATATCTTGTCCGCGTATTACTCGGCAATAAGTGTGAGCCAGTCATCCTGGAATGTTTTTTACCGGAATTTTGCAAGAAATCCAATCGTTTTCGTTTAACGAACCGCCCAGACGATCAAAGCTGTCTGGAATGGAATAAAATTTACGAAAATGACGTGCTTCTTTATAAAAAATCCCTCAAAACTTTCCGCTCCAATCTTCGCACCTATCTGTCCGCGGCTGAAATGAAGTATTTTGATTACCGTTTCGGCTTCAATAAACACCGGACTCACACCCTAGCGCAAACCGCTGCAGAATTTAAACTCACCATTCCAGAGGCTAAAAAACAGGAGAAGGAAATCCTGAAGAAAATTGAACTTAGTAAAATTATTTACATGATTTAATCTGAAAACCCGTCTGAAAACTTGGTTCCAAAAAATAAACCCCTCATTACGAGGGGTTTTATTTTTTCCATTTGCGTTACTTCAATTCATCCCAGTCAATATCAACCGTATCATCTACGGCCTCCGCGAATTCAGGATGCATCATTCCGTCAAACAACAGAATCATTCTGCTCTCCTTCGTGAATCCCAGATAAACATTGTCTTGCATATGTTGATCTCGTGTCTCCCTAAAGAAGAAACGATTCAAAATATACTTCTTAGCATTTTCTGAAATCTCAATCCGCATCAAGAGATCTAGTTCCATCATTACACTAGGACCTTCCGGTGTTTTATCCTTGGAATCTTCCAGATTTCTTAAAGGATACCCCTGGAGCATTACTCCTGGCAAAAAATCTTCGTTTCAGCTTTCTGAAATTTTAAGTCCCCCATCGTATTGACGGCTTTCTCTAGCCGCTCATCTCTGTCTTCACCAACCGGTACCGTCAATCGCCAAACATCATAGACAATCGCCTCATCACGAATCACCTTGTCCACTAGTCCCCGATTTGTAAACGGCATTACACTACTTAACCCCTCATTTCGCATCTTTCTACCTCCATAAAACAGAAAAATCGTAACGTCTTAGAAAATTAAAGAACCTATTCAGTTACAACTGACTACTCTGTTATTCTATAATATTTAACCTATTTTGTCAATCTAAAACATTGACAAACTCATTATTTAGTTTATAATTATGTTATCGGCCTCGCCGTATCGCACCTTTAATTCACATCATATTTTTTAGGAGGGGACAATGAAAAATGAAGTTAGTAAAGCCTGGAAAGTCGACAGTTTAAGCCAGCTCGGTTATTATCATCTAGTCGATGGTAATGTTAAAAATTATGTCGAACGCAATTATGAAACCGTAGAGCATTTGATCTGGGATTGCCGCTACCTCTATTATATGGAGCAGTATCATCCAGGAGTTATTCGCAGCATTCCGCATTCACTCAAGATTTGTATGGAAATTTTTGAATACAATCACTTGATTTGCCGAAACATCGATTCCAGGATCATCGGCATGTATTATCTCTATCGCACGGTTTACGGTGACGACTATGAACCTTTGATTTTGGAATATCGTGATCCCAGAATCACTAGAAAGGCTCATAATTATCAACTCACTGATCGCGCCAAAATTCTCACCGTCCATGATTGGAATCAGCTCTACGAGGAAGATATTTGCATCGATCTCGAGAGGAACCAGAAAGAACTCAAGCATCTCGAAAACATTCAGCGGGTTTTACAGCGTGAGCTGACCAAGCGTGAATATCGCATCGTTAATTTCAGCTTCGGCTTGCAAGGTGATAATATTCATAATCTGCGTGAAACTGCAGTCCATGAAGGTCTACTTCTCACTCAGACTGATCGCCACCTTAAGTCCGCACTCAAAAAAATCCAACCTTATCTAACGAAAATTTAGCCCCGCTTTGGGGCTTTTTAGTACCAAAAAAAGAGCCCCTCATCCTTTAGGAACTCTTCGTAGAAAAACTTAGACGATGACTCGCTGACACTAGATACGGGTCACCCCGGTCGCTCTATCTAGCGCCAGACGGGTCACCTACCCAAGCTACTCTACACCCACAACGTTTACGCCAGTATATATTTTACTCGTCCAATGTGGCGAGTGTGGCGCCCTGATGAATTTGCTCCAAGCGATCTTTAAAAATCGGCTTGGCGTCCGTCGAAATCAGATAATACTTATCCATTTTCGAGGTTACCAAGTAAATCTCACTATCACCGATAGTTTCTTGCATTTCCTTCCAGTTTTCTGGTCGGAAAATATTCAGCAGCTCCTCTTTGCTCATTAGTGGCAAATCGAGCTTCTCAATCGACTGAATATTCAGAATCTCACTCGGCCTCCTTGCATCATCGGAATCTATTCCACGCAAGCGAATTCTTACATCATCGGATTTTATTCCGCGCAAGCGAATTTCTTCCTCAAAATCGAATTTCGGCAGATGTCCGTAGTAAAATGCATTGAACATCTTAAGCAAGGCAAACTGATCTATCGCCGTATGAGGTTCCATAAATTCGAAATTCCATCGACTCACCAGGGAATAATCCCGGCGAATTCGCAAATTTGCTGCAGCACGAAGTTCTTGAGCCTTCTCACGTTCGCGTCTTTTCGACATACTATCCCCACCTTTCTGTCGTGTGTCATCGACTAAAAAATAAATGTACTTTAAAACTTAACCTTTATATTATACCACATTTAATGAAAAAATCCCAGCCGTTGAAGCTGGGATTCTCATTAATGCTTAGATTATGGTTTCTTTTTTCGCTTTTTATCATCCTTAGGCCCACCTTTTGGTTTATCGTTTTTCTTAGAGCCGTCTGGACTAATACCATTCTTTTTCGAGTCGTCCATCTCCAATGTCGTCGGCTTCTGACCATCAATATTGGGTCTATCCAAATTACCTGGTTTATCTTTCACTTCACCATCTGGCCCCTCGAGATCCTCGTCGTCCTTGAAAAATTCATCCTCACCCCCATCATAATATCCCCGCATATCACCATAGTCATCCATGAAATTCAGAGACGAGAAAATTTCTCGATCCAGTATCATGCGATTTAAACTAAGGTTATCTAAAACTGAATTAGCTTTCTTATTTTGCTCAATTTTTTTATTTAATAACAGAGCAAATGATGGATTTACAGTACGCAAACCTACATAAAATTCACCGCTAGCTGCCGCGATTTTATAGATCAGCTCCATTTTTTTTACTTTGTAGATATGATGTTGTTTCCGCATTTTACTCACAAAAGCTTTGTTTTCTTCCTCAGTGAGCTTCTCAATTCGCGCCACATTATCAATCACTCCGTAAAAACCCTGCTGCCCAAGTTCTAAGATATTATCAAAACATGGATACCGCGATGCGCCAAATAGAGAAATGCTTAAATCCTGAATTTCTAAAGCAAGAGTCTTTCTATTTAAAAATAAGCCAACGCTCCTTAAAAATTGATCATATGCATACTCCACCCCATCCACTGGCACTGTCGGGAACAAATACCAGTTCTGGATAAATTTCGATCCCAGCACCATATCTTCATGAAACTTCTGTTTCGCCGCTAATTCTTTTCTCTTATTTTTATCATTATCTTTCATTTTTTCACCCCCCAATGAGATAAATCTAAGCACTAATTTTCAATGTACTTTAACCAAAGCTAACTTTCTAGCCTCATTCTATCACACCCCTGTTATTTTTACATCCTCAAGCGTTATTTCTCGCCAATAAAAAACTCCCGACAATGCCGGGAGCCTTGACCATAGAAGTGATCAAGAAGGTAAGTTACGTTCCGCTACTAAGCGAGCGGTGGGCTCCGTACTACCTGTACGGTAAGGTGTAGAGCAAACAGGGAATGGGCACGGGTTACAATATTCGATTGTATGTACTTGCATGGTTTTCGTTGTAAAACTATTTTGAGGATGACATTATATGCCAAAGGTTACGCGCTGCGTAGCTCAAAACACTCGACCAACGACGTGCCATCTAGAGCAGATCTACTTAATCTCTCAACGAAAATCTGTGAGTTCACACAGGCTTCCGCCTACTAGCGTTTCGATCTGTCTTTCAGGTCGAAGTGTATGTACTTCTTCTCCAAAGTGTGTGACTTGACGCTAAAATAAGTATTTGGGTTAATTCAGCTTGCGAGGCGTCCTTAACCTTGGTTAAGTTCCCATTCCTGTTTATAAAAGAGCTCGTCTAGCGCTGGCATTATAATAACATAACTCATATTATTTGTCCATACCTTTTTTGACATTTTATAATTTTTATGGTAGAATTATATAGATTTAGTTCATTTTTTATTTCTCTGAATTAAATCGTTTTTTGACAATTTGTGGGTAACTGAAAACCTAAAATGGAGGGGATTTTATGGTAACTTTTTGTAAAGAAGTAAATAAGAATAACTTAGCGGAGCTTTTACCAGAGCTTGGCCGCTACACCATTCACTGGGCTGACGAATGTCAGTCTCGTGATCAACCCGGCTGCGAATATGGCATCACCACCGTGAGTTACGAAAATTGTCTTTTAAGCCACGTAATTCGTGCACACGAAGAAGCCAAAATACCTGGTGAAGTCTTAGTTTTACAGGCTAGAGAGGTTTTTTATAATGAACTTTCTCCTAGCAAAAAACATGCTAAATGGCGTCGCAGTTTCTGGCAGGTCTTGCTAGATGAGGGATACATTCGTAAAGGCCTCACTCCAGCCAATACTCAAGACACCTTTGCGGTGCATAAGCTCTATCAGATGGTTTATCATGATTTATCAGAAGCCAGCCAGCTAATCTATAGCAAAGACGCCCTGTTTAGTAGCAATCAAGCTTACGAAAACTTTGTCATACTTTCTGACCGTGAAGTCAATCGCGTCATGGAAGTTTTAAAACGCTTCCCAGAAGATTTTTTCAATTGTCTTGATCTATTTTTTGGTATCGACATTCATGAACCCTGGAAAATTAATCAAATTGCCCGGGCACTCGAAATTCGATCAAGTGAAGTACACGAGATGATTAATAAAGCTTTGCGCGCTATGCGAGAAGATGAGCATTATCAACTGCCACCACTTGATTCTATTGTACAGGTACTACCAAAAGAAGTATTTCGAACACCTGATTCTAACGAGCAACTCTACATAATTACCAATTTTATAGAGTTAACGCCCGCCTTTGAATCAGTATCTAAGACTTACGAATTCAAAAACTTGTCTGATTTTGTTCACCAGTATTACAGAAGTCCAATGAAGGAGGTGATGTAATCGATGTTTATCCATCGTATTAAGAAGATGCAGTTTGACGTTCCTTATGCGGAATATCAGCGTTGTCTCATTGCTTCATCTGTTGCTGATACTTACGATGAGGCCATCCAGGAATGGGAGGTCATCAAGATGGAGTATCACCCAGACAAGGATTTGATTAGTTTTAGTAAACGCGTCCGCAGTCATACTGGCTGCACGATTCGGAATCGTAATACCAAAATCCTGCTCGGGCCCTTTAGCCTGACTGGATTAACTAAGCTCGGCAATAAGGATTTCAAACACCAAGCCGCTTTGCTTAGTCGCCTCATACATTTTAGACGCGACTATAATTTTGACCAAAAAGTATCTATCAGTAGGGAATATTTTAGTTCATATGGTTTTAAATTAGCCTTAGAGCAGAAATTTCTCACTCAGGAGGAATATGAAGATGCTGACCGGCTATTTCGGATGAACTTTACGCAATATACGGAAGCTGATCACAAATTACACTTCAAGCTTATGAAGGATCATCTGATTCCATTTGTAAAACATTACTTCAAAGAGAGAAATACTAAACTCAAAGATTCGGTGCCATTCTCGGAAACCGTAATCGAAACTTCAACTTAACTTAAATTTTACACGCACCTTAACCCCACAAATGTCAAAAATTGGGTCCCGTTATGGGGCCCTTTTTTCTGACCTTTTTATATAATAAATAATATGACGCAAATTCATTCTGAGCGAACCTACCTGGCCATCGACCTCAAATCTTTTTACGCCTCCGTGGAATGTGTGAAGCGTGGGCTCGACCCCTTGACCGCTCGTCTCGTGGTCGCCGATGAATCACGCACCGAAAAAACTATCTGTCTTGCCGTCTCACCCACCCTCAAAGCCCTCGGCATCTCTGGTCGAGCCCGTCTTTTTGAAGTTTACGAAAAAGTCCCTCGCGGCAGTTTTATTATTGCCAAACCTGCCATGGCCGATTATCTTCAAGTGAGTTCCGAAATTTTTGCTATTTACGCTGCCTATATTGCCACCGAAGATATTCACGTCTACTCGGTCGATGAGGCTTTTCTTGACATTACTAGTTATCTTCACGCCTATGAGATGGATGCTGAGCAACTCGCGCGCACTATCATCAAAGATGTTCTAGGTCATACCGGCATTACCGCCACCGCCGGCCTCGGTAGTAATCTTTATCTCGCCAAAATTGCCATGGATATTCTCGCCAAACACCAAACGGCCGACCTTGATGGCGTACGCATCGCTTCACTCGATGAGACTTCTTATCGCAAATTACTCTGGCGACACCAGCCGCTCACCGATTTTTGGCGGATTGGCCCTGGTATTAGTAAATCTCTGCAAAATTTTGGTATTTATACTATGGGCGATCTCGCCCGATTTAGCCTCACCGCTTCTGAAAAACTTTATCGTAAATTCGGCGTCAACGCTGAATTAATCATTGACCATGCCTGGGGTATTGAACCCACCACCATCGCCGATATTAAATCTTATCGCCGCAAGGATCACAGTATTAGTTCCGGCCAAGTCCTTGCCACTGGACTTTATTCCGAAAAACTCCGCAACATCCTCGTCGAAATGGCCGACAAACTCTGCCATGAATTACACGAAAAGCAGCTCCTCACGAACAACCTCACTCTGCATCTTTCTTATGATAAAAAAGCCGATTCTACCTCTATTAGACCCTTCGCTCACGGTTCCAAGTCTTTTTCCTACACCGATGAGAGTAATCTGATTATTGAATATTTTTTACAAATCTTCACCCAAATTCTCGACTCGACCCGTCCAGTCAAAAAACTCAACCTCACCCTCGGTCACCTCAAGTCTGCCGATAGAATAACCACACAATTAGACCTCTTTGAAAGTCAAAAAACCACCGAGCGGACTAAACGTAATCAAAATCTCGAACAAGCCACCCTGTTAATCAAACAAAAATACGGCAAAAATGCCATCTTGCGTGGCACCAGCTACCTCGAAGGTTCTACCATGCGCGAACGCAACCAACAGATTGGAGGTCACCGTGCCTAATTTACCAGAAACCCAGAGTCAGGGAATCACGCCACCCGACCCATACCAAGACCTCTATAATCTTCAGCCGCCACGTTTGACTCATCATCCACCAATGTCGCGCACTGCCCGGGCCGCACAGTTTATGCCCTTCAAGGCGCTCGAACCCCACGAAGCTAATATTCTGGCCGTCGAAGAGCTTATCGAGCAAAAAACTGATACTTATATTGATTTTGAGGAAATCTATCCCGATTTTTAGTGCATTTATTTACAGATTTCATATCTTATGGTAAAATAGTCCCAATCATGTCAAAAAAGAGTAATACCAAACGCAAGCTCGTCGGTCTCGTTTCAGAGGAATCTGGTATCCGTGCATACTATACCAAGAAGAACACCATGAACACCCCAGACAAGCTTAGCTTGAAGAAATACGATCCAATTCTTCGCAAGCACGTCGTTTTCACTGAAACCAAGAAAAACCTTGGCCGTAACGAAGTGAAAGAGAAGAAGCGCTAAAATCTCCCTCTCCTTATGGGAGATTTTTTCTGTGCCAAAATTTTACCATAAAAAATAGCTCTCTCGAGCTAATCTGGCAGGGGCGCACGGAATCGAACCATGATCTACGGTTTTGGAGACCGCTATACTAACCGTTGTACTACGCCCCTAGGCTTTTTTATTATAACATATTTCTCAAACACTCAATCATACTTAAATTTCTATCTCAAATCGGTTATACTTAACTTATCTAATCATGAAAACTCAAATTCAAAATTTCTGGTTCAGACTTCTTACTAACCTTAATTTTTGGCTGACGCTTTGGTCGATCATGTTCGCCTATTTCTTCCTCGTCGGACTTTTAAATTTGATTTTTGGCAGTCGTCTCATCCCAGATTTTCTCCTCACTATTGCCACCTTTACTAAAGTTTCCACCATCCTCACCTGTCTAATCTACACTAGTTTTTTCGCACCAAAAGACTATCTCTTGAGAACGGCACTTCTTTTTACCTTCGCCGCCGATGTCGTACTGGCGATCGATAATATCTCGCCATTTGGCATTATTTTATTCTGTTTTGCCCAATATTTTCATACCTCACGCTACGCCGATGTCAGCCCCAAATTCTTTATCGCTTGGAGCTTTTTTATTATCTTATTATTTATCTTTACCCATTTTTACCAAATTCCAACAATTTATGCCGCCGGCTTCGCCTATGGTAGCTCGCTCATTCTTAATCTCGGACTGGCCGTCCAGTGGTTAAAGCGCAAAACTCCCCGTTTTCGTCGTGCCGCCATCTGTAATTTTATTGGTTTTATGCTTTTTATCGCCTGCGATCTCACCGTCCTAATCTCTTTTTTCTCACGCATGCAATTTCTCCCGATTTTTCTTTATCAACCAGCTAATTTTATCTGTTGGTTATTTTATTTTCCGTCGCAAATTCTCCTCGCCAACTCCTCAGTACTCACTAAACCTTACTACCGCCCCTTCGATTCCGAATTAAAACGTCTCAGTAAAAAATCAAAGCTCATAAATCAGCTTTAAATTTTAAATTATTTGTTCACCTAATTACTTCCATGATATAATATCTCCAATATGGAAGGTAAAAAGAAAACAAGACCTCGAGCTATCCTGGTATTCGGTGCGCCATGTAGTGGAAAAACTACATTTTGTGAAAAATTCTCACAACGTTTCAAAGCTCCTTACTACGATCTTCGAGCCTTGCGTGAAGAGGCGGACTTCACAGAGAAACAAATTCACGTCGTCCTCGAGGCGATTGCTAAAACTGGTCAAAACATCGTGATTGAAGGTGGCCTCGATACCGAAGACGAACGTAACTCCGTACGTAAATTATTAAAGCTCTCTGGCTATGCGCCGACTCTGGTTTGGATTCAGACCGATATTAACACCATCAAGCTGCGCTTAAAGCTTAAACTTCGCTCAATTGCGCGCGCCAAGGAAGAATACGACCGCCGTATCCGCCTCATGGAAGCTCCAGCCGAGATTGAAAAACCGATTATTCTCTCTGGTAAACACACTTTTGAGACTCAACTCTCTCACGTCTTAGCTCAACTCCAAAATGATTCTCGCCGATTCTGAATTTGGCGAAATTATTGTTCGCCGCAACGCCTTAGCTAAAAACATTTCTTTTTCACGTTCCACTTCTGGCCGACTCCAAATGTCGGTCCCTTCCTACGTCTCCGAACGACAAATTCAAAAAAGCCTCGATTCCATGCGAGATCACTTACGTGGTCTAAATTTAGCTGACCCCGCCACACAACGTGCTCGAGACACCCAGAAAAAGCTACTTATGAAACAAGCCAAAGAGTATTTACCCTACCGCCTTGAATATCTCGCGAAGCGTTATGGTTATCATTACGACAAAGTAACCTTAAAGCATCAGTCTACACGCTGGGGTTCTTGTACCCGTCGCAAAAAATCACTCCTCGGCGGATATGAATTCACCATCTCCATGAATATCGGACTCATGCAGGTACCCGAAGTTTTACGTGATTATTTAATTATTCACGAACTTGCCCACATTAATCATCCCGACCACTCCAAAGCTTTTTGGCATGAAGTCGAAAGCCATGATCCAAATTACCGCGCACACCGTGAAATGCTTAAAAAACATAATCCAGGTCTATGATATAATATGTTTATGCAAGGGCAATCTATCTCTAAATTTCTTGATGCCACCAAGGTTCACACCAGTGTTTTTGATCGCAAATTCATGTATCTTTCGGACATCATCGACCCAATTTACCGTGAATATCTTATCAAACTTGAAAAAATTGGCGTAAATCTTGACCTCGATGTCATTCGCCGTCGTCACCAAGTTGAAAACTATACTGATATCATCAAATTCATCGTCGGCTACCTCAATTCACGTCTCAAAAATCCGACTAAGGGGAATATTCTAATCTCCATGAACGCCACTTCCGCCCAAAGCATCGATATCACCCCAGCCAAATATCATCTAGTAATTACCGATGACAGCGTCGTGATGACCGTTGATAGTAGCGAACAATATTCCGCCCTCGGGGCTAAAATTAAATCTCGCCTCGGATTCGGCACTTCAATCTCATTTCCAATCCGCGAACCCTACGATTCTATTTAATTTTTTACAAAAACAGGGAAATCTACCCCTGTTTTTTTCTTAAATAAAGCACACTTTGGTTCATCGTTTTAAATATTTTTCTTAGCTAAAAACCATCCCCAATCTCTTGTTTTAAGCATAAGCTTTTGCTAAAATAAACTTATAAACGGGAGCATTATGAAAATCAAGAAATCATCAGTTTTTGGTGTTTTTGGCGCATTGTATCTATGCTTCTTTCTGGTCTTCACTTTTTTAGCTTTTCAACCTCAAACGGTAGAGGCCAACACTAATTTGATTCTTGAAATTCCCAAAATTAATCTCACCTCACCGATTCGTGCCCTCGAAATTACCGACGAGAACACCCTTATTTCACCAGAACGCATTGCCGGCGTCTATCACGCCAATCAAAATCACGATTTTATTATTGGCCACTCCTCTACAATTTTTCAGAATTTAGATAAATTAAAGGTCGGCGATACTTTTCGTTTTGGTGACCAAACTTACCAAATCAAAACTCGTAAAATTCAGCAAAAATCCGACATCAATATGTCAAAACTCTTGACCAGAAAATCCACCCCGACTATCACCTTGATGACCTGCCATGGCGAAAAAATTTCTGGGCACGATTATACTGAACGCCTAATTCTTACCGCTGAATTAATCTAATTTCGTAGAGTTCATCTCTACACGGCTTTTGTCTTACCTAAAAAACTCGTAGAGTTCATCTCTACGTCATATCTGTTATTTTTATCAAAAAACCTGGAGTCTATCTCCGGGTTATCTCTGTTTTAAACCTTCATTAATCGTACCGCGAAACCACCCATGCTCACCACCGGAATTTCCAGTTCATCTTCCGCATCTACTACTAGACGATCAATTTTCAAATCTGTCGGATTACGGCGAAAATCTGCCGTATCGCCATCTCGAAAAATAAAGGCATTATATTTCACATCTTTTTCTAGGAAGCTTAATTTAATTTTCATCGTGCGGGCCACCTCATCGACAATACCTCCGACATACCAATCCGACTCGCCTCGCCCCCTTCTCGCAACCGCGTAATATTCGCCAATCTTTCCGAGCAAAGGCACTTCAATTTCGAAATTCACTGGTGCCTTCTGAATGAACGAAAAAGCATCTCGATTTTTTCCATAAGATTCTGGACGGTCGGCTAACATCTGCATCCCAGAATGAAACACCACATAGTAAGCTAACTGCCTGGCCAGGGTGGAATAAATTTTTTTCGCAGGATTATTTAAATCAAAAATTCCTGGCGTAAAGTCAAAGCCACCGGCAAGCATTCTCGTGAAAGGTAGAATCACCGCGTGCTTAGAATTCAAGCCACCACCTTCATATTCCTGCCCCTTTGCCCCCTCTGTGCAGAGCAAGTTCGGATAAGTTCGCTCGAGACCGGTGCCCTTAATCGATTCGTGAACATTTAGCATCATTTTTTTCTGTGCCGCTAGCTTCAGGACGTTGCTAAAATGCAACACCCCCGCCTGCGATTGATGAAATTCTTCGCGACCCTTAATCAACATTTTAGGACCCGAATAATCCAATTTCAAATAGCGCACACCTAATGCCTCTAATTCATCGAATTGCTTAACTAGATTTTTTTCGTAATTGTCGATCTGGCTCGCAGTCTCACATTGCGCCACAATCTCAATATTTTTTTGTTTAGCACGCTCCAAAATTTTCTGTTTGTCAAGTTTTTTCGCGAGATTTTTATCCGACCACCCCTCAATAAGAAGTCCCGAGATACCTAATTTTTCACACCAATCAAGATACTCCAGTGCATGCTCCGTCGTCGCACCTTGTCGTTCAGAAGCCGTAAAACTCCAAATCCCAATCAGCATCGCCCACCAAATTCCCAGAAATTTAATCGGTTCCACCCAATCAAAATTCATTCTTGGGCTTTGATTTAAGCTTAAAATCATCTTATTTTTCGTCAGTTGCACTGCAGTATCCGCCACCATTACTACCCGCCATGGCGTTTCAAAAGGTAGCGTCAAATAAGCCTTCATTCCATCTGAAAGTGGGGTGATATTCGCCTCGAGACGTCCAATTTTATTTAGACCCAAAGTCATCGAGCCATAATTAATCAGTGCGGCTTCGTGAATCGAAATAATCTTGCTGCTCGGAAGCTCTGCCGTAAATGGCGTCTGTCTCGAACCGGTTAAATTAAAAATCGTCCGCTCTTCATAATCAGCTTCCGATCTCGCCAAGGTAAACGCTGGCATCGACCAACTTTTCGCATGAATATCCAGATTAAATTCCGTTAACTCATTCGTAATAATCATGCGTTGAAAACCTGGCTGCGGTGGGAATTCATAACGAAAAGCCACCCCCTCATCGAAGACTCGCACTCTTAAAGTAAAAATGCGTCCGTCTTTTTCGCGCTCCGCCAGATAAAAAGTCGTCTCGTTATATTTGTTCACAATATCCAAAGTTTCCCCCACCACACTTTGCCAAATTTCATCCTTAAATTTTGGTAAAATCCTTACCACCCCCAAATTTTCCGCAATTGGTTTTTCATTATAAATTTCGAAACCTAATCTAGAATTACTCAGTAATACTTCTTGATTTTTTAGTACCCGATAGCTCGGACTACCATTTTTTAAACTAAATTCAAAAATCAAACTCCCGCTCGGTGATTTCACATTTACCAAAGAATTTGCTTTCGCTTCTTCTTTTTTAAAAAGTCCTTTCAAAAAGCCCATATGCTTAATATTATACCGCATATGTTAAATATGATAAAATAATTTTAAGATGCAAGACGATATCAATCTCGAAGAACTCACCAAAAATAGTAAACCTAGTTTTCTCAAAATTTTCTTTATCGTACTCGGTACTATTATTGGCGTATTTGCCATCGCTTTTGGCGTAGTTTCTTTACTTAAACTTCTTTCAAACACTGCCGAAAAAGTTGAAAATAAAAAACCGGAAATTGCTAAGGTTACCGAAAAACGCGCACCGCACCGTATCGATTTACAATATCTCATCGATGATTGGCGTCGCGAACAGGGGATTACTGAAGAATCATCAGTATTAATTTATGACCTTAATAACTCCGATATCGTTGGTCGCTTTAACGACACTAAAACCTTCACTGACCCAAATCTCGTTAGTCTCCTGGTCGCCTACGAAAATTATCGTCGCCTCAGTGACGGAAGTTTTCATTCCGACGACCAAATTAATCTCAAAAATCAAACCGCACTCTCTCGTCAAGATTGTATAAATGAACTTTTCACTTCCGAAAATACCAATTGCAAGGATGCTCTCCGCGCTGAACTTTCCGATGTTGTACTCAATAATCTTCTCGCTAAAATGGACCTAGAGCATCTCAAAATTTCTGGAAACAACATCACCCTCACCGCGACTGACTACCTAAAACTTATTAAATTTATTTATAGTTCCGAAAATCTTAAGTCTGAAAACTGGGATAAATTCTTCGCGCATTTTCTCATCACCGGTGATCATTTTGCTCTTATTTCCGGCATTAATAAAGCCACAATCTTCGATTACGCTTCCGCCAAATTAAAAACCGAAACCGCCGCAAACACTCTCCCGTATTTTAGTGAATTTTCCATCCTCGAATTCAAAGATTTACCAAAATATGAAGACCGTAAATATATCGTCATTTCACTTAATCAAAATTTTAATCCGACTAAACTCACTTCACTCGGTCGCAATCTCGAAGACCGTATTCTTAACGAGCGTTAAGCCCAGCCTAATAATTACCCTAAAATTTCCTAAGTAACTGAGTTGTTATTTTTATAAACTTATTTAAAATAGAACGCAATAAAAAATAAATCCCCGGAAGGATTTATTTTTATTTTTTAACTAATTAGGCTTGAGCGTTCCAGCGAGCAATTGCTTCTTTTACGACTTTCTTAGCTTCCTCAGCGCCAAAGAAACCTTTCACTTCGGTAGTGCCTGGCTTCTTCAAATCTTTGTAATGATTGAAGTGGAATTCGATTTGGCGGATCAATTGTTTTGGCAAATCTTCCAAAGTTTGGTACTTATCACCGTTATTACGGTCGTCTTCTGGCACACAAATAATCTTGTCATCAACTTCATCAGAGTCAACAAACTTCATTACGCCAAGAATACGGGCCTTCATATAAATACCAGTCGTCAAAGGCTGATCAGTGATCATCAAAACATCGAGTTCATCACCATCCTCATCGAGAGTTTGAGGAATAAAACCATAATTACAAGGCTTTGCAAATGCCATTGGTTCGACACGGTCAAGCATAAAGCAAGCATTTTTGCGGTCCCATTCAATTTTGTGGTTAGAGCCAGTAGGAATTTCGATCACTACATTTAGTTCACCATTTTCGTAGTCACCTGGGGTCAAGATTTTGTTAAAATCAGCCATATTTCTCCTTTATTTTTTCTTATTATACCATTTTTTCTCTCTGTGCTAAACTAAAACTATGGAATTCGATGATTTAAGAAAACCTCTTGCCGAACGCATGCGACCTCAAAGTCTCGATGAAGTTTTTGGTCAAAAAACTATTATTGGCAAAGGCAAAATTCTTACTGAATTAATTAAATCAAAAGAACCCACCAATCTGATTTTCTGGGGACCCCCCGGCACCGGCAAAACCACTCTCGCCCGCATTATCGCCAAAGAACTTGACGCTGACTTCATCGAACTTTCCGCCGTCACCGCTCATAAATCCGATGTTGAACAAGTGGTCGAACGGGCCAAACAAAACTGGAATCTTAAAGTCCGCACCTTGCTTTTTATCGACGAGATCCACCGTTTCAATAAAGCCCAACAAGATGCCTTTTTACCCCATGTGGAATCTGGCCTCATCACCCTCATCGGCGCCACCACGGAAAATCCCAGCTTCGAAGTCATCCCCGCACTCATTTCTAGAAGTCGCGTAGTTATCCTTTCCACTCTTCAAGACAAAGATATCAAAGAAATTTTACAAAGAGCCATCGAAAAAGAATACCCTAAGGCCAAAATCGATTCCGAAGTCATCGACTTTCTCGCCCATCTCAGTCACGGCGACGCTCGTTCGGCACTTGGAGATCTCGAACTCTGCCTTTCATTAAAAAATAAGCTTACTCTCGATTTTGTCACTAAAACTCTCAATAATAAGGTCAACTATTTTGATAAATCCGGCGATCGTCACTACGATACAATTTCCGCCTTCATTAAATCCATGCGCGGTAGCGATGTCGACGCCACACTTTATTACCTCGCCCGTATGCTTGAAGGTGGAGAGGATCCGAAGTTTATCGCCCGTCGTATGGTAATTTTTGCTTCCGAAGATATCGGACTTGCTGGCAATGGCGCCCTCACTCTCGCCGAATCCGCCTTTTCCGCCATCGAGAAAGTTGGTATGCCAGAAGGGGGAATTATCCTATCTCATGTGGCCGTAGCTCTCGCGAAATCTAAAAAAGATCGTTCTAGCTATGACGCCTGGGCTCGCGCCAAAGCTCTCGCTAAAAACACTAGTCATCTACCAATCCCGCTTGAAATTCGCAATCCCGAAACTAAACTCATGAAAAACCTGGGCTACGGCAAGGATTATAAATGGGAAGCCAATTTTCATCACCAAAAAAGCTACTTACCCGAAGAAATCAAAGACCAAAAACTTTATTTTCCACCTAAAAACTAGAGACGAAGTTGTCAAATCCCTCTTTTTATGCTTTAATATAAACAATTTAGTACCTTAATAGGAAAATTGTGTTGTAAAAAGGAGGGGTAACCATGGAAGGTTTCTTAGACAAACGCAAATTAGAGAACGAAACCAGCTTCAAGGAAGTACTGCACGTTTTGGACGAAGCCTACAATCTTTTCAGCCTACGATTTTGTTGGTCCGATATGATCGAAACCACCAACGCTGAGACTAGAAGAAAAGATTACGACGAACTACAAAACACCACCGATTTCGATCGCAGATTACGTCTCTGGTATCAGGACAAAAATTCTGCACCGCTCGATGTCCCCAAAGAAATTCATGCCACTATCTCTGTCGACCGCATCACCAGCGTGATGCCGAGATGCGCCAAGCAACATGCCAGGCACTATCGTAATGACCACATTAAATTTCGTACTTTTCAGTTTAGTGTCAAATCACTTCGGCGTCTATCTAAGGAGGAAGCTCGCAAAATCTATAATGAGTATAGTCTTCCTACGGAACTCTGGGATGCTATTAGTAAAGGCGATGTCTATGTTATTACTACCACCAGCGGTGAAGAACTAAACCTCGTTCATCGCACTACCGACCAAAAAGCCTAGGACCAAAAGGCCTAATGCCACCGAAAAACGCAACACAATTTTTCACCCCCGAAATCGGGGGTCTTTTTTTATCCTAAGTGGTGTCTTTTTATTCTAAAACATTTACAAAAACCTCTTTACATGCTACAATCTACTTGACAGTCTGGTTATCAGACTATTTTTTATGGAAGGAGTATATGGCGCACATCACCCGCATCAAAGCAGGTCAATCTGGATCAAAAAATTCAGAAGAAACCAAAGCTTCTGGCAAAAACCCAGAACCTAAAAAACCGATTCAGGACACCGCCGAAGTGCACGCGGAAATCATTGAGTCAAAAGCTAATGACAAAAAGTCCCTTAAAAATACCAAAAAACTTGCCAAATTAGAGAAAAAAGCCGAAAAATTAGCCGCAAAAAAGGCTAAAAAAGCTTCCGGTGAAAAATCCAAGAACCCACTTATTCGTTTCTTGCTTTTTATCACTACCCCAATTCGTGCTTTCTTCCGCTACCTTGCCGAATCTTGGCAGGAACTCAAGCAAGTACGTTGGCCAAACCGTAAAATGACCTGGAAGCTCGTCTTCGCCGTTATTTTATACACCGTCATCTTCGCCGCCTTCATTATGGTACTTGACGCATTGTTTACATTATTGTTTAATAATTTATTGAAATAGGAAAGAGAAAAAGGAAAATCACATGGCAGTAAACCGTTATGACGACACCCTCCAATGGTACACCGTAAGCACCTACAGTGGCTACGAAGATAAGGTCGCCGAATCCATCAAGCAACGTCTCGATAGTGCTGAATTCGAAGGTAAAATCCTCGATGCTATCGTCCCAAAAGAAAAACAAATCGAAATTAAGAATGGCAAGCGCAAAATTGTCGATCGCAAAATCTTCCAGGGTTACGTTCTTGTCCAGATGCGCCTCTCCGATGAAACTTGGTACATCATCCGCAACACCCCTGGTGTCACCGGCTTCGTCGGTACTGGCACTCAGCCAACTCCAGTTTCCGAAAAGGAAATTAATAAAATCAAGAAACGTATGGGCGTAGAGGATCCAAAATATTCCGTCAACTACGCACTTAACGAAGTTATCGCCATTACCGATGGACCATTCAAAGGCTTCGAAGGTACCATTGCTGAGATCGACTCCAGCAAAGGTAAGCTCCGCGTCATGGTCTCCATGTTCGGTCGCGAGACACCAGTCGAACTTGACGCCCTTCAAGTTAAAAAGATTGACTAATTCCATAAAAATTTCTTTAATCCAAAATCAGATCTCGCTCCGGGGTCTGATTTTTATTAATCCCGATCTATTATCAAGGCCGTTTTGTTATCAAGACTGATTTATTTTAATTGCTTATGCTATAATCAGCTTATAGAAATTTTAAACGGAGAATCTAATGGAACCACAAATCCAAGTTAATTCGGAAATTGGTCGCCTCAAAACCGTGCTTCTTCACCGTCCAGGCGAAGAACTCGAGGCTCTCACTCCCGAATATATGAGCCGTATGCTTTTCGACGACGTGCCATATCTAAAGGTTGCGCAAGAAGAACATGACGCCTTCGCTAACGTCTTGCGTGAAAACGGCGTAGAGGTACTTTACCTTGATCAACTCGCCGCCGAAGCTCTCGCCAATGAAGAAGTGCGCGATCGCTTTATCGTCGAAATGGTTCGCGCTTCTAAGCAAGAGGAAACTTTCTCAACTTTTGCCATCGTCAACTACCTCCAGTCGCTTGAGCCACTCGCTATGGTGCGCAAGGTCATGGCCGGTGTTAAAAAGAGTGAAGTTGAAGATATGGAACCTACCAACAAGCAGCTTCATCATTTCATGGTCAATGATTATCCATTCTATCTTGATCCAATGCCAAACCTTTATTTCACCCGCGACCCAGCCGCTTCTATCGGTAATGGTCTCACCATTAATAAGATGCACTGGCCAGCCCGTCGTCGTGAATCACTCTTCATGCAATATATCTTGAAGTATCATCCACGTTTTGCGAACCAAAATATTCCAGTTTGGTACAATCGCAATAATCGCTTCTCCGTCGAAGGTGGTGATGAGTTAGTCTTAAATAAGCACACCGTGGCAATCGGTATTTCCGAACGCACCGAAGCTGAAGCTATCGAACGTATCGCCTCACGTCTCTTCCATGACTCCGAATTCACTCGCGTCCTCGCCATTAAGATTCCTGCAAAGCGTGCCTTCATGCACCTCGACACCGTCTTTACCATGATTGATTACGACAAATTCTCCGTCCACCCAGAAATCATGACCGCTGGTGGTGAACTTGATATTTACGTTCTTGACAAATCCAATACCCATGTTGGCTACGAAGTGACTCATCGTCGCGACCTCACTAATGTCTTAGCTGAGTCCCTTGGCATAACAAAAGTTCAACTCATCCAATGTGGCAATGGCGACCCAATCGCGGCCGCTCGTGAACAATGGAATGATGGTTCCAATACCCTCGCCATCGCTCCAGGCGTCGTAATTACTTACGATCGTAACTATGTCACCAATGAAGCCTTACGCAAGGCCGGTCTCAAAGTTATTGAGGTCGCTGGTAGCGAACTCGGTCGTGGACGTGGCGGCCCGCGTTGTATGTCTATGCCACTTTTCAGGGAGGAAATCTAATGTTAAATCTTAAAGGTCGCTCATTTTTAACCCTTAAAGACTTCACCCCACGCGAAGTTCAGACCATGCTGGAAACTGCCAAGCAACTCAAAAATAATAAGCTCACTGGCGTTTCCAACAAAAACCACGAAGGGAAGACTATTGCTCTTCTCTTCGAAAAAGCTTCGACTAGAACTCGTTGCGCCTTCGTTTGCGGCGCTCGCGATCTCGGTATGCATGCTGAATATCTCGGCAAGGACGATATCCAGCTCGGTAAAAAAGAATCCGTCCGCGACACCGCTCTGGTGCTTGGTCGTATGTTTGACGGTATTGAATTTCGTGGTTTTGCCCACGAAACCGTCGAAGAACTTGCCAAATACGCTGGCGTCCCAGTTTGGAATGGTCTAACCGATAAGTTCCATCCAACCCAGGGCCTGGCAGATATGCTCACTATTCAGGAACATCTCGGCTATCTACGCGGCGCTCACCTCGCTTACGTGGGTGACGGTCGCAACAACGTCGCGAACACTTTAATGATTGCTTCCGCCCTCCTTGGTCTTCATTTTTCCATCGGTACCCCTAGAGAACTCTTCCCAGAACAATCCCTGATTGACGAATGTAATGCCATAACTAAAAAATATCAAACCGGCGCCACTATCAAAATCGTGGAAAATCCTTACGAAGCCGTCGCCGATGCCGATGCGATCTATACCGATGTCTGGGTTTCCATGGGCGAAGAAGATAAATTTGAAGAACGTATTAATTTGCTTAAATCCTATCAAGTTAATCGTGAGCTTATGCAGGCTACTCGCAAGAAAAATACTATTTTCTTACACTGTTTGCCAGCCTTCCACGATAAGAAAACTAAGATTGGTAAAGAAATTCTCGAACAATACGGCCTTGATGCCATGGAAGTCTCCGACGAAGTCTTCTACAGTCCAAATAGCGTCGTCTTTGATCAAGCGGAAAACCGGGTTTACACCATTGAAGCAGTCATGGATCTAACTCTTTAGACTGATTTCAGTTTTCCACAATGAAAAAGAAGCAGACCCCCTGCTTCTTTTTTAGCATAAGTGCTATACTTAAAATATATAAACCAAACTTATATGAAAGGACATATATGGTTGCAAAACCTCAAAAGGTGAAGAAACAACCAAAACAAAAAAGCCCTCATACCAAGAAGGTGTCAGCCTTTGCTGTTTTGTTTGCGATCATCGGCCTGATGGCAGCCCTCACCTGGGTCATCCCATCCGGTAAATATAACATGATTAAAGACCCGAATGATCCGTCTCAGGAAATTCGCGAAGCCGGCACCTACCAGCGCATCGACAAAGTCGAACACATCGTAGATGAAGAGACTGGAGAAGTCACCACTGTCGACCATCGCCAAGGGCTTTGGGATGTCTTTATGGCACCAATCAAAGGTATGGCTGATCGTCTTGATGTCATCATCTTTGTCTTGATTCTCGGTGGTTTCCTCGGCATTACCATGAAAACTGGCGCCCTCGATGCCGCTCTCGGTGGTCTTCTCAAGAAGATGAACGGTAAAGAAATTTTCCTTATCCCAATCTTGATGACCTTATTCGCTATTGGTGGTACCACTTATGGTATGCAAGAAGAAGCTGTCGCCTTTTATGCCCTTATCATTCCAGTCATGATGGCTGCTGGGTATAATTCCATGACCGCCATGATGATGATTGTCTTAGGTGGCGGAGTCGGTGTGCTAGCTTCCACGGTCAACCCATTTTCTACGGGTATTGCCGCTAGAACCGCTGACGTTCAACTCGGCAACATCCTTTGGATTCAAATGCTCGTCCTCGTAGTCATGCTTGTTCTTGCCATTCTTTTTGTCATGAATTACGCCAAGAAGGTCAAAGCTGGTAAATACGCTGACGATTCTTCCGTCGCTTCCACTTTTAAGCCAATTAATCTCAATAGTGTGCCAGAATATAATTTCAAGCGCCAACTCATCATGGGGGTTTTCGCTGTCACTTTCGTGATTATGATTATCTCCCTCATCCCTTGGAGTGGTTTTAAAATTGACTTCTTCGATGTTTTACATGAGTTCTTTGCTGGGGTTCCAGTACTTTCCACTATGCTTGGCGTAAACCACAACGGCGCCCTTGGTACCTGGTACTTTAACGAAATTTCTACCCTTTTCCTCATTTCAACTGTGGTAATTGCCTTCATCTACCGCAAAGAATTTAGCAAGAAAAATGTCTCCATCACCGACACTTTCATTAAGGGATCGGAAGACCTCTTGAGTGTCGCCGTAATCATCGCCGTGGCAGCTGGCGTTGCCATCGTCATGCGCGCCGGTGGTATAGAAGACACCATTATCCACTGGGGTGAAAAAGGTCTCACCAATTTCAACGGCGGTCTTGTCGGAGTATTGGCTTACATTTTCTACCTTCCACTTTCCTTCATTATCCCATCCTCCTCTGGCCTCGCTGCGGCTTCCATGCCAATCATTGCGCCAGTCTCTGAGCTCGTAGGTAGCAACAAAGAAACCATGGTGGTAGCTTTTGCTAATGCTAATGGTTTACTTAACATGTTTGCCCCTACCATTGCCTCATTGATGGCCGGACTCACCCTATCCGGTGTATCTTACAAAACCTGGATTAAGCGTGTGACTCCACTTATGGTAATCTTCGCTATTATTAGCTTAGTCGCCGTCTTCGTTATGGGGATGATTTAATTATGGCCAAAATCGTCGTCGCTCTCGGAGGTAATGCTTTAAGCCGTGATGGCAAAGCAACCGCTAAAGATCAACTCGAAGTCGCCAACCAGACCGCCAAGGAGCTTGCCAAGCTCGTGGCGGCTGGCCACCAATTAGTCATCGTCCATGGCAACGGCCCACAAATCGGCAATATTATTCTTCACGAAGAAGCTATCAATACCGAAAAAACCCCGACCATGCCAATCGATGTGGCTGGAGCGATGTCTCAAGGTCAAATTGGCTATTGGTTACAAAATGCCATGCGCAATCAGCTCGAATCCGAGGGCATTAAAAAGCCAATTGCCGCCATCGTGACCCAAGTTCTAGTTTCTAAGGATGATCCAGCTTTCAAGAATCCGAGCAAACCAATCGGTCCATTCTACACCGAAGAGGAAGCCAAAAAGCTCAGTAAGGAACGTCATTTCACCGTCAAGGAAGATGCTGGTCGTGGTTGGCGCAAGGTGGTCCCTTCACCAATGCCACTTTCGATTATTGAATCGGAACTCGTCGAAATTGCTCTCGGCAATGGCGCCATTATTGTCGCTGGCGGCGGTGGTGGGATCCCAGTTTATTACGACGAATACGGTCGCCTAGTTGGCCTCGAAGCTGTCATCGATAAGGATTTCGCCGCCGAAAAACTCGCCGAAACCATTGATGCGGATATACTTTTAATTCTCACTGCGGTAGAAAATGTCAAAATCAACTTCAAAAAGGACAATGAAGAAAATCTCAAAACTCTCACCGCCGATGAAGCCTTTAAGTATATCGCGAAGGGTGAATTTGCCGCTGGTAGCATGCTACCAAAGATTGAAGCCGGTATTAGCTTCGTTTCAAGTGGCAAAAATCGTACCTGTATTATCACCAATCCAGAGAACGC
This sequence comes from uncultured Candidatus Saccharibacteria bacterium, assembly GCA_963515485.1. Taxonomy (GTDB): domain Bacteria; phylum Patescibacteriota; class Saccharimonadia; order Saccharimonadales; family Saccharimonadaceae; genus Nanosyncoccus. The sequence continues at coordinate 170 of CAUPWD010000006.1, read as the reverse complement.
CATTAACGCCATAAATGGTAAAACTGGTACCCAAATTATTGGTGAATAGACACTCGATTAAAACACTTTAAAACAGAGTAGATCCAAGCTACTCTGTTTTTTCACCTCTGTTAATCACATACAACATTCACAACCTATGCAACATTTCAGCAGGAGTTCTATAACCTATA
>CAUPWD010000005.1:0-70853 GCA_963515485.1 uncultured Candidatus Saccharibacteria bacterium | reverse complement strand
TTTTGATGGCAATAACTTTACCAATCTATGTTGCAAAGGTTGTGAGTTAATACGTAATCATTGACTTTTATACTTAAAAATGCTATAATATATGTGTCGTTTTGGTGTTTATTAGGAGGGGATTATATGAACAAAACATTAACGAAGTATTTTGGCAAGACCTCATTAATGAGGATTTGGCACTCCGGTGTTGAAGATTTTACAGAGATGCCGGAAGATCAGAGATTAAAACTGTATGTGATTTGCGAAAATCGCCCAGCCAACCTCGAGGAAGTATACGACTTCTTTGATCTACCAGACCCCCTATTTCGTAGCATTTACGACGAAGTAAGTACAAAGAATGGAGAAAAGCAATATCTCTATCCGTTCATCCAGGGTGCTGCCATCCCTGATCATATCGAAGAAGTAGTGGGACCCATCGGTACTCAAACTTCCAAGTATCATCAGGAAAGCCTAAAAGATCACATTGCCTTGGCTGCAAAAAACCTATTCGATGCTGGTCTCAGCGGCACATTAGCAACTCAGTTAGCAGTTATGCATGATTTAGGTAAGAAATATACTTCCGCCACCAATAAGGTCGGACAGGTATGTTTCTATAACCATGCAGCCATCTCTGCCCTGATTGCGAAATACTGGCTACGCGGAACCAACAGTCAAACTACAGTTAAGTACATTGTGGCAACGATTTATGCCCACATGCTACCTTATACCGACTGGCAACGCGCCACCGATTTTAAAACCGGATTACCCAGAGATTTTCGTCATGAATTTGAGCTTCAGCTCAAGGACTTTTATGACGGACACCCTGGTGACATTCAGCGTACTATGGATTTAATTGATCTTCTCGCTAAATGCGATGAGGGGATTCAAGAAATTACTCCAGAATACGAACAAAAAATCGCCAGCGGCCGCGAGATTATTCATCAATTTCGTCACGGTGCCTAATTAGTTCTTTAGAAAAGCCACCAGAACATCGGTGGTTTTTTCTTATCCCATCACAGAATTCTTCTAGCACTTTTTCCTAGTATTTTTTAAAGAAATATGTTAAAATATACCCGTTACGCGCTCTAATTAGGAGTAAATATATTATGGCAAAAAAAGTAATTGGTAACTTAAAGTTACGCATCCCTGGTGGTAAGGCCACCGCAGGTCCTCCAGTTGGTTCAACCTTGGGTCAATGGGGCCTAAACATGATGGATTTTATCAATCCATTTAACGACAAAACCAAAGAATTCGCCGGTAAGAATGTGATCGTTCACATCCGCGTCTTCGATGATCGCACTTTCGATTGGGTTTGTCTCGGTCAACCAGTTGATGATTTAATTCGCGAAGAATTAAAACTTCAAAAAGGTTCTGGTCGTCCAAACACCGAAAAAGTTGGTTCTATCACTCGTGAACAACTCGAGAAAATTGCCAACATCAAGATGAAGCAAATGAATGCCGTCGATCTTGAAGGTGCTATCAAGACCGTCGCTGGTACCGCCCGCTCTATGGGTGTCACCATCGCCGAATAATTGATTAAAATTAATTAACCGTGGGAGAGTTCGCTCGTTATTACCACAGAAAGAAAATCAAATGTCAGAAGAACAAATCAAATCTACTGAAGAATTAAACCAAACTCCAGTCGAAACTGTCGAGATGGAAGAAAAATTTGCCAAATCTGGTAAAAAATCTAAGAAGCATATCGAAGAAGTTAAGGCTGAAGAAGAGCGCAAGGCTCGTGCTGAAGAGCACAAGCAAGAATCCCTAGAGGAGAAGCCAAAGGGTGCCAAGCCAGTCACTCGTTCAATTCTTGAACGCCGTGGTAAAAAATACCAAGCCGCTTACAAGAATATCGACAAGACCAAGGCCTACAGCCTCACCGATGCTATCAAGCTAGCCGTCGAAACCAACCCAGCTAAATTTGATGCTACCGTCGAAATTCACGCTCGTCTCGGTGTCGACCCACGCCAAGCTGACCAAAACATTCGCACCACCATCGTTCTTCCAAACGGTAACGGTAAAACTGTTCGCGTCGCCGTCTTCGCTCCAGAAGATGAATGTAAGAAAGCTAAGGCTGCTGGTGCTGACATCGCTGAAGATGCCGAATTCATCAAGCAGCTCGAAAAGGGAATCATCAATTTCGACGTTCTCATTTCTACCCCAGCTTACATGCCAAAACTTGGTAAGTTCGCTCGCTTGCTCGGCCCTAAGGGTTTGATGCCAAATCCAAAGGCTGGTACCGTCACTCTCGATATCGAGAAAGCCGTCAAGGAATCTAAGGCTGGTAAGGTCGAATATCGTGTCGACAAACAAGCCATCGTTCATATTGGTGTCGGTAAAACCAATTTCACTCTCGACCAATTGAACGAAAATGCTACCGTATTCATGGATTCTTTGAAGTCAATGAAACCAGCTTCTATCAAGGGTCAATACATTAAGAGTATCTTTATTTCTACCACCATGGGCCCATCCATCGCTGTAGAAAATATCTACAACTAAGCTCTTAATCTCTCTAAAATAAGCACCACTAATCTGGTGCTTATTTTTTATGCCATCTTCACAATTTAATCGATATCTATTAAATTTTACATCATTTTTCTTCCGCCATTTTATTCCATTTATGCTAAACTCGAAGTAGATGTATAAACATAGATTTATCTATTAGGACTAGATAAATAACATAAATGGGAGAGAAAAAACCGTGTCAAAGCGAGGAAAAGGACAGACCGTCAGTGGTAGGTCGGTTTTTAATATATTATCAATCTTTTTAGTCAGCACTTTATTTTGCTTGCTTCATTACGAAAGCACCCATGCCTCGACTGCCTCACTAGGCATGCCTGGCGAGGTAAAAGTCGAAACTGATTTTTCGACTGGAAGTAGAATGGAGTTTTCCAAATCCATCAATATTACCGTCAATACTAATAGTCCATTAGGTTATAAATTACTTTTTAGTAGTGACAGTGAGGACAGCTCACTAGTGAGCAACGACCCTAAGAATAATTACACTATCCCTTCTGTTTACGGCTCTGATTATGTACTTTCTAGAGACATGCATAACCAGTACGGCTATAATATCAAAGATACTGACGACCAAATTTACCAACAAATCCCAAGCCTCAGTAGTCCGCTCAAAATCAAGCAAGTCAAAGATCCACTTACTACTGCTGATACCGTCAAATTCAACCTCGGTTTCGAACTCGAATCCTCTGCACAACCTGGCGAATATCATCGCAATCTAATCTTCACCCTCCTAGCCGAAGATCAAGCTTCTATCCAATTAGTTAATGGTATCGAAATTAATAAGGCCATCAAAAAAGCCGTCGGCATCACCGATGCCAGCTATCTCGACAACCCGCTTACCACTACCCCGAACGATTTATGGCCAGAGGTTAATATTACCGTAGGTAGAAATAAATGCAGCGATAATATCACCAAAGAACGCACCTCGGTTATCTCCCTGCCAGATTCCGACGCCGAAGTTTATCTCGGTGGCTATCATAGCAGCTGGGATAATATCTGCATTTGGAGTAATGCTACAGAATTAATCTTCCCAGAAGATCTTTCCTATATGTATGCCGGACTTGGCGGGACCGACTATCATGTCTCCTTCAATTTTGCCGACGGCCGCAGTAAGTCCACGCTAAATTTTAAGAAAGTCAAAAATCTCGACCATCTATTCCACAATACTGTCGCATATAACAACAGCTCCTTCGAAGCTTCAGAATTTTTTGAATACCTCAAAGATTCCCCTATTGAAAGTGCTGAATCCATCTTCGAAAATTCCACAGTCCAGACCGTTGAGAAATTCGGCAATATCGTAAATCGTGCCAAAAATCTCGCCTATGCTTTTCGCAATACAAAATCTTTAGGTCAGGTTAATTTTTCCGATTGGATCTTTGGCGAAGCCGAAGATACTCAGTCTATGTTCGAGGGTAGTGGGATTGGTCAGGCTATCCTAAATAATGCTACCTTCGCTAAGACTAAAAACACCGCAAACATGTTCAAGGATACCCAAAGTTCTTCACTAATCCAGCTTCCAAATGCAATCTTTGGTGAAACCACTGACACTCACGCCATGTTCATGAATACCAAATCTTCAAAAATACTTCTAACTAAAGCCACTTTTGCCAAATCTACCGACGCAGGCTCTATGTTTGAAAAAGCACCTCTTAGCGAGTTCAATCTATCTAGTGCCACTTTCACTAATACAGCTAACTTTAGTAACTTCTTTAAGGAAAGTGGATCCTATTATTTTACGCTAAAATTACCAAAACTTTCACTTGTCTCGGCAGAAAATCTCTCTCAGATGTTCTATAAATCCGAAATTAGCGGCCTCACCCTCAATGTAGCACCCATGGGTGGTAATCATATTACTGATATGTCGAGTATGTTTCAGGATTGCCCTTATCTTACAGAGATAGATCTCCATAATATTTCCACTGGCCCCCTAGAGAATATTGCCAGTATGTTCAAGAATCTTCCTAATGTACAAAAAATCACTCTCCCAAATATCTTTAATACCGCAGCTGTTACAGATTTTAGTTCATTCCTCGCCGATAATATTCGTCTTGCTACGCTAGAAAACGGTGATAAAATCAAATTGACTAGCGCTACCGACACCAATCACATGTTTGCGAATACTATATCGCTTGATATCAAAGATTTTATTCACCATATTGAATCTGAAAATATCACCGACGCTTCATATATGTTTTATCGAACCACCTCTAGCCAAAATACTACCGTTCCGACTACCTTTAAAACCAATCATATCTCTAATATGAAAGACATGTTTGGTGGCTTCAAGGTTCCATTACTCGATATTTCCAACATGAATTTTGATAGCGCCACCACCATGGAAGAGATGCTTAGTGGAGCAAATCCAGATGAGATTACCCTTGATGACAATAAATACTCTGCCCAGCAAATCATTTGGCCGGATCATCCAGTTGAGGCTCCATACCTTGCCTCACTTCGAGGTCTTTACAAGGGGAATCACTACCTCGGCCAAATCGTCTTCCCAAAAATCAATTCCCATTCATTAACAGACCTAGGTTATATGTTTAGTGAACTTGGTACCCGTATTACCCGACTAGATTTCACCGGACTGGACACCTCATTAGTGGAAAATACGGAAGGTATGTTTACTTACGATACTTTTGATTTTGCGCCAGTCAAAATCGCTTTTGACACCTCAAATGTGAAAAATATGCAGAGTATGTTTTATTACACTACGACTCAAGATGGTACTATTGATCTCACCGGACTTAATATTAGTAACGTAGTAACTATGAGTAATACTCTTGGGTCTAGTTATCTCGAGGTAATTGACCTTACTGGCTGGGATACCAGTAGTGTCGAAGATATGTCTCATATGTTCGACTATAGCAACCGTCTTAATACTGTATATGCCTCAGATAGCTTCGTCACGACCAAAGTCACAAAGTTCGAAGGTATCTTTGATCGATGCACCGCTCTCGTGGGTGCGCTCGGAACCACTCCATCCCCAGACGGTATCGAATATGCTCGTATCGACGAACCAGGGAAGCCAGGCGTCTTCACTAGAAAACCTTAATAGCCCAATCACTCCATTCCTCATTCAGAAAAATCCATTAGGAATAAAGTCACAAACCTCCAATTTTCCTCTTCCATTCGTCATTCCATTTATGCTAAAATAGAAGTGTTAAGAATAAGCTTATTCTGAATACACGTAAAAATAAGCTAATAAATTGGAGGTTTAAGTGACCAAACTGCGAACTCACGGAAACGTTTTTTGTGAGCTATGCCAAAAGCTAGCACTCGCCACTTTTGTTGGTATCTTTTTCCTCATTTCATACACTCAGAACACTTTTGCCGATTCTGCCTCCATTACCGTGCCAAGCAGTGTCAGTATTTCTGTTGACACTAATCTTCAGGCGCGTACTGAAGTATCTAAAACCATCGACATGAGCGTCAATACTGACAGCCCGACCGGTTATAAACTTTTCCTTAGCAGTGACAGTGCCGAAACTAGCCTCGTTAGCACCAACGGCAATCCTTTTAAAATCAACTCGACTTCTGGTACCAATAATGATTTGGTCACCCAAATGAATAACCAATACGGCTACAATACTGAAACTATCGACAATAAGCTCTATAGCTACATCCCAAATCTTAGTAACCCAGTCAAAATTCGTTCCTCTTTTACCCAGCTCACTGCCGCGGATAATTTTAAATTCAACTTAGGTTTTGCTCTAAGAAATAATATTCCAGCTGACGCCTATCAACGTAAACTCATTTTTACTCTTATTTCCGAAGGGGAAGCTACTTCCACCCTCGTCAATGGCCCAGAACTCAATAAGGCCCTCAAAAAAGCTCTCGGCATCACCGATCAAAGTTATTTTGATGACCCACTTAAACAGATTTCCACCGCTGGTACTTTTTATCCAGATTTTAATATTGAAATCGGCAAAAATAAATGCCACGAAAACATTACACCTGCACGCACTACCCTAATTTCTACCCCCGATTCTGATGTGCCGGTCTATCTTGGCGGATATCGTAGCTCCTGGGACAAATTCTGTATCTGGTCTCCAGCCACCAAAGTCGTATTTCCAGAAGACATTTCTTATATGTTCGCTGGCCTCACTGGTACCACTGAAGAAATGAACTTCACTTTCCGCGACGATCGCGACATTAATATGCTTGATTTTTCCAAAATCAAAAATGCTTCTCATCTATTCCAGAAAACGCTCGGATATTACGGTAATAAATTCAAAGCCGATGGCTTCACCAAATACCTCAGTCGCGCTGAAGTCGAAAATATCGAATCACTCTATGACGACTCTGGTATTGCCGCCATTGCCGACACTTCCTTCATGTCTAAGGCTAAGAATATCGCCAATGTTTTCAAGAATGCTAGATATCTCGAATCTGCCGACCTTTCCACCTGGACTATTTCCGATATGGAAGACGCCTCCTCTATTTTTGAAGGCTCTATGTTAAAAACCATCGACCTCAGTAATTCCACTTTTGAAAATACAGAAAATACCCAAAATATGTTCAAGAATTCCGCCGCTACCACGATTAATCTCAGTAAAGCCACATTCAATAATGTCGAAAATGCTAGCGGTATGTTCGAAAACGCCAGAGCTTCTACTATTTCCATGCCAGAAGCTACTTTCGCCAAAACCACCGACTTCTCCAATATGTTTAAGGGCGCCACTAATGCTAGTAGTATTGATCTTTCCAAAATCACTTTCACCGCCGCCACCAATCTTTCTGGCATGTTCCAAGACACCTCGGCCGAACAATTAGTTTTGAATAATACCAACCTTGCCGGCAATAATATTACCGATATGTCATTCATGTTTAAAAACAGTAAAGTCAAAAACATTGATCTCGGCAGTATGCAGACTGGTCCGCTCACTTCCATTGTTGGAATGTTTAAAAATACTAATAATCTCGAGACTATTACTCTCCCTTCCGTCTTCAATACTTCAAATATCACCGATATGAGTTCGCTCTTCGAGAATAATATCAAGCTATCTACTATCAATAATTTAGCCAACCTCGATACTACCAATGTTCGAAATATGAGCCGTATGTTTGCCAGCGATTTTTATCTCCCGATGCAAAACATCATTCCAAATCTTCACGCCAATAAAGTTGAAGACACTTCATATATGTTCTACGGCACGCGCGCCACTAGTCCAGTTGTTTTTCCAGCCACCTTTAACACCGAAAATCTCACCGATATGAGCTATATGTTCGTAGGTTTCACTGTGCCAAGCCTTGATATTTCCAATTTCAAACTCGGTAATGTCACCACTATGGAAGGCACCTTCAGTTCTACATCGAAAACTACCGCCGTTGGTCCAATCACTTGGCCATCCGGTCAAATCAATATGCCACACCTCACTACTATGCGCGCTCTCTTTAAATTTAATACCGCGCAAAATCAGATTGTCTTACCAATCTTAAAAACCCCAGCCCTCACCGATACTAGTTATATGTTCTACGGTATCGGCAAAATCGACAAAATTGACAATATCAACAGCCTCGATACCGCCAATGTCACCACCATGGAAGGTATGTTTGCGTATAATGATACCAGTCTGATGAAAGGCGAAAATGTTAAATTTGAATTTAACACCGGCAAAGTCAAGAATATGAACTCGATGTTTAAGAACTCTTATGTTAATTATCTCGACCTCAGCTCCTTCGACACTAGAAGTTTGGTTACCGCAGTTAGCACCTTCGACTACACCTGGATTAAGATTCTCGACCTCACCAACTGGGACACCCGTAATCTTGAAGATGCCACTTCAATGTTTAGTGGATCTACTTGGCTCGTAACCATCTATGCCTCTGAAAGTTTCGTCACCACCAAGGTTACCGCATCAGATAATATCTTCTATAGCGTCACCTACGACCTCGGTTCTGGTGCTATCGGTAATAGCATTACCTATGCACGTATCGGTGCCCCTGGCGCTCCTGGTGCCTTTACTAAGAAACCATAGACTCGTATTTTAGTTTAATTTTCTTCTTCAAATTTATTTAATTTTTATTAAGGTTATGCTAATATAAAAATATATAATTTGTGGAGAGAAAAATGTTTAAAGTACAAGCACTTGCTGTGCGTAAAGGTTTTTTACGCCAAATATTTATAATTTTATTTCTATGCTTAACTATTATCGTTACCTATAAAACAGATACTCATGCAACATCTGCATCAATAGCTATAAATGGAGATGCCAATATTAACCACCAATGGAGTTCAACTGGAGAAAAGACAAAAAGTTACTCTAGACATTTTAGTATTACAGCTAAAACAGATAGTTCTACCGGTTATCAACTTTATTTTTCCAGTGCATCAGAAGAGACAGCATTAAAAAGTCACAACAAAAATAATCCATATAAAATCAATTCTGTTAGTGGATATTCAAATAACTTATCCTATCAACCAGATAAGTCCTTATATGGCTATAATATTGAAGATACTAACACCAGTCTCTATAATCAAATTCCAAAACTCGGTCATCCAGACAAGATAAAGACGAGATTAACTCCAGGTGAAGATCATCTCGATCTAAATTTAGGTATTCAAATTTCCGAGAACATAATACCAGACGAATATTATGGAAGCTTGTCATTTTCCATCCTAGCAGAAGAAGATGATGGTATCGCAAAACTTGTTTCTGGTCCTGAGATTAATCAAGCTTTTCGTAAAGTATTAAACATTCAAGACTCATCGTATTACTCAGATCCATCGAAACAGATTCCAGAAGACTACGCATATGTACCAAGTCTAAATATCACCATCGCAAAGAAAAAATGTAGTGAATTAATTACCCCTGAATTAACTCAAGTTATTTCAACTCCAGATTCAGAAACTAAAGTCTATCTTAGCATTTACCCTGGAAGCTATCAAGATTGGAGACTAACTTGTATTTGGACCAATGCAACAGAAATAATTTTTCCTGAAGATTTATCCTACCTCTTTGCTGGACTCAATGGAACAACCTATGAGCCTAGATTTAATTTTAAAGAAGGAAAAACTCAGGAGATGCTAAATTTTTCTAAAGTTAAAAATATTTCTCACCTTTTCCACAACACACGCCCATGGAACGGACATTATCATAATTTCGATATTAGCACCTTTATTAATTATCTAAGTAATTCACCAATAGAAAATATGGAATCTGCATTTGAAAGTGAATTTATCACTAAAATTGAAAATCCACTTTTTATCAAAAACGTCACCAACCTAAAACGTGCGTTTAAGGATGTAAATGCCAGCCATGGTATCAACTTATCTATGCTTAATGGAGATACGGTCATGGACGCAGAGTCAGCTTTTGAAAATAGTAAATTCGATACGATCAATCTAAGTTCCGCATCTTTCAAAAATATTCCATCCACCAAAAACATGTTCAAAAATACTTCAGCATCAAAGATTTTTCTAGATCAAGCTACATTTGATAATGTTAAAGATGCTTCATCAATGTTTGAAGGAGCAAAAGTGTATCAAACCTCACTACCAAATGCAACATTTAGCAAAACTGAAAATTTTTCCAAAATGTTTATGGATACAAAAAGTTATAATAACTCTTCAACATTAGATTTATCTAAAATAGATTTCAAACAAGCCAAAGACACCTCTTTTATGTTCAAAAATCTCAAAGCCAAAAATCTTACACTAAATCACAGTGAGCCTATGGGTGAAAATATCACCAACGCCGAATCAATGTTTGAATTCTGCGACTATCTCACCTCACTCGACCTGACAAATATAGACTTTAGCAAAAATACTTCATTTAAAAATCTTTTCAAAAACGACGAAAGTCTCAAAACACTCACTTTTTCCGAGAATTTGAATTCCATCGCGGCGACCGATTTTAGTTCCATGTTTGAAAACTGTACGTCACTTACCGCAATTAATCATATAGATAAGCTACGCCTTGATAACGCAATCAACTTAGGTCGTATGTACTTCAACGTAAGAAATGTCTATATGGACGATATAGTTTCTAAACTTATAGCTAATAAAGTCACCGATACTTCCTACATGTTTGCATCAACCTATACCAAAAATCCTGTAATCTTCCCAGCCACATTTAACACTAGTCTAGTCCAAAATATGAAAGGAATGTTTGAAAGTCATAGAGGACCGTTAATTGATCTCTCAAATTTTCGATTCGACAATGTTGAAGATATGTCTAATATTTTCGCCAAACCTGGCGTCTCTGATATTAAGTGGCCAACCCATCAAAATGCGCCAAAACTCATCACACTATGTGGCGCCTTTAAGGACAATACTAATTTTCAAAAAGTTAAAGTACCAAAAATTACCGCCCCTGCCCTTAAAGATACTAGCTATATGTTTTCCGGCATGAATCGAGTTACAGAATTTGATATTGATGATTTTGATACCTCAAGTGTTGAAAATATGAGCCATATGTTCTCTAATAATCGAGATTATTTCATGCCAGAAGAAACCGTCGTTCATTTTAACCTAAACACCTCTAACGTTAAAGACTTATCTTATTTTCTATACCATGCAAGAACCTGGCATCCAGTAGTAAGTACTTTTGATACAAGAAACGTCACCAATATGGCTTCCACTTTTGAGGAAGTTTGGGCATCTCCTGAATTAGACCTTACCGGCTGGGATACTAGCAAAGTAACCAATATGACTAAATTATTCTATGATTCTTCTTATATTGAAAAAATCTATGTATCCGACACCTTCGTTACCACCAACGTTACACAATCAGATGGAATTTTCGGAGGATATTTTTCTAATCTTAAGGGACAACAAGGAACCTCGGTACCCGGACACGACATTTCTTACGCTCGCATAGACGAGGGACCATCAAAGCCTGGCGCATTCTGGCGTAAACCATAAAAAATATCCCACCAAGGTGGGATATTTTCGATAAATTCGTAAACTTCAGAGTTTTAATTAAGCTAATTCGATGACAGCACCAGCTTCTTCGAGAGTTTTCTTCAAAGCTTCAGCTTCGTCTTTCTTGACGTTTTCTTTTACGGTTGAAGGAGCACCATCAACGAGAGCTTTAGCTTCACCAAGACCAAGACCGGTAGCTTCTTTAACAGCCTTGATTACAGCGATCTTTTGAGCGCCAGCGTCTTTAAGGACGACGTTAAATTCAGATTTGCCTTCTTCTTCGGCAGCAGCGGCAGGAGCAGCAGCAACAGCAACAGCGGCAGCAGCTGGTTCGATACCATATTCATCTTTGAGAGTATTTTTGAGTTCGTTTACTTCAAGAACAGTAAGATTTACTAATTCTTCAGCAAGTTTTTTAATATCAGCCATATTAGACCTTTCGAAAAATTAAATTTGTTATTAATAGTACACTTGTTACTTGTTTTCTAAGCCAGAAACAATTCCGGAAAGACCACCAGCGAGAGCTGAGATGGAATCGTTGACTGGGGAAAGCAATTGAGCCACCACCTGGGCGACCAATTCGTTCTTGGAAGGAAGAGCTGCAAGAGCATTGATCTCTGCGGTATCCAAGGCGTTACCAGTTTCAGAAAAACCACCCAAAAGTTCGAAAGCTTTGTGGGTCTTACCAAACTCTGCCAAAATCTTAGCAGGAGCGATTTCGTCGGTATCAGAAATTGCGTAAACTAATTGACCAGTGAGGTGAGTAGTGTCAGTGTCTTTATAGACAGCGATTTCATTCATCGCAACACGAACCAAGCGGTTCTTCACGATTTTGATTTTCACACCTTGCTCACGAGCACTGTGGCGTAACTCTTCGAGTTCAGCCACAGACAAACCTTGGTAGTTTGCATAAGCAGTTAGTTTAGCTTCTGATAAAAGCTTAGTTAAATCTGCAACCAATGTATTCTTTTTATCTTTGGAAATTGCCATAAAAAGTTCCCTTGATTGTTAAATTTTTTATTAAAAAGTTTACGAATTTTTAATTTTCGTTACCAGAAAAATTAATTAGAAGATTTTCCTCGGTGACCTTATTAAGATTACTCCGTCACTGTCTTTGGTAACTTCCTACATTATATCAGAGAGAAGGGAAAAATGCAAACCACTACAAACGATTTTATTCATGATGGTATTTTCCACCATGTAAAATTTCTTGTGTCCGATAAATCTGTTCTATCAACATCACTCGCATCAATTGGTGAGGGAAGACTAGATTCGAAAAACTCCAGACCACATCGGATTTCTTTCTCACTTCTTCTGTCACGCCATACGCACCGCCAATAATTAAAACAATTTCTTTCCCAAAATTAAACTCGCGTGACATAATTTCCGCAATTTGACCATTCTTAAAATTCACTCCACGCTCATCCAAAAGTATTACGAATTCTCGCCCCGTGAACGGCCAGTTGGCTAAATACTCATCAAGTTTTTTCTCCTCCAAAAACTGCCATTTAATATCAAACGGCTTCTTCAAGCGCTTTTCATATTCCGAAATTAAACACACGATCTCTGGGATATGCTTCTTTCCACCAGCTATAATTTTTATCATATCTCTATCATAAACGATTTTTCGAAAAATAGCATTTTTTAACATAATTTCTCCATAAAGTCCACTAATTTTAACCTTATCTTTCTTGACATTTTCCTAAAAAGGCCGTACGATTAGAGTGATATTTATTAAACAGACAGGATGCGAGGTGATGTCTGAATTACCAGAAAAACAAATAAAACGACTCCGTTCTCTTATTCAAGAAGCAGAAACTAATTTGGCCGCCGCCAAAGAGCTTTTGATTTCAATGCTCGGAGACGGAGAAACCATTACTACTCCGAGAGAAGTAGTCATTAGCAATAATGAAGGCAAGATTATCGAAGGTGTCTTTGATGGTCAAATTATGATCGACCAAGACGGTAAGAACTATCCAGTTCCAGCCAACTACGCCAGTAAGTCCAAGCTTGTCGAAGGTGACATTATGAAGCTCACCATCACGAAGGAAGGCAAATTCCTCTACAAGCAAATCGGACCAGTCGAACGCAAGACCGTAATCGGTACTTTGATTCGCCATGACGACAAATATTTTGTCGAAGTTAATGGTCGCGAATACGAAATTCTTTATGCATCGGTAACCTATTTCCGTCTCAAAGAAGGTTCTCAGGTTTCAGTAGTCATTCCAGCGAACAACGATGACGCCAATTGGGCTGCCGTCGAGGCGTCGCTCTAAATATGACGAAAGCCCTATATCGTAAATACCGCCCACTTAAGCTCGCAGATGTCGTCGGTCAAGACGATACTATTCGTCAGTTACAAACTCAACTCACTAATCAAAAAATTTCTCACGGCTATCTTTTTGTCGGCGCCAGAGGCTGCGGCAAAACTTCGGTAGCCCGTATTTTTGCGCACGAGATTAATCATTTCGACTATCAACTCGAGGATAATTATGTCGACATTATCGAAATCGATGCCGCCGTTTTCACCATGGTGGAGAACATTCGTGAACTGCGTGACAAGGCCATGCTCGCCCCGACCACTGGCAAATACAAGGTCTACATCATTGACGAAATTCATATGCTCTCGAAAAATGCCTTTAACGCACTCCTTAAAATTCTCGAGGAACCACCAGAGCACGTCGTTTTTATTTTTGCCACTACCAATCCAGAAAAAATTCCTGCCACCATTCTTTCTCGTGTGCAGATTTTCCATTTTAAATTAGCCGATAAATCCGTCATGCAGCCATTCCTCGAAAATATTTGTCAAAAAGAGGGAATCAACATTGAGAAAGACGCTCTTTCACTACTCATCGAGCAAGGTGGCGGTTCCTTCCGTGATTCTTTATCAATTCTCGATCAATTAAGCAATCTTCATCCCGATAAATCCACTCTAATTACCACCGAAGAAGTTTCTTCCGCCTTGGGTGTACCTAAGCAGGTTCTAATTCAAGAATTACTAGCAAGCTATGAGCAGGAAAATGTCGACCAAATACGCAGTCTCGTTGAAGAATTAATTAATCAAGGCAACAAAGCTGAAGGAATCGCGACTAACCTCATTAAGGCCATCGTCCAAAACCCCACCACTAAAAATCTTCATTTAATTGAAAAACTTTATGCCGTAAATGGTGAGTTTGCCAGCGCCAAGCTCATCGTGGCCCTAATTTTGGATCATTTTAAAACTGCACCGATTACCATTTCCGCCCCTTCAACACCACAAATTCAGGCCGCCAACCCCCCAGTAAATACCAAAACGCCAGAGGTAGTCAGCGCACAGGCGACCACAAAAACCTCCATAGCCACGGAATCTCTTATCGCCGAACCGATACCCCCAGCAGCTCAAACGACTCCAGTAGCCCCGGCAGCTCCAGCAACCTCAGCGACTTCAGAAGAACCCGCTAAACCTTCAATTAATCCCGAAATTCGTGAACGCTTAGTCAAAATTTCTAAGTCCAAACTTACCGAAAAAATCCAAGAACGCGCGGAAATTCAAAACCAACAAATACAGGCCGAAGCCATGACTATTCCAGAGGCCGTAGTTTCTGGTTCGGGTGATTTTAGCGCCAAGGGTTTTCTTGAAAACATCAAAAATATCGCGGAAACTCTTTTCGTTCCACTCAACAAATCCTATTTTGCCTACAAATCTAATCAATTAGAAATTTACCCGAGTGCCAAGGTTTGGTTCAATATTTTAAATAGCAAGAATAACCTCGAAGTTCTAAAAACTGCCATTAATGGCCTCAATATTATCATCATGAATCCCGACGAGCATAAAATTCCTAGCACCGCCGTCGATTTTAATCAATTTAGTGCTGGAAAATTGGAAGCCACACCAAAAACCGACGACGCTTCACTCAGCGCAATTTCTGATATAATGGGTAACATACAAGAACTTGAAGATAGTCCATTCTAGGAGGTAATATGGCGGAACCAACTCAACCAAGGTCGCAAAAATCGACCATTTCTCAAAATGACCCTAGTCTTTTTGGTGGTAAAGTTCCACCTCAGAATATTGAAGCTGAAAAATCTCTCCTTGGCTCCATTCTACTCGACAGTACGACCTTCCCAGACATTCTTGAAAAACTTAAACCTATTGATTTTTATCACCAAATTCATGGACATATTTACCGCGCCATGATAAATCTTTATGAACGTAGTCAACCAATCGACCTTGTCACTTTGACTTCCGAGCTTAAATCCCTAAAACTTCTCAAGGAAGTCGGTGGTGCGACCTATATTTCTAATCTCACCATGGTTGTACCAACCGCCGCCAATGCACTTTCCTATGCCAATCTCGTAGAGCAAGCCTCGATTCGTCGCCGCCTTATTAAAGCTGGTACTGAAATCGCCACCAAAGCTTACGACTCAGGCAATGAAGTTAGCGCCATGCTGGGTCAAGCCGAAAAAGAACTTTTCGCGGTTTCTGACCACAATACCAAAACCGATTACACTGCGCTTTCCGACCTCCTAGTCGACGCCTACGATCGCATGGAAATGTTAAGCAAAAACAAAGGCGCTCTCCGTGGTCTTAAGACTGGCTTCCGTGACCTCGACAATAAAACCGCCGGTCTGCAAAAAGGCGATCTCATCATCATCGGTGCCCGTCCGGCCATGGGTAAGACTACTTTTGCTCAAAACCTCGCTTATAATATCGCTGGCATTAACAAATGTGGTGTGCTTTTCTTCTCTATGGAGATGGCAAAGAACGAAATTGTCGACCGTATTATTTCCACCACCTCGAATGTCGATTCTTGGCGTATTCGCACCGGTAATATTTCCAATGATGACTTCGCTAAAATTGGTGACGCCCTTGGCGAAATGGGTGAAATTCCACTTTACCTAGATGATACCAGCTCCATGACCATTCTCGAGCTTCGCAACAAAGCTCGTCGCGCCTATCACGATCATAATATTGGCCTAATTATCGTCGACTACCTCCAGCTAATTACTGGTTCTGATCGTTATGCCGGTAATCGCGTGCAAGAGGTGACCGAAATTTCTCGTGGCCTAAAAATTCTCGCTCGTGAACTAGAAATCCCTGTGATTGCCCTCGCCCAGCTTTCTCGTGGCGTTACCGGTCGTGACGACCCAAGGCCAGTGCTATCTGACCTTCGTGAATCCGGTTCCATCGAGCAGGACGCCGACCTTGTAATGTTCCTGCACCGTGTCGACTATTACCACCAGGAAGAGGGTTACGAGCCAACCAATATTACCGAGCTCTTGATGGCCAAACACCGTCACGGCGCCATCGGTAAAATCGAACTTTACTTCCATCCAGAATTATTGCGCTTCATGAATCTCGACAAAACCCGCGAATAAATCTGCAAATTTGTTATAATAAAAATGTGGGTAAACTCAATCCAAACAAATATTTCTTATTTCGCCATCGTTTCAAACTTGGCTATTTGTTACTTGGATTAATTTTCACTAGTTTACTTTTCTTTTTACCACTCATCACGCCTAACGGTCTCTCGAACGATGAGTTCGCTTTCACTACCAAGACTTTTGAACTCAATCGTCATACAATTTTTCGTGAAGTTATCGTCGATTTGCCTTATCATTTACTCCAAAAGGGGATCTTCAAAGTCTTCGGTGTTTCACCTTATACAATTATGTTACCGAGTGTAATTATTGGCGCCATTACCTGTATTTTAATTATTCTCCTCCTTAACCGCTGGTTCAAAAACAACACCGCCATCATGGCCAGCATCATCACCGTGCTTTCTTCCAGCTTTCTTTTTATCTCTGGTAGCGGTACTACCTTAATCATGATTTTATTCTGGACCACACTTTTGCTTTGGCTCGGCTCCAAAGTCCAAGGCGAAAACAGGCCAAAGGCCAGCTGGTGCTTCCTCTTTGGTATTTTTATGTGTCTAAGTATTTTTACTCCATACATGCTCTACCTAGATTTCTTTATTTTAATCTACGTTTTTGTCCATCCACATCTACGTTTTACTCTGAAAAATCTGCCGAAAATTCCGCTCGGGATTTTCAGTCTAATGGTGATTTCCGCAGTGACCATATTAATTTTGCGCGGGCTAAAACACCCAGAAATTTTCACCGAATTACTCCTCATGCCGAATTTTTCTTTTACCAATTACTTCCATAACCTCGGAAACGCTGTACGGGTAGCAATCACCTGGAACGGGTTAGTTGAAAGTACTTTTCTCGCTCCGCTTTACGGCCTACCGGCCATTACTCTAGCCATTATTGGCTTCATCTCGACCTTCAAGGGCTTCTTTGCCTCACGAAATTCTATGGCCTTTTTACTTACAATTTTTACCTTATTAATTTCTGGACTTAACTCACAAATGATTATTCTTTTCATTTTGCCACTCGCCATTTTAGTTGCACATGGTATGAAATATATTCTGCATAAGTGGTCCAGTATTTTCCCATATAATCCATACGCCAAGGTCATCGGTGTAATACCAATTGGCCTATTTATGCTCATCGTTATCATCTCTGACCTAAACCATTTCGTTTACGGTTACCGCTATAGCGCACCGGTTGCCAACCAATTCACTAACGACATAAAACTACTCAATCGTTATTACAAAAATCATTTACTCTATCTACCAGATAATCAAGAAAATCGTAATTTTTATGTCCATTTAGCTAACTCATACACCATCTTTAACAAAACTCCGAAATATCAATACATCTCAGATCTTAGTGAGAATACTGAGAAGCATAGTATTATTAGTTTCGAGAAAATTACCGATACCGAAAATTATGAACTCGAACATATCGTGACCAACGAAAAATCTCAAAATGCAGACCGTCTCTATCTTTATAAATCTAAGTAAGAGATGTTATAATAAATATTAATTAAGAATAGAGAATAATAGGAGAAATTATGGGTGCTACCTTTGACCAGATGAAAATGCTTAATGAACTTCGTAAAGCACAGAAAGATCTCAAAAATGAAATTGTAGAAGTAGAAGCCGGCGACGGTGCCGTCGTAGTCCAGATTACTGGTGAATTAAAAGTGAAAAAAGTCACCATTGACCCAGAACGTGTCGACCTTGAAGACATCGCCGAACTTGAACGCTGGATTGAAAACTGTTTCCGCGATGGCTATGCCAAAGCCCAAGAAATTGCTGCCGACAAAATGAAGCCTTTGATGGGCCAACTTGGCAACCTAGGACTTGGCGCTTAATGCTCCCTAGAGCCCTCACTGACACTATCGACGCACTGGGCAAACTACCAGGCGTAGGGAATAAAACCGCCGAACGCTATGCGACCTATCTTTTTCGTAGCGATCGTAAAATCTCTCAGCAACTAGTCCATGCTCTAGAAAATTTACATGAACAAGTCAAAACCTGTCCAATCACTTTTTCTTTAATTAATGCCGATGAGAAAGTTTCGCCACTTTACGACACTCCAGGTCGCGATAAAACTACCATTCTTGTAGTTGAGGAGCCACTAGATATTTACGCCTTTGAACAAACCAAGGAATATCATGGCACCTATCATGTTCTTGGTGGTGCTATTTCGCCGATTGACGGCATCACACCAGAAGTCTTACATATCAAAGAATTAATTTCTCGCGTCGAAAACGATCAGGCCAAAGAAATTATTATCGCCACCAATCCAAGCGTAGAAGGTGAGAGTACGGCTCTACTTTTACAGAAAATGCTTTCTGAAAAATACCCCAAACTTACCATCACGCGTCTAGCCCGCGGCCTTCCACTCGGCGTTGATCTGTCTTTTGCCGATCAGATCACTCTGAGTGCCGCGCTTAATAATCGCACTAATCTCTAATTTTTATTATGGCCATTTTTTCTCTCTGTTTTTGTGTTATAATTTACCTATTAGCATAAGAGGATTTCATGGATATTACCACACTTATTTTACTCATCGTTTCAGTCGTCAACCTAATCATTCTATTTATCGTTTTTTCGAAAACCAATCAGAAAAACACCGATCTACCAGAACTTAAAAATCGCATCGCCACTCTTCAAGACCAAACCACGCAGACTTTTGCCAATATGAACGAACGTATGATTCGTATTGAAACTAATGTGGACCGCGTCACTAAAGATATCGGCACAAACTTTCGCGAAAATCGTAAGGAAATTTCAGATAATTTTGGCTTAGTTCAAAAAACTCTCGATACTCGCGTGCGTGAACTTCAGGATCACAATACTAAAAAACTTGAAGAAATGCGTCAAACTGTCGACGAAAAGCTCCAAGCTTCCGTCGAAAAACGCTTCAATGAAAGCTTCAAGACTATCTCCACCCAGCTTACCCAGGTCTACCAAGGTCTCGGCGAAATGAAGACTCTCGCTAACGGCGTCGGCGATCTAAAAAAGGTTATGGAAGGCGTTAAGACTCGCGGTATTTATGGCGAAGTTCAGCTGGGTAACATCATTAGCGATACCTTAAGCTCAGACCAATATTGTGAAAATATCGCTACAAAAAAAGGCTCCAGTGATCGTGTCGAGTTTGCCGTCAAGATGCCCGGCAAAGATGAATCCACCCAAGTTTTCTTGCCAATTGATAGCAAATTCCCAGTCGAAAATTATCAACGCCTAATTGCTGCCTATGAGCAGGGTGATAAAACCGAGATTCAGAAATATCAAAAAGCTCTCGCGTTGGATGTCAAAGAACAGGCCAAGAAAATTTCCACCAAGTACATCGATCCGCCACACACTACCGAGTTTGCTATGATGTTTTTACCGACCGAATCACTCTACGCTGAAATTCTTCGCATCCCTGGCCTTGATGATGAAATCCGTCAAAAATTCCATATCACCATTGCCTCGCCGAGTACCCTACCAGTTATTCTTTCTGGCCTTCTCATGGGCTTCCGTACTCTCGCCATTGAAAAACGCAGTAGTGAAGTTTGGCAAATTCTAGGTGCCGTAAAAAGTCAGTTTGGTAAATTTGGCGACCTGCTCGAAGCCACCAAGAAGAAACTTCAAGAATCCGCCAATAAAATCGATGCTGCCGCTACTACCTCTCGTGTCATCGAGCGTAAGTTAAAAAATGTCGAATCATTACCAAGCAGCGAGAGCCTTAAGCTACTTGACGGACTTGACGATCATGACTTTAATTCTGAAGAAAATTCATAAGCCAAAAAACTAATTAACCTAAAAAATATAGTGCTCATCGCACTATATTTTTTCATTTCATGTCCTTAATCTGCCAAAATCAAGTTTGCGCGTTCAATCATTTCACTCGTTTCGTCAGTGCGCACTACATAAACCGGCTTAGACTCATCTTTCGAAATCAAAGTATGGCGTTCTGGCATTTCACCAGTATTCTTCTCGGCGTCAAGCTCAAAACCAAGATAATTCATCTTTTGAATTACCTGTCTGCGTACGTCATCCGAGCGCTCACCAATCGTTGCAGTAAAGACCAAAGCATCGACGCCGCCCATCGAAGCAATCATCTGACTGATACAAGCCTGCAAGCGATAAATATAGAGGGAATAAGCAAACGATCCCATCTTATCACCTTTATCACGCAATTGAATTACCGTACGAAGATCATCAGAGACCCCAGATACGCCAAGCAAACCACACTGCTTATTCAAGTAGCGCTCAAGTTCCACGTCATCTTCAATCTTCAATGCGCGCTTCATTGCCATCGCCGCCGCCACATCCATCGAGCCAGTGCGCGTCGCCATCATTACCCCCTCAAGCGGCGTGTAGCCCATCGTCGTATCGTGAGATTTACCCTTATAAACCGCAGTAATCGAAGCTCCCGAACCAATATGGCAAACCACTACTTTCTCTGGCAAAATTTCGCTTTGCTTCATATAACGTACTACCGAGCCAACCGACAAACCGTGGAATCCCCACTTTTTAATATCAAACTTCTCAGCCAATTTTTGATCAATACAGTAAGCCTTGGCTAACTCTGGCCTTGAATTATGGAAATTTGAATCCGAAATTTCAATCACCGGTACTGAATCGAAGCGTTTCTTTAACTCGATAATTTCATCCATCACCACTGGAACGTGCAACGGCGCGCGAGTTCTCGCAATTTCTAGCTCTTTAAAACATTCTTTATCGACAATGTGGTCATTAGCAAAATAGGCGCCCGGAGCCACTACGCGTGCCAAAATCGCACTCAACTTCGAAACGCCTCCTAAAAATTCTTCCTCAATTAAAATTTTTTCCAGATTTCCCGCCACCTCTGACAGTGCCTTAAAATCCGTTACTACTTTCTTCTTCTGGCCACCAGATTTCAAAGTGTAGACAATTTTCTTACCTTCAAATTCAAAGTGTAATGAACAAAGTTCCTTCATGCCTTTATAGAGCGCGTACTTACGTGAACTACTGCCCGGATTGGTAATTAAAATCAGTCTTTCCGATTCCATATTCTTTTTCTTCTCCTTTCTCTAAGTCTATCATAAAACCAAAGAGAAAACCTCAACTCTCACCTCTTTTATTTTTCTGTAATTAAAATCCAAAAGACGCCAGCACCCTCATAGTAATTAAAATCTAGAAAAATTGCTGGCACTCTTGCATTTTGAGTGCTAAATATATATAATTATGCTATGTCAAAACGTGATTATTATGAAGTTTTGGGCGTTAGTAAAAACGCTTCTGATGATGAAATTAAGAAAGCTTACCGTAAGCTCGCTCTCAAATACCACCCGGATCGTAATCCTGGCGATAAAGAGGCGGAAGCTAAATTTAAGGAGGCTTCTGAGGCCAATGAAGTGCTTTCCGACAAACAAAAACGTGCACGCTATGACCAATTCGGTCATGCCGGCGTAGGGAATGGCAGCGCAGGTGGTCCTAGCGGCAATCCTTTCGGTGGCTATTCTTATAGTGGTCAAGGATTCAATTTTGATTTTGGTGGCGCCGAGGGTTTCGATGATATATTAAGTAACCTTTTTGGTTTCGGCGGTGGACGTGCTCGCAGAAATCGCGGCTCTGATTATCGCACTACCCTAGTGATTGATTTTAAAGACGCTATTTTTGGCACTACCAAAAAGATTTCCGTCGAAGGCAACGAGATTACCCTGAAAGTTCCTGCCGGTATCGACGATGGTCAAGCGATTCGCCTGCGTGGTTGTGGTGGTCCTGCCCCAGAAAAAGGTGGCGAGAACGGCGATCTTTTAGTGCAAATTCGTGTGCAACCACATAAAACCATTAGTCGCGAAGGATACATTCTCTTATCCGAACAACATATCTCAATGGTTGATGCGGCGCTCGGTACCGAAGTCGAGGTCGAAACAATTGACGGCAAAATCACTATGAAAATTCCTGCCGGCACTCAATCTAACACTCCTTTCAAACTATCGAAACATGGCGTCCCAATGAACAACGGTGAACGTGGCCCACATATTATCAATATCGTAGTCGATACCCCAACTAGTTTATCTAAAAAGCAAAAAGAACTACTAGAAGAATTCAAGACTGCCAAAAAACGCGGCTTCTGGAACTAATCTTAAAATAATTTTTCACATTAAGATTAGTTTTTCAAATCCTAAGTAAAATTACTCGTGTTTTGCACTAAAATTAAGCACGAGTACATTCACTTTAATGCTATAATTATTTACAGATGAAAGAAATCAAAAATTTTAAACCAAAAGAATCTAAAGTTACTGATCTTTTTCTGATTCTTGTAGCCTTTCTTTTGGTTTTTATTCTTTTTAATTCTGTTCGTGTTTCTGCCGACGCTCCTAAAATTAAACTCACAGATGATCAGCGTGGCGAACTCTCCATGAACTGTAGTTCAATCAAGTCTAGCCTCAAAAAACTTCAAGTTAGTGATGCCAAAATCCGCTCTCTACTTGGGGCTAATTATCAAACCATCTTAAATTCTTACATTACCCCCTTCAACCTTCGCCTTGTCAAAAATAACCAGAATCTCGGCGATCTTTCTGACCTACAAAGTAGTTTTGTCTTGCAAAAAAATGACTTTAGTTCACTTTATATTGCTTATAGTCAACAATTTGAAAATCTCCTTTCTATTGATTGCCAAAAAAATCCTGACGATTTCTACAATCAGCTGATCGTCACCAGGGAATCCCGCAAGGAGCTAAACCAAAAAGTCGAAGATCTTACCAAAACCGCAGAAAAATACCTTGCAGAGATTAAAAAAATTGAAATTGATGGCGAAAACATTCGTTTTACTCCCGAAAAAACCGACGCTACCAAAGCTTCAAGCATTACCAACCCTGCTAATCAAGTGGGGGGACGATAATTATGCCAAAAATGTCCTCTGGTGGTCGCAATCTTATGCGCTTAGGCTTAATCGCAACCCTAATTACCATTCTTACTACCACCATCTCTCTAGTTATCTATCACAATAGTGGTGACATTTATCTAGATCGCTCCCGCCCAGGTTTTTTGCCAGAGAAGCACGAAGTCAAATCTGACGACCAACCTGAAAAAACCTATTCTTTCCCAGAATCTGGCAATCTCGACTCCAAAACCCTTGAAGAATTCCGTGAAAATTTCGAAAAGACTCTCGAAGATACCAAAAATCTTAAAGACCCATTTTCCGCCGATAATCTATCTGATGATTTTGTTGGTTTGAAATCGCCCAATAAATAACCAGCACCACTCAACCTACACCCATCGCTCACTAAGAGTCAGTTACCTATGTTTTAGCACTTTTCAAAATGCTATTTTCATGTTACAATACAGCGATAATTATTAAGTGGGAATAATCTATATGAAACAATCTAATATTAAACTTATCGGTGAATTCTGCCTAGTTTCAATCTTTGCAGATGGCCATAATTTTCTAGATATTCCTGCCAAAATCGACTCCGGAGCCGACAGTAGTTCTCTCCATATCAACAGCGCTAAAGTTAACGAAGATGGTGATTTGGTAATAAGTCTCCCTAGTTTTTATCAACATAAAACTTCTCCAAGGGAATTAAAGCGCGATTATGCTCATCCAGACTACACACCCACTAAAGTTAATGAGAAGATTAAAAAATCCAAGACTTCAAAAACTATCATTATTCCCAAAGGAAAATATCGAGATATCACTATTGTTAGCTCCAATGGTCATGGTCAAAAACGTTACAAAACCAACCTAAAAATTAGCATCAACGGGTCCGAATTTGAAACTTCGTTTACCCTTAGCAGTCGTCATAAAAACCGCTACCCAATATTACTTGGTAAGCATGCCCTAAAAGGACGGTACCTAGTTGACGTTTCAAAATCCTATATCAACCAAACCAAAGAAAATCTTAATCAACTAATCAGCAAGGAAGACTAAAATGAAAATCGCCATTCTCTCCAACGGACCAAAGAACTACTCTACCACCCGTCTCTACGAAGAAGCTACCAAGCGTGGCCATGAGGTCGACATCATTAAGTATAAAAATTGTTATCTTTCACTCTCCGAAAATAATCCCGTAGTTTACTATAACGGAGAAGCACTTCCTCACTACGACGCAATTTTACCTCGTATCGCCAATGGTCTCACCCGTTACGGCTGCGCCGTAGTTCGCCAATTTGAAATGAGCAACACCTGGACACTTTCTAGCTCAATTTCGATTACTCGCGTCCGCGACAAGCTTCGCTCTGCTCAAATTTTCGCCAAAGCTGGCATTGCTTCACCAAAAACCTTAGTCTCACGCAACACTGCAGACATTGATGACCTTCTTGAACAAATTGGTCTTCCAGCTATTATTAAGCTTGCGACCGGTACCCACGGCAATGGCGTCGTTCTAGCCGAGACCAAGAAAGCTGCCCGCTCTGCTTTGCAGGCTTTCTACCTCTATAATGAAGACGGTACCAATATTTTAATTCAAGAATATATTAAAGAGTCTGCTGGTACCGATATTCGCGCTTTTGTGGTCGGCTCAAAGGTTGTTGCCTCAATGAAACGTCAATCTCTTGACGATGATTTTCGCTCTAACCTCCATAAAGGCGGCATTGGTACGGCTATTAAACTTACTCCGGAAGAAGAAAAGCTCGCAATTAAAGCCGCCAAAGTCATGGGCCTCCATGTTGCCGGTGTCGACCTCATGCGCTCCGCTCGTGGTCCATTAATCCTCGAGGTTAATGCTTCGCCAGGATTTGGTATTGAAAAAGCTACCAACCGCAACGTCGCTCTACCAATCATCAAATATATTGAACATAATGCAAAAGGCCGCACTCTTAAAGATAAGGTTGGCATCTAAGCTAAGATCTCTAAACCAAAATACCTAACCCAATCTGACGCCTCTAGGTGTCAGATTTTTATATCTCTTTCAGCCCAGAACAAGTTATCATATAGTATAATTAACTTATGATTATTTTACTTTTAATCGTCTTGCTCTTTATTCTATTCTCTATGCTTAGACGACATATTGGCATTGCCCTACTTGCCACTATCGCCGGTAACACCATTTATAGCACCTTCGGCAACGATCTAACCGAATTATTTGCTAAATTCCTAAACGGCATCCCAGAAAATACAATTTCCAGCACTATCTACATCTCCCTAGTTTTTCTCTTTCCGTTAATTCTTTATTTTAAATCCAATAAAGACAGTCTTTTTGGCATTTTACGTTTTCTTGAAAGCTTGATTTACGCCGTGCTTTTGGTCTCCATTTGCGCCGCCAAGATCAATCTCCTCATACCATTTGATGATATAAGTATCCAGCTTTTGAACTTCATCGCCATCGTGCGCCCCTCGCTCTTGCTTTTTGCTATTATCGTAGCCTACCTTGATATTCTTCTCAGCAAATCGAATTAATATAAAAACCACTAACCATATCAAAAAATACCACCATTTTTTCTTCGGAAAATCTAAAATAGAAGATTCCTGTTCAGCCAAAACATTTATTATGTGTGTATGAATTTTCAATGGCCAAATTAGTATTTTTTCTAAACTGATTCCAAATATCACCAAATCACCCAATACCGCAATCAATCCCACCGAACCCATAACAATAGGTAAACTCGGCAATAATACAATATTCGCTAAAATCGAGAGCCACGTAAATTTTCCAAAGCAATATAAACCAATCGGCAAAGTCACTACGGAAATTACAATTGACGAAATTAAAGATTTTGCCAAGAACCCTGGTCTTCGATAAAGATCTTTTAAACCATTCTTTGTCCCATAAAAATATCTCGTGGCTAATGGTACTATTTTTACTATGGCAAAATAAGCTAATACCGAAAGCCAGAAACCAATTTGATTTACAAAATCCGGTCGAATTATTAAGCAAGCACTTACTATGATCACCATAACTCGATAAACCGAAACATTTCGGCCAAAGTATTTAATCGTCATCATCAAAACCAATCCGACTAATGCACGCAAAATTGACGGGCCAACACCAATCATCATTGCGTAGATGAAGCAAAATATTAGTACAAAATAAGTTTTACTAATGATTGAAAAATGCTTAAAAATTAGACTCAGAATTCCAGCAATTATTGCGAGGTGGGTTCCAGAAACCGCAATTAAATGCATTACACCTACATTTTTCATATTATCTTTCTGTAATGCAGTTAACTCATCTTTATTACCAGTCAAATAACTAATACCAAGCGCCAGCTCATCGTGCTCAGAGTATTTTAAGAGCTTATCTTTTAACAATTTAATAAAACCCTGTTCATTTGACGGTTTTTCGACCTTCATTCTAGCAAAACTCGCCTTACCATCTTCACTCGCTCCAAATAAATCTGGAGACCGACAAAACACTCGTCCAGCCGCAATTAGAATCAGACTTGCTATAAATAAATTTTCTATACGTATTTTCATTTACAACCTCCAAGCTCAACATAGAAAAACTTTTGATTTTTGGCAAGCATTTTTTAAATAAAACAAGAAAATACAGATTAAAAAATCTTAAGCATAAGCAAGTTATTAAAAGTTAATATAAAAAGCATAAGCAAGTTATTCAAAAAATCTAAAAATTCAAATTATAGATAAAAAGCTCTCAGTTTTCATTGGTTTTATAATTTAAAAACTTGCGAAATTTTATATTTACTTTATGCTAGATATTAAGATGAAGCAGAAAAATCCAATTATCACCCCAGAAACTCCACTGGAAATTATTAATTTCGCCACAACCGGACAGGGAATTACAACCAATTCAGATGGCAAAAAAATCTTCCTATGGAACGTCATGCCAGGAGAAAAAATCACCGAATACCAGGTTTTAAAACAAAAATCCCATCTCACCGAAGCCGTAGCTCTGAAAATTGAAAACCCTAATCCACATCGCGTATTGCCGCGTGATAAACATTATCTATCAAATTCGCCATGGCAAATTCTAGATATCAGCTACGAAAATTTAGTCAAAAAACAAATTATCGAAGAACTCTTTTCTAAGCTAGATGCACCAAAAATAGCCTTTGAGCCAAGTGATAATGAATATTTCTATCGCAATAAAATGGAATATTCTCTCTACTACGATCATGAGACTGCCAAAATCCATCCAGCCATCCATCGTCGTGGGTCGCATCATAAAATCCCCATCCTCACTTCTTCACTCGAAAATCCAGCCATTTATCATCGCGCCATGGAAATTATCAATGAGTTAAATACTAAACAGGAAGATTCTAGAAAATATCAGTCTCTTCTTCTGCGCTGTAATCGTCAAGGCGAAGTTAGTGGTGGTCTTTATGAGAATTATCAACCACATCCTGTCTTTGAAAATCTGACAGATAAAATCTTGGGGTACGAATTTTCTTATTCACCAAACGGATTCTTCCAAATCAATCTTCCAGAATATGAAAAGGTTTTACGAAAAATTAAAGATTTTATCAAAGACCAAAACAAAGTCGTTGACCTTTACTCCGGCGTTGGCACTATCGGATTAACTGTCGCTGGCGATAAAAATCTTACGCTTGTTGAAGTTGATAAATTTGCTTACGGTGAATTATTAAATAATATTGAAACCGTAAAATCTAGCACCGGCAATTTAAATATCACTGGTATTCTTGCCAAATCTGAGACTATCTACGATCACATTACTCATGACTCAGCCGTGATTGTTGATCCACCCCGCTCTGGCTGCGACTCTAAACTTATTGACACGATCAATCAAAAACTTCCCGAAAAACTTGTTTATTTGTCCTGCAACCCTATTACCCAAGTACGCGATCTCGAGAGGCTTACTCAAAATTATCAGATTACGGATGTTACAGGATATAATTTCTTCCCACACACCCCACATGTGGAGTGTTTAACATTGCTTGAACGAACTAATTAGAGAAATTGAAGAATATTGGAATGATATAATGGAATTAGTTTTTAAACAAAAACAAATTAGAATTTGTAGGGATATGGAGAAAGAATAATGAGCAAAACTACAGATAGAAAGGATTATATTCTTCATCAGTTTCGAAGAACTTGGAATAAGAAGAGCGAGAATTACTGCATCGAACGAATATATAATAAAATTGACAACGCAGATTTAAAGTTCGTAACACAACAAATGTTCAGGCGTAAAGAAAATAAAATAGCCTTAGCAGATTTGTACTTTCCGCAACTAAATTTATCGGTCGAAATTGACGAGGATCACCATAAGTCGCAAGAAGAATTGGATAAAGAACGTACTGCAGACATTCTTAAGAAGATGCGGAGTCTAGAAAACGTGGTTGAATTTGAACCAGAGGAATTAAGAATAAATGCTGAGTCCAGTCAAACGCTTGAATCACTTAACGCACAAATTGATACAGTTGTTGAACTTATTAAAGAACGAATCAATAAACTCACTAAACCATTAGAGTGGGAAGATATCATCAAAACTGCAGATCAAGTAAAAGCTGAAGGTAAAGATATATTCGATGGCAAGGTTGCATTGAGGACAATCCAAGAAGTGTCGGAGTTATTTGACAAGGGATATTACGGTATGCAGAAGTGTTACTTCGAAAAATCGAAAGGATCTAATATATGGATTTGGTGTCCGAAACTCAAGTTAGAGGATGTAATTCAAAGAGTACCGTTTAATAATGAAATATCTCTTGATGGAACCACAATCTACGAATCATCAAAGGAAAACAATAGTAAGTTTGTTGAAGCAGTCTTACAAAAGCCAAAGGCAGATCAGAAAAGAATCGTTTTCCCATATTATAAAACGGAATCTGGAGAAATGGCATACGTATTTAAGGGTATATATGTATTAGATCCAGAAAAGACAAGAGAAATGCAAAAGAGAGTCTGGGTTAGAGAAACAAAATGCATTTCTCTAGATCTTTCCAAATAACAAATCCCAGTTTGTGAGGTAATACCTTTTAACAATAACCTTATACTATCGTTAAAAAGTATGTAGATATGTTCCCACATACGAACGCAACTACTCGACATACTAGGTGTTCACTCGTTTCGTATTGAGACGTTATCGCTGCTTGTAAGAGCCTAGATCTCAGTGTAGTAGTAGAAGCAGATGTTCGGCTATAGTTATTGGCAGAATTTTTCAAGAATGCTACCTACTATGGAGGGATTTTTATACACACAATAATTTAAGGCGCCAAGAAAAACAATTGACATTAAAACTATGAAATGTTACAAATATAATTGATAACAGAATTATCGGTAATCAAATTATCATAATATCTTGAGGAGAAAGTAAATGTCAAACCGTGATACAAGCATTGATTCAAGACTTATTGAAAGTGCTCGTAAAGAGTTCATTAAAAAGGGATTTATAAAAGCCGAGCTAAAAACGATATGTGAGAATGCAAATGTAACAACTGGGGCTGTTTATAAAAGATATAAAGGGAAAGAAGAATTATTTGGCACAGTTGTTGAAAAGGCTGTAGCAACTTTAGACAATTTTGTTTCGGAACGAACGGATGTAGCTTTCTCCTCTATGAGCGATGAAGAAGTGAAAAATACATGGATTATGAATGAGAAATATATCTTAGATGTGTTTCGAATCCTATGGGATATTCGAGAAGAATTTGTATTACTTTTAGAAAAATCTGCTGGGACGGTGCATGAGAACTTTGGACATGACTTTGCTTTTCGCATGACACATGCTTATACGCAATATTATGAAGAGACAAAAAGAAGAAATATTACCAAAGCGGAGATTTCGAATCAGGAAATGCATGTTCTCTGTACAGCATTCTGGACCTCTATTTATGAGCCTTTCATTCATAAGATGTCTTGGAAAGAAATCGAAGAGCATTGCAAAATTTTATGCAGATTCCTGGATTGGAAAAAAGCAGTAGGAATCATGGATTAGTATAGTTTAATCGTCGAAAGACGGCTTAAAACGAGATATTACACTTTGCGAGTGATACTTATTATAAATAAACGCTATAGATTAACATTAACTAACATAAAAGGAGGAGGCAATGTTCAACAAAGTGGCTCCCTATATGGGAGAATACAAGAAATACACGATCCGAGCAGTCATTATGATGTGCATTGGGATTGTAGCAAAAACGATACCCTATTTTTTCCTGTATCAGATAATTTCCCCTTTAACAAAAGGGCAATCAATCAGTTTAGAATATCTGATACTCAGGGTACTCGGGATACTTCTGTCGGAGATCATTTATTCTTTCACCTATGTAAAAGGTCTGATATTTTCCCATATCAGTGCATACAATACCCTGAAAAATTTAAGAATATTCCTACAGGGGAAACTGGAAAAACAGTCACTCGGAAATATAGAAAGCCTTGGAACAGGTCGCATAAAAAAGGTATTTACAGAAGATATTGATATGATTGAGCTTTTACTTGCTCATGCAATTCCAGAAGGGATTGCCAATATTTCGATTCCGCTTGCCATCCTCGTTCTGATGTTTGTAGTAGATTACCGCTTGGCTTTGCTTTCCATTATTCCAATCCTCGCAGGAATCTTTGCCATGGGCATGATGATGAAGCAGGGCAACTCCAAAATGAATGCTTACTATGAATCTGCTGCCATGATGAATAACACTATTATTGAATACATAAATGGGATGGAAGTCGTTAAAGTATTTAATAAGGACGGCGATTCTTATCAAAGATTCGGAGAAGTCGTAAAAAATTACAGAGATTTTACGCTTGCATGGTACAGAGCTTGTTGGCCATGGATGGCAATGTATTCCAGTATTTTACCGTGTCTCGCCCTTTTTATCCTTCCGGTAGGCGCATTTTGGGTTATTAGCGGTAGCCTAGCTTTAGATAAACTGATTTTAGTGCTTTGTATGTCTTTCGCAGTTGGTCCGTCTTTTATGAAGGCGATGCATTATGCAGGAAATTTCCCGCAGCTGAATTATAAAATCACAGAACTGGAAAATCTTATAAATAAACCTCCTCTTAAAGAGGGTAGTGCAAAGTTTAGTGGCATAAATAGAGATGTTCAGTTTGAAAATGTTCGATTCGCCTATGGAGAGAAAGAGATTCTGCATGGGGTAAGTCTGGAACTTACACAGGGAACAACAACTGCTCTTGTTGGAGAATCGGGAAGCGGAAAATCCACACTGGCGAAGCTTTTAGTGCATTATTATGATTTAAAAGATGGAAAAATTCGGATCGGTGGGCAGGATATCACAGACCTGTCTCTGGAAGCACTGAATAATGAGGTTTCTTATGTTTCACAGGAGCAATTTCTATTTAATACAACGCTTTATGAAAATATTCTTGTCGGGAAACCCGAGGCGAAGAGAGAAGAGGTACTAGAGGCGGCAAGTAGGGCTCAGTGTGATGAATTTCTAAGGAGACTTCCTGAGGGGATAGAGACCATAGCGGGAGATGGTGGAAAACAACTGTCAGGTGGGGAACGCCAGAGAATTTCCTTGGCACGTGCGATTTTGAAGGACGCGCCGATTGTAGTTTTGGACGAAGCTACCGCCTTTATGGATCCTGAAAATGAAGAAAAATTAAATGCAGCTCTTGATGAAATAACAAAGAATAAAACAGTGCTTGTAATTGCGCACAGACTTTCAACGGTAAAAAATGCGGATAAGATTTGTGTGATAAAGGAGGGAAGCTGCATCGCAGTCGATAAGCACGAGAAACTCCTAGAAGAATGTCCGGAATATAAGAAATTCTGGGATGCCTCTGTAAGTGCAAGTACATGGAAGATTAAGGAAGGAGAAAAGCATGTTAAAGATATTGCATAGAATCGTTTGTATGACAGGAAAATACAGTTCCCGAATTAGAGCTTCATATATTACTTCTTTTATTAAGGGAATTATGATGAAAGCACCGTTAATCTTCAGTTTTATTGTGATCAGTCTATTTATGAAAGGGCAAATGCAGGAAAAGATATGCCTTTATCTTGGGATCGGTCTTGTTCTCTGTATAGCAGTGGAAGCGGTTTTTGAGCACATCACGAATGTTCTTCAATCCGCAACAGGATATGAGGTGTTTGCAGATATGCGAGTGAAATTGGGAGATCATCTCCGAAAACTTCCGATGGGATACTTTACAGAAGGAAATATGGGAAAAATAAGCACAGTTCTATGTACTGACATGGTGTTTATTGAAGAGTGCTGCATGAGCGTTTTGTCGGAACTTGTGACTTTTATGATTTCCCAGGGTCTCATGACGCTCATGATGTTTGTCATGGATATACGATTAGGGATTAGCGCACTTACAGTCGTTCTCGCCTTTGTTATCGT
This sequence comes from uncultured Candidatus Saccharibacteria bacterium, assembly GCA_963515485.1. Taxonomy (GTDB): domain Bacteria; phylum Patescibacteriota; class Saccharimonadia; order Saccharimonadales; family Saccharimonadaceae; genus Nanosyncoccus. The sequence continues at coordinate 37,952 of CAUPWD010000005.1, read as the reverse complement.
TGGAAATTGCATGATGAAAACGACCCTTGCGCATTCCAAAACGAAGCAGGAAGGAAGCGAATCGCTTACAGAAGAAGTTTTGGACTTTGCCGAAGGAATAGGGATTATCAAGTCCTTTAATATGCTTGGAGAAAAATCTAAAAGTCTTTCCGCTGAATTTGAGAAAAGTTGTAGGGAAAGTATTGATTTTGAAAAAAGCTATGGCCCCTGGGCGAGAGCTTTATACCTTACCTACGGAATTGGCACATCCTTCATGCTTGCTGTGGCGGGTATCTTATTTACAAAGGGAGAAATGTCGCCGAACTATATGGTGGGAATAATATTGTTCTTATTTGATCTATTTATTTCCATAGAGAGCTATTATGGTCAAATTACAAGACTTACAGTAACAGCGGCCTCGTTAGACAGAATAGAAGAGGTCTTTCAAGCGGAAGAACTTCATGATTCTACTAATATTGCATTGTCTAAGGATGCAGGGAAAAATGATTCTCTTGTTGAGTATAGCAATGTAAGCTTTGGCTATACAGGAAAGAATGTATTGAACCATATCTCTTTTACTATGAAAAAAGGGGAAATGACTGCCCTTGTAGGCCCGTCAGGTGGTGGAAAATCTACAATAGCCTCTCTTCTTGCAAGATTTTGGGATATCAAAGAGGGAACGATTAAAGTTGATGGCAAAGATATAAAAAATATTTCATTGGGAAGTCTTATGGATAAAATCAGTATGGTGTTCCAAAGGGTTTATCTTTTTAAGGATACGATATATAACAATATCATAATTGGTAGACCTGATGCTACAAGGGAAGAAGTAATTGAGGCTACAAAAAAGGCAAGATGTTATGACCTTATTATGTCGTTTCCGAAAGGATTTGATACAATAATCGGGGAAGGGGGAACATCACTTTCCGGCGGAGAAAAACAAAGGCTTTCTATTGCTAGATGTATCCTGAAGGATTCGCCCATCGTTATTTTAGATGAAGCAACGGCAAGTGTTGACGCAGATAATGAGTGTGCAATACAAGAAGCAATTTCGGAACTATGCAAGAACAAGACGCTTCTTGTCATTGCTCATAGATTAAAAACAATAAAAGATGCAGACCAAATCCTTGTTATATCTGACGGAAAAATCATAGAGCGTGGAAATCACGAAAAACTCATGAAAAAAGACGGTGTTTACGCACATATGGTCTCCGTTCAGACATCTTAAAAATGCAACATGAGAAAAAGCCTCACATACAAACAGGTTTAGTTAAACAATTCATTCGAATTACTTGACAGTATTCACGATGTTCCTTTATTATCGTTTATGTTTAATTTAAAAAGGAGACTATTTTATGAAGCCAAGCAATCTTAAAAGCAAAATCAATACCATTGTCGGGTCAATCGGAGCCTTTATCGGTATCTTTGTCTTTATTGCCTATATTCCACAGATCCTTGCAAATCTCGGTGGAGCCAAAGGTCAGCCTTGGCAACCTGCCATGGCCGCTTTCTCGTGTTTAATTTGGGTAATTTATGGTTGGACCAAAGAGCCGAAAAAAGACTATATCCTCATTATCCCTAACGCATTTGGCGTTATCCTTGGCTTTCTTGCTTTTATTACCGCTCTTTAGACGCAGCTATCCATTTTTGAAGAAAGATAATTACTGGTATAATCTTCTTAAAAGAATCCATTCAAACTAAATATAATCTTGCACCAAAGGCCAAAAAGGAGAACAAAGATGAGACCAAATAAAGAACAGCAAGCCGCCATTGAATATCTAGGCGGACCACTTCTGGTCTTAGCTGGTCCAGGTACTGGTAAGACGCAAATTATTTCTCAGCGCGTCGCTCACATTTTGAACGTTACCCAAACTAGCCCAAGGAACATTCTTTGTCTCACTTTTACCGACGCCGCCGCCACCAACATGCGTGACCGCCTACGCACCGTGATCGGCAACTCCGCTGATGAATTGAACATCATGACCTATCATTCCTTTGGCAAAACCGTCATCGACCGCTACCAGAATTATGCCACCGAAATTGAACGTCTATCCGAAAAAACCATCAGCCCCGTCGAAGCCGAAAACCTTTTCCAGCAGCTTCTTGATGAATTACCTCTCACTAATCCACTTCGCGCTAACAAGGCTAAAGATATTGCCGATCTAATTAATAAACTAAAAGGCGCCAATCTCTCAATCGATAATCTCACTACCATCCAAGAAGCCAATCAAAAAGATATAGAGAATCTCAATCAAGCGCTCGCTGTAACCACCATTGGTAAAGCCAGTAGTGGTAATTTTGAAAGTAAATGCAAGGAACGCTATTTTCCGATTCTTACCGTACTAGGTCAAGTCAGTTCTTCCCATGATCAAAATATCTTACCAAACGTACCATATATTTCCAGCGAACTTTATCGTCAGATGCTTGATCTTTATCAGTTAGAAACCACCAAAGATAAGCCTTCTATTGCGGCCCTAAAAAAATTTACCGATAGTCATTTTACCTTAAACGCTAGCGGAGTTTGTTATTACAAGCAAACTAACGACATTGTTAAATTTTCTACCATTCTAGATTTTTGTCAAAAATACCAAACCTATCTCGCCGATAATCGCCTGATTGACTATGCCGATATGATTCTTGAAGCAATCAAGCATCTAGAAACTGATGCAAATTTTAAGGCCATGATGGCTGAGCAATTTCAATATATCATGCTTGATGAGTTTCAGGATTCCAACCCAGCACAAGTTCGTTTAATCCAACTCATCACCGACTATGATAAGCCAGAAATTATGGCCGTAGGTGATGACGACCAGACTATTTACGAATTTCAAGGCGCACTTTCTTCCAATCTCGTCGATTTTTATCAGCATTATCACGCCAAGATTATCATTCTTAAAGAAAATTATCGTTCGACTAGCGAAATTCTTGCTCTATCGCGTAAAATCGCTGACCAAATCCCTGACAGCTTTATTAAATCCGAGTCCGTCCTAACCAGCCTGGGTGAAACTTCCGGTGACTTCACTAAAAATCTTCATGCCGCCAGAAACTCAGAATTATCAAAAATCACTAGTGACGATCAGGCGCTTCAACCAATCAACCATCCAAACACTCGTATTTCCCGCCATCACTTTAGTGACACCATTTCTGAGTATCAGTGGGTCGCTGAAACCATCCATAATCTTATCCAAAGTGGGGAAGAGCAAAAAAATATTGCCATTATCGCTCGAAAACACGATGTCTTAAAGGCGATACTGCCGTATCTTCGCAAATACGACAATATTAATGTCACTTATGAGCGAAAGGAGAATATTCTTGAAGATACCAAAATTAAAGAACTTCATGACCTACTTCGTGTGGTTCATCAGCTCGCATCTGGGCAAGACCCCCTTGATTTACTTGCAGAAATTATGAGCGCCGACTATCTCGGACTTAACCCACTTGATTTTGTCCAACTAGTTCACACTGGATATCACGATCATCGTCATTTTCTCGATTATCTACTCGGCTACCAAAAACTTCCCGCCGTCCAAAATTTTGCTAAATTTCTCGCCGAACTTGCCAAAAAATCTCTCACTTCGTCTGTCGAAGATATGATAAATTTCCTCATCAATTTAAAACCAGTTTATTTTGATCTTGAAACTCAAAAAGTAAACTCCGAGTCTCCTGAGATGCCAGATTCCAATCCTGATTCCGCCATCATCGATCCATTCGAAACCAATTCAGAATCTACCGACTCCTCCGAAAAATCGCTCTATATTTCACCATTTTTACCAAATCTCGATTATGAAAATCCGGAAACTCTAGCTAAACAACTAACCTCCAAGGAAGTTCGCCAGATGGTAGATTTTTACCAAAATCTCGCCACTTTGAAAGAGGAATTTTACAATTTTACCAAGACTGAACACCCAAAGCTTGCCGACTACATCGATTTTCTCGATAAATATCAAGCCGCCAATGCCACTATTCAAAAATCTGCAATTTTTTCCGATGATCAAAACGCTATTACTCTAATCTCCGCCCATAAATCTAAAGGTCTTGAATTTAAACACGTCTTTCTCCTTGACCTTTCTGATGCTCACTGGAATCAAAACCGTGGATTACAGGGAATTAAACCACCTTTTAATCTGACTTTTGTCAATGGAGCTACTGAAAGTGAGGGATGCAATCTACGCCTCCTCTTTGTAGCCATGACTCGTGCGGCCAAATCTCTCACCATGACCAGTGCCACTATTAATCACAACCAGAGCGCTACCAAACCACTTGGTATGATGATGGAGATCAATGAAGAAAAAATTATCAAAACCTCTCCATTACTAGAAGCGCCTGAAATCTTCCAGCACCCGTCCGACAATTCTGAAATTACCGAATTACAACATCTAAAATCTACCTGGCTCGACAAATATCTCGATCCAAAAGACGATTTACTCAAATATCTTCACGCCAAAGCCGATAATATTTGGCTTTCCGCCACCGATGTTTCAAATTTCGTAGACCTTGAATATAATGGTCCACTAAGTTTCTACCGCAACCGCCTCATTGGCGCACCACGCAGTATTGAAAATGTAGTAAATATCGAAAAAGGCAATATAATCCACAAGTGTTTTGAAATGATTACTAATCAAAAAATCACCGCTGAGCAGGCCCTTGAATATTACCTTGAAACTGCCAAAAATCTTGATCTTTCGGAGCGTGAAATCGAAGATCTCATTACCATTGGTAAGACCGAATTGCTTCAAAGTATCGCATATTTTCATGATATTCTCTTTGATGAACATGCCAAGGCTGAAGTGTCCTTTAGTCATGAAAAACTTTCTTTTGAAGGCATCCCTATCACCGGCACTATCGATCATCTCACTATCGATGAGCAAAATAAAACTATTCGCATCTACGATTTCAAAACCTCAACCAGTATACAAGAAAAGGATACTTGGAAAAATAACAAAAAACTTTTCATCTACACCATTCAGCTGCTTTTCTACTACTATCTTGTCACCACTTCGCCAACCTACAAAAATTACACCGTCGAATCTATGAGTTTACTTTTCGTTCTTCCAAGCTATAAAAATGTCAAACCAGGCGAGCCAGGTGAGTTCTTCGAAAAAACCATCACTAAATCCGAAATCGCTGAATTTGATATCAACATTCCGAAACTTATTCACGCTATTCGCCATCAACTAGATACCTTAGATTTCTTAAATACCAAATCTTTTGCCTGTAAACCAGTCGGATACACCACCAAAAAAGCTGAGATTATCGACTTCGCCAACCAGCTCATCGCCGACTATGATAAAATTAAAGAGTAATGTATCAAAATTTTTCAGAATTTCTCCAAAACAAAAGTAAAATCTGCGTTATTCAGGCCGAAAATCCTGACGGCGATTCACTAGGTTCCAGCTTAGCCCTAGAAGCACTCCTTGAAGATAAAGAAGTTTCACTTTATTGCCCGGTCAATGTGCCAAAATATCTTCGTTATTTTTCCGGCTGGGAACGCATTGATCAAAATTTTGATTACCACGCGGACGGTTATATCATTGTCGATACCGCCGCCACTATTCTTCTTAGCAAACTACTTGATGATTTGGTGATTCGCAATATTCTCTACACTAAACCAATTTTCGTCATCGACCATCACGAAACTACCGACGATTTAGATTTTCCGCACCAAAGCATCATCGCACATTTGCCGTCTTGCACTAATCTGATTTACAAAATTGCCATTGATCAGAATATTAAAATCAATCAATCCGCCGCCGAAAATATCTTCCAAGGTCTACTTTCCGACACTCTTGGCCTCACTACTGCCGGTGTCACCGCTGATACTTTCCGCGTTGCCGCCCACCTCACCGAACTTGGCGCCGATATTAATAAGCTCGAAGAGAATCGCAAGGAATACATGAAGAAATCCCGTCGTATTCTCGACTACAAGGCCGATCTCATCAAGCGTATCGAATATAGCCTCGACGATAAACTTTCCACCATTCATATTCCTTGGTCTGATATTACCGAATTTTCCGATGAATATAATCCAAACGCCCTCATTCTAGAAGAAATGAAAATGGTTGAAGGTGTAGAGGTGGCTGTCGCTATTAAAACTTATCCAGATGGCAAAGTTACCGGTAAAATTCGCACTTCCAAACCAATCGCCGACAAGGTCGCAGGTTATTTCGGCGGGGGCGGTCACCCTTTTGCCGCTGGTTTCCGCACTTACGATACCACCTACGATGATGTGCTGCGTGATTTAGTTTTCTGTTGTAATGATTTACTTTTTAAGTCCGAAGAAACCAACTAATCAAGAAGCACTAAAACCAAGAAACATTATGACTAAACTTCACTTATTCAATACCAAAACTCACCAAATCGAAGAATTTATCCCTCAAAATCCCGAAAATGTTAAAATCTATACCTGCGGCCCTACCGTCTATAATTTTGCCCACATTGGAAATTTCGCTAGCTATATTTACTGGGATTTATTGGTTCGAACCATCCAAATTAATCACCTAACCCCTCACCGCATTATTAATATTACTGATGTCGGGCACCTTGCGTCTGATGCCGACGACGGAGAAGATAAACTTGAAAAAGGCGCCAAGCGTGAAAATAAAACCGTTTGGGAAATTGCTAAATTCTATGAAGCTGCCTTCATTAAAGATTTTAATGCCCTAAATTTACTCCCACCAACTAAATTCTGCCGTGCCACCGACTATATTCAGGAAGATCTTGAAGTAATTAACACCTTAATTTCGCGTGGATATACCTATGAAACCTCCGATGGTATTTATTTTGATACCAGTAAATTCGCTACCTACGCCGATTTTGCCAGGCTCGATCTCGATAATCTTCGTGCCGGCGCTCGCGTCGACTTTAATTCTGAAAAACGCAACGTTTCCGACTTTGCTATCTGGAAATTTATTAAACCTGGCGAAGATCATGCCATGCAGTGGGATTTTCAAGGCAAAAAAGGATACCCAGGCTGGCATCTTGAATGCTCCACCATCTCACATTTTGAATTAGGTGAGCCCCTCGACATTCATGCCGGTGGTATCGACCACATTCCAATTCACCACACCAACGAAATTGCTCAATCCGAAGCCGCTTTTGGCAAAACTATGGCCAATTATTGGCTCCACGCCAATTTCATCACTATTGATAATCAAAAAATTAGTAAATCCCTTGGCAATACCTACTCCATTCAAGATCTAAGAGACCGCGGCTTCTCACCACTTGATTTTAAGCTCTGGATTTTACAAGGACATTATCAATCCGAACGAAATTTCACCTTCGAAGGTCTTACTGCCGCCAAAAATCGTCGTCTGCATTGGCTAAATCGCCTCGCTAAGACTCTACAAGAAACTACTCACACTAAAAATCAAGCCGCACTTCTCGCACAAATCCAAAAATCTGATTACCAACCTACTGAATTACAAGAAAAACTCACCACCATTATCAATCAAAATCTTAATTCCGCCGAAGTTTTCGCCGAAATCGATCAAAATAATTTAACTCTAGATGATTGGCGTTTTGTCGATGAATTATTCGGCCTTCAAATATTCGATAGCCTAATACTACCATCCGCCGAAATTCAAACTCTTATTAAAGAACGCGCTGAAGCTAAACAAAATAAAGATTATACTAAGGCCGACCAGATTCGCGAAACTCTAAAAACTCATAATTTTAGCATTCTCGACACTAATCAAGCCAGTTTCTGGCAATATCTCGAATCACCAATGATATAATCAAGAAAAGGAGTATATGTCACGCACAATTGATATCGATACAAAAACATTTGTCCGCTTTTGGCTAGTCTTAATCGCCTTTGCCGCTGCCGGAATTTTCATCATTAAGGCCGCCAGTGGTCTAATTATTGTCGGAATTTCCGCTTTTCTGGCGATTTCTCTTCATCCGCTCGCCAAGCAAATCGACAAGATTGATAAACGTAAAAGTCGTCCCGGACTTTCTTCTGTGCTAGCCGTTTTTTCCATCGCTCTGGCTTTTGCCATTATCGTGGGCGTGATTGGTCCGGTTATTGTCGAGCAAGTTTCTAATTTTCTCGCCACTGCACCAGCCAAAATCTCCGAAGTTATCGATCATTTAGACATTAATGGTATTGGCAATTACTTTGGCATTTCTAATCTCCAAGACAGCTTAACTTCCGGTATCAAAAGCTTCAGTAGTACCATGCTCGGTAATATTAGCAATATCGCCGTCGGCAGTATCGGTGCCATCAGTAATATTATTACCAGTGTCATTCTTACCATCGTGCTCACTATTCTATTTATGCTTGATGGCCCAACCATGCTAAAAGACTTCTGGCGCGTCATGGCCGTAAAAGATAAAAAAACCGCTAATGTCTGGCAGCACGTCACTAGTCGCATGAGCAATGTCGTCGCCGCCTACGTTTCATCTCAAGTCTTCATCGCCCTACTTGACGGTCTCATGACCATGCTCGGCGTTTTTGTTATCACTCTTATCTTCGGTCTTCCAGTTACTCTTGCCATACCTCTCGGCCTCATTTCCTTCCTCTTCTTCCTCATTCCAATGTTTGGCCCAGTCATCGGCTGTATCTTGAATACCACTCTACTTTTCATCAACGCTCCAGGTGCCGCCATTGCTTTCTTTATTTTCTATCTCATCTATCAGCAAATCGAAAACAATATCATCGGCCCTCGCATTCAGGGCAAGGGACTCAATCTTCCGCCACTTGCGATTTTAGTTTCCATCACCATCGGTATGTATGCTTTCGGTTTGATTGGCTGTATTGTGGCAATCCCTATCGCTGGCTGCATTAAAATCCTCTTCGAAGAAGCCGCCAATATTCGCGCTGCACTCGATGATGAAAAATAATTCGCGCCGCACTTGATGATGAGAAATAATTAAACCCCAAGCGTAACCTAGAAATAGCCTGAATTTCAAAAAATAGGCTGAGTCTCAAAAAATCAAATCCCCCCGATTTGCTTGACTAGTCATCTAAAATCTCACATAATTAATAAGCACTTAAAAAGGAAAATTTACTATGGAACAAGTTTTACCATTTCTTGAAGGAATGTTTTATATTGCAACTACTGATGGCGATCAGCCACACCTACGCATTTTCGATGCCGCTGGTATTCTCGACGGCCACCTCTACATTGGTACCAAATCCAATAAGCAGGTTTACGCTCAAATCGAAAAAAATCCTAAGGTCGAAATTTACGTCTTTAGCAACGAACTTGGCCTCATGCGTTTCACCGCTGAAGCTAAAACTGTTGCCGACAAAGAACTAAACCAAAAGGCTTACGAATCCACCGGCAAAACTTACGACGAAACCTCTGCCGCTATCGAGCTCACCAATGTTCGTGGCTCCATCAAAACTAAAGACGGTGAAACCGTAGAACTTAATTTCTAAGATGGACAAGCAAGTTAGAAAACGAAATCTCTTAATTTACTTCACCGCGATTTCGGCTGGAATCCTTCTGATTTCCAACTTAGCTGCGACTAAGCTTTGGGACCTCTTTGGTATTCCAGTCGACGGGGGCGTAATTAGCTTCCCAATCTCTTATATCCTCGGTGATATTATCATTGAATTTTACGGCCAAAAGACCGCTAAGCACATCATTCTCGGTAGCCTCCTCGTTAATATCATTGCTGCGCTCACTTTTTGGATCGTCATCGCCCTTCCACCATTCGCCGGTACCGAAGGTATGCAAGAATCAATTGCCAATGTTTTAGGTTTTGCACCACGCATTATCATCGGCTCACTTACCGCCTACCTATTTTCACAATTTTCCAACAACTACATTTTCGAAAAAATTAAACAAAAGACTGGCCAAAAACTCTTCATCGTCCGCGCCCTCACCTCTTCTTTTGTCGCACATTTTTTCGATACTTTAGTCTTTGAAATTGTCGCCTTCCTCGGCGTCTTGGCTTTTTCCGATTTTCTAAATCAAGCCATCTTCGCTTACATTATAGGCATCGGTATCGAAATCGTCTTGTCCCCAGTCGAAATCTTAATCGTAAAAAATCTCCGCAAATACATTCCAGCCCATAAAGTTGAAATCGCAAAAATCGCGGACCAAGCGACTGAAAAATAGGGAATCATGACGACTTCTGGTTTTTCTTTCGAAATTAATCAGCGTATCCCCGGTAAACTCGGCCGTGCCGGAACTATCCATACTCCACACGGCGATATTAAAACTCCAGCTTTTATGGCGGTTGGCACTACCGGAGCAATCCGTTTTCTTTCGCCAGAAGAACTTCATCAAACTAAAGCTCAAGCCATGCTCAGTAATGGTTACCATCTTCGTCGCAAATCACACGAAATTGCCGATGCTGGCGGTTTAGCCAACTGGTCAAATTGGCATGGGTCGACCCTCACCGATTCTGGTGGTTTTCAAGTCATGTCACTCGGTTCTGGTCTTGGCAAAGTCGTCTCTATGGAGCGCGAGCGTGGTGTAGTTAATACCGCCCACCAAGAACGCCTCGCCCACATTACAGAAGACGGGGTTAATTTCCGCGACCCTTTCGATGGTCAACCAGATTTTATTGGGCCAGAAGAATCTATGCAGATTCAATGCCGTATCGGCGCCGATATTCACATGGCCTTTGATGAACTCACCTCTTTAGCCGATAGCTACGAATATAACGTGGAGGCTCTCGCCCGTACCGAACGTTGGGCTAAACGTAGTCTCGACGAGCATTTTAAATTGCGCGACTCACTGGGTTACCGCCAAAGTCTTTATGGGGTTCTACAAGGTGGACGCTGGGAAGATTTAAGGCGCAGTACGGCCAAAAAGTTTGGCGAAATGCCGTTTGATGGCTATGGTCTTGGTGGCGCCTTTCTTAAGGAAGACCTCGGTGAAATTTTACGTTGGTGTAATGAAGAATTACCCGAGAATAAACCACGCCACCTACTGGGACTCTCGCATCCGGATGATATTTTAATTGGCACCGAAATGGGGGCTGATACTTTTGACTGCGTCGCACCAACCAGGGAAGCTCGCCACGGTAAAATTTATACCAAATACGGCGATATTAATCTGCGTAAGTTTAAGGATAGCAATGAATTACTTGATGCCCACTGCGACTGTACTACTTGTAGAGCTGGTTGGACCAGGGGACAATTGCGTGCGCTTTGGAAATCTGGTGATCCAGAACTCAAGCGTCAATATTATAATCTTGCCACTGCTCATAATTTACGTTTCATCATTCGCCTCACCGAACAAATTCGTGAAAGCATCCTAAATCAAAACTTTTTCGAATTTAAAAAACAATTTTTACACGATTATTATCAAAAATAAGAACCATAATCGTGATAAAATAGATTAGTGGAAAATAAAGTTTCATTCTTCAAAAGATACCCAATCATTAAAGATTTTGTTAATTTAATTGTTTTTGTCGCCTGTGTCATTATCGGTACGATGTTTTTAAACGCCTACGTTTTTCGTTCCTATAACGTCGTAGGGCACTCCATGGACTACACTCTAAGCGAAAATGACCGCTTAATTGTCAATCGCCTAGCAGTCAGTATGAGCCATCTATCGGGTAAGGAATATGTACCAGAACGTGGACAAATCATCGTCTTTCTCAATGGTGAGTCCAGTGGTAAGCTCACTTGTAATGTCGACTCTACCATTAAAGACCAGTATATCATCAAACGTGTTATTGCTTTTCCAGGTGAACGCGTTGTGGTGAAAGACGGTAAAATCACGGTTTATAACGACCAGAACCCTAATGGCTTCGACCCAGATACTACTACTAGAAAATCCGCTACCGATGGACCAAAGACCAACACTTCTGGTGAGGTTGATATCACGGTGCCAGATGGCGAAATTTTCGTAGTTGGAGATAATCGTGAGGGAACTCACTCCTATGACTCCCGTTATGGTCTTGGCACTATTCCATATTGTCGCATCATTGGACCAGTCCTCATGCGACTTTACCCTTTCGATCACATTCGTTTATTTTAATAATAAGGTATAATATTCTATATGGCAGATTATGTAATCATCCGACGTGGCCGCAATATTCTGAGTACAATCTTACATGTGCTACTCAATTTAGTGCTTGCAATTGCCACCATTTTCTTAAACCTTGCCACGGCAAGTTTCATTCCAGGTTGTGTATTGGTATTACTCTCTAAATGGCGTATGTTCGCCGTGCGTCCACGCTACTTATTTGTTAATATCAAATCCAATCTAGTCGACCTCATCATGGGTTTTTCTTTCGTATTTCTCGCCTACTGTGCCGGAAATATCTTAAGCCCATTGCATTACGTATTAACGGCTCTCTATTCACTCTGGCTCATTGTTCTCAAGCCAATGTCTTCTAACTTCGCCACCAAACTCCAGGCGCTTCTCGCAGTATTTTTCGGCAGTACCGCCATCACCCTAATGGTAGCTAGTAGTAGCTCCGGTCTCACCGTCCTATTAAACTTTATCCTCGGTTTTGCCGTAGCACGCCACGTCTTGGTACAAAGTGAAGACACCGAATATAGTTTAATCACCTTAATTTCTGGTCTCATTTTTGCCGAGATTTCCTGGTTAGCTGAATTCTGGCTCATCGTCTATTCGTTCAAGGCCTTCGGGATAATTATTCCACAAATCTCCATTATTCTGACAATCTTAGCGTTCCTCGCCGGCCTACTTTATCAAAACGCCAGTCAAAATGACCAGAAAATTGAAAAGAAAGATATTCTCGTACCTACAATTTTTGCTATTTCCGTAATCCTGATAATCGTGCTGTGGTTTAGTAAACCGCTATTTAATGTCTAATCTTACGTTTAAGGAGGTAAAAAATGAACGAAGATAAAAGTAATTTTGAACCAAAAGACTCAACCGATTTAGAAGAAGTAAAAAACATCTCTGAATCAGAAGATCTCGAATCTACCGATTCATCCGTGAATCCAGTCGAAGAGTCAGAAGCTACCGACACCTCAGAACATTCCGAAGCTTCAGAACGATCCAAAAACGAAACCGAAGTTGAAGTTGAAACTGAAACCGATTCCGAGACCGAAGATGAATCTGAGACCGAAGATAAATCTGAATCTGAAACCGAATCTAAAGATGAATTAGAAACTGAATCTAAAGACAAAGTAGAGAACACCGACCAAAATGATTCTACTGATAATGTAAAAGCCGAAGAGTCTACAGAATCAAAAAACGAAAAGAAATCTCAAACTAAAACTGGTAAAAATCGTTTTGCTACCTTCGCCAGTCTCGTAGCCGTCGCCTTATCAGGCACCGCGCTTTATTATGCTTACAACCGTCCTACTACTTCAATTTTCCACAGTAGTAATTCGGCCAGCAATAACGCCGCTACCTTTGCTGAAGGTTCAATTTCTGAAATTGCCAATTCCGTCTCGAAAAGTGTAGTTTCAATCATCACCAACACTAGCACCACCGGCTCTTTCTTTACTGGTCAAGTTTCCCAGGCTGCCGGTACCGGCTTTATCATCAGTAGCGATGGCTATATCGCCACCAACAAGCACGTCGTTGCTAATGCTACCAAAATTGGCGTCATCCTCGACGATGGCTCGACTTATGAAGATGTTGAACTTATCGGCACCGACCCAATCAATGATTTTGCCATTATTAAAATCAAAGACGTAAAGGATCTTACTCCAATCAAAATTGGTGACAGCAAAACCACTAATATCGGCCAGCAAGTTGTAGCTATCGGCAATGCGCTTGGCACCTACCAAAACTCCGTGACCTCCGGCATCATCTCTGGTAAAGGTCGTAGTCTCACCGCCTCCGATTCTTCTCGCACCACCTATGAAACCCTTTCCGATATGATCCAAACCGATGCCGCAATTAATGGCGGTAACTCCGGTGGACCACTGGTTAATGCCGCCGGTGAAGTGATTGGTATTAATACCGCCTATGCTAGCCAGGGAAATAACGTTGGCTTCGCCATTCCTATTAATAGCGTCAAGGGAATTATGGCTGGCGTCCTCAAAGATGGTAAATTCGAACGCGCCGTATTAGGTGTCCGCTACCAAACCATCACCCCGCTTATTGCCAAAGAAAAGAAACTTGATGTTACGGCTGGTGCCTACGTCAAAGGCTCAAACAATGCTTCCGCCGTCATTAAGGGTAGTGCTGGCGACAAGGCTGGTATCAAAGATGGCGACATTATTACTGCCGTTAATGGCACCAAAATCGGCACTGCCGGCTCTCTTGGTAGCTTAATTGGCGAATACGCCGTCGGCGACACGGTCAAACTCGAAGTTTATCGTGATAAAAAATATATCGAGCTCCAAGTTAAACTTGAAGCCTATGACGCCGATAGCGCCAAAGTTACCACCAACAAAAAGTCCGACAACGACGAAGAATAAAATCAAAAAATAACCCTCCGGGGTTATTTTTTATCTATCATAATACGCATTATTAAAATTCTTATTTTAACTAAAATTCCACCAAAAATTATTTAAGCTTATCCACCGGATAGAAAAATCCTAAAATTAAATCTTTCTTTAAGCCTAATTCAAAGCCCAACTTTTCCGCATATTCAATAATTTTTTGTTGCTGGCTCATATCTGATTCTATAATCACATAATTAGTTTCCAGTTCCGCCTGAATTTCTGTCTCCGAGAGCTCCTCCGGGTTTTTAATGCTGAAGAAATTTCGCTTAATCTGATCGAGCAAACGATAAATCTGCGCCAAGCCATCCTTATCCGCATAAAGCGCTAGTTTTGGTTCGTACTGCAATTCTGGCGATTGCCACTCCCAAGATTCATCCACGTATGGTAAATTTGCCACAATAATCTCTGGGCGAATCTTCAAGCGTAAAATCGTCGAAAGAAGGTCTGATTTGTAAAATTTAATATTTTTTACCCCTAATTTATCCCGGTTAATTCGCGCCACCGTCAAAGCATCTTTCGAAATATCGAGGCCAATCACCTGGCTATTTGCGCATTCCAAAGCTACGGAAAGACCAATGCAGCCCGACCCCGTTCCCACATCTACAATTGTCACCGGCTTTTTTGAAGTTGTCTGCTCTCCGCTATTAAATTTTCCATCAATGATACGATAATAAAGTTTTCCCGCCAGCTCCGCCGCGAGTTCCGTTTCCGGACGGGGAATTAAAACATTTTGATTCACCAAAAAAGGTCGCCCCATAAACCATTTCACCCCTAAAATATAGGCCAGTGGCACCTTGTTCGCGCGCAAAGCCACCATCTGATCAGCTTTCTTACGCGCTTCATCAGAAATTTTATCCGCCCCGTGAGCTACAAAAAAACTGCGGTCTTGCACATTCATCGAGACCACCAAAATAATCTCCGCCTCAGTCGGGTTAATAATCTGTTTTGAAACCTCCAGCCAGCTTTTTACCGTGGTTGCCATTTTCTCCTTAAAATTCTATTCCGCGATGCCGTTTTCCGTACGAATTACATCGAGCTCACACTTCTTCAATTCTGAGATAATATCGTCAATATCACCATCCATTACTGCATTCACATTTGATCTAGAATAATGAATACGATGATCCGTCACACGATCCTGTGGGAAATTATAAGTACGAATTTTCTCTGAACGATCACCTGTACCAATCAAATTTTTACGTGCCGCCGAGGCATTTTTCGCCGCTTCCGCACGTTGTATATCGTTCAAACGCGTACGCAGCACCATCATGGCGCGCTCTTTATTCTGGCGCAAAGAGCGCTCGTCTTGCATTGCCACCATAATTCCGGTCGGCAAATGCGTAATACGAATAGCTGAGTTGGTCGTATTCACCGACTGACCACCGTGTCCACCCGCGTGAAAAATGTCAATTCGTAAATCTTTTTCATCAATTACAATTTCCGACTCTTCTACCTCTGGTAAGGCCACCACTGTCACCGTAGAAGTATGAATACGACCTTGCGATTCTGTGACTGGCACACGCTGCACGCGATGCACGCCACCTTCAAATTTCATCGTCCCGAAAGGCGTCTCGCCATCCATTTTGAAAACTACTTCTTTTACCCCACCGGTCTCATTTAGGCTTTCATTCATTAGTTCTACTTTAAAACCATGTTTTTCCGCATAACGCAAGTACATACGATAAAGCTCAGCCGCAAACAACGAAGCCTCGTCACCACCGGCCCCGGCTCGAATTTCCATAATCACCGGCTTGTCATCATCCGGATCGCGTGGAATTAGCTTATCATCAAGTTGCCTAGTTAAATCCGTAATTTTTTCGGTAAGCTCTTGCATTTCCAGCTTTGCCATCTCGCCAAGTTCAGGATCCGAAACAATCGCTTCATCTTCCTTGATTTGTTGCTCGGCGCGAGAAATTTCATTTTTTAAATCCAAAATTGATTCAACCTCTGCCTTCCTCTTCGATTTTGCAGCAAAATCATTCTCGAGGTAAGCCTTCGGATTTTCCAAGAATTGATTAAGTTGAGCTAATTCCAACTCTAAACTTTTGATTTTTTCGTCCATATTAGGTTAATTATATAATAATCCACCCCATATTCCAATCTCGTAAAAAACTATCTTATTTTTGAACTAAAATCTTGAAGTATAGACAGCAAAAAATCCCTTCCCGGGATTTCAAAAATATTTTGGTGGATCTTACTGGGCTCGAACCAGTGACCTTACGAATGTGAATCGTACGCTCTAGCCAACTGAGCTAAAGATCCATGACTTCTCTATTATAATATATCTTTTCGCTTTTCACAAAAAATAAGGCCATTTGGCCTTATTTTGGACTTAAGCTTCAGCTTTTTCTGCTTTTTTCTCAGCTTCTTTCATCTGCTTAGCAGCTTTGTTGGCGAGAGCCTGTTTCAAAGCTTCTGCCTTCATAGCACGAGCCTTGAAGCGGTCAACGCGACCTTCGGTATCGATAATCTTCTCTTCACCGGTAAAGAATGGGTGAGAAGCCGAAGAAATCTGAACCTTCACGAGTGGATATTCATTTCCATCGGTCCACTTGATAGTCTCTTCGCTCTTAGCGGTAGACTTAGTCAAGAAAGAAAAGTTCGCAGCGTCATCAGCAAAAACCACAAAGCGATAATCTTTTGGATGCAATTCTTGTTTACTCATAATTAGTCACCATTTTATCAGATACTCGCGGTTTTTTCAATAGGGAATTAGCTTTACAGATCCCACCTCTTATGTTAAGATAGAAAAGTAATTAATTTAATGAAACAGCTTCATCCGTTTTCCTGAAGACAAGATGAAGTGAAGGGAAAGGAAAACATGTCCAAAACTATCGACATGAAAGAACTCCTCGAAGCAGGAGCTCACTTTGGTCACAAGACCTCACGTTGGCACCCAAAAATGGCTCAATACATCCATAGCAAGCGCCAAGACACTCACATTATTAATCTTGAAAAGACCGTAGCTGGCCTCGAAGAAGCTCTCGCTCTTACCAAGAAAATCGCCAAAGACGGCAAGAAAATTCTTTTCGTTGGCACCAAGAAACAACTCAAAGCCATCGTTAAAGAAGCCGCTGAATCTGTCGACATGCCATACGTTACCGAACGCTGGGTCGGTGGTACTCTCACTAACGTTGAAACTGTTAACCGCCAAATCAAAAAGGTTAAGGATCTCGAACGCCGCATGAAGACTGGTGAACTCGAAGCTCGCTATTCTAAGCTCGAAGTTCAACGCTTCCAGGAAGAAATTGCCGTGCTTAACACTCGCTACGGTGGTATTAAAGATATGACTGATCAACCAGCCGCTATCATTATCACCGACGCTTGCGAAGATAAGAATGCTATTAAGGAAGCTAAAACTCTTCACATTCCAGTTATCGCTATTTGTGACACCAATGTCGACCCAACCGATATCGACATCGTCATTCCAGCTAACGACGATTCCACCAAGGCTGAAAAACTCATTCTTGATTACTTTGTCGAAGCTATCAAATCCGCCAAAAACTAATTTTCATCTATTAAGGAGATAAAAATGGCAGAAATTACCATTGAAAACATCAAAAAACTCAAAGAATTATCCGGTGTAGGTCTTACCGATGCTAAAAAAGCTCTTGTCGAAGCCGATGGCGATTTCGACAAAGCCCTCAAAGCTATGCGCGAAAAAGGTCTCACCAAGGCTGAAAAGCGTGGCGACCGTGAAACCCGCGAAGGTATCGTCGACGCTTACATTCACGACGGCCGCCTTGGCGCTATCATCGAAGTTAACTGTGAAACTTCTTTCGTCGCTAATACCGATGAATTTAAAGATCTTGCTCACAAACTTGCTATGCAAGTTGCTTCCATGGCTCCACTTTATGTTTCTGAGGAAGACATTCCAGCCGAAACTATGAAGGCAAAAATGGAAGAATTCGAAGCTAACTTCAAGGGTCCAGAAAATATGAAGGAACAAATCCTTTCTGGCCAGGTGAAAAAAGCTTTCTCTGACAAAGTTTTGATGCTCCAACCTTACATTCTCGATGATTCTAAGACTGTCGCAGAATTCATCAAAGAAATGATTGCTAAAACTGGTGAAAACATCACCGTCAAGCAATTCAAGCGCATCGAACTTGGCGTCACTGAATAAATTATTTATTCAAACCTAAAAATAGAATAGGCGAAAAACCTATTCTATTTTTCTTGTGCTAAAATAGATATATGAATATTTTATTTGGTGCTTTTATCGGCCTTATCGCCCTCACATTACTCGTCGTCATTCATGAATTTGGCCACTTCATTATGGCTAAAAAATCCGGTGTCAAAGTCAATGAATTCGGTATTGGTTTACCGCCACGCAAGCTCGCCTGGTTGCACCTTCCAGCCAAAGAGGTCCAAAAATTTTATGATCAATTAAAATCCGAATCTAAGGCCAAAGTTAATCAAAAACGCCTCCAAAAACTTCTCGCTATGGGGAAGGACAAAACTAAAAAAGATAAATATGTCTGGTTTTTCATTCCAAGCACCGAATATAAAAATGATCCGCTTTATAAACAAGATTATTTAATTTTCAGCATTAACCTCCTCCCACTCGGTGGCTTCTGCACCATGGATGGGGAATCAGACGCCGAAACCAAACCTCATACCTTTGGTGCCACTAACTATCTTCAAAAAACCGCAATTCTTTTCGGTGGCGTTACTATGAACTGGCTTTATGGCATCCTAATTTTTACCATTCTCGCTGTTACCGGCATGCCACAATTTATGAATAATCAATTCAATATTAATGAAAAAGCGCATTTTACTATGCCAAAAATCTATATTGATAAAATTCTCGAGGATTCTCCAGCTAGTCGTAGTACTCTGAAGACTAATACCATCATTCATGACGCCAAAGCTAAGAATGAAAATAACTGGAAAGTATTAACTTCCACCCTTGATGTCCAAGATTTTAATAAATCCCATCTCGGACAGACTGTAGTTTATCGCACCTTCGATCCAGAAACTAAAACTACCAGCGAACACGAAGTCACCTTGAATTCAGGAGATAATTCGCCAGCTCTCGGTATTTCTATGCGCATGGATGGCCAATTTCTCGCCCGTTATTCTGTAATCGATGCGCCTCTCATCGGCCTTGGTACCACCGCTCAGATTACTGGTGAAACCTTCCGTGGCCTCTACGACATGATTCGAAATCTTTTCTCTGGAATCGCCAAGCAAATTGCCGGCAACCAAGAAACCAGAGAGTCTGGCAAACAAGAACTCGCCAAGGCTGGCGAATCCGTCTCTGGCCCGATCGGTATCATTGGTGTAATTTTCCCAAGTTTCGTTAGCGCTGGTTTTACGGAACTACTTTTCCTCACCGCCATCATTTCCATCTCTCTCGCCTGTATGAATGTTCTGCCAATCCCAGCCCTCGATGGCGGCCGCTGGACCATGATTACCATCTCTAAATTAATCAAGAAGAAACTCTCGACCGAGGCCGAAGGGAAAATTATCGCCACCACCTTCCTCTTCCTCTTTGCCATGTTTATTCTCGTCACGATTTTAGACCTAATCCGTATCTTTCATTAATATGACATCAAAATCTTCATTTTCAAGTAAAATTGTCAAATCGCTAAAATCAGGTTCAGATCTCATCTATCTTCCAATCTTAGCAATTGTCACTTTTTATGCCGCGCAATTTATTGTGGGGGTACCAATGTT
Source organism: uncultured Candidatus Saccharibacteria bacterium (assembly GCA_963515485.1). Taxonomy (GTDB): domain Bacteria; phylum Patescibacteriota; class Saccharimonadia; order Saccharimonadales; family Saccharimonadaceae; genus Nanosyncoccus. Next base: position 17,956 of record CAUPWD010000005.1, on the reverse strand, counting down.
ATTCATTCTTGGCTCCGACACTTTAAAAACACCCCTCGCTGCTACAATTTTTTCCGTCTTGGTTTATTCCTTAAGTTTTATCTTTCTACTTTTTGCTTTAAAACATATAAACTCCCTTAAGGAACCCGTCACCCGCAATGGGCTTGGATTTAAGGATTTAGTCACTTTCTCAGATATCGGCCTCGCTATTGCCGGCTTTTTCGGCTATCTAGCTTTTTCTGCCATCCTTACCGCACTTTTCTCCGTTTTTCCATGGTTCAATCTTACAGAGAACCAACCACTCCTCTATTCAACCCTAATCTCACCACTTAACAAAGTCTTTGCGGCTATTGCGCTGGTAATAGTCGGACCAATTCTTGAAGAAGTCATCTACCGCGGCCTTATCTACGGCAAACTTCGAAAAAACCATTCGCTAATCATCTCAGTCTTAATCGTTTCTGTTCTTTTTGGTTTTCTCCACGGTCAATGGAACGTCGGCGTCGATGTCTTCGCCCTCAGCGTGGTCGCCTGTTTGATGCGCGAAACCACAGGCACTATCTATGCCGGAATTATACTACATATGTTAAAAAACACCATTGCTTTTTATTTTCTATTTATGGCCTAATACTAGCCTTAATTAAATAAATATATTAAAAAAGAGGCTACTCGGCCTCATTTTTTAATCTATCCAATTTTAAGCAACTTCGAGAATTTCACCCTTATTGCCATTTGGTAGGGTATATTCGTCACCCTCTTTTTTACCAATTAAAGCTTTACCAATTGGTGAAATATCTGAAATACGACCATTTAACGGGTCAGCTTCTACGGCACCCACGATGGAATAAGTATGCTCTTTACCAAGCATCTTAATTTTCACTGTCGAACCTACGGCGATTTTGCCGCCCTTCGCAGCCTTAATAATTTCAGCATTCTTCAAGATTTCTTGAATTTCCAAAATTCGACTTTCTACCTGGCGTTGTTCCGCACGCGCGTCAGAATATTCTTGATTTTCCTTCAAATCGCCAAAAGAACGGGCCGTCGCCAAACGATCGGCGATTGCTGGGCGCATTTTAATCAGACTTTTCAACTCATTCTCAAGATTTTTCTTACCATCTTGAGTTAAACTTACTGTTTTTTTCATAGGAATAAAAAATACAATCTTTCTTTTAATATAATTACCTCATTAAAAAATACACGAAGCCCCAAAAAATGTCAACTTATCTCTGTTATTTTCATTTTTCTGTGATACAATTAGAATATTATTATTTTAAACAGGAAAGGTAAAGGATGAAGTTAAGTCAATCATTTATCAAGACCTTCCGTGAAGTAGGAAAAGAAGAAACCAGCCGCAACGCTGAACTTCTCATCCGCGCTGGCTACATTTACAAGGAAATGGCTGGTGTTTATGACTTCCTACCACTCGGATTGATCACATTAAACAAAATTCAAGACATCATCCGTGACGAACTCGATGCTATCGGTTGTCAGGAGATGCAAATGACTGCGCTTCAGAACCCCGAATCCTGGGTCAAAACTGATCGCTGGCGCGATGATGTAATCGATGTCTGGTTTAAAACTAAACTTAATGCCGGCGGCGAATTGGGCCTCGCTCCTACTCACGAAGAGCCACTCACCAATTTAATGACCAAATACATTTCTTCTTACAAGGATCTCCCAGTCTACGTTTACCAATTCCAAACCAAGTTCAGAAACGAACTTCGCGCCAAATCTGGTATTCTCCGTACTCGCGAATTCCTCATGAAGGACCTCTATAGCTTCTCAACCGATAAAGAATCTCACGAGAAGTTCTACCACGAAGTCGAAGAAGCCTACAAGCGTATTTACGTCCGTCTCGGTCTCGGCGATTGTACCTACGAAACTTACGCCTCTGGTGGTGCTTTCTCTAAGTATAGTCACGAATTCCAAACCATCACTCCAGTTGGTGAAGATGTTATTTACTTCAACGATGATAAGTCTATCGTCTTGAACGAAGAAGTCGTAATCGATGAAGTATTAAATGACCTCGGCGTTAAGAAAGAAGACCTTCATTCTACCGCCGCCGCCGAAGTTGGTAATATCTTTACTCTTAGTTATAAATTCTCTGATCCAATCGGCCTTAAGTACGACGATAAGAATGGCGAAAAGAAGACTGTCTTCATGGGTAGCTATGGTATCGGTGTCTCCCGTGTTATGGGTGTTATTGCTGAAAAATTTGCCGATGAAAAAGGTCTAGTCTGGCCAGAAAATATCGCACCTTTCAAGTATTACTTGATCGGTCTTGGCGATAAAGCCGCTAAAATCACCAACGAGCTTCACGGTGCTCACCGCAAGGAAATTTTGCTTGATGACCGAGATATGCGCATCGGTGAAAAACTTACCGATTCTGAACTTCTCGGTATCCCTTACCGCGTAGTAATTTCGGAAAAAACTTTGAAAAACAACCAAGTTGAAATCACCGACCGTAAGACTGGCGAAACCAAGCTTATCGGCCTTGAAGAATTCAAGAATTCACTCTAAAAGTTAAATACCCCGAATCAGGGGTATTTTTCTCTCTGATGTGATAAAATATAGATAAGTATATAAGGAAAAATTATGTTTGATAACACCGAATATAAAATTGCATTTCAAGCTGTCGTCGATCGCTTCCAGCAGGAGCTTAAAAAAGTTCGCACTGGTCGTGCTCACCCAGACATGCTCTCCAGCATCAAGGTCGAAGCCTATGGTCAATACATGCCACTTAACCAAGTTGCCAATGTCACCATCGCTGATGCCACCATGCTTTTGATCACCCCATTCGACCCATCTACTATTGCCGGCATTTCCAATGCAATTCGCGCCGATCAAACTCTTAACCTTAATCCAGCCGATGATGGTCGTGTAATTCGCGTTCCAGTGCCACCACTCACCGAAGAACGTCGCAAAGAAATTGTCAAAACCACCTCCCAAAAGATCGAAGAAGCTAAGGTGGCTCTCCGTAAAATCCGTGACGACGCAAGGAAGGAACTCAAGTCTATCGAAGATCTTTCCGAAGACATCAAGAAACGCAGCGAAAAAGAAATTGACGATCTTACCAAAGATTTCAGCGCTAAAATTGACGAACTCTTCAAGGCTAAAGAAGCCGAAATCATGAAAATCTAATCAACAAGAAAAATTATGGCTACATTAAACGACTACCGCAACGAACGACTTAAAAAACTCACCACCTTAAAGGAAATGGGAATTAATCCTTATCCTTCTCATTCTGATCGCAACACCAAAATTTCTGAAATTTTGGATAATTTTGCGGAACTTGATGGTAAACAGGTCGTTATCGCGGGTCGTATTATTGCCATTCGTAGCTTTGGTAAGCTCGCCTTCGTTAAAATTCGTGATTATTTTGGTGAAATTCAACTTTTCATGAAGCAAGACGAAACTCCAGAAGGTTTTATTGGCACTAAACAGCTCAAACTTCTCGACACCGGTGATTTTATCGAAGCCGAAGGTCTGGTTGGTAAGTCTCAAACCGGTGAAATTTCACTTTTCACTAATTACGTGAAGCTTCTCACCAAAACCCTTCGTCCGATGCCAGGTCGCGATGGTTTTACCAATAAAGAGGAGCGCTACCGTCGTCGCTATGTCGATATGAATGTTAACCCTGAAGTGCGCGAGCGTATGGTTCGTCGCAGTAAATTCTGGCAAGCTACCCGTGATTTCATGAATATGCACGGCTTTATTGAAGTAAACACCCCAGTTCTCGAACATACTACCGGTGGCGCTGACGCTACGCCTTTTGTCACCCATATGGATGCCCTAGGTGAAGATTTTTACCTTCGTATTTCTCAAGAATTACCACTAAAACGCTTACTCGGTGCCGGTTTTGAAAAAGTCTATGACATCGGCCCGCGTTTCCGCAATGAAGGCGTCGATGATGAGCATCTACCAGAGCACATCGCCTTTGAATCTTATGCTGCCTACGAAGATTATCAAGACGGCATGGATTTTTATGAAGAAATGATTAAATACGTTGCTGAAAAAACTTGGGGCACCCTCAAATTCCAGGTTAATGGTTTTAATATCGACCTTTCCAACAAATGGCCACGCATCAAATACGCTGATCTGATTCGTGAAGAGTTTGGTATTGACGTTTTCAATCCAGACCGCGCTAAAATCACTGCAATCCTCAAGTCTCACGGCGTCGAGGTGACTGCCGCGCAGGCCGATTCGCGCCTTATCGATAACCTCTGGAAGTTGATTCGCAAAAAATCTGGTGGACCATTCTGGTTAATTGAAGAACCTCTTTCACTCTCCCCACTCGCCAAAATTTCCCCAGAAAATCCTCTAGTCACTGAACGTTTTCACCCTATTATTGCTGGCACCGAAATGGGTAATGGTTATTCTGAATTAAACGACCCGCTCGATCAGCTCGCTCGCTTCGAAGAACAGCAAGCCATGCGTGATGGTGGCGACAGTGAAGCTCAAATGCTTGATCAAGATTTTGTCGAAATGCTCGAGTACGGTATGCCACCAGCCTGTGGTTGGGGTAATTCCGAACGTAATTTCTGGCTACTTGAAGGCGTCTCCGGCCGCGAGGCCGTCCCGTTCCCAATCATTAAGCGCCGCGCCAATTCTGAAAATACTTCTGAAGAATCATCCGAATCCGAAGAATCAAAGACTTCCGAAGATTCCGCTATTTCCAAAGATTTAGCCATCTCCGAAGACTCCTCCGAATCTTCCACTCACGCATAATTCAGAATTCAAAATCGTTAACTAAAATTATTAAAGAAAAGAGGTAAAAATGTTGGACATTAATTTCATCCGCAATAACAAAGAGCTCGTCGAACATTCCATCAAAGAAAAAATGTACAAGAACGTCAATCTTGATGAAATTCTCGCCTTGGATGACCAAAGAAAGACTCTCCTTCAACAAGTTGAAGCCCTTCGCAAAGAGCGCAACGATAATACCGCCAAAATGAAAAATGGCAAACCTAGCGACGAGCTAATCACCAAAGGTAAGGAAATCAAAGAAAAACTTAGCACTCTCGAAGCCGATCTTTCTAATTTTGAAAAAGAATTAAACACTAAACTTAAAACCGTCCCTAATGTCATTTTTGACGACGTACCACTTGGTGACGAATCCGCCAGTGTCGAAGTCAAAAAATGGGGTGAATGCAAAACTACTGGCGTCGATCACCTCGACTACGCCATCTCTCGCGATTGGGTTGATTTCGAACGTGGTGCCAAGGTCGCTGGCGCAAAATTCTATTATGTCAAAGGTGGCCTAGCCCTGCTTGAAAATGCCCTGATTCAATTCGGCATCAAGAAGATCGTTGAACATGGCTTCACTCTCATGGATGTGCCTGATTTAGTTAACTCTCGTGTGCTGGAAGGTACCGGTTTTGCTCCACGTAGCTCTGAGCAGAGCGATGAATACTACATCGAAGGAGAAGATCTCGCTCTTATCGCTACCGCCGAAATGTCCATCACTGGCTACCACATGGACGAGATCATCGACGAAGATAAACTCCCACTTTTCTACGCCGGCCTCTCCGCTTGTTTCCGTAAGGAAGCTGGCGCCTACGGCAAACATACCCGTGGCCTCTTCCGCGTTCATCAATTTAACAAGCTCGAAATGTATGCCTTCTGTGCTCCAGAACAAAGCAAAGAAATTCACGAAAAACTTCGTGGCATTGAAGAAGAAATCTGGCAAGAAATTGGCATCCCATACCATGTTATCAACATCGCTGCCGGCGATCTCGGTGCTCCAGCCGCCAAGAAATACGACATCGAATACTGGTCTCCAGTTGATCAAAAATACCGTGAAATTACCAGCTGCTCGAACTGCACCGACTTCCAAGCTCGCGGGCTTAATATTCGCGTCCGCCGTAAGGATGGCACCGTCGAAGTGCTTCATACCTTGAATGGCACCGCCATTTCTCTCGCCCGCACTATGGTAGCCGTTATCGAAAACTTCGCCGAAGAAGGTGGTAAGCTTCGCGTCCCAGCCGTCTTGCAGCCATACCTCGGCACCGACATGTTATAATAGCCATAAGGAGAAATTATGATCGAAAAAATTGAAATTAGTGGTAGCAATTACAAAATTGAAGATAGTTTTCATAAATATGCCGTCAAACGTATCGGCAAACTCGACAAATACTTGCCACACGGCAGCAAAAAAGATGTGGTTGCCAAAATCGTCGTTACTGAAGTAGGTCGCACTCACGGTAATAAATATGAAATTTCTGCCGCCATGGAAATTCCAGGTGGTAAAGTTATCGCCGCTAAGGACGAGTGCTCCAATATTTTCGCCGGCATCGACATTATTGAGGCTAAGCTAATGGGTCAAATTCGTCGTTACAAAATCGAGAGCACTCCACATCTTCGTCGTGGGGTCTTCTCCCGCTTTTTTGGTAAAAAATCTAATTCTTAATTTTAACCTAAAATTAAGAAACTAAAACTCAATTAAAAATACATGTTCTCTTAAAAACATGTATTTTTTATGATAAAATATCCCTATAATATTATTCCGATTTGGAGGTTTCGACTGTTTATGTCTCAGAAAAAAATTGAAAAAATTCAGGAAGCTAAAATTAAGGCTCCAAAAGTTAAAAAAGAACGCAAGCCAACCGATAAATTAGCTGATAAAACCACCACTACCCGTATTTTGCAGGGTGTTTTTGGTGACCCAGCCAAGCGAAATCTCACCCGCATGCGCAAAATCGTTAAAATCATCAATGGCCTCGAACAAAAATACGAAGCCATGTCTGACGACGAACTTAAAGCTCAAACCAACGTCCTAAAAGAACGTCTTGACACTCTTAACAAGAAGGCCGAAGCCAATATCGCTCGCGCCAAATTAAAAGCTTCAGCCAAAAAATCTGAGACAAAGGCTGAATCTGTTAGTGATAATAAAAAGCAGTCAACTTCTGTTAAATCAGAAAAACTTGAACGTAACGAAACCAAAATTTTAAGTGAAATTCTTCCAGACGCCTTCGCTTTAGTTCGCGAAGCTACCAAGCGTGTTCTCGGTATGCGCCACTATGATGTCCAGATGATCGGTGGCATCGTCCTTCATGAAGGTAATGTCGCTGAAATGAAAACTGGTGAAGGTAAAACTTTAGTCGCCCTTTTACCATCCTTCTTAAATGCCTTAACTGGTCGTGGTGTCCACGTTGTCACCGTGAACGATTACCTCGCACAGCGTGATGCCGGTTGGAATGCTCCAGTTTACCACTTCCTTGGCATGAGTGTAGGTGTAATTATTGCTGATGCAAGCTTCCTTTATGACCCAGAATATATCAACGAAGAGCACACCGATGAACGCATGCAGCACTTGAAACCTTGCACTAGAAAACAAGCTTATCAAGCTGATGTGACTTACGGTACGAATAATGAATTCGGCTTCGACTACCTCCGTGATAACATGGTCAACGAAGTTGATTTTCTCCGCCAACGCGAACTTAATTTCGCCATCGTCGATGAGGTCGACTCAATTCTTATTGATGAAGCCAGAACTCCATTAATTATTTCTGCCCCAGCTGGTGATAATCCAGATTCTTATTATCAATTTGCCAAAATCGCCTCTCACCTCGGTCCAGACGATTATGTACTCGACGAAAAACACCGTTCCGTCTCGCTCACCGATGCTGGTATCGAAAAAGTCCAGCGTATGCTCGGTATCGACAATCTTTATTCCGCTGACAATACCCGCTTAGTCTATCATATGGATCAAGCTTTACGCGCTCAGGTAGTTTTCCAGCGCGACCGCGACTATGTCGTCACTAACTCCGGTGAAGTCATTATTGTTGATGAAAACACTGGTCGTCTCATGCAAGGTCGTCGCTACAGCGAAGGTCTCCACCAAGCGATTGAAGCCAAAGAAAGTGTCGTAGTTAAAGAAGAATCCATGACTCTAGCTACCATTTCTTTCCAGAATTTCTTCCGTCTCTATAATAAGCTCTCTGGTATGACTGGTACTGCCTTTACCGAAGCTGAAGAATTCCAGCAAATCTACGCGCTTGATGTTATTCAAATTCCACCTAACCGCCCAATTATTCGTATCGATAAGGATGATCTAATTTTCCGCACTGAAGCCGGTAAACTCCGCGCCATCGTCGAAGAAGTTAAGAAATTCCACGAAAAAGGTCAACCGGTTTTGATTGGTTCCGCCAGTATTGTGAAGAACGAATTAATCGCTAAATATCTCGACGAAGCCGGACTCTCTTACGAACTACTTAACGCTAAAAACAATGAACGTGAAGCTGCCATCGTGGAAAAAGCTGGCCAAAAAGGCGCTATCACTCTTGCCACTAATATGGCTGGTCGTGGTACCGATATTAAGCTCACTGATGAAGTCAAAGAACTCGGTGGTCTGGTAGTAATTGGTTCCGAACGTCACGATAGTCGCCGCGTTGATAATCAGCTCCGTGGTCGTGGTGGTCGTCAAGGTGACCCAGGTATCACTCAATTCTTTGTCTCTTGCGAAGATGATCTTATGCGCATTTTCCAGGGCAACCAAATTGGCGCTATGCTAAACCGTATCGGCATCGATGAAGATACTCCGATTCAGAATCGTAGCGTTACTAAAATGCTCGAAGCCGCCCAGAAGCGTATCGAAGGTTTCAATTTCGATTCTCGTAAGAACGTGGTCCAGTATGATAACGTCATCAACCGCCATCGTCGTATTGTTTATCTCATGCGCCGTCGAATTCTCGAAGGGGCAAATATCTCTGACGAAATTAATCGCCTCATCAAGGAAGCCGTGGCTGATTTAACCGCCGAAAGCATCCGCGTGAATCGTAATTTCATCAAAGAATTCCAATCTGTTTTCGATCTTGATCGCGACTTAATTATTGAAATTGGTTTCAAACGCAAAGAGGAAGAGCGCGCCAAACTTGCCACTCTTGCCGTCAAAGAAGCTTACGCTACCAAAGAGCTCGAATTCGGCGCCGACGTTATGCGCAAAATTGAACGTGAAGTCTACCTCAAGGTCCTCGACGCTCTCTGGATGCAGCACCTAGAAAACATGCAGTACCTCCGTGAAGGTATCCACTGGCGCTCCATCGGCCAACGCGATCCACTAGTCGAATATCGCACTGAATCTCAAAAACTCTTCGAAGGCCTCCAAAAGAATCTCCGTGAAGAAGTTTTGAAGATTCTCCTCTCAATTACTCCACAAGAAGCAGCCGCTACTGACACGATTGACGGGGAAGAATACGACACCGAACTTACTAAGATGGCCGAATCTGCCACCAATCGCGGCGTTAACACTATTGAAGCTGGTGAGAAGAATCTTGATAACGAATTTGCTAAAAAACCAACCAAATCCGCTAGCCTCAGTGAAAAACGTAATAAGGCCAAAAAACAGAAAAAAGCTAAACGCCAAAACAAAAAGCACGGCCGCCATTAAACATGAAACATTCTATTGAAGAAATCGAACTAAAGAATGGTGCCAAAGGTCTTTTGATTGACGTACCTGGCGCTTCCGTCATGAACATGAAAGTACAATTTCGTGGCGGTATGCGCTTCGCCAAAAGTCCCGAACTTTACGAGATTGCCCACATTGTTGAGCATCTCAGTTTTGGCGCTAACGCTAAATACCCTGATGAATCCACTTACGAGGCGGAATTTACCAAAAACGGCGCCTATCATAACGCTTGGACTTCAGACTACTCTGTTTGTTATGAAACCGAATGTGCGGATTTTGAATGGGACCGCATCTTAGACCTTAAGCGCATTGCTATCACTTCACCAAAATTTAATGAAGTAGAGTTAAAAAGTGAAAAAGGTAACGTCCGCGCTGAGCTCACTGGCTATATGAATGACTATGGCCGTCTACTCTGGCCGCGCCTCCAAAAAGCCATCGGTGAGAATGTCTTAAATCTTCGCGAACGTCTTTCCACTATCAATAACATCACACTCGATGACATTAATGAGCATTACCGCCGCACTCACACCGCGAACAATATGCGTTTTATTATTGCTGGCCAAACCAAGCATCGTAAAAAAGAAATCATTCGTAACCTCGAGAGTTGGGAATTAAATCCCGGCGAACGCTTCGAAATTCCCGTAGATGACTTACACTCTTCTAACGCTGTCCTAATTAAGCGAAAAGACGCCAGCAATATTACCTTTGGCTTTTCCATGATTACTCCAAGACGCCTCTCCACCGAAGAAACTCAAGCCATGGGTGCGCTTAATCATCTACTGAATGGTACTATGAGCAGTCGCATTTTTGGTCAAGCCCGCCGTCGTGGTCTAGTTTATGGTATGGGTAGCGGCATCAATAGTACGAATCATTACTCCTCATGGGACTTCGATGGTGAAGTTAATCTTGAAACTTCCGAAGAACTCTTCACACTCATCCAACTTGAAATGCTTAAGGCTCTAAACGGCGAGATTTCCGATGCTGACATCGAAGCCGTGAAGACTTACGCTCTCGGTCGCTATCAAATGGGGGCTCAGACCGTCAGCCAAATTTCCGATTACTATACCGACGATTATTTTATGACGGAAAAAGTTGATTTTTATGACAATTTCCCTAATATTATTAAGCAATTAAATAAACCTCTAATCGTCGAACTTGCCCGCGAATTTGCCGGCTCTGGCATCCACGCCATGGTTGCCGTCGGCTCCGTCGAAAAACAAATCATCAACCAGCTGGCTAATTGCCTGGTTTTCTAGTTAAAACTAAATTTTGCCAGAGTGCTATAATAGACTTATGAAAATTGCAGTTTTAGGTAAAGGGGTGGAAGGTAACGCCGTCGCCGAATATTTTAAGCAGGACGAAATTACTTTTTTTGAAAAATTCACCGATGAAGATCTAGATTCTTTTGGTCTAGAAAATTTTGACCTGGTTTTTCGTAGCCCTTCTGTACATCCACTCTACCTAGCCAAGCAAAAATCACCTCATCTCATCGATAATTGGACCACCATTACTAATTATTTCTTCGAGCACGTCAAAGCACCAATTATTGGTGTCACCGGCACCAAAGGTAAGGGAACTACCTGCTCCATTATTGCCTCAATTCTGCGTGAATTCTCCGAAAAATTCGTACATGTCCACCTGGTTGGCAACATCGGCAACCCCGCCATCCTCGAACTTGATCAAATCACCGAAAAAGATATCGTAGTCTACGAAATGAGTAGCTTTCAATGTTGGGATCTCGAAAAATCTCCCCACATTTCCGTGGTTTTACGTATCGAACCTGACCATCTTGATCGTCACCCCGATTTCGATGACTATGTTGATGCCAAATCTCATATCGTTTTGAATCAGACCGCTGAAGATTCCTGTATTTATTACGCCAATAATCTTTATTCCGAAACCATTGGTGAACTTAGTAAAGGCCAAAAATTCTCTTATCCAATCAAATCTCATCTCGAAGAATTAAACACTCTACTTGATCAGTTACAAATTCCCGGCGAACACAATCGCGAAAACGCCGAAGCTGCCATTTTGGCCGTACTTGCCCTACTTGGTATTTCTTATGATGAACTTTTCTTACCAGAAAATCATCAGATTTATCAAAAAATTGCCGAGGGACTTCATAAATTCCAGGGGCTACCACATCGTTTACAATTTGTCCGTGAACTAAATCATGTACGTTATTATGATGACAATTATTCCTCAGCTTTTCCAGCGGCCGATGTCGCCATCGCCGCTTTTGAAAATTATCCTACCTTCTTAATCGCCGGCGGCTTTGATCGCGGCCTTGACCTCACCGAGATGAAACAACGCTTCTTTTCCGCCAAAAATCTCAAGAAAATTATCCTCATCGGTGAAACCAAACAACGTCTTGCAGAAAATGAAGATCCCGAAAAATATTGTTTTGCCAAAACTCTAGAAGAAGCCGTCAATATCGCAAGGAAACTTGCTGAAGCCCAGACCGAACTCGTCGCCAGCAATTTCGATCTTTGCCTACCAATTTCCAAAAATTGTCCAAAAGAAGCCATCGTACTAATGAGTCCAGGCGCCGCCAGTTTTGATATGTTTAAAAATTTCAGTGACCGTGGCGAACAGTTCCAGACTCTCGTGAAAAATCTAAAATAACCATAACCATCTACCAAAATCTCCCAAACCTAAAATAACCATAACCATCTACCAAAATCTCCCATTTTTGATAAAATTGATGTAATGAACGAAAACGCTATTAGTTTTTCTAATTCAAATAATCAACCTTCCTCCGGGAACCCAGTTTTTCGTTTTGTCAGCTATTATCTCGATCGCGCTTCTTTAACCGCTAGTTTCGTCTACCAGGGAATTGATAATATTTTCTTCACCGAAAAAATTCATTTCGCCAAAAAATCCGACGCTGATAAAAAATATCGCTTCAATCCCACCGCCGATCCCGCACTTGATCAGCTGCTCGACAGCGCAATGTTCCTGGCCTTTATTCTGATTGGTACTAGTTATTATAAGACCCATCCCACTCCTGCAGTCAAACTCGATGTACCAATCGACGCCTTTCAGGCGCAATTCTTTAGCACGGTTTATCAAGAAGGGCTCAGCCAATACGCTTTCGAAAACCGCCTTACTCGTGCTCATCTAGCCCACTTTCAGCCGACCCCAAACTATCAAGCCAAGCCAGCTGTAAAATACAATGGTCAGGGCAACCTCGCCCTACAATCTGGCGGCAAAGATAGTTTACTAGTTGCAAAATTATTAAAAGAGAAGAACATTCCATTTGAGCCTTGGTATGTCACTAGCGACCCAAGCCTTTCGCATCCTCATGTCATCGACACACTTGGCGATTCTTTCACCCATATGAACGCCAGTATTGTTTACCGTGAAATCGACATCGCACACCTTCAAAAATCCCACGGCCTTAACGGTCACGTTCCAGTTACTTTTATCGTCGAAGCTCTCGCCCTAATTCAGGCTATCCTGAATAACCAAAATGTAGTTCTCACCAGCATTGGCCACGAAGGTGCCGAACCCCATGCTATGATCGGCGATCTCCCAGTCAACCATCAATGGTCTAAAACCTGGGATGCCGAACGTTTCTTTACCGAATACGTGCGTCGCTATCTTTCCCCAGAACTTCATGTTGGCTCAATCATCCGTCAATATACCGAATTAAAAATTGCTGAACTTTTTGTCCAAAAATGCTGGAAAGAGTATGGCTACAGCTTCAGCTCCTGCAATGAAGCGAACTACAAACAAAAGAACCAAAATTCCACCCTCAAATGGTGTGGCAAATGCGCTAAATGTGCCAATTCCTACCTACTTTTCTGCCCCTTTGTCCCACCTCAGTATCTCCAATCTCTTTTCAATGATGAAGATCTCTTCAAAAAACCTGAACTCTTTGACACTTTTAAAGGCCTACTCGGAGTCGGCAATACTATGAAACCCTTCGAATGTGTCGGAGAAATTGACGAGCTTCGCACCGCCTATCATCATCGCATGGCTTCTCCGCCAATTCTCATTGAAGACCTTAAACAATTTAATCAAGAAAATAACGGTGGCCTAATCTCCGGCCTTTCCGAAGCCACCAAGCGCCTTGGTCTAAGCAATCTCTTAAAAAATCCACTCTCTTCTCGCACTTCTAATGCACTTTCAAATAACTCAAACTACTGGCAACCCCTCTACGCTAACCTCCCGTTCCCAGTACCGGAAAGTAATTTCGACTATAATCAAACCTACGAAAACCAACCTTTCTTCAAAGACTTTTTAAATAATTACGGAGCCGCAAATTAGCATGAAAATCTATACTCTAAGGCACGGCGAAACCGATGCGAACAAACAAGGTGTCAGCGCCGGATTACTCGATACCAATCTTAATACTACCGGCGTCAAACAAGCCCTTAAAATCAAACGTCGACTAAAAGATGTACATTTCGATCGCTGTTATTCCTCACCCCTCATGCGCACCAGTAAAACCGCTCAAATCGTCACCGGTCACCTCGATCCTAAAACCAGCCACATCGATCACCAGCATCTCTGCCACATTCAGTATGACCGACGCCTTGTCGAACGAGCTTTTGGTGTTTTCGAAGGAAAGGATAGTCAAAAATTACACAGCATTAGCTGGAAAGATCGCTTCAACAGTGAAAGATTTAACATGGAAAGTATTCATTCCATGTACCTGCGCGCAGAAGATTTTGTCAAAAATGAATTATTCAAAAATAATGACTCAGATGCCACAATTATAATCGTTTCACACGGTGATTTTCTTCGCCTGATTGACTTTATTTTGCGTGGCGGCACCGCTGAACAACTTTTTTACTCATTCCTTTACGACAATATCATCGACGAACCTTATCCAAACTGCGCCCTACACTATTACGAAGTCTAATTTCGCCCTACATTACTGCGAAGTTTAATTCTAATCCCAACCTCTCATAAAACCCCAAATTGCCAGCAGGATACCCACCTTAGCACCAATTTTATTGTGAAAAATCAATTTTCGTGCTAAAATATAACAGATTGGATCGTCGCCAAGCGGTAAGGCACTGGGTTTTGGTCCCAGCATTCGCAGGTTCGAATCCTGCCGATCCAGCCACAGAAATTATGCCCCCCCTAAATCGCAAGATTTGGGGATTTTTTGTTTTTATAAAATATCACCCTATCAGAATATCGTTTTTACATTCACAATAACTTAAATATCCTTATAGCAGACCAACATAAAGTCGATATTATTTTGGTTTGTTGATAGTATAATTATACTAAGAGTATTTATAAACTTAACTCGAAGGTAATCAAGGAAATAATATGTCTAAACTGAATGTTGATCAAAAAAGTATCTATGAACTTTTATCTGATAGAAAGGCAGATTACATAATCCCTGATTACCAGCGTCCATACGCATGGGACGAAGATAACTGTCAGACCCTTTGGGATGATATATTCTCTTTTGCAATTCCTGATAACGACGCTACGAAATTCGACATCAACGATGAATACTTCCTCGGCTCTATCGTAACTTTTGAAAACGATAAGAAACAACAGGAAGTCATTGATGGTCAGCAGCGTCTAACTACTTTTATGCTTCTTCTCCGAGCCTTCTACGATCGTTTTACGCAAATGCAAAACCAAGATTCTAAAGACTTCTCTGAACGCATTGCTAGCTGCATCTGGAAGACTAACGAAATGGGCAAGCCAGATAAAGAACATCTTAAAATAGATTCCGTAGTCGCAACAGATAAAGATAAAGACGAGTTCCTATCAATCCTAAAAACTGGTATAGTTACCAACGAGCAGACAAGCCGTTATGCGAATAACTTTAGATTCTTCCTTGAAAAAGTAGATGATTTTATTAACCACTTCCCAACATTTGCAGAAAAACTCCCAGCACGTATCTTGAACAACTGCATTCTTATGCCAATTGAAGCCGAATCGCAGGATACCGCCCTTCGTATCTTCTCGACTCTAAATGATAGAGGTCTTCCTCTCTCCGATTCCGATATCTTCAAAGCTCAATTCTATCAGTATTACAAACAACAAAGCGAAGACGCCAGAAACGAGTTTATTAAGGATTGGAAAAAGCTCGAAGAAACCTGCGACAAAATCTTTCATCCAAGCACAGGTACGCCTATGGACGACCTATTTACTAGGTATATGTACTTTATTCGTGCTAAACGCGACAATAACAAATCTACGACAACCGAGTCTCTTAGGAAGTTCTACGAGCGTGATAAGTATTCAATTTTAAAGCAAGACGGCACTTTTGATAGCCTTAAAGACCTCGCTCAATTCTGGGAAGATATTGCCGACCAAAATTCTGAACGCTTTAGTGAAAATACATTAAGAAAACTCTTTACGCTGAACTACGCACCAAATAGTATGTGGAGCTATTTTGTATCCGTTTACTATATGGCAAATCGTGACGAAAATGGCAGTCTAGATACTAAAAAATTTGAAATATTTCTAGATCGTACCATCGCATTTGTTTGGGGCTATGCAGTCGTTCATCCAGGCGTAAACGCATTAAGAACCCCGCTCTTTGCCGAGATGTTGAACATCGTCAATCTAAACGAAGTTACATTCTCGGAGTTCAAATTCGATAAAGAACAAACTCGAAGCGCAATTGTCATCTACGACTTTAAGAATGGTAGACCAATCACGAAATCTATGCTCGCTCTCCGTATGATGTTGGACAACGAGCAAACTCTTCCTAAACTTTCTCAACAGTTCGATATTGAGCATATCTACCCTAAGAAGCGCCAAGAAAACGAGAAGGGGCTATCCGATAATAAGCAGATTGAATCGCTTGGCAATAAAGCACTCCTAGAGAAGCGAATCAATATTCGTGCTTCCGATTACAGGTTTGAGGATAAAATTAAATATTATAGTGGCTTTACTAACGATAAAGGTCAACGCAAAGACGGGACAATCAACCTCGAACTTAAAAACATTAGTGGTAAATATAAGGAATTCGGAGAAAAAGAAATTCTTGAACGCAATAACAAGATTATCGACGAGTTCATGACCTTACTTAACAAAAATGGCTTAATTGCCTAATTAACTTGTAAAATTTTTGGGGAAATCGTCAAAAAAATAGCCCCAATTCTCTGCAAGGGACTTAACCGTCATTTACAGGAGAAATTGGGGCAAAAACATGACTTATATTCAACTTGGCTGAATAATCTTAGGCTTAATTCGCAACCAAAATAACAACTAAAGTTGCTAATTGGGATTATCGCTTTTTGCCCAACAAAAAACAACATGAAAGAGCTATCAATTCTATTTAGCCAACAATTCAAATCCCACTTTTTCGCCGATTGCAATCTTTGCAAAGCATTTGGCAGTTTTCGGCAATAGTTTTTCCGCCTTTACTCCATGGCGTAATGTGGTCAGCCTCCATGCCTTCAATCTCACAATATTGTCCACAAGAAGCACAGACACCTTTTTGACGTTCATAAGCCTCTCTTTTTTCTCGATCATTAAATGTGCGAATAGAAAGACTTCTTTCATCACCCGTCAAAACATAATCATAAATACCTTTTTTATTCGTTACATCTTCGTCTTGCATTAGCTCAGAAACTTTATTTTCTAACTCTTCGGTATTCAAATTGTCTTTACCATAAAGATTATACAATTTACCCCAATCAACACCCTTCATTTCTTTACGGTATTTGATGAAAGTATTTTCAACCCACTCAATTACGGCCCGAAAATACAACCATAATTCGTTCGCATTCTGGTCGTGTTGATGTCTGCTCATATAGTTTTCAATATCACCGCCCGAAAGCCATTTTAAGGCCGTCTCTAGATACTCTTGACGGATTGGGCTACCGTTTATATATTTTTCGGCTAAACCTTTTGCAGGGGCATTAGATTTAGAAAACTTTAATTTTGCATCCGCTAGCCAAGAACCAGTGTAGACCGCATTACGTAATTCTTGAGCAGTAAGTTTTTCGCCAGCAATATTAATAATCTTAAACCATTCAAGTTTTTCTTTATCTGTTCCAGCGCAAAAATAAACTTGCAGCTGATAATTTAAAATTTGTTCTTGTTCATCTTTGGTTAAATTATGAAATGTATAAGGATTGCCATTGAATTGAACCGAAAAGTCACCATTTACATACTGACAAAATGATATTGTGCGTTGCTGTCCATCCATCACCTCAAAAGTACCGTCATCTCGTACTACCCAATACATCACATTGAGCGGAAAACCTTTACGAATCGTACTAATAACTTCGTCGCGTTGTTTACCATCATAAACAAACTCTCGCTGATATGGCGGACGAATATCTAATTTACCATCATACCCAGCTACACCAGCCTCTAAGTTATCTTGGTAGCCTTTGACAACTTCACCAATAGCGATTTGTTTGAGCTCGATTTTCACTTAATTCTCCTTATTGTTATTCTTGCATATGTTATTTTTTGCCGATTTTACCTTCCGTATTTTTTATCATACCAGCGACGCTTGTTGATGATAAGAATTCGTGCATATTTTTTCTGTCCGTTAATATATGCTCTGGCCCCATTTGCTGCTGGATGTCTGAGATCGGCGGACGAGTATTCGGAAGTATGGTTGGATTTGTCTTGTCT
>CAUPWD010000004.1:0-74314 GCA_963515485.1 uncultured Candidatus Saccharibacteria bacterium | reverse complement strand
GGAAACGAGCTTTGAGACGGGCGAGAACGGCGGAGCCGATGCGGGAGATGCCGGATTCGCCAGATTTATTATCGTTCGAAACTGTGAGTGGGCTTAAGGCAATTTGGTTACTTGCGGAATCTGCGCCACCATTTGGCAAATTGAAATTGTAATTTTCTTCGTAGCCTTGAATAGCGCCAGTGCCAAAGCCGTTAACTTTGCCGGCAGCTAGTGCGCTAAATTCCGTCCAAGAACCGAAAAGTTTAGTGGCAGCAGATGGGTAGGCGCCGAGACCACCACCGACGGCTTTATTGGATACTGAGGTAATAATGGAGCCATTGGTGTAAATTCCGCCACCGAGAACTTGGAAATTTGGCTTCTTGGCAAGTGTGACGCAGGAGGCAGCGGAAATATGATATTGATTATTGCCGCCATTCATCGCGGAGCCACTGGTGTTATTTTCGATGGTGTTTTCGGCTGAGTCGTGAGAGGAGGCTGGCCAGATGACGGAGCGGGTGCAATATTTTTTACCAAGACCAGCGCCTGGGAGATTGTCTGGGATGGTGCGTTCGTATAACTCAGTATTATTTTTTTCACCGGAAAAATTACCGCTTGTGTTTATGGTTATTGAAAATTCGTGGACTAGATTGCAATGTTCAGTGCCATTACAAATGGTGTTGTTGGTACGGATTTCTTCCTGAAGTCTGGATTCTGGATAGCTTTCGTCAACAATCATTTCGTAGACCTTGACGGTTTGATCGGGACGAGTATGGGTGGCGTATGGGGTTTTGGAAATTAGTGTATTCTCACGTGGGGTGACGCCGTAATTGGCGCTAATATTGATTTTATTACCGATAAAACCAACACCGCCTTCGGAAGATTCGATATAGCTATGGATAGAAGTATTGAAATTATATGGGGTGTAGACAGAGGATTTTTTCTCAAGGTAGGTGTCTTGGCCGTCGGAGCGGGTGGAGACGGTATCGTCAATGTATTTTCTAATATAATAATCTTCTTTTGGCCTACTGCATCCATTAGGGGTTGGCGTACATTTCGAGCCGGGTACAGGTCTCCTTTTTTTGAGATTTGTCTGATGACCCCACGAACCCAAACTCCCGCCATCTACAGCACTTTCATAGGAATCATTTTGATAATGGTTGACTTGTTTATTTTCTTTTTCCCAGGTGGTGTATTCATGATACCAAGCACGAAGATTGTTATAGCGAATACCTTGAGAAATTACAGTGCCAACTTCCGTGGTGTTCCCAGTCTTGGCGGCAGAATCACAACCGGATTGATAATCGAGGAATCCAGGTATTTGATAGCCAACTGTAAGTTTAGGTGTATTGATTTTATAATAACGAGTATCACAGGAATAGTTAGAGGAAGCTTTTTGGGTAGGCGAAAGTGCGGTGAATCCATAATCTTCGGCGGTAATGCCACTTCCGGTTACTGGTCTTGCGCTACTATTATTGATGGAGTGAATCTGTCCATCGTGAACTGGTGAATCACCAAAAAGATAATTGTTATTTCTGCCGCCATTTTTTTCGGCAAAAATCTCGAATTGACTAGCTGGTGGAGCTTCGGCGTATTTGACTTGCTGATTTTTGGTTTGCCGTCCGACTTGTTGAACTGGAAAACAAAAAGTTTCATAAAATTGCACACGATCGCCCGGTCTTGCGAGGACGAAATTTTTACCTTTGAGATTTTTTTGCCAAGAATTATGACCTAAGGAGCCAGTGTAGGAATGGTTAATTACGCCAGTATCTGCGCCGGTAGTTCCCTTGTAATACATTCCTTCAACTCCAGAAATCTGACTACAGGTGGTGTTGGTAGCTGTGGATGGGGGTTCTGGTTTGTTTTTATCGTCATCTTCATCAATGATGGTGTCTTTGGTACAGAACCAAGAAAATTCACCGCGGTTCCATTTTTCAACTTCAATCGGATCAGCCGTTCCGTTGCGATCTTTGTATGTGTAGTTATCCATAACTTCATTATCTTTTTTACGGTTGCCTTTTCCGCGCATGACATTATAGTTTGCACTAGACCTATGTTTTAGGTAATTTTTGTAGTACAAGGGTAATGCAGCGGCTCCGGTAGCTTCCTTAGTATTTTTATTATAAAAATTATAGACAAAAATATAGACACCAGAGCTTTTGCCACAACCATAAACTTCATTGTCACCAGGTTTTAGTTTAGTGGGGGAGTTATTAGTTGGATAGGTCGGATCCGTATTGGTTAAGAATCGTGAGTATGGAATATGATCGCGGTCATTCTTGCCAATCCCCATCTTGTCGAAGTTATATAGTACCCATGAGACTCCGGCGTAGGGTTTAAACATACTGTAACAGATTGTACCGGAACAGTCGCCATTTTTATCGCCAGTACCACCCTCACTCTTGCCTGGTGCTCCAGGTTTGGTTACAGCATAGATGGGTAGAAATTTGATTAAGGAAAATCCTGCAATAAATAAAAATAGTAGAGTAAATAAACACTCTACTTTATGTTTGATAAAGAAGTTTTTCTGACCCATGACACGTTTCATGATTTTATTTTAGCATAAAAAGAATAGAAAAAACCACCTCATTTGGAGATGGTTTTTATATAGAATTTGAAGAAGTGATTTAAGAAGCTTAGATGGTAGTGTTAATGAATTCAGGCAGACTGAAATAGAACTCTTGAAGCTTTTTAGCTCTTTCGGCGATTAAGTTGGGATTATCATCGGTATAGACGTTATTGATGTAATGACAGTGTAATGTTACTCTATCCATATTGAAACCAGAGATATAGAGTTTTAGGTCGGGTCTTTCTGGATAGTAAAGCTGAATAGGGTCTTTCGGATGCGCAATATTTTCATTCCACCAATGAACCCCTTCTATGGTAATAAATGAAGCCTCTTTGGCATCGATCCACCATTTCTCATTAAATGTTGCATGTTTATGCCAATAGCCATTCATGAAATACATAGGAGTATAGATTTCGTTATGCTCTTCCCAGCAACCTTGTGGGTCGAATGCTACTTCAATACTTACTCGTGGAGTCAGTGTTCGGTCTTTCATGATTGATTCGTCAGAAACTTTTTTTCTAAATACTATGCGATTGTCTGTTGAAAATTCTTTTTTTCCAGTATCATCCCATGTGAATGGCCCATTTAGGTATGGGTTATTCCAATCTTTGAGATTAAAATGGCTTATAAAAACATTGTTTTCAATCGAGCTGTTATTATCTGAGAGCTCATCTGCAATAAAGCCATTATCTCTTGCCCAGTCCACATATGTGAACTGCCCGTCAGCGAAACGCTGGTAGAGACGCCAGTTATATCTGTTGAATTGGCGACCTTCAGCGATTAGCTGCTGCGCGGGATACTGGTATTTGCCAGTATCGTACTGAATATCACTTTGAACTTCCTTGTTCGCAGTAGTATCGGTGGAGCTTTGTCCGCTTTGGTTGGCACTGGGCTTCAAACCCAAAACACCAGCCTCAGCGGCAAATGCATTCACAGTTGATAAAGATAAAACTGCTACAGCCAACATTGCTACAATACTTTTTTTAATCATAATTCACCTCTTTCTAAAAAGGGCTATCCTGGTATGACCAGAATAGCAAGTGTAAGTTATTCGGGGTATACCAAATCTGCCGACATTATATAACATTTATAGTTATATGTCAATCATAATCCTGAACTAACATCTCAAGTGCAACACTAAGCAATAAAGAGGATATCAATTGTTCTTGGGCCTGTTAGTAAAATTGTAGACTTAATGGATGTAATGAGAAGATTTTAGTCGGTATATTCAAATAAAAGTGTACCAGATGTCTGCTCTTTTGAAGCATTGTTTTTGACTGGCACTTCACGTTGAAGAACGAATTCGAGTTTTATAAACTCGCTATTATTAAATTTTAAAAGATGTGGATAGACTTCGAAGTCAAAATTAAGATAGTCAGCATCAATTAAGACATATTTCTTGCCATTTTTATTGCGAAAAAGATAGACCCAGGTGTCAGGCTCAACCTGATAATGATCGCTTTCTACGAGATCTTCGCAGTTATACGCGGCAATAATTCTTTCTCGTTCTGATTTTGATAAGTACATATTGATAACATAACATAAAAAGAAAAGGCCGACAACGGGTGTCGACCTTTAAGCTATTTGGTTGATAGAAATGAATTAAAATCTGTGTGTCTCTGTGCCTGTACCATACTTTTTATCGGCATTTTCATCAATCAGGTAGTCATGCTTGTCAGTAGCCCAAGCATCTCTAAGGTAGGTAACATTTCCATTCGCATCAATAGTCGCATGACCATGACCTATTCCATCCCCTGCAGCATTCAAACCGCCGAAATATACATCGATTTTGCCACTACCGTCTTTTTTCGGGACAACTTTAGCATCTTGCCCGAAAATTGTACCGAGGTAATGAGCGTTCGACTTTATGAGTGCCATATTGACTTTATCAATAGCCTGATGTTTCTTTGAATTTTGCTCTGATTTTATCTCTTCAAGTTTACGATTAAATTCTGCCTGAGCCTGCTTAAACCGTTCTTGGAGGTGATCAAAATCATCCTTAACTGAATAGAGCTGATTTTTTAATGCATTAAACTCTGCCTGCGCAGATTCGTGACGAGATTTTGCCTGTTCAAAAGAAGATTTCGCACGATTAAATCCTGAAGGATCTGTTTTAGGAGATAGTGCCTCGGCATTTGCTTTCGCTTGCTTAATTTCACGAGCAAGCTCTGATATTTCAGCATTCAACGCATTACGACGATCCCTATGTTCATATCCTTGTTGAGAAAGATATGGAGCTTCAGACTTATCACCATATTGATATGCACTGCTGGCATTATCGAAACATTCCTGCATGGCACGATGTTCGATATCTGCCTCATACTTCAAAGATTCGATTTTGGAATTATTACGATCTCGGATTTGCGTATATTCACTCCAAACAGAATCACGACATGAATACGCAGACTGCATTGCCTCAAATTCACGATTCATGCACTCTCTTGCATGAACGCGCTCATCCCAACACGCCTGCAAAGTACGACGGGCAACATTGGTTTGCTCTTGTAAAACCTTAAATCTCCGAAAGGCAGCTTGTTTTTGTTCAAAAAGAGACTGCTGTCTTGATTTAAGTCTATCCAATTCCGGATTTCTTAACATACATAATCACCACCCTTTCAAATTAGTAATGTACATTTAAAGTTTCATCAACCAAATACTATTTTATTATAACATTTTTTATAGATTTTGTAAAATAAGCCCCTGAGTTAATATCTCAAGTGCAACACTAAGCAATAAAGAGGGGTATCGATAAAAAGTAAACCTAGTGGGTCATTTAAGGTAAAAATTTGGCGATGAATGGGATTAGGATCTCGTCGTCCGTGTAGCCGGCGTGATGGGATGCATGATAGTGGTCTCCGGGAGCCGTAATAGCGACGTCGGTTTTAGCAATAGCGAGAAAATCGCCCAACATACTCTCAAAAAGAATATTTTCGGGGCCGTCTCCAAATAATTTACTGTCCTTGACTTCTTTTGCGCTATATAAAGTGTAAAAATCACCAAAATGCTTATTGAAGCGACGACGAAATTCTTGTTTCTTGCCTGGTTTAATTTTAAAAACGGCGGCGCGTTGATCAATAGAAGTTTTATGGGTCATGAGCTCCAGGATATCTGGATAATTTTCGAGATATAGAGTTTTAGTTTTGATGTGACCATGATCAGCTAGGACTATCAAGAGAGTGTCGTGAAGTGATTTTGAAAGCCCAGCAATTTGATTGTTTTGTTCTTTGATGATTTTTTTCACTGTGTTGGAATCGGGACCTTTTTCGTGCATGGTGGCGTCTGGCTCATCACTATATGCATAGATGTATTTTTTACCAGGTCGGCTCGCTTCGTCTTTAATTCTTTCTATCATCTCCCCGAATCCTGTATATGGATCATTGCCAAAAGGCATAATTTCCAACGCCTTGTGTTTGGTAAATTGATTAATTTGATCTGGGATAGTTTCGGATACAAGAAGGGGTTTGACTGCAAGATAGTCAGCACAAATAGTTTCGTCGTTGCCTTTTTCGGTATTCAAAAATAAGGTAATGATTTTATCGATAGGTTGAATATAGGTGGTCCAGCCAGTCCAGCCATGCTCTACGGGATTAAGGCCAGTACGAATTGAACTGGTGGCAGCGGCGGTGGTGGCTGGAAAAACGGTAGTGAGCGTTTGTTTTAGGTTTTGTCGAAGAAAAGCAGATTCGGGTAAGGCGCGTTCAAGAATACGAGAGCCTAGGCCGTCCAAGAGAATAATGACGATATTCTGAGGACGGTGTGTGGCCAAGAGTTCGTCCATTAGTGGTAGGCCTGAATGTTTTTGAGGTAAACCAAAATATTTTTGTACAGAGGCGCCAATATTAGTAAGGGTTTGATTGTAATTATTTTTGACTCGCATGTTTTATAGTTTTTGGTAATTGAAACGCGCTAATTCTGGTTCGATGTCTTGGTAGGACTTGCCAGCTAAGACGCCGCCAGCGGTAAATTTTTCTTGAGTGACGTCAGCTAGAGCGATACTTGGAGTTTTGAATAAGGATTTTTCGGAAATAGTTTTGAACTCAAAGTCAATTAGGACTAAACCTTTAAGTTGGTCTTGAAAAACATCTACTTCAGCATTATGACCTTCGATTATAATATTGTAGCGATCTTTAGAAACGCGCTTCTTGCTACAGCTAATGAGAGCTTCGAATTCATCTTCTGTAAGAGGTATGGTTTGTTCGATTTGTTCAGAGGTATCGCCGTCTTTGACAGGAGTTTTCTTGGTGATTTCATATAGATTACCGCGTTTTCTCAGGCGAAGATGTGAGTGCTCGGCAGTGTCAGGAATATAAACATCGGTAATACGAGTCGGAATAGCGTCTTTAATTCCCTCTGGAATTTCTTT
This sequence comes from uncultured Candidatus Saccharibacteria bacterium, assembly GCA_963515485.1. Lineage (GTDB taxonomy): Bacteria > Patescibacteriota > Saccharimonadia > Saccharimonadales > Saccharimonadaceae > Nanosyncoccus. The sequence goes on along the minus strand of CAUPWD010000004.1, from coordinate 67,406 downwards.
GGCAAGGAAGGTAAGTTCTAATTCTAGTTCTCGACTCATTTTTTTCTCCTTAATTAATATAGGTTGAGGTTTATGGAATTTTAAAACACTTTAATGTTGCGTAATGTGTTGGGCTTAAAAATATTTAGCGCAGACCGACGGCTTTTTGGACTTCGAGAAGTTTTTGGTTGGCGACTTGGTTGGCGTATTTTTCACCCTCTTCAAGAAGTTGGTAGATTTCTTCATCTGAGATGTTTTGAACTTTGGCTTGGAAATTAGAAATGTGTTCAACTAGGCGTTCGGCGACGAGTTTTTTGAGTTCACCGTATTGTGAGCGGTGTTGCCAAGAAGTAATGAGATCACGAAGTGAAGTGTCGGTAATGGCGGCGAGAATTTGTAAGAGATTGGAAATGCCTGGCTGGGTTTTGAAATCGAAATTAATATCAGCTAGCGAGTCAGTGGTAGCGGACATGATTTTTTTGCGGATGCGCTCTGGTAGATCGGCGAGCATGATTTTGCTATTTTCAGATTCGGCGGATTTGCTCATTTTCTTCTCTGGATTCATGAGGTCGCGGATACGCAAAGCGAAAGATTGGGTATCGCCGTACATGAATTTGACCTGGTTTTCAGTATTTTCAGGAATGGTAAAAATTTCACCGTATTTATGGTTAAAACGCTCGGCGATATTGCGAGTTAGTTCGATGTGCTGGAATTGGTCTTCCCCGACTGGCACGTAATTGGCGCTATAAAGAAGAATATCGGCGGACATAAGAATTGGATAATCGAAAATCCCGACATTGGTGGAAAGATTGCCGTTATGGCTTTTGTCCTTATATTGAGTCATGCGAAGAGCTTCGCCCATAGTGGTATGGCAATTTAAAATCCAAGCGAGTTCGGTGTGGGCTGGGACGTAAGATTGGCGATAAAAATGCACTTTTTCGTTCAATTCGAGGCCGGCAGCGAGATAATAACGGATGGTGCGGAGCATGTTGGATTGAAGATCGCCGTCGGTTTCACTAATGATAGAGTGGAGGTCTGGGACAAAAATATTGACGTGATGAGTGCTGGAATATCGATTGGCGAGGCGAACCATCGGAAGCATGGCGCCAAGAAAATTGCCGAGGGTGAGGTCGGAGTTAATGCGAATGCCGGTCAAGATTGTTTTCATAAATCTATTATAGCAGGATTTCTGGGTTAGGTGAGGGGTTTAATGAAGTCTATGGCTGCGGAAGTTAACGAGTCGTCGGTAATTTCTGTTTTTTGAGTTTGGAATTTAATATGAGCTAGCTCGGATTTTAGGAGATTGAGATTTTTGAGGTGTGGTTTTAGATTATTCTTCTGGCAAATTTTAGTAATAGCGTCACTAATTTGGTGATCAGTAAAACTCTGGTGGATGGTTAGATTTTGGAAAAGATTTTGAATTTTTGAATTTATGATGTCGGGGATCCAGGTAGCGATATTGCCATCGATATCGACGTTAATTTGAAAATCAGAATCCGTTAGATTTTGTCTTTTTATTTCACTCAAAAATAAATCATAAAAAACATAGGCATGAATATGGGTATAGTTAGCGTTTTCTGATTTGGTGTAGAAGATCATGATTATATTATAAGTCTTTATCTTAATTTGAGTGATTGTCTTATAACTAAAATTCGTAGCCGAGGATTTTAATGGCCTTAAGAATGATTTTGTAATCTGGGGTGGAGTTTTCGGAAAGGTTTGAGAACTTTATGTAAGAATAATTTTTTGGAATCTGATTTGGTGTGATGATTGCAAAATAATATTTGGCGTCTGGAGTTTCGAAAAAAAATTTTTCCGAGCTTGAGTTGATTGTTGAAGTTTTCACGGAATTTGGTGAGTGATTTTGCCGTGGGAAGGCTGAGGTCTTTTGATAATAAGATTGAAAGATCTTGGTGACGATTTAGCTCTGGCTTAAAATCAAGTTTCGCGATAAAGAGTTTGTGGTTCATGAATGTATTGTAGTATAGGTAAACTGGAATTTGAAGTAGAAAAAATCTCCCTAGTCCCGTAACAATAACGGGGGGGAGATAAAAAGTTCCCTGCCCAAAACATACGATGGTCGAGCTTTTGGTTATATATTATGGCTAGAGTGGGAGTTTGTCAATAAAAAACATCTAGCTATCGCCAGCCATACGGCCAACGACCCTAGATGTTCTTTAAAGAATTTTAAATTCAAATATAATTTTGGTGGAGCATGGGGGATTCAAACCCCCGACCTCATCAATGCGAATGATGCATTCTATCAGCTGAACTAATGCCCCGACCAATTAATTATACTATTGTTTCTTGAAAATAGCACCCATGAGCTTGATGAAGTTTGGTTTTTCACCATACATTAGGATGCCGACGCGGTAAATACGGGCGGAGAGCCAGCCGATAAAGTAAGTGCTGACGATTAATACGAGAATCGAGAGGATAATTTCCAGAGTCGAAACATTGGAAATAATGGCGCGGGTGAACATCATCATTGGCGCAGTGAGTGGGAAATACGAGAGGAAGACATTGAATGGGGTATCGGCATTGCCGGAATTGATGGCAGACATTGTGGCGATGAAAGTGAAGACGATGATAATCTGGACCGGCATAATTGCAGAACTGAGTTCGTCAATCTTGGAAACCGTAGAGGCGAAGGCGCCATAGAGGAAGGAATAGATGAGGAAGCCAAGCAGGAAGAAAATTAGCATATAGACTAGAATTTGAGTCGGAATATTGGAGATAATTTGATTTACAGGAAAGTCTGGGTTGTTGGCAGAGGAAATTTTTACACAGATGAAAGCTTCGATAATGATGGCGGCGATTTGGATGAGTCCGGCGAGGCTGGTAGAAATGATTTTACCGAAAAGCAGAGCGTTTGGCTTAACTGAAGTGGCGAGAACTTCCATGGCGCGTGAAGTTTTTTCGGTAACTACGCTATTCATGACATGTGAGCCATAGAAAGTGATGGCCATATAGAGGGCGTAGATGAGGACAAAAGTATAAATCACAGAGGCGGCGCCGTTTTTATTGACAGTTTCGAGATTGATTTTTACATCAGGATTTAAGACTTTGGCAATGGCGGATGGTGCAAGATTTTGCTCAGCGAGTAAATCGGTTTGACGGCGGTTTTTGATGATCGTATCGATGGATTGGACTTCGCGAACACTAGCATCGCTAAAGCCAATCTTGGAATATTCGGTAACTTCCGTGAGATTATGATTGGCTTCAATGAAGAATTTAGCCTTGTCATCAATCACTTCTTGCTTGGCTTCCTCGGTGGACTTATCAGTGAGCTTCACTTCGTAATTTGGTAGGGCGGCATGGATGGTCTGGACGAGAGTTTCGGAATTTTGATAGTCGGTTTTAATTAGGGCGACCGGGGTATTATCGGCAGAACCGAAAAGTCTTAGGTCGGAAATCAGTTGAGGCAAGAAGAAGACGCCGGCAAGAATGATGGCCATAATGCCAGTGGAAATGAGATAACCCTTGCTGAGTACGATTTTCTTAAATTCATATTTGAAAACGGTGAAAAATTGTTGCATACTTCCCTTTCTATTCCGCGTATTCGATAAAGATATCTTTTAGAGTTGATTCGAGATCACCAATTTGGTCGATTGTATATTTTTTGATAAGGTCGCTCATGGTTTTGGTACGATCTTCGTCTTTTTTTAAGCGATAAACTAATTCACCTTCGCGCAAAATCTCGGTTTGTTCTGGGAGGGCGGCGTGAATTTTTTCGACCTCATCGGATTTGATAAGAAGTTTATTTTTGCGGTGATTTTTAAGGATTTGGCGAAGATTGCCTTGGAGTTTAATTTCGCCTTCCTTTAAGATTAGGATGTCATCGCAGAATTCAGAAACGTAATCCATCTGGTGGCTGGAAAAGAGGACGATTTTACCGCGTTTGATTTGTTCGCGCACCACCTCTTCGAGAAGCTGAGAGTTGACAGGGTCGAGGCCGGAAAATGGTTCATCGAAAATCACAATATCTGGGTTGTGAACGATACAGGAAATGAGCTGGATTTTTTGCTGGTTACCCTTGGAAAGAGTTTTAAGCTTGGCATTTTTATAATCGGTCATTTGGAGAAAATCTAGCCAGTAATCAATCGAGGCGGTGGCTGTTTTCTTATCGACGCCTTTAAGCGCGGCTAAATAGATTAATTGATCGACGATTTTGTCGTTTGGGTAGAGGCCACGTTCTTCTGGGAGGTAGCCGAGGCTAACCTTGGAATAATCGATTGGCTTGCCGTCGAGGAGAACCTTGCCGGAAGTTGGCTGAAAAACTTGCATGAGAATGCGGATAGTGGTGGTTTTACCGGCGCCATTGCGGCCGAGCAAACCAAAAGCCTTGCCGCTTTCGACGGTGAAGTTGAGGTCTTTTAGGACTTTTTTGTTGCTAAATTTTTTGGTGAGATTTTTGATTTCTAATTTCATTTTTCCTCCATATTACATATATTATACACTTTTGCGATTTTGTTCGGACGGTTTTGGCTCGGATTTTTGGCGTGGTGAGTTTTATTAATTCGGTCACACTTGTTTAGTTAATGCCGGGGACTGGGAATTTTGCGGCGAGAGTTTCGACTTGGTGGCGGATTTCGGTCAGCTGGGGTTCGGCGGTAGAGAGATTCTCTTCGGATTTTACGGATAGACAGACATCCATGACCTGCTTCATCCAATCGGCAATTTGCTGCATTTCGGTGACACCCATACCGCGCGTGGTGATGGCTGGGGTACCGAGACGGACACCGGATGGGCGGAAGGCGGCGGAACTGTCTTCTGGGACAGCGTTAGCGTTTAGGGTGAGGCCGACGAGGTCGAGGGCGCGCTCATAGAATTTACCATCGATGCCGAAATTCTTTTTGACGTTGACGAGGATGAGGTGGTTGTCGGTACCGTTACCTTGGAGAATGAAACCGTGATTTTGAAGTGCTTTAGCGAGAGCCTTGGCATTTTCGATTACCTTGGCGGAATATTGCTTAAAATCATCGGAGAGAGCTTCCTTAAAAGCGACGGCTTTAGCTGCAATAATGTGTTCGAGCGGGCCGCCCTGAGTACCTGGAAAGACTGCACGGTCGATGAGGATTGGGATATTTTCGAGAGTGCGCTCAGGTTTTTTTAGAGGTGAAGCGACGTTTCCTTTCGAGAGAATCAGACCGCCGCGTGGACCGCGAAGAGTTTTATGAGTGGTGGTGGTCATGACATGAAAACCATAATCGAGAGGATTCGGGTGTACACCGCCTGCGATGAGGCCGGCGACATGAGCCATATCAGCCATCAGAAGTGCACCGATTTTTTGGCCAATTCTGGCAATGCGGGCAAAATCCGGGATTTTCATGAAGGCAGAATAGCCGATGAGAATAATTTTCGGATGCTCAGCTTCGGCGAGGCGTTCAATTTCGTCGTAATCGAGGTCGCCTTCTGGGGTGACGCCATAATTAATAAATTGATAAATTTTGGCGGAACGAGTGACTGGACAGCCATGAGTGAGATGACCACCGTGACCGAGATTCATAGCTAAAATTTTGTCACCAGGCTGACACCAGGCAAAATAAACCGCTTCATTAGCATTGGCACCAGAGTGGGGCTGGACGTTAGCGTGATCGGCGTGAAAAAGCTTCATGGCGCGGGCGATAGCAAGGCGTTCGATTTTATCAATATTGGTCTGACCGCCGTAATAACGATAATTCGGGAGGTCGGCGACGATGTTCGATTCATCGGCCTGATTATAGTTTTCTAAATCTTGGAAGGATGGGTAGCCCTCAGAATATTTATTGGTGAGAACGGTGCCCATAGCTTTTAAGACGTCGGCGGAAACATAATTTTCGCTTGGGATGAGTTCGAGGCCTTTAGATTGGCGGATTTTTTCTTGATCGATAAGTGAAAAGACGATATCTGGCATAATTTCTCCATGTTAAATTATTAGTGCATTAAATAAATCACGTTAACAATCTGAAAAAATTAATACATAGATATCAATTCCCGTTAATTCTGTTATTTATTATACCTTAAAATTGACAAAAAAGTTAGAGGTTTGATATAATTAATCCATCGCAAGATGTTTGGGGCATTAGCTCAGTTGGCTAGAGCGCTTCAATGGCATTGAAGAGGTCATGAGTTCGAGTCTCATATGCTCCACCAGAATGAACAGCCGTGAGGTTGTTTTTTTGTTTATTTAAAGACACTTAAAATGCACTAAAATAATATAGCTTAAATAACATTTTGTTAAATCTTATTTAATACTTTGTTAAATCTTGATTTATGTTTTTAGAGTAATTAACAGATATAAAATGTTGTAATTTGTTAAATCCTATTGCATACATTTGTTAAATGTTAAGTAAAGTGTTTGAGCTTTTTATCACAAATGGTAGAAGATGGGTTATTGCTTCATCTATCAAAAATGCCGGCATTTGCGGTCGGTCGAAACCTTAGGCTAGTCCGGCGTAATGACACTTTAATTATAACTCAAGGTGGTAAAAAGTTCAGGATTTTATTTGCTTATTTATATACTTATATGCTATAATGTAACTACTGGGCTGGTCATTAGACCTGGGTCCACCTGACGACGGGGCGAGCCCCCGTTTTTTGGTATAAAAAATATGAAAGAATTAAGTATATTTATTGACGAATCTGGCGACTTTGGAGATTATGATCCGAAAGCTCCTTTTTACATTATTGGTATGGTATTTCAGGATCAGAAGAACGATATCTCCGAAGCTATTCATTTTCTTAATAATGGATTAAATCAAGTTGGGTTTACCCGTGAGTGTATTCATATTGGACCCTTAATTCGTCGTGAAGATGAGTATGTTTACTTTACAATTCAAGAAAGAGTCCGCATTCTCCGTAAAATGATGAATTTTATGTCGCGTATTGATTTTTCCTATAAGTCGTTCGTAGTTGATAAGAAACATCTTAGCGACGAAGCTGAACTTGCTGCTAAGCTTGCGAAACAGGTTGCTGATTTTATAAGACAAAACTATCTGTTTTTCTTAGCGTATGATAAGGTTAAAATTTATTATGATAATGGACAGGTAGAAGTTACTAAAATTATTATTTCTGTTTTTACAACCCTCCTGGAAAAAACCGAATTAAAGAAAGCGTTTCAGAAGGATTATAGGTTAGCTCAGGTAGCAGACTTAGTATGTACTGCAACATTAACTAATCTTAAAATGAATAATAAAACTCTTTCTCGTTCAGAACGTCGCATACTCGGCTCTGATAGAGATATTAAAAAGAATTTATTAAAGCCACTAAACAAAAAAGTATTTAAAGATTAGCTTTAAAAATGAAAACTACAAAAATAAGCATTTGCGTTTTGTGGTAAAATATATTTAGACTATTTACGGATGAGTCTTATCATATTATAATATTTGATATGGAAGAGATTAACTTGAGAGACTTGTTAATTTACTTTAGGAAGCACCTGCTGTTATTTTTTGCGATGGTGATTCTTTGTGTTTCGGCCGGCACGGCCTATACAGTTTTGGTGCAAAAACCAGAATATAAATCACGGGCGACAATTATTTTGAGTTCGGATAAATCGAAGACCACGGTGCAGAGTGAAATCACCGCGAATAAAAACTTGATCGATACCTATACTGAGGTAGTGAAATCACATCGTGTACTCGATCGCGTGATTAGTGAAAATAATTTGGCGGATTCTTTTGAAACTTTAAGTACGAAGATTAGTGTTTCTTCTTTGAAAAATACGGAAATTATTAGTATTTCGGTGGTGGATGCGAATGCTTATCGAAGCTTCGAACTCGCGAATGAGGTAGCGGATATTTTTAAGGAAGAAATTTCGCAGATTTATAATGATACGAGCGTGAATATTCTCGATCATGCGGTGGAGTCGAGAAGCCCATATAACATTGATGTGGTGAAACAAGAGATTATTTATATGGCGGCTGGTATGGTGCTGGGTTTTGGGATTATTTTGGTGTTGTTTTACTTTGATCGTACGATTAAGACGACGGAGCAAATTGATGAAATCTTTAAGCTGCCGATTTTTGGTCAGGTACATAAATTAGAAACCGATAAGCAGAAGAAAAAACGCAAAAAGCTGGAAGCGAAATTGGCGAAAATAGAGGCGAAGCGTTTGAAAAAAGAAGCAAAAGAACAGCAAAAACTCGAGAAATTGAAACAAAAGGAAGCAGAAAAAGAAGCTGAATTGCAGGCGAAGGCGGAACAGGAGGCGACAGAAAAAGCGGCAGAAGAGGCGGCGAAGAAAGCCGCAGAGGAGGCCGAAAAAGCGAAGGGTACACCGGAGAGACCTTTTGTCGAGATCAAGGCGGTAGGGCGTAAGATTATTGCGGAAGAAAAAGCGATCCAAGAGAAAATTGCGCTAGAGCAAGAGAAAATTGCGGCGGAAAAAGAAGCGGAAATCGCCAATGTGGAAGAGTCGGAGAAGGTGGAAGTTAATGAGGATTCGGAATTGGTACTACGCGATAATCCGAAGATGTCGGTGGCGGAAGATTTTCGTACCATTCGTACTAGCTTATATTTCTCATTAAATAATCAGAATTCGAATACAGTGCTGTTTTGTAGTTCGAGAGCGCACGAAGGTAAGAGTTTTATTGTTGCAAACTTGGCGGTGGCTTTTGCGAAGACTAACAAGAAGGTACTTTTGATTGACTGTGATATGCGCCTGGGTCGCCAACACGAAATTTTCGAATTAAGTAATCAGTTTGGTTTGTCGAATATTTTGGCGGAAGGGGATTTGAAAAAACTACGTCAGTATGCATTGAAGACTAATGTGAAAAATCTCGAGGTGATTACGCGTGGCGTGGTGCCGCCAAATCCAAGTGAGCTTCTGGAATCAAAGAAGATGGAAATGTTGCTTTCTGAAGTGAAAAAGCACTATGATTATGTACTAATCGATGGTACACCGATTGAAGGAATTTCGGATTCTCTGATTTTGGCGAAGCGAGCTGATAGAGTGATTATGGTTTGTGCGGCGAACGAAACCACGATTGAAGATTTGCAAAATTCGAAGCGCGCGCTGGAAGCGATTGAGATTAATATGCCTGGGGTGATTTTGAATCAGGTGATAGATAAGCGTAGTGGCAAAAAGAACGGCTACTATAGTTACTATACGGCTTAGGCTGATTTGGATTTTATTTAGTTTTTGGTTTGGGGACTAGTCGAGGTTTGGCTGGGGCTCTGGTTTTGGGTTTTTGAATTTGATTTTAGTTTAGTGAATAAAGTCAAAAGAGCGTGAATTAAGAGACAGCCAAAGCTCGCACCGAGGGTGTCGATTAAAATATCTCGAAACTGAGCAGAGCGACCGGGGACGAAGATTTGGTGAATTTCGTCGGTGCAGGCGTAAAGGAAGCTGAAAAAGATAGGTAGGAGAATCTTTTTAGGGTAACGATTGAGCTTTGGAAGTTGAATAACATTAAGATAAAATAAAGCGCCTAAAATCGCATATTCGGTGAAGTGGGCGGTTTTTCGCACCAGAAAAATTAGAGTGCTGAGACTGATTAGGTTATTCTCTAGACCGTGACGCACGTGCGGAAAATTTTGGGCGATAAAATCAACGAAAAGATTGCTTTGGGCATCAGAAGAGTTATGGCCGAAAGAGGACATGATGAAAATAAAACACATTTGTGAGACGAGCAGCGCAGGTAGAATGAGGCGACGAATTTTGATAGTCATTAAACTATTTTAGCATTTTTAGATATTCTGGGAGCTTGGATTGGGCTACTATCTAAAATATTCTAGATCTAGCTTAGATTATTGGTTGAGATATTCTTGGAGCTTGGCTTTGGCTTTATCGACGGAATCTTGATATGGATGCCAAACGAAATGCTTTGGTTCTGGATAAGTATAGGTGGAGGTGATATCGGCTTTACCATCGACGTCGATAGATTCGATTTGCCAATTGGAAAAAATGCTGAGCTGTTTTTGGACAAGATATTTTAGGTCGTCGGGAGTGAAGTTGGTTTGAATGTTTTTGGCGATAGAATTGAAAATTTGATCTAACTTAGTGAGGTTGGTTTTGTCTTGCTGAAGTTTCTGGAGCAGAGCGGTGATAATTTTTTCCTGATTGCGTCCACGTTCACGATCACCTCCGGCCCAACTAATCGAGACGCGTTCACGAGCAAAATCGAGTGCTTCATCGCCGTTCAAATGATAATTCCCTGGCTCGTAATGACGGTGACCGTGATAAGTATTGACGACATATGGAATATGAACGTCGACACCGCCGAGTTGATCGATGATGGCGGAGGTGGCATCAAAATTGATACGGGCATAGTAATTGAATTTAATGCCGTAAAAATTCTCGAGAGTATGAATTGATTCATTGACGCCATAAAGGCCGGCGTGAGTGAGTTTATCGAGCTTGCCGTTCATGGCGAGGGGGACATAAAAATCACGAGGAGTATTAAGGAGGAGAATTTTGTGCTTGGCGGGATTGACTACCATGATGAGATTAACGTCGGAGCGGGCGGCAAAAGGTAGGGTGTGGTCACGATTATCGATGCCGCTAAGATAAATGGTGAAAGGCGTATCGAGTGAAGTGTGAGAGGTAGTCTCAACGTGCTTAGGGGCGACTTTAATTTCGACGTCGGCGAGAATTTGGAGTTGGTTATAGATAGATTCGTTATTGTCTTTTAGAGTGTCGAGATAAGTATGGCCGAGGAAGATAGTTTGGAGTTTGTCGCTCGCGGTTTTAGGCGTGATAAGTGCGGTAGTGAGGGTGAGGAGATTGTCGTAGGTTTTGATATTAGTTTCCTCGAGAGGGGTTTTTAGGAGGTCCGGATGGTTACCTTCTGTGGTGGCGAGATATTGCTTGACGGTCTCGAAATAAGGGTCACTAGTTAAGATTCCTAGTGGGGCAATGTTTTTTGAGTTGGATTTCGAAAGGTCGTTATCTTTCAGCGTGACAAGACTATATTTTTCGAAGTAGGTTTCATTTTTGCTAAACTGAGAAAAATAGCCGTTATATTTATAAAATACAAAAGTGAGTGCAATATTGAGAACAACATCTAGAACAAGAAGGATGACGAGTAAGATAATTTTTCGATTAATGATGATCAAAAAGGCGACTAGGAGAAGATATAAGATAGCGATAAGGCCAAAAAGTTGAATCGGCAGAATTTGAGCTTGATACAAAAAATAGAGCATGGTGAGGCTGGATAATGCAGCGAGAAGCTGGAAAAAGAACAAAAGTGGTCTCGATTTTTTAACGGGTTTTTCTTGTTTCATAGGTCAATTATACATCTTTTAGAGTGAGAGTGGAGAAAGAAGACTAGAAGCGGATTTTCTTGAGAGATTTTATCAAATAGACGCGGCGAGGACGAGGACGGAAGACAAGACGGGTCATTGGTTGGGTTGGCGATTGCGAAGAATTTGACAGAAAGACAGAGGCATAAGATTGTGCTTCGAAGTAGTGAGAGGCGTGGGGCGGAGTTTGAGGTGGTGGTGTAGGGTATAAGAATTCTTACAAAAGTTAACTAATGAGGTCTGATTTTTAATAAAAATAATAATGTAGCTTTTCAAAAATGTGATAAAATTTTGTTAAGTAAAATTTCGAAAATTTTACTTAACAAAAAAACATTGTGTAAACGTAATCAGAATGATGCATGTGATTATGTTGCAGGTCGCAATTCTAGCGCTCGGTAACTACCTCAAAATCACGATCAAGTCTGATTGTAGTATATTCTACTCTGCAAGAGTTGTTTGTATCCATCAATTAATAATTGAGCCTCAAGGGACAACTAATACTAAATTTAAAAGAGAGGAAGATGTGTTAGAGAAGTTTGCACAAGTGGACAATGGACGAAAAAAGTCCAAGATAGTTGTTGATTTTATTGTAAGTATTAGATATAATATATATAATGCTATTAGTAGAATCTTAAATAGACAATTATTTACTGGAACTATCAGTAATCGACGTTGTCAAACAATCAGAATGATGCATGTGATTATGTTGCTGGTCGCAATTCTAGTGCTCGGTAACTACCTCAAAATCACGATCAACTCTGATTGTAGTATATCCCCCTTCTTTTGATGGTGCCTAGAAAAACGTTTTTTCTAGCTTGAGGGTCAAACAGAAAGAATTTTTATCATGAGTAAGAAAACATTATTAATTAATCGTATCAGTAATCTGAGATCGCTTAAGAAAGCCTGGCTAGAGATAAAAAAGAATCCGTATTCGTATGGATCTGACGGAGTAACAATAAAAAATTTTGAAGTTAATTTAAGCGAACATCTAAAGACTATTCAGGCAAAACTAAAGTCTGGTAGTTATCACTTTGGTAAACTTCGATTGCATCTTATACCTAAGAATAAAGGCGACTTTAGAGAGATTAAGATTTCATCCATTCAAGATAGGATCGTTCAGAGGTCCATTTTTAATGCGACCGTAAAGACCTTTAATCAAATGTATAATATAAATAATAACGTAAGTTTTGCTTTTATGCCTAGTGGTGGTGTTGAGAAGGCAATAAAGACTGTGCAGAAATATAGAAGAGATGGCCATAGATATTGTTGTAAGACGGATATTATTCATTTTTTTAATAATATAAATAAGCAAGATTTATTAGAAAAAGTTCTAAAACCTCTTCCAGACTGCTCGATTAATGAATTGATTCGTGAAATCATTTTTAATGACATTGATGCATCATCTAAATTAGATTATAAAAATAAAGTAAAAAAAGAATATACACCTGATAATGTTAATGGTATAGCGCAAGGGGATGTATTATCTCCTCTTTTTTCAAATATTTATCTTTCCGACTTTGATGCTTTTATGGAATCGAAGGATTATATGATGGTTCGTTATGCTGATGATATTATCATTTTAACTGCGGATGAAAATAAAGCAAGGCAGGCCTTCGATGATGCAAACAATTTTCTTTCGGGAATAGGTTTAAAACTATACAAACTTGGTAATTCAAAAACTAAAGAAAAGCACTCGGTTATCGGTCCTTTACAAGATAAAACTTTTTTAGGAATAATGTTTCGGAGCGACAAAGTATATATTGCTGATGAGTCTTATAGAAATATAACAGAAAGCATAACAGAATTAATAAGACAAAATAAAAGAAAGAAAATTTCTTTTTTTGAAGCAGTAACTAAAATTTCAGAGAAAATATCGGGGTGGTGTAGTGCGTATTCATTTGTTACTATTGAACAAAATAAATTAAATGTTCTTGATACAGAATTAGAGAAGAATGTAAATAAATTATTAAAAAACAATAACCTAACGAAGACCAATGCGAATATTTCTGTAATTAATACTCTTGGTATTCAATGTTTTTCAGAAAAGTTAAACGGACTTACTAAATAATAATACCTATACGTGAGAGTAGTTTTTTGGATAGACAAAAACAATTCCTATTCCTGTAGGTTGAAGTGTTTTTTTATTTATTCATAATGATTTCATTTTTTGGGATTTCGTGGTTCCAGTTTAACCTAATTTTTGGCTTTTGATAAAATGTAGAAAAATATACCCCTGTGGGTACAGCAAAAACTCTATCTACTTCTATAGATCTTTAATATTATTGAGTATATATTTTATGAAGCTAACACTTATCTTCCCATTATTACATGGGTCTATACCATTATAATCATAATCATTTACAATGTTATTATCAACATACGTATTTAAAACATAAATTTTTATATTATAGTCACTTTCTATTTTTCTAAAAATTTCTTTTCTTACAAAGCAAAGGTTGCTTCTGCCATTATCAACTAAATATCCTATATGTGAAAAAGTATTTAGAATGTAAAGTCTTTTATCAATAGTAATTGACACCTTATTACATGCAAAATAGGACCTTGTTACAATGAATTTTACATTATTGAAGCCTTCCCTTTCTATATTCAGAACATTATCAGCTACAAATCCACGTATATTTTTCGGACCCTGAGTAAAATATCCGGTATTAGAAAGGTCAATTGGCTCTACGCTCATATTATAAAGCTGGATAGGACTATTAGATGGATATATTGCAATTGTAGGTACTAGTTTATTTTTCTCTATCTCAATCCATGCATTTGTATCTAACTCAGTTAATATGGGATCACCATTTTTATCTAATAAAATTACCTCTCCTTTGGTATAGTATTTATCAATATAATATATACTATCAGGGTTGGCTAATATCTCCAGACACATAAGATTACTAGATATAAACTTAGGTTCTATAAAAGTTGAAATTCGTGGAACGTAGCCATCGGAACGGTATAATAATCGGACTATGCTTTCGTTTATTGCAACACTATTTGTACCAGATTTTACGTAATAGTTGCGTTTAATTTGACTATCTGCACCACCCCAGACGCGATGCGGCATCATATTACTTTTTGGTACAAAAATCAACAAAGCTTTTTTATTATTTTTTTCTATGCTTTTAAAATCGATTCCAGAAGGAGCTGGTTCAACTATTGTTTGGATACATGAATCTAGTACCTCATATAAGTTTCCATTGTAATCATTACGGATTTTAATTCCGTCAGACACAGAATAGTCAACTCCCCATACAACAATTCCATCTGATGTATTTAAAAAAGCACAAATTTCTTTTGCTAAAAGTGATTTTTGGTGTAATAGAAAATCTTTCTCTTTTTTACATTCTTGATTGTTTATAGCCTTAAATTCAAGCCATGGAGTCTCGCCATCATCTAAATCCGAGATTAGTGGGATTAAATCTTCTATACAGTCTATTGAATCGTATTTTTTTCTTATTAAACTGTCTCCTGGCATTTTCATATCTCCCAAATATTATCTTCTCCTCTGTTTATTATTTTTTTCAACAGTTTAATATTAATCAATAGATACAGAGCAGCAAATAGGCTCAGTTCGAGGATAATTTTAAGAATCCCTTGAGCTTTAAGCAAACTTACTGATACTATACAAATCGATGTGGTCACTACGCATTTAATTATTAGCGCAAAAATTGATAGAAAAACTTTTTTATAATTAATGTTATCTTTAGTGGCGATAATTTGGTAAAACATTACTGAAGCCTCTGCGGCAATTGTCCCAATACAAGCACCAATTGCCCCAAAGCTTTTTATAAAGATTAGATTTAGAATCAAATTCACAACTGCTCCTACAATCGTCGAGGAAACATAGATTCTATCTTTCTCATTAGGAATTAGATAGTTTGTCCGGATTACATTAGCAACTGTGGCGAAAATAATTGTGGAGGAGAGTAACATAAGAATATCACCACTTTTTTCAAAACCAGGACCAAAATATATAGAAGTAAAATCTTTTGCTATTGCAAACAATATAAACGCCATCGGAAACATGATCATAAAACATACCTGAAACATCCTGTATAGAACGCCATTTTTTTTATCATTCATAGTTGACTGATTTTTTTCAGTTTGCTTAGATATAAACGGGAGCATAACCGTTCCGATTGCCGTGAGAATTCCAATTGGGATATTAATTATCTTCTCAGCATTCTCATAATATCCAAGCTCAGTAGTAGAAACAATACCACCAATCATTGTTTTGTCCATAACTCGATAAACACTGTAAGCAATAACTGGAATGAATAATACTAGGCATTTTATAAAGTGAAGCTTTATCGATTTAAAAATATTTAGAGGACGAAAAACTATATATTTATGCAGTATGGCAACTAAGTATAATTGACTCAGTAACGTACTTCCGGCCATAATCATGGTATAGGTCAGGATAGAATCTGGATTTTTTACCAACACAAAGATTAGAAGTGTCGATATTATTTTAATTACTGCGTTTCTAGTAACTGTGATGTTAAATTTTTCGATACCAAAGAAAAACCAGTTAATGTCAACTATTGCGGAAATTAGAAATAAATTATGTATTAATAATATAGTATAGTGAGTACTTAAAAAGACGACTGATACTAAGTTATATACAATTAACGAAATTAGGCCAAGAAATAATTGTAGGCCATATATAGAAGAGAATGTTTCTCCTAGTATGTCTTTTTTGCGTTTTGTCTTTGATATTTTTCTTACGCCATAGTTGTTTATTCCTAAAAGAGTGAATAGCATAAAATAATAAACGATTGAATATGTATAAGAATATTCACCAATCTGTGTTACACCAAGAGTGCGAGAAAGATATGGAGTTAATATAAATGGAATAATATATAACAATACCTGGTAGATTATATTATATATAAGATTTTTACTTAGATTTTTCATTTTTCCCCTTTAAATGAGACAAGCTATTCTTCAAAAAATCTAGAGATTTTTTCTTCTCGACTTCTAATGTCATATCGAATTCAGAATAATCAGTTTCAGCTAGATAATTAAATTCTTTTTTAAAATCATACCCAATGAGGTGTTTACCCAGCTTTAATTTATCTACTAGGGTAATCACACGATCATCATTGCCATACATTCCGCCGTTTTTAAGAACAAAGAATTTTTTGTGATATAAACTTGAGAAAATTGTTCCATGAAAAGAAGTTGTAAATACCAATGTTGCATTTTTGATTAAAGTTAAATAGGTGGACGGATCTTCATAATCTGGTAATTTAAATCCATACCTCCAAACATTTTTTACATAAAATGGCTTAGCGCTCCAAGTAATTACTGGAAGGTTGTATTTTTTGCTTACCTGTTTGACGAATTCGCAGATACCTAAATCAAAGCTTGGACTATAGAAAAAGATATATTTTTCTGGTAACTTCATATTTTTACGTTCCAGCCTTCGATACTCGTCTATAGTCAATAGTAAAGTTGGGTCTAGGACAATCTTAGCGTCTCTCCCACTAATTTCCTTAATCCATTTCTGTCCATTATTTTCTCTAATCGATAAAGCATCGAATCTATTTAGGAAATCACTGTATTCCGTGATTCTTTTTGAATCATACTTAGAAGGATTTTTTGCTCCAAAACTTGGCGCATAAGCTATCCTTAATCCATCCTGAACCCATGGCAAAAAATACACATCATTGTAGTCTTCAATCGTCACATTCCATATTTGATCGCTGCCTGCGATTACTGCATCATATTTTAGTTTACGAACTTGTTCTTCGGTTTGAATCTGTTGAGAGTTTAAACTCATATATTTTCGTTTAAATTCTTGATATTTTCTATTGTTACAATCTAGTCGCTTTTTATGTGGCAATAAAAGAATGTTTTTAATAAAATTTTTTAGACTATTCCATGGAAATAAAGATTTATATAATTGTTGCTGTCCTTCTGAACTATAGTTGATAATTTCCGAATCAAATCCTATGGAGTCTACGATTCGGTTCATAGCAAAAGATTCTAGCATTGAACCACAGTTGTTTGAATTATGGAATGTAATGATTCCTATTTTGTTATTCTTCATAGTTTAATGAACCTTTCTTTTTTATTTCTCATTTTTCCGATAGATGTTCTAAATTTCATGATTATAAATAGTGAAAAATATAATTTATTCAACAGCAGGTATAAAATCATCTTTTGTGTTGTAGTTAAATAACTATATTTTGGTTTGTAGAAAAATATATCGATATTTTGATATTGGATTTTTGCTTCATTAAAACTATCGACAAAAGAGATTCTCGTAATTAATGATAATATAGCTTTACTTTTTTCGCAATTTATAAGCCTATTATATAGTTCCTGGTTATGTTTTTGAGAATTAAATAATTGGGTTAAATGTATATAGAAATTTTTATCTGATTCGATTAACCTTGGATTAAAAGTTTTAGTTGCTGAAGCGTTGTTTTGTCTATAGAGGTAATACTTTATATTAGTGGCTTCTATTTTTTTACTTCTAAGGATAACAGAAAGATTAAACAATAAATCTTCGCCAATAATAATTTTGGTGTCAAATAAGATTTGATTTTTTTTCAAAAAGTTTGTCGAATAAAGCTTAAGAAATGGTGCGGCAAGAAAATTTTGCGTAGAAAGAGTTTTTCTGATCAGGTCTTTTTTATCTAAGATAATACCTTCTTGATAGTTCAATATAACAAGGGATGTTTCTTTATTTGTATTCAATCTTAGTAGATCAACAAATCCTTCAGTTACTTTATCATCCGCATCAATAAAAGTGATCCAGTCTCCCTTTGCAAGCTTTATGCCATAATTACGTGCAGCGGAAACTCCTTGATTTTTTGTTGTATATACATGTATGATGTTATTCTCTTTATATTTCTCAAGTTTTTTTAAAGTACGATCGGTAGACCCATCATTAATAACGATGATTTCAGTTTGATTCAAAGATTCCTTACTATTTTTCAAGATAGAATCAATACATTCATTAATGTATTTTTCTGCGTTATATGCTGGGATAATTATAGATATTTTAGGCATGCTTTAATTCTTTTATAAGATTTCTCATTATTTTATATAGATTAAACATCATGTAGGGTATTTTTAAAATTGACACGAGATATACTTTCCAAAAAAGTGTAGTTTTATTATTCTTAATTTCTTTTTGGAATAATAGTTTAATATCTTTATTGGTTTTTAGATTAATAAAATCAGTTTGATTATCTATCTTTGATATTTGATTTTCATATATTTTTAGTTTATAAGCTTGTGCTCTTCGTCTATCAATATTCTGGTCTTTGAATCTTAATAGAAAAACTTGTTCTGCGTCCAAAATATTTCTTATTATATTTTTTGAATTATTTGATGCAGAACATTGGTTATTATTATATAAATAAGATGCTAGATTTGTTTCTACATTATATTTTTCTTTTGTTTTGTTTAGGTATTCAATCAAAAATAGTGAATCTTCCATGAAGTGAATGTTTTTATTAAAATGTATTTGTTTTACGATGTCTTTTTTAAAGAAGTATGAGAAGATAAAGGCAGGCATTTCCCCGTAGGTTAATTTTGATAAAAGATGTTGAATGGAGATAGTAGTTTTGTCTTTGATTTGGTTATTGTAATTGTTGGTCGATATCGTTGTCTTTATAAGTGCACTATTGTTAAGTTCATTTATATTTTGATCAACAAATCCTTCAGTTACTTTATCATCCGCATCAATAAAAGTGATCCAGTCTCCCTTTGCAAGCTTTATGCCATAATTACGTGCAGCGGAAACTCCTTGATTTTTTGTTGTATATACATGTATGATGTTATTCTCTTTATATTTCTCAAGTTTTTTTAAAGTACGATCGGTAGACCCATCATTAATAACGATGATTTCAGTTTGATTCAAAGATTCCTTACTATTTTTCAAGATAGAATCAATACATTCATTAATGTATTTTTCTGCGTTATATGCTGGGATAATTATAGATATTTTAGGCATTAGTTTCTATTCCCTTATTTTTATTGTCAGGTTCCGTAAAAGCGTAAAGAAGAAATATATTGAAGTATATGTAGAATATCGATTGTTCGCTCATCATATAGATTAGAAAAATTAACATATATATTGTAATATATAGATTTTTATTTTTTATGCTTTTTTTAATACTACTATAACTTATGGCTGCAAAAAGTATGGCCGCAAAAATTCCGTAATTTAATAAATATCTAATATATCCATTATCTAATGTTTTTGTGTAGTCAATTGCATTTCCAAAGAAGTTTAATGTATATTTTTCTAAAAATTCTGCCTGTATAAGCAGCCGTTCGGATAATATCTTATTAATCCATATGGCCATATCATTGTTATTGATAAACAATATTGTTAATCCTATGGATAGTATTGACAATATTACATATAAATTTTTAAGAATAAATGAAATTACTTTTGTGTATAATATTTTTGCGGTAATTTTATCCCAAACGAGAAGCAATGCTGCTACAATTATTCCAAGAACTGCACTTCTTGAATTTGCTGTAATATCTATTGATGCTGCTAAAAATGTCGCGGCTAAGATTAGTTTAATATTTTTAATCCTTTTTATGTAGATATATTCTAAGAATAATATCATTACGTATAATCCAAAAATATTTGGATGGTAAAACCCAAATGAACTTCTTAACTCTCCATTTCTGAGAATCGTAAAATCAGACGTTGTATATCCTAAATAGTAACAGGATACTATAAGTATAAGTATAAGTATCTTCGCTATAAAATCTTTCTTTACTACCTTATTAAAGTCCAATCCTATTGAAGCCATTACCATGATAACCAATTCGATTATAGTTGTGTCTGTGGTCAAAATATAGCTTATTAATCCACTAATGGTTACAAGAGATAATAAAATTACCTTATTTTTGTTTATATTTTTATACTTTAGATTAATTACAAAATAACATATAAGCAGTAAAATACCTAATAATTTTATAGTAACTAGATATCTCGACAAAAATACTATATTCATACAAGTGTGAGACATCTGCAAAAATAATATCCCTATAAAATATAGTTTGTTGCCAATATTCTTCTCTTCAGTTATTTTTAAATCCATTTTAATTATAAAGTTTTTCTATATTAGCCTTATAGTTTTCGATGTTGTTTATAGTTGAGTCTATTAGTTTTAATTCCTCTTTGTACTTGTTTACTTTTTCTTGATCTTCTAGTAAGCCAATAATTACTTTTACAAAATCTCTATCGCTGGTGCATAGATATTTTTTATCTATTATTTCCAAGAGTCCATCCACTGGCGTAGATACGACCGGTATATTACAGGCTATTGCTTCTAGGGCGTTCATTGGTGTTCCCTCGTACTTTGAAGTAATTAGCAAGAGTTTTGAGTTTAGTAGTATTTTATATGGATTAATTTGATTTCCAAACATCATTATATTCTTGTCTAATGAATATTTGTGTATTTCTTGCTCTACCTCATTACGCATCGTTCCATCTCCGACCATGGCGACTTTGATATTTCTAAGTTGTTTGATTTGCCTAACAAGCCTTATGAACCGCAATGGATCTTTTACGTCTTCCAGTCTGCCTAAAAATATTAGATCAAATGAATATTTATTTTTATCATTTCCAGCAATTTTTTTAAGTTCATATGGATTTACCACATTACGGAGTATGATAGAATTAATTTTTTTATTAATTATTTTATTGAAAATATAATCGTTTAATGCGGAGTCGGAAACCCAGATAATATCGGATATCATCCTTTCTATGTAAAAATGAAAAATAAGTGACTTTATGCTAATTTTTCGCATATACCGATGGTTGGAATGTATATGGGATATTATTTTCTTTCCCCTTGAGGCAATAACAGATACTATAGTTGATTTTGGGTCATGTGCATGAATTATATCTGGATTATACTCGCTAATTGCCTTTTTTATATCATGAATATTAAACTTGTTTAACTCTAAAACTGGGATTTTTCTAATTTCCAGGGCGGGTTTATTTTTTCCGACAACTGCACAATACTTCATGTCGTAGTTGGTGTCATCCTTAAATAGGTTAATAATTTGACATGCAACATTTTCAGCCCCAGAAAATAAACTAGTACTAATGAGGTGCAGTATCTTTATGGGCTTACAATATAGTTTCTCAAGTTTTATAGCTTCTTTTTGTATACTCATATTCTCACTAATAGTTGCGGTGGTTCTTTGTTTAACGCTTTGTCTATTACCTTGAATAATTTTATCTATTTTTTTAATATAAGCCTTTACCTCTTGAGCTTCGACTATTTTTGCATTTTTAGAGATGATAATCTCACGTGTCACTCCATTCGAAAAAATGATCGGTAGTCCTGCGGATTGAGATTCTACGCCGACAACTGGTAAGCCTTCGTATAGGCTTGGCAAGCAGAAAATATCCATCACGGAGTAAAGCTTATTGGTATCTTCGCGTTGACCTAGGAATATTACGGGATCTGAGAGATTAAGTTTTTCGACTTTGGCTTTAGTTTTTTCTTCGAGTGGGCCGGTGCCGATGAGGAGAAGTTTAGAGTCTGGGTTTTTAGTATGATATTCCTTAAATACATCAATCAGAAAATCGTGATTTTTTTGCTTGACGAAACGTCCGACATGTCCGATAACGACGGTTTTTTCTTTTATATCTAGTTCTTTACGAAGTTTTTTGCGGGCTTCTGGATCAAACTTGAATTTATCGAGATCGATGGCATTATGGATGATTTTTACTTTACCCTGGTCGAAAGTTTTATTGCCAAAAAGATAGCGTCCTGCTAGTTCGGAGCAAGCAAAATAATCTGTGGCGTATTTTTTGCTAAATGGACGTAAAATATTTTTGATAATATTGCGTTTCCATTCGCGAGCGTTACTGGTGGAATGACTGTGAGAAATGCGAATAGGTACCCCAGCTTTTTTCGCGGCGTAAAGTGGAAAAACTGAGAGAGTATTTACGTTGGAGTGAACGATGCGATATTGGTTTTTGCGGAATAAATCTTCGAGAGCCTTGAGATACTGAGGTAGTTTTTGGTATTTTGGCACCAGGAAGACGCGACCACCGAATTTTTTAATTTCGTCATATGGGATGCGAGTAGAATCTTCGTCACAGATAAAATCAAATTGGACTTTGGTGTGATCGAGGTGACGATAGTAATTCATAATCACAGATTCGACGCCGCCGCCAATCCATTTACCCATAATTTGGGCAACAATAACTGGTTTTTTGGATTTTTCTGTTTGGCTCATCTTGTGAGTCTCGATCTTCCTTTATTTATAAAACTACAACCTCAACTTTGTAGTTTTTTCTTATTAATTACTTAATATTCTATAACTTTTTCTAGATAGAGTCAACTTGATAACAGATAAAAATACATCAAAAGCAAATGGGGATTCTGGTCCGAAGTTCGTAAGTAGACTTGGAATTTTTATTTTACTAATTTTTGTCCATAAAAAAGAACCGAAGAGACTCCGGTTCTTAAAAATTTCAAGTTGAATGATTAGTCAGCTACTGCGTATTAATTTTTCAGTGATGAATTTTTGCGGCATAATTCCCCTCTCTGTTTTAATTTCTGCGCGGCCTTTTGTATGGCTCTAGGTTACCACTTTTGGAACGAATTTTTTCATCTAACTTTTTTAATTTGTTTTTCAAAGTTTGAATTTCACTGTAAGCACGACTTTTTTTGCGCTTAAGGCTATCGATTTCCGACTTTACAACACCTTGCTCTTTAAGCAGATCTTCAAGTTCCTGATTCAATGTCTCAATAAGACTTCTCTGGGGTCTGGATTTGAGATTTTCAGAGGCAAGCTGAATTCGTAGTCTTTCAATCGGCCCATAAAAGGCACTGTGACGCTTAATGGTAGCATCGTACTCGGCACGAATTAAGTCATGATTGGCTTCGGCCTTCTCAATACTGCGATTAGTTTCGCATAAGTTTATTTTCAGTACGGCAATTTCAGAATTTTCTGACATAAACACCCTCCTTGTTAATGTGCACGCCAAAAATGTAGGCGCATATACGTGACTTATATATTATACCAGATTTAACATAAAACGCAAACCGTAGAGTAAGTTTTTTATGAAGGATAAAAAATGGGAGCCTGCTGACTCCCGTGTTGTTGGGCATTGGTTTGATGGATACGAAATTTAAAATTATGTTAAATAATCAAAAATCTTTAAATTGCTAATTTCTTAAGAGCTCCATAAAAGCGTCATGTTGCTTATGGCGTAGTTCGGCCATATAGGCATACCATTCAGCTTTATCCTCGTGGTAGCCTGCTTTCTGGTAATTGCAATTAGGATATTTATTGTGTTCTTTGCAACATTCATCAAAGTGATGATTAGACTTATGCTCATTAATACGCCATGAACGTTCAGCCGTAGCTGCGGATTCATGCAACTCAACTACTTGGCCAAAAGTAAGTCTACCATCAGGTGTACACTCTAATATTTCAGGTATCATGCACTTCTTATCAGTGGCAGTTAATGTTCTATAAGGTAGATCCTCATGTTTAAAATTCATCATTTTACATTTCCCCCTTTGTAGGTAAGTGCCCAACAATATTTATATTATACATCTTTTTGGATGTTTTGGCAAGCGGAATTAGTGTCCGGTTTCTTGTAGTAGATATATCGAATTGATTTCGCGGTTAGGTGAAGCAATTATTGACTATTCTTTTTATCTTGGCGTTTTCCGAGACGTTTGGAAGTACGGCTACTGGAGAAAACGACAGCTTTACTGAGAGTATAGTTTACGATAATGACAATAATATTACAGATAACTTTCCAGATAAGTTTATTTTGACCGCAAACATCGACGGAGAGCCACATGATAAAGACTTCAATGCCGAGTGTAACTAGGCGTGCAATGAAAAAAAGTATGGCTTCGCGGAGGATGGCGGCGTGAGTTTTGGCGGTGCTTTCGAAAACATAGAGACGATTGGTAATAAAAGCAAAGGCTACAGCAACGACCCAGGCCCAAATGGTGGCTGGAATGGTTTCAATCTGGAGAATTTCAGCAAAGATATAAAAACTAATAAGGTTGACGACGGTAGTGAGGACGCCGAAAACAAAATACAATACAATATGTTTATTATAATTAATAAAACGTTTGAGATAAGAAGGTGATTTGAGAGCTTTAATCAAGTTTTTGAGATTGATTTGATAAAGCACTGCGGATTCATTAGTTTCTGCCATGACTTTATTATAGCGGATATTGCGGATTTTTGTTCGACTTTTGATTGATTTCGCTTATGTTAGACGGATTTTTTCTATTTTTTGACCGATTTCGCTTATGTTGGGTTATAATAATAGAGATTGCTTATGTTAAACAATAGAACCTAGAATGGGGGTATTTTTTATGCGTAAAGAAATGACAAAGTTTTTTGAGAGATTCAATAGTCAGCACGCGAAAACTGCTGGTATCGAGCTCAGTCTGAGTAAGGAACTCGGGTGGAGCTACTTCACGATCAATTATATTCAGGATAAGCTGCCAGACGAGGTGGAATTTCGATTATTAGAAGATTCTCTTGGCACATTTACGGGGGCGGAATTAACCTTTCTCTCGGATTACAGAGATTTTAAGGAAACCAAAACCATCGTACTGCGCATTTCGCAGACTTATCGGCATCTGGCGACCTGCTGGATTCGGGATTTTAGTAAGTTTCTTCGGGAAAATTACAATCTTGAAGCAATGTCTGCCTAGCCCGTGATTCACGGGCTTTTTTCTCGGCATAAAAAAATACTCTCTTCGCATAAAAATGCTTTCTTGTCATAAAAAATACTCCCCAGAAGAGGAGTATTTTCTTTTGATTAACGCTTGGAGAATTGTTCGCGTTTGCGAGCAGAACGTAAACCGTATTTTTTGCGTTCTTTTTCGCGTGGATCGCGCTTGATGAGACCAGCTTTCTTCAAGACTGGACGTAAATCTGGGAATTCCAAGGTAAGAGCCTTAGAGATTGCCAATTTGATTGCGTCAACTTGACCAGCTAGACCACCACCGGAAACCAGGATGGTAACATCAAATTCTTTTTGCTTGTTAACGAGAGCTAAAGGATCGGTCACTTCAGCGAGCAAGCTTTTGTTTAAGGAAAGATATTCCAAAGCTGGCTTGTTATTGATGGTGATTTCACCTTTACCCTTAAATAGACGTGCGCGAGCAGTAGCTGCTTTGCGACGACCAAGTCCGTAGGAATATTTGGTTGCCATTATTTAATCTCCTTTGGATTTTGAGCGGAATGAGTGTGCTCAGCGCCATTGAAGACACGGAGACGAGCTAAACGATCGTCAGCGAGCTTGTTCTTTGGAAGCATGCCTTTGACAGCTTCTTTGATGGCGTAAGCTGGATTCTTCTCGATGATTTCTTCGAGTTTGAGCTCGGTGAGACCACCTGGGAAGCCACTGTGACGGTAGTACATTTTTTCAACCATCTTGTTGCCAGTAACTTGGATGTTCTTAGCGTTCAAGACGATGACGTAGTCACCATTGTCAATATGTGGAGTGTAAGTAACTTTAGACTTACCCATGAGTTTGTCAGCGATGACGACAGCTAATTTACCAAGTGGTAAAGAAGCGGCATCGATAACATACCATTCGCGCTTGATTTCAGCGGATTTTTGGCTAAAAGTCTTCATTATTTAGCCTCCTTATTTAGATTGATAGAATCGACAAATGAGATAGTACCCATTTCAGCGTGGTCACCCTTGCGGAAGCTAGCGCGTTCAATTCTGAGGTAACCAGAATCACGTTCGATTTGAGGAGCAATAACATCCATCAAGAGGTCTGCAACTTCAAGGTCATCCAATCTTGCGATGAGGAGACGGCGATTAGTGAGACCACCTTTTTTAGCGATGGTGATAAGCTTCTCGGTATAGCGGCGCATTTCTTTAGCGCGAGCTAGAGTCACGGTGATCGACTGGTATTTGATCAGAGAGCACATCAGCCCACGTAGTAGTGCCCTTCTCTGGTCGGTTTCACGGCCGAACTTGCGGCCTTTATATCCGTGGCGATGCATTAGATATTTAACTCCTTAAGTTTATTTTTAACCTCATCAAGAGCCTTTTGACCGAAGCCTTTGAGGTCCTTGAGGTCGGTTTCAGACAAGACAACGAGGTCTCTGATAGTGTGAATTGCGTTGTTCACAAGAGCGTTAGCAGTACGAGCTGAAAGGCCTAACTCTTCGATTGGAAGCATCAGACCAGCATCTTCCTGTTCGTTCTTGGAGCCTGGAGCTGGAGCGGTGTCAGCGACGGTTTTCCCAGCAAGAGCCTGGTATTGATTGACCAGAATCGCAGCGGCTTCTTCGAAAGCTTCACGTGGGGTGATGGTACCATCGGTTTCGACAGTGATAGTCAATTGTTGAAGATTGATATCTTGACCAACACGAGTGTTTTCAGCATTGAAACGAACGCGAATTACAGGGGTGAAGACGGCATCGAGAGCGATCATGTCGCTGTGGATGCGTTCTTCGGCTGAGCGCTCAATAGTAAGATAACCACGGCCAGATTCGACGATGAAGCGCATCTTCAAAGTGTAATTTGGATCATCAATGTGACAAATTACCTGGTTTGGGTTAGCGATTTCAACTTCGTTAGTGAGTTTAATATCGCCGGCGACGACACGTGCGTCACCATCTTTTTTGGATTGTTCGCTACCTTTGATTTCAAGAGTAAGCTCGACTGGAGCGTCGGAGTGGCTCTTAAAACGAATGTTTTTAAGGTTGAGCATGATGTCGACGACATCTTCACGAATACCTTCGATTGCAGTGAATTCGTGAGTAGTACCTTCGATACTGAAGGAAGTAATTGCAGCACCCTTAATACTTGAGAGTAAGACGCGGCGGAGAGAGTTACCTAAAGTGTTACCATAGCCGTAGTAAAGTGGTTTGATTACAAATGAGGCACAGTTCTCGGATACGTCGATGACTTCTGCAAGATTTGCTTCGTGAATTACTTTTGTTGTCATTGTTCTCCTTAGCGTGAGTAATACTCAACGATTAGTTGTTCGTTAATGCCTGCTTCGGCTTCTTCGCGTTTTGGCTTGCCAGTAATTTCGATAGTCATTTTCTTAGCATCAGACTTCATCCAGCTGAGTGGAGTAACGCCACTTGCAGCGACGATGTTGTCGAGATTCTTGAAGTATTCAGACTTTTGAGACTTAGCGCGTACTTCGAGTTTGTCACCAGCCTTCAAGCGGATTGAAGGGATGTCAACACGGCGACCGTTAAGAGTGAAGTGTCCGTGAGAGACAAGTTGGCGTGCTTGGCGACGAGTAGAAGCGAAACCAGCGCGGAAAACAACGTTATCTGCGCGGCGTTCTAGGAATTCTAGAAGGATTTCACCGGTTAGACCTTCGGCCTTTTGGGCTTCTTTCATCAATTTAGCAAATTGTTTTTCGAGAAGACCATAGAGTCTACGAACTTTTTGCTTTTCGCGAAGTTGGGTAAGATACAAACTACCACCGCGAACTCGCATATCACCGTGCTGACCTGGAATACCAGATTTTTTAGCCATGATTTTGTGAGCTTTTGGTGCTAGGGCAAAGCCCTCGCGACGACTTTGTTTGACAATTGGAGATTTATCTCGTGCCATTACGGTTTCCTCTCTCCTTTAGGCCGTACACCACCATGAGCGATAGGTGTTTGGTCGGTTATACTATCAATTTTGATGCCAAGACCAGAGATAGCACGGATGGCGCTATCACGACCGAGACCGATACCCTTGACGTAAACGTCGACGGAATTCAGACCGTGATCTTTTTTGGCGATTTCACCAGCTTTTTCAGCGGCGATTTGAGCAGCGTAAGCTGTACCCTTCTTGGAACCTCTAAAACCGTTAGCACCAGCAGATGACTGAGCGAGGACTTGGCCTTTCTTGTCTGAGATGCTGATGATGGTGTTATTAAAGGTGGCCTTGATGTGGACCTGACCAGAAGTGACAATACGCTTGCCTTTCTTGGTTTTGACTTTGACTTCTTCAGTTCTAACTTCTTCTGTCATATTTTTACTCCACTAACTAGGTTTTACTTGCTGCTTTTGGTTGTGTTCCACCGACCGCGATCGCCTTACCCTTACGTGTACGTGCGTTCGTACGAGTACGTTGGCCGTTGACTGGAAGACCAGCCTTGTGGCGGACACCCTTGTAGGAATTGATGTCCTTAATGCGTTTGATATTGTTTGTTACGAGGCGACGCAGATCACCTTCGACTTGATATTTGCTAGAAATAATGTCGTTGATTTTCTGTTCCTCAGCCTCGGTGAGATCTTTCACCCGAGTGGTAGGCTCAATTTTGGCCTCCGCAAGGATGGCTTTTGAGGTAGTGCGTCCGATACCAAAAATGTAAGTAAGGGCAATCCATACTTGTTTTTCGGAAGGGATGACTACGCTAGCAATTCTTGCCATGCTTAACCCTGCCTTTGCTTATTCTTAGGTTTTTTCTTGTTGATGACACGCAGTACGCCTTTGCGACGAACATAGATATCATCAGGGGAGATTTTCTTTACACTTGCACGTACTTTCACTGTGTAAAAATCCTTTCCTTGTTAATCTATTTCAGGTACTAATGAAAAAGCGGAAATTTTTTCAGAGTTCGCCAAAATAGGGTTGATATTATTTAAGGCGGAAGCTGATACGGCCCTTCGTAAGATCGTAAGGGGTAAGTTCAACCTCAACCTTGTCACCTGGCACAAGACGGATAAAGTTTTTGCGCATTTTTCCGCTCATGTGCGCAATAATAATATGACCATTCTCAAGTTCTACTCGAAATTGAGTATTTGGTAATGCATCGACGACGGTGCCGCCTAATTTGATCACTTCCTTTTGACTAGCCATAAATTATTTACCTATTTTACCAGAGATTTTTAAAAATGTAAAGAGGTTTTAATTAGGTAAAACGGTGATAAAATAAATAAAAAGGAGGTAAAGTGTCCGGGGAGAGACTGTCGAATTCTAATAGTCAAAATAAAAATACGAGTGCATTTGATGATTTTGCGGAACGAGTAAAACGTCAAGAGGAATTCATGGAACGGAGGCGCGAGGATACAAGACACTGGGCGCGTTATTACATGGGGGCGGAGCAGGCTTTTGATCGAAGAGTGAAAGCTAATAAAATATCTGAAACTGAATTTATGAAATGGGAAGATGAAGTGGGCGGAGCATTTTTCAAAATGAAGGAGGCGGAATATGATGCCTGCTATCCTTCGAAATACGAGAAAGATCGTGAAGAAATGATTGGCTCGGCTAACTCACTAATGACCGCGGAGGTTTATGCCGCAAATTTCTATGAAGAAAGAAAAGAAGCTCTGAAGCAGAAAATTTTACAAAATGAAAATCCAGAAGAACGTGATAATCATCTTAAAATTCTCGGAGATCTGCATGATAAAGTTTGTGCGCATATAGAATGTAAGCGCGATTTTGAATTGAAATCAAAGGATGTAGGTGCATTTGATGAGGCGCGTAAAAATGCTCATAATAGTTTAATTCGAAACATGAATCAAATCAATAATCTGGCAGATGAGTATAGGGTCAGAAGATTAACGTTCCGAAATTTTCTAATCAATGACGATAAAAACTATAATGCGGCTTATGACATATATCTTGATACTGATGCTAGGTATGATTTTGACCGTAGTAGTGTAGAAAAATATACGATGATAGCTTTTGATGATGAATATAAAAAGGCAGAAACGGACGGCACATTGAAAGTTGATCCTTCCAAGGTATCAAAGACCGCTTATTTTCATAATATGGGTGAAGACTAAAAAATGCCCCGGTAGACCGGGGCGAGGAGGGGTAAGAGGATTACTAGTTTAATTCTTGCATGGTACGCTTGGAAAAAGCGAAAGCATATTCTTTTAGCTCGTCCTCTCCTGGTGTGACTTTGCAGTATTCTGCAATTTGTTTAGCAATTAATTTCCTTTCTTCTTCAGAAAGGCATTCTGGTCCTAGGCATCTGAGCCTAGAAAATACCTTAGTGTGTACGAACTTTCTGAAAACTTCATCCTTGAAGATTTCAGAAGGAATGTCGTAGACAATCTTTTGAATTCTAGTCATAAGATTCACCTCGATTTCTATTGGCTGCTTCCCTGCAAAGTTAAAATGTGCGATATAAAATATATATATTCAAAAAGAATATTATGATATGATATCACTATTTGTAAATTTTGTCAAGAATAAAGATTATGCTTATGGGGTGATAATAATTTCGTGGTTAGATTACGATTATTAATAACCTACTGGTTTTGTTTGGTGGTCTCTTGCACGAGAGTGGCACGGAGGAATTGACGAGAAAGATAGGTCTTCTGGACGTCAGACCAGGCACCGGTACAAGTAATAATACTAATGGAATCTTGGCCAGTGACTGGTGATTCGAGCATGGCAGACATTTTCTCATTGGCGTCAGCCAGGGCGACGGTTTGATTTTCATAGACGCGATAGGTAAGCTTGGTGCCATCGCCCATTTCAATCTGGATCTGGTCGCCGGCTACTAGATTATCTAGATGTTTAAAAACTCCGGCCGCAGTTGGGCCACCGTTATGACCGACGAAGAGCGCGGTCTTACCAGTGAGTGGAGGAAGGGTGCCAGTGTACCATCCTACATCGAAAATACTGTTCGGAGTACTGATAGCGCCATTGCCGGTGAGTCCGACGGGTAAAATACGAGCGTTTTTTACGCCTAATTTTTCGATACTCATGAAACGAGGCTTATCATAGGCAACAGAATAGGAATTAATCTTATCATCGGAGATTGGAGTTTCATCTACGGAAGCTTGGTCGGTTTCGAGATCGAGGTTGGATTTCGGGAGCATTCTTTCACTACCTTCTTTGGATCTGTAATAATGGTCTTCCCAGAAATATAGACGCGCGATGACGATGGCAAAAATTAGAGCCAAGATGATAAATGGGAGATTAATGAGGATTTTAGATTTTGATTTAACTTCGAGAGACATCCCACCCAGCTTTCTTATTTATAATCGTCGTAAGTTACCATAAGGGCGCGTGAATCGAGTTGACGGAGGTTTTCGAGGGCTACGGTCACCACGATGAGAAGTCCGGTGCCAGATAGGGAGAGTCCCATCGGAGCGTCGCTAAGCATGATGGCGACATAGTCAGTAATGAATGGAATCATGGCAATAAAGCCAAGTGCAAGAGCACCGAATAAATTGAGACGGGTCATGACCTTTTCTAGATAATTAGCCGTGGTCATACCTGGACGGACACCTTCGATGAAGCCGCCTTGTTTTTGAAGATTATCAGCAATTTCTTTGGTATTGAAGATAATTGAGGTGTAAAAGTAGGTAAAGAGGACTACGAGTAGGAAATAGAGGGCTGGGTAGATAAACCAACGTTCGTTAATACCGTTTGGATAAAGGGTTTTGAAATTGGAAGCGTTTGGCATGGTGAAGATTTCACTAATAGTTTTAGCCATGGTATTTCCCTTATCCATACTAGAGATGAGCTGACCGACGAGAGCTGGAAGCGAGAGGAAGGCGGTAGCAAAGATAACTGGTACCACACCGGCAGAGATTAGCTTCAAAGGCAGAATAGATTTGATGCCACCATAGGCACTGTTGCCATGGATACGTTTTGCGTAATTGATGGTGATAATGCGCTGAGCTTCGTTGAGCTTGACGAGCCAATAAAGAATTAGGATTACGACAACTAGAAGAGCTAGAGCGACCCAGAATAATACCGGGTTGACTGGTAGGTTTAACCAACCAAAGAGATTAAGTGAGCCATTTTTGGTGTCGAAGAGTTGTTGACCAAGTGAGCCAAGGGTGCTTGGGAACTGGGAAATAATACTGGCAAAAATAATCATGGAAATACCATTACCGATACCCTGCTCGGTAATAAGTTCGCCGAGCCACATCAAGATAATGGATCCAGCAGTCATAGTGATGACAGAGACGACCCAGTCACGTGGAGTTGGGGTGAAGCTGAGGGTATTCGAGGAGACCACAGATTGGTAAAGAATGTAAATATAGGCAATAGATTGCACGACGGCGAGAGGCACGGCGAGCATACGAGTCCACTGATTGATTTTACGACGACCAGTTTCACCATCCTCGGAAAGCTCTTCGAGGCTTGGAATAGCTTTACTGAGAAGTTGGAAGACGATAGAAGAGGTGATGTATGGAGAAAGCCCAACCAAGATAATGGAGAAGGAGGCAAGGCCGCCACCTGAAATTAAGTTAATAAAACCGGTGAAATCTGACTTGGAGATCAAGCTAGAAACGGCATCCTTGAAGGTCTTGGCGTCGCCCATTGGCACAGGGATGTGTGCGAGTAAACGGTAAGCAACCAAAATACCTAACACGATAAAAATGCGTTTTAGCATGTCTTTGTTTTTTAGAGATTTCAAAATCGTCTTAAAATGCATGGAATCCTCTCTATTTATTAATCTATATTACCATGTTTACCTAAGTTTTTAAAGATAAAAAATAACCCCCGCGATTGCAGGGGTTATTTCAGACTAATTAGTCGTTTTGCTTCTTCAAGCGCTTTGGCACTGGATTCTTAGTGAATGAACCGCCAGCTTTTTTGAGCATTTCGAGACCGGATTTAGAGATAAATTGGGTTTCGAGATCAATTTTACTGTTAAGCTCACCACGGGTGATAACCTTGACCTTAACGAATGGGCTAGAAATAAGACCATTTTCGAAAAGAGTAAAGTTATCGACCTTGCCAGAAAGAGCGTTAAGAACGTCAGTGTAGACGACTTCAGCCTTAGCGTGTATAGACTTGAAACCTTTGAGCTTAGGTACAGCTTGCATCATAGCGCGCTGACCACCCATGAAGGTAGCAGGCATTTTACGGTGGCCAGTACGGGCTTTTTGACCCTTAGTACCACGACCAGCAGTCTTACCACGACCAGCGGCAATACCACGACCAGCACGGGTCGGGCGGGTATTAGCTTCAACGATTAGATCATTGTATTTCATTACTTGCTCTCCTTTTCTTTGGTAGCAGTAGTATTCCACTTAGAGCGTGGAACCTGAGCTTTAAGACCATCGATAACGGCGTAAGCGATGTTGACCTTGTTGGTAGAACCGAGAGACTTGGAAATCAAGTTCTTGATACCAGTCAAACCAATCACGGAACGAACGATGCTACCGGCGATAATACCAGTACCTGGGGCAGCTGGTTTCATTAAAACGTGAGCACCGGTAACTTTGGTTTCCACTTCGTGGCAGATAGTTTCGCCAGACATGTGGAAGGTTACCATGTTTTTCTTAGCTACACGGGTAGCTTTTTGAACAGCGGAGGTAACATCGGCGCCTTTAGCGACACCTACACCAACTTTGTTTTTCTTATTTCCAATAGCAACAAGAGCTTTGAAGCGCATACGGCGACCACCTTTAACGGTGCGAGAAACACGATCGATGTTGATGGTGATCTCTTCAAATTCCTTTGGTGCAGCTTCACCACGGACGCGATCACGGCGATTATTGCGGCGCATTGGGCGACCAGCCATATCGCGAGTTTGCTTGGTGGCAGCGACATCGTCAGACATTTTGAGGGTGCCAGCTTTGTTCACTACTTTTGGTTGCTTAGGAGCGGTAGAATTTGCTTCGGCCATATTAGAACTCCAATCCTTCCTTACGAGCTGCATCGGCTAGAGCTGACATGCGGCCAGCGTAGGCGAAAGCACCACGATCGAATACAACTTTTGTGATATTTGCTTTTTTAGCTTTTTTGGCAATTTCTTCACCAATTTTAGCGGCTTTTTCAGTCTTGGAACCGGTTAGCTTGGTGCCAACAGTGGTAGCAGAGACTAAAGTAGTCATGGTGTCGTCATTGATGATTTGAGCAGAAACGTGAAGATTACTGATATTAACGCTCAAGCGTGGGCGAATTTCAGTACCATGAATTTTTGCACGGGTACGTTTTTGGCGATACAACTTATTCATTATTTCTTCCCTGCCTTTCCAGCCTTGCGAAGGATTACTTCGTCAGCATATTTAATACCTTTACCCTTGTATGGTTCAGGTTTCTTGAAGGCGCGAATTTCGGCGGCAACTTGACCAACTTTTTGCTTGTCAATGCCGGAAACGATGATTTCCATCTTGTTAGTTTTTAATTCGATACCTTCTGGGGCTTTGTATTTCACTGGGTGGGAGAAACCAAGAGACATCTCAATTTCTTTTGGACCACCGGAAAGACGAAAACCGACACCATTGATTTCGAGTTTCTTCTCAAAACCTTTGGAAACACCAGTAACGGCGTTGTTTAGAAGTGCGCGTTGTAGACCGTGCCAGGCACGAGCTTCAGCTTCATCATTCTCACGGGTGACAATGATTTGACCGTCCTCGACCTTAGTCACAACGAATTTTTGTACAGGAACCTCGAGTGAACCCTTTGGTCCAGCAACAGTAATGAACTGTTCGCCGACCGTGATTGTCACTCCTGCAGGAATCTGTACAGGTTGTTTTCCGATACGACTCATATCTTCCTTTCAATTAATATTCGGTTAATTTTAACATAATTTAAGGCTTAATTCAAGATAAAAAAATAAAAAAATAGACGGCGTGGTATATAATAAAAATATGAGTAAAATAAATGTCTTATTGGCCAATGCAAATGGTAGTTTGGATGAGAGTAAGGAAACTATTTTGGCGGCAGTAAAAGAAGTTGAGTCTTATGCTTTTCCAAGATTGAAAATTGATTGGGATATTGATGTGGTGGTAGCTAGGAGTGCTTATTCATTAATCATTCCAGAAGATGGTGTGGGTGGACAAACTTATACGAGTGATTTTATTGTTTGTGCCTTAGATCTGAAGACTATGTCGATCTCGCGTTTTAAAGAGATGTTAGCTCATGAACTTGGTCATGCTGCGCGTTGGGGAAAGAACGATGAATGGATGAATACATTGTTTGACGGGATGATTTCGGAAGGTATTGCGACGTATTTCGGTACAGAATTTGCAAAAAATAATAGTGATAAGCAATTTTTCACTAAAGCTATGCTGGAACGCAGTGACGAAGAAAATGAACGCATTCTAAAAGAGCTTCGCGGTAATCTTGAAGATAAAAATTATGACTACCAAACGATTTTCTTCACTGGTAACGATAAATTACCACGCTGGTCTGGCTATTCATTGGGATATTATTTGGTGAAGAAATATTTGGAGAAAACACACAAGGCGATCGAAGAAGCATTTGCTGATAGATATGAAGATTTTAGAATTGTGCTTTAGATTTTCATAAAAAATACCTCCACCGGAAGGAAGGGGGTTTGGTGAAAACTATAGATTTGTTAGAATTTTTTAATTTTAACTTCAACTAATCCATGGTATCGTCATCATCTTTTAGATAATCTGGACGATCGGATTTTTTCATGAGATGCGCGAGCTTAATTATTTCCCACTTATTACCCATCTTCACTAGACAGCAATAGTAGTTTTCGTCTTGCTCGATGATGGTATTATGACCAATAATCTTTACATTAGTATTATCGGTAGTTACCTTCAGACCTTTGAGACGAAGTAATAAATGCTCAATTACTGGCTCCACGATATAGACGGTAACCGCTACCGCCCCAAGAATAATAAAACAGATTCCTAGTGGTGGGCATAGGTTTACTACTTGACGATCAGTGACAAAATTTTGGTTAGACCATAAGAATATTTCTGACAAAATAACTATGGATATTAATCTAGTAATTCTCCAAAATAATTTATTTTTCCTAATTGGATAATTTAAATTGCTTATTCTTATTTTCATTTATCCCTCCACGTTATCCTTGTTAAATAACGGCAATTATAGCCTGATGCCTTAAATAAAAAGGACGTAAGAATACCTAAGAAGAACATTGTGATATATATCTCCCCTGGAGAATTAAATTTTATCTTGAGCATCACATAAAGTAATCCTTGGATTAGCCAGGTATGCTTGAATGGTGTTAATGCCTTTTTGGCGTTATCTCCTTCTTTTATGATGTCATAAAATACCACGCCGCTATTAATTAGGTGTAGTAAAAATATAACCATAATGGCACTGTAACTTTCGTATCGCATTAAGCCTATAGAGTATATCAGCATTACTGTGGCAAGAATGAAGAGACAACTGTAGCCAAAAGTTAATATGTCGTAGGTTTGTTCCTTAAATACAGGAATTATTTGATCTACGTAGTTTTCTCCGACAACTAATATAAAGAGCGGAATTATCCACATAATGAAGTTGTAAATATTTTCAATATCGATATTTCCTGATATTGATAGAAAAATGATAATTCCGATAGCTAGGATGATTCTTATGAAAGCACCATATTTTTGTTCTCTTCTGTTGTTGTTCATTTTTTACCCCCTTTAAAATGTAGAATTTCACCAAATTTGCAAGTTGCATTAAAAACTGAAGCTTTTAACTACTTATATTGTACAATATTGTAATAATTTGTCAAAAAATACCCCCTCCGGATGGAAGGGGTGGTTAGGGGTGGCTAGGATCGGCCTGAATTATGACCAGAGACGCAGGTCCGATAAGATGTCCCGAAATCGTGCAAGCTTTCTTTTTTCACGTCGCAAGGTATAGGGCTTAACTGGTTCAGGCGGTGGCATTGGAGGTAAATTGTTGAAATGCTCTGGATAAACTATGGGTATCTGGGTCCTCCATGTGTAGTTAATCATTGTGCTAAAGATTAAAACCGGAATCTCTTCTCCACCAAAGGTAATTAGGAAGGAATCGCCAAAACAGGCATCGACGACGAACCTAGAGGATCTTCTTCTCACGTGATTTTTGATAATTTGACGTTTTTCTAGCGTCGTAAAATTTATACGACGAATATAGGCTGGATTGTCAAGCTGTCTAGAATATCGACGATTTTCGATCTTTAGTACATCTAGATCTCGTAGAATTTCCAATTGGGTGGCAATTTTAAGTCCTTGAAAATGGAAGCCAGCAGGAATTTCTGCTTCGTCAATTCGCTTGGTTATTAGGTTGTTAATAATTGAGTAAATCGATAAATTAAGGGTCTTATTATCCGGATGGATGCTGTGCTTAATAGACCATGCATTGATTATTCTAATTTTGCTTGCCATGATGTCCTCGTAGATTTGATTTTTACTGAGCAACATGGTATTCACCTCTCTTTCTGAAAGATGTAATGTCCTAACTTAAAAGTGCATATTCGTCGGACGAGATACAGATTAATTTTAGCATAAAAATAAGGCCAGAGGTTCTGACCTTATTTTTTCTAGTTTATTACCAAACCTTGACTAAGATTTCACCACCGAGGCGAGCTTTGCGAGCTTCCTCACCAGTCATGATACCTTTTGAAGTCGAGACGAGGATGACACCACGACCGGATTTGACCTTTGGAAGATCATCGGCGGAAGTGTAAACACGGCGACCTGGTTTACTGACCTTGGTGATTTCGTTAATACGAGCGATTTCATCAGCTTGATTAATCAAAACATGGATGAAATTGCGTGGTTTTGCTTCTTCGATAGAGAAGTCAGCGATAAACTTGGTTTTCTTGAGACCTTCTAGTACAGCAAGCTTTAGTTTAGAAGTTGGTACAACAATCTCGTTTTTGTTGACGAGAATAGCATTGCGGATACGAGTGATAAGGTCGGCAATTTGATCTGTTGATTGTAATGACATATCTTATCCTTTCTACCAGCTACTCTTTGTTACACCAGGGATTTCACCCTTGCTTGCTTTTTCGCGGAAGCTAATACGGCTGAGACCAAAGCGGCGCATGTAGCCACGTGGACGACCGTCGAGCATATCACGATTTTTTAACCTAGTTGGGCTGGAATTTTTTGGTAGCTTCTGAAGACCTTCGAGGTCGCCAGCGGCTTTAAGTTCAGCACGCTTTGCTTTGTACTTATCGTACATTTTTTGACGCTTGAGGTCACGGAGTACTGCAGACTTTTTGGCCATGTTATTTGTTCTCCTTTTTCTCGAATGGCATACCAAATGCCTCTAATAATTTACGGCTAGCTTCTTTTGAACCGTTCTTGATGATGAAAGTAATCTCAAGGCCGTGAAGAACAGATGCGTCTTCGAAGGTAATTTCTGGGAAAACGGTTTGTTCTTTAAGACCAACTGAGTAGTTGCCTTGTTCATCGAAAGATTTGCTAGGCACGCCGTGGAAGTCACGAACGTGTGGCAAAGCGATGTTAATGAAGCGGTCAACGAATTCATACATCTTGTCGTTACGTAAAGTGGTGAGGTAACCAACTGGGGCGCCCATGCCTTTACGAATTTTGAAGGTAGCAATAGATTTCTTTGCTAGTCTAGAGGTGGAAGCTTGGCCGGTAATTTTGGCAAGAGTAAGGGCTACGGTTTCAGTATAGTGCTTATCTTCACGCTTTTTACCAACACCACAAGATACGATCACTTTTTCAAGTTTTGGAACTTGGTTGATATTCTTGATGTTAAGCTCTTTTTCTAGGTCTTTTACGATTTTGTCTTGGTATAAGACTTTCAAACGTGGGGTATATTCAGCCATGATTATTTCCCTTCTTTCTTAAGATTGGAAAGATCGATACCGACGTGAATATCTTTCTTACCACCCTTTGGATTAAATTGAGTGGCTTTAATGTGGCGCTCGCGAATGCCGATACCTTCGATCATCGCTTTGTGAGCAGCACGATCCATTTTGACGATTTTACCAGTCTGACCCTTGTGGTCGCCGGCAATGATTTTTACCATATCGCCAGATTTCAAATTCTGTGCCATATTATAGAACCTCCGGTGCTAAACTGATAATCTTGTTGAAGCCGAGTTCACGAAGCTCACGTGGGACTGGTCCGAAGACACGAGTACCCTTTGGAGTTTTGTCGTCGTTAACGATTACGGCGGCGTTGTCGTCGAAGCGGATGGTAGAACCATCAGCACGGCGAATTTGACCACGAGTACGAACGATAACGGCACGAACTACTGCTTTTTTCTTAATGTTTCCTGTAGGAGATGCGTCCTTTACGCTGGCGGTGACAATGTCACCAACACGAGCGTAACGAGCGCGAGTTCCACCGAGGACACGGATTACGCCAAGTTCCTTGGCTCCGCTGTTATCTGCGACAGCTAATCTAGTTTCCTGTTGAATCATCTTAGTTTTCCTCTCCTTCTTGGTCACCAGTAACTTCAGACTTTAATTCGACTGAGTCGTGGGATTTTTCAAGAATTTTGACGAGTTTATAGGTACAAGTCTTTGAGTAAGGACGGCAGGCGATGATCTCAACCTTATCACCAAGCTTAGCCTCATTTGCTTCATCATGAGCGGTGTACTTACGGGTGTGTGAGTACTGCTTGTGATAAAGTGGATGAGTTTCACGGCTGGTAATGGAGACGGTGATGGTCTTATCGCGCTTATCAGAGGTAACTACTCCTTGAAGTGTTTTTGCCATACTTAGGCTCCCTTTCCTTGATTAATTAAAGTTAGTGCTTTTGCGATTTCTTTACGCAAAGCTTTGATACGATGTGGATTTTGCAAGGTGCCTTCGTAGAGTCCACGCTTAGCTTCGAGAAGCTCTTGCTTTAACTCAGCGACGGTTTTAACCTTGGCGGTTTCAGTTTTCTTGTCTGCCATGATTAAATTTCACCTTTCCTTACAAATTTACAACGTACTGGAAGCTTGTGAGAGGCAAGACGAAGTGCTTCTTTTGCCTGTTCTTCAGTGACTTCAGCCATTTCGAACATCACAGTACCAGTTTTAACTTTAGCTACGTAAAATTGTGGTTCACCTTTACCAGAACCCATTTTTACATCAAGAGGTTTCTTGGTGACAGGGGTGTGTGGGAAGATGCGGATCCAAATTTTACCACCACGCTTAATATAGCGGGTAATAGCTTGACGGGCAGCCTCGATTTGGCGGGAATTGATGCGTTCATTGTCGAGAGACATGAGACCGAATTCACCAAAAGCGACAGTGTTACAGCGAGTAGCTACGCCATCATTTTTGCCTTTTCTAACCTTACGGTGCGCAACGCGACTTGGAAGTAAAATAGCCATATTTATTTTTCTCCCTTATAAATCCAAACCTTAACACCTACGATACCGGCGATGGTTGGAGCGTGATGACAGTGAAAATCGATGTCAGCGCGGAGAGTATGTAGAGGAACTGAACCCTCGATGAATTTCTCACGGCGAGACATTTCGGCGCCATTAAGACGACCAGAAACTTCGACACGAACACCTTTAGCACCTGCGGCCATGGTAGACTGAGTAGCCATTTTGACTGCGCGGCGGAAGTTCATACGCTTACCAAGTTGGAAACCGATATTTTCAGCAACGAGCTTGGCGGATAATTCAGGTTTCTTAACTTCTTCCACGTTGAGGCGGATTGGTTGAGAAACGAATTTTTCCAATTCTTTCTTTAATTCATTAATACCAGCACCTTGTTTGCCGATAACTGCACCAGCCTTTGCGGTACGAATAGTAACCGTGGTAAGGTTGTCAGTACGTTCGATTTCGATGCGGGCAATGGTTGGGCGAGCTTTGAAACGGTTTTCAATAGTCTCGCGGATCTTGACGTCTTCGATTAACCATTTTTTGAAATCAGTGTTTTTGGTGAACCACTTAGAGGCCCAATCTTTACTGATTTGAAGGCGATAAGAAACCGGGTTTACTTTTTGACCCATTACTTGTCCTCCTTAGCTGATTCTTTTTTGGCTTTTTCTTCGCCAGCTACTTCAACGAAGATGTTGCTGCTAATCTTCTCAAATGGAAGAGCGCGACCACGTGATGCAGGAACAAAACGACGGATGCGGGTACCAGCAGTAACAGAGATACGAGCGATGCGGATAGTCTTAGGATCAATTGAGACACCAGAGTTAATGAGGTTAGCTTTGGCAGAATCAATAGCCTTCATGACTGGACGTGCAGCGCGGCGTGGGGTGTGTTCTAGGATGACAAGAGCATCGGCGACATAGCGATCGCGAACGAGGCTAGCGACAACATTGGTCTTGCGTGGCATAGAATCTACACCTTTAATGTAAGCGTGTGCAAAATGAGTAGAC
This sequence comes from uncultured Candidatus Saccharibacteria bacterium, assembly GCA_963515485.1. Classification (GTDB taxonomy): domain Bacteria; phylum Patescibacteriota; class Saccharimonadia; order Saccharimonadales; family Saccharimonadaceae; genus Nanosyncoccus. Next base: position 26,238 of record CAUPWD010000004.1, on the reverse strand, counting down.
ATTATTTACCTCCCTTTGCATCAGCTTTTTTACCACCATGGCGTTTGAATTTGCGAGTTGGAGCAAATTCACCAAGCTTGTGTCCGACCATATTTTCGGAAACGAAGACTGGAACGTGGACTTTGCCGTTGTGAACAGCGACAGTACGACCAACCATTTCTGGGAAGATGGTTGAGTGACGAGCCCAGGTTTTAATCACGGTGCGATCTTCAGCGGAGAGAGCTTTGATCTTCTTTTCGAGTTTAAAATCCACGAATGGACCTTTTTTAAGGCTACGAGACATAGATTATTTCCTCTTTCCTTCGTGACGACTACGCACGATCATTTTATTAGTTTTCTTATTGTGACGAGTACGGAAACCGAGAGTGAGCTGACCCCATGGTGTACGAGGCGCTTTACCGGTACCGTGACGACCACCGTCACCACCACCGTGTGGGTGATCTGTAGCGTTCATAACAACACCACGGACACTTGGGCGGATACCTTTACGGCGAGTACGACCAGCAGCACCAATCTTGATGTTTTGGTGTTGGAGGTTACCAACTACACCGATGGAAGCTTCACAAGTTGCGAGAACTTTGCGAACTTCACCTGATGGCATACGAAGAGTGGCATAGCCGTTTTCTTTTGCCATAAGTTGAGCGGATGCGCCAGCGGAGCGGGCCATTTGAGCACCACGACCTGGAGTTAGCTCGATAGCGTAAACCATAGTACCAACTGGGATTAGGTCAAGAGCTAAGCGGTTAGATTCTTCAATTGGAGCTTCTGCACCAGTTTGGAATTTCTTACCCTTAAACATCTTGGAATCAGCAAGTACGTAATGGAAGTTGTTGTTTTCGTCTTTGATACGAGCAATACGAGCGCTACGGTTTGGATCGTACTCGATCTCCATAACTTCGAAAGTCTTACCTTGTGGAAGGTTGTGAGTAAGAATACGATAGTGTCTCTTCACACCACCACCACGGTGACGAACAGTAATGCGTCCTTGGTTGTTTTTACCTGCGTTCTGCTTTTTGGCCTTCAAGAGAGACTTGAGAGGTTTTCTGGTCGTAATTTGATCAAAATCCTGAGTAGTCTTCTGGCGCTGAGCAGGAGTAGTAGGACGATAAGCTTTAATGCTCATTATTTTTTATCTCCTTCCTCAACAGTTTCTTCGTCGAAGACGCGGATTTTGTTACCCTCAGCAAGCGTGACATAAGCATACTTGCGGTCGCGACGATATGTTGTGCCTGGATAGGCGTGTTTACCCTTTGAAAAGCGGGTCGCTTTACCCTTACGAGTAAGAATACGGATATCTTTGACGGTGACATTGTATTGTTCAGCGACAGCCTTAGCTACAGCGAGCTTGGAAGCGTCAGCAGGAACATTAAAGATATAAGTAGATTTACTTTGTTCGGCGTAAGCCTTTTCGGTTCTTCGAGGAATAAGTAGCATTATGCGTTCTCCTTTCCGATTAACCAGTTTTCGAGTTGAGCTTCAGAATCCTTTACGAGAACGATTTTGTCTGCATTCATGATGTCGAAGACATTGAGGAATGTAGGACGGACAACTTTGACGAAGTCGAGGTTGTTAGTTGCACGTAGGGTGAGAGCGTCTTTCTCTGGAACTACGATCAGAGTATTTTCTGAAGTAATACCATTTTTCTTAAGAGTAGCTAAGACTTCTTTAACTTTACCATCTTTGATACCGAGAGAATCGATAGTAATGATACTCTTGTCGGTGTTCTTGATGGAAAGAGCTTGCATAACTGCAACCTTCTTGGCGTTTCTTGAAAGATTTTTGGTGAAGTTTTCGTTGCCAGTACGGCCGCCAGCTACACCACCATGGCGCCAGATAGGGTTACGGGTAGAGCCGAAACGGGCACGACCAGTTCCTTTTTGCTTCCATGGCTTCTTACCACCACCGCGAACTTCGCCACGCTTCAAAGTTTTAGCGTGTGAGCTACGTGAGTTAGCAAGATATGCATCGTAAGCTAATTTAATCAATTCGTGATTAGTAACTTCGAGATTGAAGATTTCTGGATTTAAATCTGCCATATTACTCCTTTCCCTCCACAGTTACGATACCTTTCTTTGGTCCTGGGACGGCGCCCTTAAGACCGAGGATGTTGTTTTCCTTATCGATATAAGCAACGACAAGATTCTTCACAGTAACTTGATCGTGGCCCATGCGACCTGGCATGCGCTTACCCTTGAAAACTTTTTGAGGATACATCGAGCCGATAGAACCGACTTTACGAATATCGCCCTTGAAGCCGTGGGTATTGCGTGACTCTTGGAAGTTCCAACGTTTGACAGTACCAGCAAATCCTTTACCCTTCGAAATACCAGTAACCGCAACCTTGTCTCCAATTTCAAAATTATCGACTGTAAATACGTCGCCTAACTTGAAATCTGTGGTGGAATCCGTACGAAATTCCTTTAAGATTTTTGGACTTAATGTTTCTCCAGCTTTTTTGACGTGAGCTGATACCGACTTGCTCAGATTCTTACCCTTACCGTAACCGAGCTGCACAGCATTATAACCATCGGTTTCGACGGTTTTTATCTGAGTCACTGTGGCTGGTCCAGCTTGAAGGATAGTAACAGGGGTCACTAAACCATCTTCGCTGATGATTTGGGTCATACCAATTTTGGTGCCGAGGATGACTTTCATCTTTTCCTTTCCTTTACGGAGACACTCTATTAGCTAGACAGTAAGGCAGTTCCGACTTTTTTCTCTGTTTGGCCTATATTAAAAAATATTACAGTTGGAAAAAAGTGGCTTTCCTTAATTGTCTAGTTCTTCAAATGTCACCTTGATAAACTTACAAAGATGATTTTACCACAAATGGCACAGATTATCAAGGTCGGAATTAGACTTCTTCGGCCTCATCGTCCTGGTCGTCATTTTTTGAGACTATTGGATGGTTATTTTGTGTGATTTTTGCGGTTGGTTTAGAATTTTTAACTTTTTTCGTGGTATTTACCAGGTGGGTTTCCGAAAGATTTTCATAGAATAAACTTTTGCGCACAGCGACGAATAACAAGGTGACGAGGTAATAAATACCGAAAATTACGAGAAGGCCCAGAGCGATATAAGTAATCGTTTCATGGCTAAGGATATTATTGATGAGGGCGAGATTCAGTACATTAACTAAAGCGAGCGGCAAAGTGATGAATTGAAGATAGAAAAAGAGGTAACGTAGGAAATAACGTAGATAAGTTCGCAAGATTCCGACTTTATGATTAGATTCGACCTTGAGGTTGGTCATGAAAAAGCCAATCGTGCGGCCGCGTAAAATGATGGTCGAAATGGTGAGATAAAAAATGAATGGGATTTGAATAGTAAAGAAATCAGATTCGAGATGGATTAATTTTAGTACAATATCACCAAAGAAGATAGTAAAGAAACCGCCTAAGATAAAATCAAAACCCATAGCCACGAGACGACGCAGAAGTGAAATTTTATCACTGCGCTCGAGGCTTTTTTCGTCGATCTGTTCTCTGGTCGGGAGATATTTGGCTAACATAGTGGCCAAAGCAAAGCCGAGAATACCGCCGAGAGTATTAGTGATTAGGTCGTCGACGTCAAAGAGGCGATAGTTGCCGGAATAGATAAAATAGAGTCCGCTAAGTTGAGTTAGCTCAAAGAAAAGTGAGAGAAAGAAGGATTTAATGGCGACCTGTTTGAGGTTATTCTTAAAGTAGTACTTGAGATAAAAGCCAAAGGGCAGAGTCATAAATACATTGAAAATTGTAGAGAAGAAGGCGGGGTTATTGATAATCGTGAGGTAGGATTTGGGATTTACTAGCTGCAACTTGGCGTGCTTCAAAATATCGAAGATAAAGTTAAACGGCAGAAGTTGCATCTGATGATTATGTAAGGTAGCGGCTTTTTCAGGAGATGGGAGCGGTAGAATTACCAAACAATAGGTGCAAAGCATATACAAAATAAAAGAATAGACGATCCAAATACGCATACTCCAGATAGAGCCATATTTTTTGTAGTTATAAATTAGATATGGAATAGTAAAAGCTAGGGCCAGAGGCGGAAAGATGTAGGCGGCCTGCTGAATGGAATCGACATAGGTTTGCATAGGTTTATTATACTATTAAAAATTTTTCTCTGTATCAAAAAATACCATTCCCTAATATTTGACAATTGTTATAAATGTGATATTACATCCATGTATCTATTCATTTTTACCTTAAAGGAGGTTTTTATGAAGGTAAGCAGTTTTAATTCATGGGCTAAAAAGCCTAAACCTATTCCCTCCGCAGTGTCTGTGCAGGATGTTCTACAGAGAAGGATCTCTAGTGGAAAATTTTCTAGCATTTGCAACGGTGGATGCGCCGAGTGTGGCGCCGCAGGCTGTGACACAGGTGGCTCTACGAGTTGTTCTGGCTGTGGAGCTTGCGGGAATCTTTAACCATTTTGGCTGGGTTGATAGAAACCCAGCCATTTTCACAAACACTTAGGAGGTTATTTATGGCGGGCTTTTTTGCTCTTCAATGGCACATAACAAATGAATGCGATCAGCGTTGTAAACATTGCTATATTTTTAATTCCGAAAAATCAGTTTGCTTTAAAGAATGGTCATTAGAGGATGCACGATTATTATTAGATCAGTACATCTCATTTTGTAAGAAATATAAGAAGATTCCTTCATTGGCTTTAACAGGTGGAGACCCAATACTTCACAATAAGTTTTTTGATATTATTAAACTTATTTATGATCGAGACATACCATTCAATATTTTGGGTAACCCATTTCATTTATCAAGAGATTTAATATTAGAATTAAAAAAATCAGGCTGCAGTAAATATCAGATGTCTTTGGATGGCCTTAAGGACACTCATGATTCAATGCGTATGGATGGGTCATTCGATTCTACTATTGAAGCCATTCATTTATTGAACGAATGCGGCCTTCCTCCCGTAATAATGTCTACAGTATCAAGGATAAACTATCAGGAAATTGCTGAGCTTACCAGGTTATTAGTTAGTTTGAGAGTCCATACCTGTGCATTTGCTAGGTATTGCCCAACTCATAATGATACCGATTCAAATATGACTCCTGACGAATATTATAATTTTCTTTGTACTATGTGGGATACTTATTCTCAGTTGTCCAACAGTGGTACCAAATTTACCTTAAAGGACCACCTATGGAAGCCTTTTCTTGCTGAAAAAGGTCTAATTAATTATGCATCTGATGACGAAATGATTTATGATGGATGTCATTGTGGCAACTCTCATATAACGTTATTAGAAGATAAGCAAATATATGCATGTCGTAGGATGGATAGCCCAGTTGGCGTTTTTCCTCAGGATTCAATTGAGTCTGTCTTTTTCGGAGACAAGATGGATAAATACCGAGACATAAAGAAAATTGATGGTTGTAACAAATGTAAGTACCTTTCTTTCTGTCGTGGATGTAGGGCTGTTGCTTTTGGATCATTTAATTCTAATTTCTACGCTAAGGATCCTCAATGCTGGATGTGCTAAGAATTTTCCCCACTTTTTATTAAAGTGGGGTTTTTATTGTATAATATTAATCATGAAAGTAATGCCAATTGTTGTTGCTGGTGCAAAGTTTTTGCAGGATTATTCAAAATCTCGGGCACTTGATTATGGTGCCGGAACTGGACGAAATTCGGTTTTTCTAGCAAATTTAGGTGTGGATGTGCTGGCCGTGGATCAAGACATTGAAGACCTTGAAAAGTTAGCCATTAATAATAAACTGGTTTATCCGGTTAAGGCTGATCTTAGAGATTGGAAGATTCAAGACAAGTTTGATTTGGTGGTAGCGACGAATGTCTTGCAATTTTTTGATAACGATACAGCAACTCGATGTCTCAATGATATGACTAATTGTCTAAACAGTGGGGGTGTTCTCTGTTTAACTTATATTCTAGATAAAAAAATTTCCTTGCCGCTCGGTTTTGAAGAAATCCTTACTTCGAAATTCGAGATGATTAACTCTGAGACTAAAGTAATACAAGATCCTGGTCATCCAGATTTTCCTGAGCCGCATCAACATAAAATTTTTTATTTCTTAGGCATAAAAAAGTAGAAGATTGCATTACAGAGTATCGAAATTTAAGTTAAAAATAATTCGTTAATAAAAAATATACCCCAGATGCGGGGTATATTTTATGTTTGATTTTTACTCTTATTCGAGAGTGATTTCTGCTTCGGCTTCAGTAGATTCTTCAGCTTCTGTGTTTTTCTCTTCGTTCTTACGGGCGACTACACCAGTACCTACTGGAATCTTGCGACCGATAATCACGTTTTCCTTGAGACCATTGAGGTGGTCAACACGACCAGAGATGGCGGCATTGATAAGCACACGAGTGGTATCTTGGAAGGATGCAGCAGAGAGGAAGGAATCTGACCAGATAGCGACCTTGGTAATACCAAGCAACATACGGGTGTAAGAGGCTGGCGTGCGACCCTTGGCTTCGAGCTTTTGGTTTTCATCTTCGACAGCAGAGAGGGAGACGATATCGCCAGTCACAAAGTCAGTATCGCCTGGTTCGTCAATCACGACGCGGCTGAACATCTGGCGGACAATTACTTCAAGGTGCTTGGCGGAAACTTCATCACCGTTAGCAGCATAAACGGACATGATTTCATTCATGATGTAACGGGCGGTAGCTTCGGCACCCTTGAACTTCAATTGATCTTGGAGATTCAAAGAACCGGTAGTGAGACGATCACCAGCTTCGACGGTATCGGTTGGTTTGACCAACATTTCGGCATCGTTAGGAATTTCGATGCGAACTGGAGCACTACCACCTTCAGTGAGGATAATAGCACCGTTCACGATTTGAGCGTTGCCGTCAAATGGAGCGATGATTGGCTCAAGCCCCTTAGACTTAGCAGCTAAGACGTCACCAGTTTTAACATTAGCACCGTCTTTAATTTTAATCTTGCGACCTTCAGAAATTTCAATTTTTTCTGAGCGACCTGCGGTTGGTGTGATTTGAACCACAAAGTGATTACCGTCTTCCCAAACATCGACTAGACCAGAAACTGGAGCAATCCAAGCTTGACCCTTTGGTGAACGGGCTTCGAGAAGCTCTTCCACACGAGGGAGACCACGGGCGATAGCACCAGAACCTGCGACGCCGGAGCTGTGCTTGGTATCAAGGGTAAGCTGAGTACCAAGTTCACCGAGAGATTGAGCAGCAATCACGCCGATTGGTTGGTTTGGTTCGATAAGTTTACGAGTGGCGAGGTCGACACCGTAAGCCTTACGAGGTACACCGTTAATACTCTTGGTAGTGAGAACAGATTGAATTTTGATTGATTCGATATTTTCATCTTCGGCAATTTGCTCGGCAACTTCACGAGTGATGAGTTCATCAGCTTCGAGATAACCTGGGACGGTTTCAGCAGCGAAGCGACCAGCAATGCGTTGAGCAAATTCAATACCAGTATGTTCAGTTTCAGATTTGAAGATTTCGAAACCTGGATCATCGTTTGGCTTATCGACGGTAAAGACATCCTGGGCCACATCGACAAGACGACGAGTGAGATAACCAGAGTCGGCAGTACGGAGAGCGGTCGAGACCATACCTTGACGAGCACCACGAGTAGCGATGAAGGATTCAAGAGTGTTAAGACCCTTCTTATAGCTAGACTTAACTGGAAGTTCGATTTCACGGTTGAAGATATCCACCATGATACCGATTTCGGCGGAAGCAATCTTGATACCAGAGACAGAACCACGAGCACCAGAGTTGGTCATCACAGCAATGTCGGTATCCATAGTTGCAAGTTTAGCCTTAAGGAAGTTAGAAATTTCGGTATCGATTTCACGCCAGTTAGCTACGGTCAAAGAGTAGCGTTCTTCGTCGGTGAGGAGGCCTTGGTTGTACTGATCTTGAATAAGTGCAGTCTTAGCGTCACCCTTGGCGATGAAGTCTTGGATTTCTGGGTAGGTTGGGTAGTCATCCTTACAGGTCGAGATGGAAGCGATGGTTTCGTACTCGAAGGAGAGAGCCTTGAGTTCGTCAGCAATACGCACCGTCTCATCGGCGCCATAAAGATTGAAGATGTCAGCCATGACCTTCTTCAAATGCTTAGAAGTTTGAATACCATTATCAAATGGGTAATCTTCTGGCAAGATTTCGTTGAAGAAGACGCGACCGAGCGTGGTGTTTCGAATCGCTTTCTTAGCGAATACACGAATCGGGGTCTGAAGAGCGATATCACCAGATTCGTAAGCCATTTCAGCTTCATAAACTGAGCTATAAGCGCGTGGGGTTTCTGATTCGGTACCTGGCTTATCGTAAGTGAGGTAGTAAGCACCAAGTACGATATCCTGGTAGATCGAAAGTACTGGAGAACCATCAGCTGGCTTCAAGAGGTTGCTGGCAGCCGACATCAAAGTTTTTGCTTCCTGCTGAGCTTCATCAGAGAGAGGAAGGTGGACGGCCATTTGGTCACCGTCGTAATCAGCGTTAAAGCCGGAAGCTACGAGTGGGTGAAGCTTGAGGGCCATACCATCCACGAGCTTTGGTTGGAAAGCTTGAATAGATAGACGGTGAAGAGACGGAGCACGGTTCAAGAGCACATAGCGACCTTGAATAACTTCGTCGAGAGCATCCCAAACTACAGATTCTTTGGCGTCAATCATGCGAGAAGCGGCGCGAGAGTTGGCAGCGTATTCGTGAGAAAGTAACCAAGAAACTACGAAAGGTTTGAAGAGCTCAAGAGCCATGAGTTTTGGCAAACCACATTCATTAAGCTTGAGTTCAGGACCAATGACGATCACCGAACGACCGGAGTAGTCGACACGCTTACCAAGAAGGTTTTGACGGAAGCGACCCTGCTTACCTTTAAGAAGATCAGAGAGGGATTTAAGTTTACGGCGACCATTTTGGGAGCTGGCTTGACGACCATGGTTGGCGTTATTGTCAATTAAAGCATCAACCGCTTCTTGGAGCATACGCATTTCGTTATGAATAATTACTTCTGGCGCATTGAGGTCGAGCAATTTCTTCAAACGGTTGTTACGGTTAATCACGCGGCGATAAAGATCGTTAAGATCGGAAGTCGCGAAACGACCACCAGGCAGTGAAATCATTGGACGGAGATCTGGTGGAATGACTGGAATAACCGTCAAGACAAGATCCACTGGTTTAATGTTGGAATTCTTCATACCTTCAAGCAATTTAATACGCTTGATAAGTTTGCGTTCCTTTTGACCCTTAGCATCTTCAGCTTGCGCAGAAAGATCTTCGATCATGGCATCAAGATCAATCTCTTCGAGCAATTCACGAATGGCCTGAGCACCCATCTTAACAGTGACAAGTTCTTCGTATTCTTCTGGAAGGTTGCGGTAATCAATTTCAGAAATGACGGCACCCTTTTTCAAACCTTCAAGAATATTCTTGCGAGAATAGAAGTCAGCATCCAAGGCTTCAAGCTCTTTGGCTTCTTCATTAGCCAAGGTTTCAGCGTTAGCCCCTTCAGCCTTAGCAGCTTCAGAGTAACGAATCTTAATAGCTTGAATTGCAGCATCGTGTTGAGCGATCAAATCGCCTTTAACTTGTTCAATCTTAGCGTCATCAGCATTAATGATGAGGTAAGAAGCGAAGTAAACGACTTTTTCGATCGACTTGACGGTGAGGTCAAGCAAAAGACTCAAAGCAGATGGGGTGCCACGCATAAACCAGATGTGAGCAACTGGGGCAGCGAGTTTGATGTGGCCCATACGTTCACGACGAGCGATAGATTTGGTGACTAAGTTACCTTCTTTATCGACGGCGGCTTCACGAGAGCGGACACCTTTAAGTTTACTATCATGTGGGTTGATATCTTTGACTGGACCAAAGATACGCTCACAGAATAAGCCATCACGCTCAGGTTTCTGAGTACGATAATTGATGGTTTCTGGCTTCAATACTTCACCATAACTCCAGCTCAAGATGTCTTCGGCGCTTGCTACGCAAAGACGAATTGAATCGAAGTCGCTGGCTGAGATATAATTATCCATCCAAGCCATATTTTAGAGCTCCTCTCCGAGATCGACATTGTCGTCGTCTCCTTCTGTTATTGATATTCCATCTTCAGTTAATGCTTCTTCAGTTTCTTCTTCAGTAAGATCGATGGTATCATTACTGTCATCTTCAATATGAACATTGTGTCTAGCGTAAATTTGGCGGTCATCTTGAGCGCGTTCAATTTCACGAGAGGTGTCTTCGATTACAGAGTCGGCATCACGTGCTTCCCCATTGTCGAGAAGATCAACCTTAAGACCGAGACCTTGAAGTTCCTTGACTAAGACATTGAAACCTTCAGGAAGCTTAGGGCCTTGAATTGGTTCATTCTTAATAATGGATTCGTACGCCTTGGCACGACCGTAAACGTCATCAGACTTGATTGTGAGCATTTCTTGAAGGATGCTGGCAGCACCGTAAGCTTCAAGAGCCCAAACTTCCATTTCTCCGAAACGCTGACCACCGTTTTGAGCCTTACCACCGAGAGGTTGTTGGGTAACCATAGTGTAAGGACCAGTCGAACGAGCGTGAATCTTGTCTTCGACCATGTGGTGAAGCTTAATCATGTGCATCACACCAACTGCGGTCTTCTCGTGGAATGGTTCACCGGTGAGACCATCATAAAGTTGGGTACGACCATTGCTATCAATACCAGCCTTTTCAAGCTCCTTTGAAATAACTTCATCAGGGATACCGTTAAAGGATGGGGTGGCAACCTTGTAACCAAGAATACGAGCAGCCATACCGATGTGGATTTCATAAAGCTGACCGAGATTCATACGAGAAGGCACACCCATTGGAGAAAGTAGGACATCGATTGGGGTACCATCAGCCATGAATGGCATATCTTCGACGTTAAGTACGCGGGAAACTACACCCTTGTTACCGTAACGACCGGCCATCTTATCACCGACCTGGATCTTGCGCATTTCAGCAACGTAGATTTTGATCTGCATGAGAACGCCAGCCTTAAGTTCATGACCTTGTTCACGAGTGTAAATGCGGACGCCGATAACTTTACCGGAAGTACCACCACTCATACGAACGGAAGTATCACGGACATCTTTGGCTTTTTCACCGAAGATAGCGCGAAGAAGGCGCTCTTCGGAACTGAGTTCTTGTTCACCCTTAGGGGTGATTTTACCGACGAGAATGTCGCCGTTTTTGACTTCGGAACCTACAGTCACGATACCGTCTTCACCGAGGTGGCGAAGAGCGTGCTCGGAAACGTTAGGGATATCACGAGTAACCTGTTCTGGACCAAGTTTGGTTTCACGAACTTCTACGTCGAAATCTTTAATATTGATAGAGGTCAAAGTATCATCTTCGACAAGCTTGCGAGAAATCACGATAGCGTCATCCATGTTGTAACCACGCCATGGCATGAAGGCAACGAGAAGGTTGCGGCCGAGAGCGAGTTCATTATTTTCAAGAGAAGCGCCTTCGATAAGAGTGTCGCCAGCTTTAACTTTTTGACCACGAACCGCCACACAGCGTTGGTTGTAACATTGATCAGAGTTGGTTTGTTCGAAATGCTCAACAAAGTATTCCTTAGAAGTTTTGTCAGCGTATTTGACGATGACGGATTGACCGTCAGCCTTTTCAACTACACCATCACCTTCGGCAACGATCAACTGAGAAGTGGCACGAGCAATATCGTTTTCAATACCGGTACCAACAGTTGGAGCTTGATTGCGGAGAAGAGGCACAGCCTGTTTCTGCATGGCACAACCCATGAGTGCACGGTCAACACGGTTCTTTTCCACGAATGGAATCAGAGCGGCAGAAATACCGAGAATTTCCTTATGTGCGGCATCGACGTGGGTAACCTTAGCAGATTCTACCTGAACTGGCTGACCATTCACACGAGCGGAAACCCATTCGTCTTCAAATTCGCCTTTGGCGTTCAATTTTACAGAGGTATCAGCGATCACCATATCACGTTCGACACTAGCGTCGACATAGATAACTTCGTCGGTGACTTTACCGTTTTTTACGACGACATATGGAGCTTCAATGAAGCCATATTCGTTAATACGAGCATAGGTAGCGAGGTTCAAAACGAGACCCACGTTACCACCTTCTGGGGTTTCTACAGTACAGATGCGACCGTAGTGGGTAGGGTGAGTATCACGCACATCGAAACCGGCGCGTTCACGAGTGAGACCACCAGGACCCATAGATGATAGACGACGCTTGTGGGCAAGCTCGCCGAATGGGTTGTAAGAATCCATTAGCTGAGAAAGCTGAGAGGTACTGAAAAATTCACGAACTGCAGCGACCACTGGACGTGGGTTAAGAAGCTGAGATGGAGTAACTTTTTCTTTAGCGTCAACCATAGACATACGGTCTAAGATATTACGTTGCAAACGAAGCATACCAAGGCGGAATTGACGTTGAACGAGTTCACCAACCATGCGTACACGGCGGTTAGAGAGTGAATCGATATCATCAGCTGGTTCTTGAGTATTATTCAAGCGAATGATTTCGGCGATAATCGCCACGAGATCATCCATTTGCAAAGTACGGTGAGTACTGTCGTTAGGGGTGTCGAAACCAAGGCGTTGGTTAATCTTGAAACGACCGACACGAGAGTAGTCATAACGCTTGTAGTCGAAGAAAGTGCGTTCGACCATGGAACGAGCGTTTTCGACGGTAGCCAAGTCACCTGGGCGGAGACGACGATAAACTTCGAGAAGGGCAGCAGCTTGAGAGCTGGTAGTATCCTTATCGATAGTAGAATCGATGTAATTAATCGCACCAGTGTCGACATTTTCGAATTTCGCCTTAATATCAGCATCCTTCACAACGCCAAGAGCGCGAAGAAGGGTGGTAACTGGGATTTTACGACGGCGGTCGATCTTCACGTAGATACAACCATTTGGCGCAGTCTCGAATTCAAGCCATGCACCACGACCTGGAATCACCTTAGCACCGTAATAGCGCTTCATGCCAATGGTTTCGGCAGTGAAAAAGACACCAGCTGAACGAATCAACTGAGAAACGATTACACGCTCAGTACCATTAATGATGAAGGTGGCACGGTCAGTCATCCATGGATAATTACCGAAGTAAATTTCCTGTTCGACGACTTCGCCGGTGACTTTGTTTTGAAGTTCAGCTTTGACGTGCAAAGGAGCTTCGTAGGTTTCAAGATTATATTTGGCTTCCTGAATGGTGTGTTTTGGAGCCTTAAATTCATAATCTTTAAACTTTAGTGACAATTTCTGACCAGTATAGTCATCAATTGGATTGAGTTCGGTGAAAACTTCGCGTAGACCCGAACGTACAAATTCTTCCCATGAATCTTTCTGATGTGCAGTAAGATCAGGGATAGGCAATTTGTCTCCTTCGGTGAAAAAGACACGATTGCCATCTGGAATGGTACTATTTTTACTCACTTTTCCCTCTTATTTAGTGTTGATAATCTTTAGCGCCGAAGATTACTGCCACTTATGTCCTTCCACCTCGCTAAAATAAAAAGACATGTTAATAGTAGGCACACTACTTCTTGTAGCCATTTTAACGCATTTTAGAGATTTTTTCAAGGGGTATTTCTGATTTTTAGAATCAAAAAACCACCTGATTTCGGGTGGGATTTTTGAACATATAAGCTCTCAACTTGTTTTATGTAAGCCGACTCGCAGTTAGGCTTCGTTCAAAAATTGAACTATATTTAGTATAACCATTATGATATTGATTGTCAAGAGAATTTAGCAAGAAAAATACCCCATTTTGCGGGGTATTTTCAGTTTAACTATTTTAAGGCCAATTAGACTTCGAGATCATCGAGATCGGCGAGTTCAGCACGGGTCTTCTCAGCGAGGCCGTCGTTTTCTGTTTCAGCTTCATCATCGTAATCAGCGACAGTGCGAGCGGCAGTAGGTTCGCCTTCACCGTCTAATTCGTCAGTGTTAACAATCTTGAGATTGTAGCGGGCATCATTCTTCGTACCAAGAGCGCGAAGCAGAGTGCGAATAGATTGAGCGGTAGCACCACGACGACCAATGACGCGACCGACATCTTCTGGGTCAACGGAAAGTGAAAGCAAGACACCTTTTTCATCAATAACGCGATTAATAGCGACTTTTTCTGGATTACTGACAAGAGTTTTTACGATAAATTCGACAAATTGTTGGTCAATGGTTGACATAGGTTCTCCGGTTAAGTTTATGGTTATATTATAGCACTTTTGGTAAAAAAACGCCCCTCTTCGGAGCGTTTTTAAGAAAATTAAGCTTCAGCTTCTTCTTTTGGTTGATTCTTGCGGAGCTTGTCTGCGTGCTTTGGAGCTTTTTGCTTCTTGGTAGGTTCCTTGACCCAGTCAGGAAGTTTGACACCTTCGATCTTCAAGATGCGAGCTACACGGGTAGATGGTTGAGCACCATTCTTGAGGTAGAACTCGACCTTTTCTTTGTCGAGGGTAGTTTTCTTAGTTTCTGGATTGTAATTGCCGACCTCAGCCACAACGCGTCCAGAAAGTGGATGACGCTGGGATTCTTGGACGACTAGTCGAAATGTTGGGTAGTGAGTACGACCATTACGCTGCATACGAATCGCGAGCATGTTTTCTCCTTAATTAATTTTAAATATTTTAACTGATTTTTTGAAAAATTGCAAATTATTCAAAAAGCAATGAGGCTTATACGTGATCTGGATGATAAATTATTTGCGAAGAGTGAGGCGGCCAGTGGCAGGAAGTTGATTGCCGAGGTGTTTTTTGTAATATTTAATACCTTCGGCGGCAGCATTAGATTGAGCCTCTTGCTTGCTATGTCCGGAACCAGTACCACGAATATGACCTGCGACCACTACGTTAACCGAGAAGACACGATCATGATCTGGGCCTTCTTCCTTAATCACGTGATATTGAGGGGTAGCGCCATCGGTTTTTTGAGCTAATTCTTGCAAATAGCTCTTCGAGTCACGCCAAGATTCATTGACGATGATTTCGTCCATTTTAGTCAGAATGTGCTGATAAATGAACTGCTTAGCGCGCAGATAGCCCTGATCGAGATAGATTGCACCCGCCACCGCTTCAAAACAGTCGGCAATAATTGAGGCATGAGTGCGATCGCTACCGAGCTTTTCACCTTTCGAGAGACGAATGAGATGAAGATAGCCAATTTCAGTAGAGGCGCGACCAATAGACTCAGTGCGCACCAAGGCGGAACGCCAAGCCGTCATAATTCCCTCTGGTTCGGTAAAATTACGGTAAAGAAAATCAGAGGTCACTAGCTCTAAAATCGCATCGCCGAGAAACTCTAGACGTTCATTGTGCTCAATGTGGGCCTTTTTATGTTCATTGACATAACTTCGGTGAGTGAGGGCGGTAATAAAAAGTGAAATATCCTTAAATTCGATACCCATTTTTTCTTTGGCGAAGTTGGCATAGAGAGCCTTGGTATCGGCAGTAAATTCTTCGGCATTTTGAGGTTGTTTTTTGGTTTTGTTAATCGCTACCTCGTCAATATGTTGCCTAATATCCGCGATATTAATTTGATAATCAGCAAGATTTATTTCTTGTTCCATAACTACTTTCTTGGGAATCTTTTGGATACTTGAAATGTTTTTTCAAGTATCCTGAGAAACTCAAATTTATTTAATATTCTCCTTGACGGATGCGTTTTTTGGCAATAAGCATGAGTTTTTCAATATCTTCATACTCAATCACATTAATCGCATCCTGAAAACTAAACCATTTAATGCCATTCATCCATTTTTCTTTGGTTGGGCGCTCCGTAGTATCCAGTGAGCGTACGAGATAAATCTGGGTAGTCATTAACACTAATTTATCAATACGACGATACTTAAAGTGGATTTTACCGAGCCAAGAGAGAACTTGGATGTGGTTCAGACCGGCTTCTTCGCCAATTTCGCGAATGGCGGTCTGCTTTGCGGTTTCACCCGGCTCGATATGCCCTTTTGGGATAGTCCAACGGTTTTTCGAATCTTGGATGAGTAAAACTTCAATATCTTTTTTATCTTTGGTCAATCTAAAAACAATACCACCAGAGGTCGGTTCGCGGACAATTTCTTTGATGGTTGGTTTTTTCTTGAGAATTTTTTGTTGAAGTTTTTTAAGATTGGAGTCGCGAGAATTTCGAGTCTTGGGGGTAAATGCGCGACGAGAATCAGTTTTGGCCTTTGGTTTAGTCTTCTTGAGGTTTTTCACCTTCGACTGAACTGGTCTTTGATTGTTCATTTGTTCCTTCAGATTTCTCGAACCCAAGCTGTTTGTAAGCGGTACCGAGAACACCGTTGACGAACTTGGATGAATTTTCCGAACCAAAAGCCTTAGCTAATTCAACGGATTCATTGATAGCAACTTTTGGTGGCACAGCTTGAGCTTCAAGCTCATAAAGCCCGAGGCGCAAAATATTACGGTCAATCGCGGCAATAGATGCAAGTGGCCATTCTGGTGCTAATGGATGTAATTCTTGGTCAAGTTTTTCTTGATGTTCCAAAATACCCTTAGTGGTATTGATAATGAAATCAGTATCACCAACGGCTTTAACGTATGGTTCGATATTTTTTGCGATAATAACATTGATGTCGGCTGTAGCGTCGCCCGCCAAACTTCTCACCTCGTATTCATAGAGGCTTTGAAGGATAATAATTCTGCCAAGGTGCCGATTACTTGCCATTATTTTTCGCTTTTCTTTGTCTTTTTAGTAGCTTTAACTGCGGTTTTAATAGTTTTGACTTTAAGATTTGGGGTTTTCTTAGCAGTTTCGAAAGCCTTAACAGGTGATTTCTTGTTAACTGCACGAGCTAAGACAAGACGAAGGTGGCTACGGCGTAGACCAGTCTTTCTTGGGCTGCTTTGCTTTTTAGGTTCAGGCATTAAATGCTCCTTGTTAATATATAAATTTGTATTATTGTACTATAAAAAGTCGTGGTTTGCAAGAAAAAATCAGAGCGGGTGAGAGATTTTTTGTGAATTTTTGAGAAAAGTTTTTAGATTTAGGCCACGATGCTGACGAGGCGAGTATTTGGTGGGAAAATAATTTTTCGCGGTTCACCATTCAGGTATTTTTTGACATTTTCATCAGCTAGGGTAAGCTTTTGAATTTCTTCTTGAGTAATATCCGTCGGAAGTTGCAACTTAGCGCGGACCTTTCCGTTCACTTGAATGATATATTCGGCGGTCTCGCTGACTAAGGCAGATTCATCGTAGGTTGGCCAGGTAAAATCGGCTTCTAAGGTTTCCAGCATTTCAGAAGCAAGGTGTGGGGCGAATGGATAAAGTAGTTTGGCTAAGACTGCTAGGTCAGCCTGGGCGGCGCCGTTTTTATAGAGATGATTAACGAATTCCATGAGAGCAGCTACTATGGTATTAAAGTTCGCACGATTCATATCGTCGGTAGATTTCTTGATGGTTTTATGACGGGCCATAAGATTAGCCTCGTCATCGACCTTGGCCGTGGTATTTTCAAGATAAACTAAATTAAAACAGCGATTAAGGAAGCGATAAACACCACCAATAGCCTTGGTGCTCCAAGCGGCATCCTCATTGTAAGGACCGATGAAAAGTTCATAAGTGCGCAGCGTATCGGCACCATAACCCGAATCAATCACATCGAGTGGATCGATCACGTTACCCTTGGATTTACTCATTTTTTTACCATCTGGCGCATTAATGTAGCCGTTATAAAGCAAGGTCTTAACTGGCTCTTCGAAAGGCAGTAAACCTAAATCGTGGAAGAACATGGCCCAAAAACGCACATAGAGAAGATGAGCGACAGCGTGGTCACCACCGACATAGATATCGGTCGGAGCCCAATATTTGACAGCCTCTTGATCCCAAGCGTGCTCTTTATCATGAGGTGAAGTATAGCGCCAGAGATACCAAGAGGAACAAGCGTAACCATCCAGGGTATCGGTTTCACGCGTCATTTCTTCGCCATTGATAATAACTTTTTTCCAGTCCTCAGCCTTGGCGAGTGCAGAACGACCAGAACTATCAGGTTTATAGTCGGTAATGTCCGGCAAGACTACTGGTAATTGATCTTCTGGAATCGCGTGAGGATTCCCATCCTTATCGTAGGCGATTGGGATTGGACAGCCCCAGTAGCGTTGACGAGAAATCAACCAGTCACGCATGCGATAGGTAGTGCGAGGGGCGGCAATCTGATCTTTTTCAAGATCCTTAGTGATTTTCACTTTGGCTTCCTCAGAAGTGAGGCCGGTATAGTCGCCAGAGTTAATTAGAATTTCATTTTCATCAATCACGGTTTTTACTTCGAGGCCATATTTCTCCGCAAAAGCTTGGTCACGCTCATCATGAGCTGGTACCGCCATCACAGCACCTTCACCATAGCCAATCAAAACATAATCTGCGATGTAAATTGGTATTTGGCTACCAGTCAGAGGGTGAATCGCGTAAGCTCCCGTGAAGACACCGGTCTTTTCTTTATTTTCTTGACGTTCAATTTCAGATTTTTTAATGGCATTTTTAATATATTCTGCCACCTCGGCTTTTCGATCTTCAGTAGCAAGCTCAAGTGCAAGTGGATGTTCTGGGGCAAGCACCAAGAAGGTGGCGCCAAAAATCGTATCAATCCGTGTAGTAAAGACCTTAATTTGACGATTAGAATCGGATACCTGAAAAACAACTTCTGAGCCAACTGACTTACCAATCCAGTTCTTTTGCATGGTTTTGATTTTTTCTGGCCAATCAAGACTATCGACATCGGCGAGCAGACGGTCAGCGTAATCAGTGATTTTGAAGAACCATTGCTTCATTTTTTTCTTTTCGACTTCGGTACCACATCGCCAGCAGTGACCATTTTCTACCTGTTCATTGGCAAGAACGGTTTGATCATTTGGGCACCACCACTGGTAACTTTCTTTCTGGTAGGCTAGACCATTTTTAAATAATTGCAAGAAACACCACTGGGTCCAACGATAATATTCAGGATCGGAAGTATTAATTTCACGCGACCAGTCAATGGCAAAACCGAGACGCTGAGCTTGTTTACGGAAGTTTTCGGTATTGATACGAGTAGCTTCTTTCGGAGAAACACCGGTCTTAATTGCATAGTTTTCGGCTGGCAGGCCAAAAGTATCATAGCCAAATGGGCGTAGAACATTATAGCCATTCTGAGAATAAAAACGCGCTAAGGCATCGACGATCGAAAAATTACGCACATGTCCCACATGAAGACCTGCACCGGATGGGTATGGGAACATTTCGGCGAGATATTTTTTCGGTTTTTTCGAATTTTCTTCTGGCTTATAAGTTTCCTGTTCGGCCCAAATTTTTTGCCATTTTTGTTCGATTTTTAAGGGATTATAACGTTCCATTTAGCTCCTATTTTCTATATTATAACACTTTAATTCATAGAGTATCATCCCAGTGGCCACCGAAACATTAAATGACTCTTTGCGACCCACCATGGGAATTTCAACAAAACGGTCACATAGTGCCTTGAGCTCGTCGGAAATTCCCTCAACTTCCTCTCCGAGAATCAGAACAATTTTTTGCCCAATTTGTTTTTGAAAGTTTGGTGAATTTATCTGGATTAGACGTGGGTCGTTAAAATTATTTTCTAGGCCAACTAGCTGGAAGCCTTCTGCATGATAATCCTCTAAGATCTGAATGATATTATCAGTCGCCGCTAGGTTAAGATAAGCCTCAGCGCCAAGCGCGGTTTTATGGATTTTGGCGGTAATATTCTCGGCGATATGTGGTAATTCTGGGGAAACTGGCATCGGAGTAGGTGTATAGCCAGAGAAAATGACTCTTTCCACCCCTAGCCCCTCAGCGGTACGCAAAATCGCCCCCACATTCAAAATCGAGCGAATATTATGCAAGATAAGATGAATTTCACGAGCCACGGTTTTACCTTTCTTTGAGTCTATTCAATATTGTTATTTTTTGTGTCAATGAATCGGCTTCAAGGTATTGTTTCCAAATTTCAAATAACTCTGGGTCTTTTTCTTCTAACAATTTGCCCAAATATTTTGGTTGTGGCATATAGGTGTCATTGAGAGCAAGAGACATTTGAAGCGCATTTTGTAATACATAGTTTGCATGATGATAAAAAGCTATGTTATCTCCCCTTATGATGTCTTTTTTTAATTTAGATAGATAATCTGCAATAGAATACTTCCACATTTTTACATCTTGCTCACTATAGACCGGGTTGGAAGATAAGGTCAACTTGGCAGAATTTATAAGTTCTGCAAGTTTTTCGGAAGATTTATTTGAAATAATTCTTGAGGTACCAATCATAGTCGAAACATTACGATTCAGGAGTTCTCCATATTCTGACTGAATATCTTTAAAGACGTTATCAAAATTATCTTGTTGAAATTCGACAGTAATCCCATCAATGATAGTCTCAGAACGTGAATCATTCAAAGAATCATCTATCAAAAAAATATCAATATCTGACTGCTCAGTCCAATTAGGCAACAACGCCGAGCCAAACAAAAGCATAGTATCGATATTTTGATATTGTAGTTTAACCTTTTTAATGATTTGTTCGGCCCGAATATTCATGTTTTATATTATATAGTATCAGGGGTGATTTATAAAATTTTCGATTTTCAGCTTCCGCTTATCATAAGATAGAAAACAGCTATGTTTAATGTTATAATTAAGCTTATGGATAAAATAACATTAAACTGGTTAAATGAGCTGAAAGATAATAATATCGCTGGACCTGATATAGACCGCTCGATGGCTTACGCCAAGGACCTCCTAAAGGGGCTGTCGACGATCAGTCAATTCTCCCAAGGTGTGACAATTTTTGGTTCTGCCAGAACTAAAGAAAAAGACGTTTACTATCAAAAAGCCATGAAACTTGGCCGCCTACTTGCAGAAAATGGTCACCCAGTGATCACTGGTGGTGGTCCTGGCATTATGGAAGCAGCGAACCGTGGTGCCTTCGAATATGGTGGTCGATCTGTGGGTCTAAATATCATTTTGCCACACGAGCAAAAAATCAACCCTTATCTTACTGACACCATGGAATTTCACTACTTCTTTGCCCGAAAGGTGATGTTAGTAATGTCGAGCAAGGCTTATGCTTTCTTCCCTGGTGGTTTCGGTACTCTAGATGAACTTTCCGAAGTTTTGATGCTAATGCAAGGAAAAAAGATGCCGAAGATGCCATTTTTCTTCATCGGCAAGTCATATTGGAAGCCACTGATCAAGTTTTTCACCAACAAGATGCTGAAAGAAGGCATGATTAAGAAAGAAGACCTGAAGATTTTCAAGGTCACGGATGACGTGCGCGAAGTAGTGGTGGCTGCAAATAAGATTGGTCACCTCAAAATTGATCAAAATATCTACAATACTTTCAAATCAGTTTAGATAACTTAAAAATAATCTAAGGTTTAACAAAATAGAGCCGATGAAGCTCTATTTTTAGTTCTATTTTTAGATTTCAGACTAAAGTCTTTGGATTGGCATGGGATGAAGATCTTCATCGCCGTAAAGTGTGCCGGCTTGAGCGCCGATATAGGAAATCACTGAGGTGGCATTAGCGGCGGCAAAAATTAGAGCATCCTTAAACTTTTTACCATCCAGGGTGGCGGACAAAAATCCTGCACCAAAGGCATCACCTGCACCAGTGGTATCTTTCGGAGTCTTCATTTCATATTCAGCGAGACGATAAGTTTCCTTACCGTTGGTAGCGATGGACCCACGAGCACCGGCGGTGATAATCACGGTTTTAACATAACGAGCTAGTTTAACCAACAACTCTTCGAGGATTTCCCCGCCGATCAAGGTTTTCGCTTCTTTTTCATTCAAAATTAAAACATCGACATCTTGAAGTAGGCCTAAAAGTTTCTTCTTTTCGGCAATCTCTTCCATGCCTGGGTTCCACATAATCTTAATACCTTTTTCTTTGGCTTTTTCAAAAAACTTCAGTGCTGTATTCATGTCGCCATTCAGACTGGTAACATAGAGCCAATCTGGATTAGACAGATCAAGATCAGAAGCTTCGAGCTTAGTAAAGCTTTCCGAAGCACCACGACAGGTTAAAATAGTACGCTTGCCGGTTTCAGAATCGAGCAAAATCACTGAGATGCCAGTCTTTTTGCGGGTAAAATTTAAGTAGCTAGTGTCGACGTTTTCGTTTTGGAGAAAATTCAAAATAGCATTGGCGGCACTATCACGACCAAAATTAGAAATCACAATAGTTTCGTGACCATGTCTAGCAAAATTCGTGGCAGCATTGACCGCACCACCGCCAACCTCGAAACTGTTTTTATCGATCGTCAGCTTCTCGCCGGTCTTAATCTCGCCAAGATCGTTGTGGTCGATCATATAGATGTCTTGCAAGACACTACCGAGGCAAACTACGCGACTCATAGGAAGACCCCACGTTTTTTAGCTTCTGCCACCAAGGCCTCATAGGCAGCCTTTTTATCTTCGGGTTGGGAAAGTGCAGACCCGACATTAATCACATTCACTTCGTAATTCGCGAGCGCGCGCACGTTAGTCAGATTAGCGCCACCATCCCAACCAATTTCAATATCAGGCTTGATACTGCGAATAATTTTGACCTTTTCGGCCTGCAAAATATCGGCCTTGGCGCCCTGTTGACCGAGATTGCCAGCAAAAATCAGAGCGTGGTCAGCGACTTCAAGATATTTTTTTACTAAACCTGGATAGGTGGTAGGTAGAATTGCCACCCCAGTCTTAATTCCAGCTTTTTTCAATTGCTCAAAAATTGGTAGTAAGTCTTCCGAAGCCTCGGCGTGAAAAATCGCCAGGTGTGGACGAAGACGTAACACCTCTGACAAGTGGTCGCTCGGACGAATAGCCATGATATGTAGGTCAAATTGAATACCGTTCGGTAGCTGAGAAATTGAACTTTCTGGCACGCTACGATTCGGCGTAAAAGTGCCGTCCATCAGATCAATCTGAATGCGCTTAGCAAACGAAATATAGGCCTTCATCTGCTCAACAAAAACATTCGTGTCATCGGTTAAAATCGTTGGTACGATAATTGTGTCCTCACCCATATTTGTCCTTTTTAGTAAATATTTTCTTCATCCAGGCGCTGATTACGACGAATGTAGCGTTCTTCTGGAATAAACGGTTCTTCTAAAAATCCCGTGACGGATGCCTTGACTTCTTCCTCCGACATATAATCTGAAGAAAGGCAGAGTACGTTGGCGTCGTTATGTTTACGGCCGATGCGGGACAAAGATTCGGTATAACCACAAATCGCGCGAATGCCACGGAAGCGGTTGGCTTGAATCGAAATACCGTGGGCGGAACCACAGATAAGGAATCCGCGTGCGGTAGGATTTTCGCGCACCGCACGAGAGACGGCAATTGCGGAATCATTGAAATCGTCGCCTGGCTGAATCGTGAGCGGACCTAAGTCTTTCACCTCGATATTCATTTCTGGATGGAGATTTTGATATTCGGCAAAAAAAGTCAGAAGACGTTGCTTAACAGTAAATCCGCGGTGATCAGAGGCGACGTAAAGTTGCATTTTATTCCTTTCCAAAATCAGCAGCTAATTCGACGAGACGGTTAGAATAGCCCCATTCGTTGTCATACCAAGCTACAATCTTGATCAAATCACCGTCCACCACATCAATGAGCGGAAGATCGACGATGCAGGAATGTGAATCACCACGATAATCGGATGAAACGAGTTCTTCGTTTGAAACCCCTAGAATACCTTCATAGAATGGCTCGCTGGCGACTTTTTCGAAAAGCTGAGTAAGCTCTTCTTTAGTAGTGGTGCGAGAAAGCACAGCGGTAATATCAGCAAGCGAAACTACTGGGGTCGGAACGCGGACGGAAAGACCATTGAACTTGCCCTTGAGGGTTGGAATAGTCAAGGCTGCAGCCTTTGAAGCACCCGTGGTAGTAGGTACGATATTTTCGGCAGCCGAACGTGCTTCACGAAGATCCTTCGCTGGAGCATCGAGTAGGCGCTGTGAACCCGTGTAAGAATGCACGGTGGTCATCATAGCTTTTTTCACGCCAAAATTATCTTCAAGCACCTTCATAATTGGTGCGATACAGTTCGTAGTACAAGAAGCGTTAGAAAGAATCTTATCTTCCTTGGTAACTTCACCTTCGTTTACTCCAAGTACGATAGTTTTAGCACTTTCACCCTTAGCTGGAGCGGAAATTACTACTTTACGAGCGCCGGCCGCGAGATGAGCCTTGGCTTTTTCTGGGTCAGTGAAGAAGCCAGTAGATTCAATCACTACATCGACACCTAATTCACCCCAAGCGAGATTGGCTGGATCTTTTTCTGAGAATACGCGGATTTTTTTGCCATCCACGATAATATTTTGATCATCAAAAGTCACTTCACGACTGTAAGTACCATAGCTAGAATCATGCTTGAGAAGAAAAGCGAGCGTTTTAGTGTCGGTCAAATCATTGATAGCTACAACTTCGAGATCACGTCGCATCAAAGCAATTTTTAGAGCATTTCGACCAATGCGGCCAAAACCATTGATTGCAATTTTAATCATTTTCCTCCTTTTTCTTTTATTATAGCATAAGAGAGTTCCTGAAAACAAAAAAATACCACCCCAAAGAGGTGGTATTTTCGTACTCGTAACTTAAGCGCGAGCAAAGTGAGCGAAAGCACGGTTGGCTTCGGCCATGCGGTGAGTGTCTTCCTTTTTCTTGAAAGCAGCACCAGCACCGTTGAAAGCATCGACGATTTCAGCTTCGAGACGGCGTGAGTATGGCATACCCTTGCGTGAACGAGCTGATTGCACGAGCCAAGAGAAGGCAAAGTGCATTTGACGGTGACCAGAAATTGGGAATGGGATTTGGTAGTTAGCACCACCGACACGGCGGGACTTTACTTCAAAATCTGGAGAAACGTTAGCGACAGCCTTTTCGAGGACTTCCACTGGATTCTCAGAGTTCAATTTCTTGGCAGCACCTTCGATAGCAGCGTAAACCGCACGTTCAGAAGCTTGCTTTTTGCCATCAAGCATGGACTTGTTGATCAAGCGTTGAACGAGAACTGATTGGTACTTGCGATCTGGAAGAACTTTGCGTTCTAGAGATTTGGTAGTTTTACGTGGCATAATTACTTACCCTCCTTCTTAGCACCGTACTTAGAGCGGCCTTGCTTACGACCATTAACACCTTGAAGGTCGAGAGTACCACGAACGATGTGATAGCGGACACCTGGAAGGTCAGGCACACGACCACCACGGACGAGTACTACAGCGTGTTCCTGAAGGTTGTGACCTTCACCACCGATGTAAGCCCAAACTTCTTGACCGTTAGTAAGACGCACACGAGCGACCTTACGAAGCGCAGAGTTAGGTTTCTTTGGGGTTTTGGTAGTAACCTTGATACAAACACCACGCTTGAAAGGTGAAGCTTGGTTGTAGTAACGAGTTTTAAGAGTGTTGACGATAGAACCAAGGGCTGGTGACTTAGACTTTCTAGCAGCAACCTTACGAGGTTTACGGATCAACTGATTAATTGTTGGCATTAGTTTCCTCTTGTGTTATTGATAAAAATCTGATTCTTCATCAGTGGTGAAGCTCTAGATAAAACTTCACAGCTTGAATAGCTATAATACGATATTTTACAACCTCAAGCGAGCCTTTTCTTTACAGCAGTAGAATTGGCTTGAAACTCGTTAGTTATTATACCTATATTCGTGAATTTTGTCAAAAAAATACGGCCATTTTCGGACCGTATTCATAAATCAAATTAGTTAGATTTCTTGGATTTGGTTTTTGCGGTGGTTTTTCGGGTGCGAGCCACTGGTTTTTCGACAAGAATTCGCTGATTCGCATCGTCAGTGACTGGCTTGCGATAGGCTCGAGGTTGGTTATCTGTAATTTCTAAATCGCCTAGATCGTCATTCTCGAGATTTTGGCTGATTTTCGATTCAAGAAAAAGCTTGAGGAGAGCCCAGACTACCACATTGGTCGCAAGCGCGATAAAGCTAATTAGTGGAATAATCAGAAGAGCAACGCCGAGGGCGCGATCCAATAAGGAAACCACGGCGGCGAGTAAGAAGAAAACGAGAGCGACTAAACCATAGGTCACCTCAACAAGCTTCAGCTCTTCTTTATTTTGATAAAGATTTTTGAGATATTTAACAATTCCAAGTTGCATAATGCTTATATTATATCACATTTTAGCATAATTACAATAGCAATCCTAAGTTAATATCTCAAGTGCAATACTAGTACCTCGGAGCGATCTCGCGGGAATAGACCATGTAGGCTTGGCCGCCACTGAGGGATTGGCGGTAGGCCCAGAAATAGG
>CAUPWD010000003.1:0-100487 GCA_963515485.1 uncultured Candidatus Saccharibacteria bacterium | reverse complement strand
GTCTTGTCTTGTCTAAATGAGTATACCAGGTCTTTTCCATCATCACCTTTCCGGAAAGCGACAATCTCAAATTGATCTGGATTATATCTATCCAGAAAAGTTATTGGAACACCCATAACACCATCATAATCTTCAGGAATCTCAGCCACTTTATCGACGTTAATTGCATCATAATTATCATATTTAGGATATTCTTCAGAATTATATTTTTTGTATAGTTGTGAAATTAAGTCTTCATGGCGCTTCTCATGGTCCAAATTAGTAAACCAACCACAATTTCTAAATTTTACTAAACCAGTCTTCTCGTCATAAACACCTTTTGCAAATCTATCAACATCTGTATTTGGTACAGAAAAAAATGCGTTCCCCGCATTAAAACCATGCCCGAGCCATAATTTATTTTGGGCGATTAGTGGAAAAATTTCTTTGTAAGTAATTGCGTTTTTACTACCGATAATCAAAAACTTCTTATCATATTCAACCAATTGTGCAACATATTCTCTAAATAACGAAAACGGCGGATTAGTAATTACAATATCCGATCGTTTCAATAACTCTACACATTCATCGCTCCGAAAATCACCACTACCTTTAAGATATGACAAGATTTTAGATTTTCCGCCGTTATCTAGCTTAGCTTTTTCTCGGAGTAGAATTTCTTTAGTATCTAGAATATTGATATTCCCGCTGCCGTCAATATCGGAAATATCATCAAGCTCAATTTTATATGCTTTTGAAATAATTTTATTACGATTTTTGTTATTATGCTTAATATTTTTATCGTCTCCAAAAAACGATAACTGAATTTCTTTATTAGCAACTGGACTTGGGTCATAACAAGTAGTAATTAGCTTCCTTAAACCCAAAGTCTTAAAATTCATTGCAAAATATTTGAAAAAATTACTTTCAAAAGGGTCATCGCAATTACAAAAGATCACTTTATTTTTAAGTTGGTCCCTATAATGTTTCAACTCGTTTTCAATATCCTTTAATTGAGTATAAAATTCATCATTTTTAGCAGTTTTTGCTCTTTGTAGTGATGATGTAGCCACTAGATACCTTTCTTTTATAAGGTGTCAAAATATAAAAGACACGCACAATAGATATCCAAACTTTTTACAACAGAGATAATACTAAGTATCACGATGCCCTAAAATACATTTATCTCAAAAAACATAAGGCTAGAGTCTATTGTTTTTCTACTGTATTTTTGTAAAGATTTAGACTCTTATATTTTACCATAATATACCCAAAAAATAGATAAAATAACAGATTGAATCGGTGACAACCGCCCAAAAACATTGTGATCTTTTTATTTACGAAGATAGTCATAAAGGTTATAAGTAAATACACTTCAAAAAATGTTGCGTGATTTGAGCTGGAGATGATATCACATAAGTCATAAACTTAAATCCACCATGCATTCACATAGTGGATTTATTTATAATTTCAACTTGGCTGGAGATGAGGGATTCGAACCCCCGAATGGTGGGACCAGAACCCACTGCCTTACCACTTGGCGAATCTCCAATGTCTTTTCATTATACCACATTTCCTCATCTCTTGTCACTTTATCAGTTATAATATCTATATGAATAACCTCGAAAAACGCCTCACTCTCTTGCAAGAGGGGATTGATGATGCCTGGGCTAAGCTAAATCTTGATGAAAAATTTGCCAGACTCACCCATCTTCAAGAAGAATCCGCCAAGCCTGAACTCTGGAATGATCTTACTCGTGCCAAATCCGTCAATACCGAACTTAAAAAACTCGAAAGCGAACTTAGTACCTGGCAAATTCTCAAATCTCAAGTGAACGACCTGCACGAGTTAATCGAACTTTCCGCCGAAGATCTCGCCGAGGAAATCGAGGCTCAACTTACCGCTCACGAGGAAACTTACGCTGAACTCAAAAAATCTCTCCGCTTCACCGATCCACTCGATCAAAAAGATGCCATTATTCGTATTACCGCTGGTGCCGGTGGCACCGAGGCTATGGACTGGGCGGGCATCTTGGAACGCATGTATCTAAGGTTTTTCGAAAAACACGGCTACGATGTCGAATTTATCGAGCGTAGTACAGGTGAAGAAGCTGGCATTAAGACCGCAGTTTACGAAGTTTATGGCCCCGAAATGTACGGTCATCTCAAGTCCGAACACGGCGTACATCGCCTAGTACGTCTTTCACCGTTTAATGCTGACAATCTTCGCCAAACCTCTTTTTCACTGGTCGAAGTCCTACCAATTCTCGATAGTGAAGATGATCTAAAAATTGATGAAAAGGACCTCCGTATTGACACTTACCACGCTGGTGGACATGGCGGACAATCTGTAAATACCACCAATTCCGCCATTCGCATCACTCACTTGCCGACCAATACCGTGGTGGCTATTCAAAATGAGCGTTCCCAACTCCAAAACCGCGAAAAAGCCATGGAAATTCTTCGTGGTAAACTACTCAAAATGCAACAAGACCAGCAAGCCGAATCCATTAATCAATTACGTGCCGGCGAATCTGCCAGTTGGGGTCAGCAAATTCGTAACTACGTCATGCAACCTTATAAACTCGTCAAAGATACCCGCACCAAATACGAAGAAACTGATGTGGACTCCGTACTTGACGGCAAAATTGACAATTTTATCGACGCCTATCTCGAATCCCTAGTCGGCCAAAAATAATTAGAACCTAGTGTCTGGCTTTTTCATTTTTTAATTCTTACTGTTTATGGTAATATAAGAGTATGATATTGTTCGATCATGTCACCAAGCGCTACGGTAAGGGTACCCGCGCTGTTCTCGATGATATTTCCTTGCATATTAGTGCTAATGAATTTGTTTTTTTGGTTGGTAAATCCGGTGCTGGTAAGTCTACTCTCTTGAAGATGATTACCAAGGAAGCTACTCCAGATTCTGGAAAGATTATTATCGGTGGCATCGATCTTGATTACGTAAAACGTCGCCATATTCCAGATTATCGTCGCCGTATTGGTGTAGTTTTTCAGGATTACAAACTACTCCCATCGCGTACAGTTTTTGAAAACGTCGCCTTCGCTCTCGAAATTGCCGGCATGTCGAATCATGAAATTGAAAATACTGTGCCAAAAGTACTCGATCTTGTCGGCCTTTCCGATAAAGCTAATCGTTTTCCCGCCGACCTCTCTGGTGGGGAAAGACAGCGCGTCTCGATTGCGCGCTCTGTTGCTCGTCAACCAAAAATTCTCATTGCCGATGAGCCGACTGGTAACCTCGATGTCTTAACCTCTAAGGAAATTATTGATTTATTGCAAAAAATTAACAATTACGGCACCACTATTCTAGTCACCACCCACGACGCCAATATCGTTAACCTATTGAAAAAACGCGTCATCACTATGCGCGATGGTAAGATTATTTCCGATCAAAAAGAGCACGGTATTTATCGCCTTGATACCGATAATGATGGTATTTCTGATCTACCACAGCCAGGCCACATGCGCCCGACTTCCTATCTCTATAAAACCGCCGAAGCCGAACTCCGCCGCGAAATCGCTCCGCCTTACGAAACTAATCGCCGCGAGGCCACCCCTCGACGAGAAACCGAACCTCGTCGCGAAGCCGAATTCCGTCATGAGACTGAACCTCGTCGCGAGACCACTCCTCGACGCGAAACCGAACTTTACCGCGATAATCAACGTTCACAGCTCAGAGTTCCTCACGAAAATTCCAATTCTATCACTAACTCCAGGCCGCCCGAATCCAACCAAACCAAACGCTCGCGCAATCACCGTTTAATTCAATAAGGAAGCCTATGAAACAAAAAAATGAAACCTTAAGAAAACTTAAGACCATGCAGAAAAACAGTCGCGGACATCTCCTTCGCACTAATTTTCGCATCATGAAATACGGCATCATAGGTTACGGTCGTAATATCTGGCTTTCTATCACTTCGACTTTCGTGATGACGCTCACCCTCACTCTACTTTTTGCTACCGCCACTGCTAGCTTAGTGTTATCTTCTACCGCCGATAAAATGCGCGAAAAAGTCGATATTACCATTTATTTTAAGCCTAACACCGAAATCATTACGCTTGAAAAAATCAAGAAAAAATTCTCCTCCGACTCCAACATTCGTCAAATTTCCTACACTACTACCGAGGAAGAATTCAATAAATTCGTCGAGGAAACTAAGAAAAATAACGAAAATAATCTCCTTTCTACCCTCGATGATCCTGACATGAAAGAACTCATGCTTTCCTCTATGCCTTCCGCACTTCGCATAAAAGTCTACGACACCAATAAACTTAATACTATTAAGGAGATCGTTAATACCGATTCGGAAGTCCACGAAAATCTCGATCCAAAAAAAGAACCGACCTACGACACTAACGATACCGCTATTGAAACCATTACTTCTTGGTCAAACATTGCTAAAACTGGTGGCCTCGCCATCTCTCTCATTCTCTTAGTTATCTCAGTTCTGGTCATTTTCAACACCATCCGCATGGCTATTTACTCTCGTAGCGAAGAAATCTACATGGAAAAATTAGTTGGCGCCGATAATCATTTCATCCGTGGTCCATTTCTTATCGAGGCTATCATGTCTGGCTTCTTCGCTGGTATCTTATCAACCATCATCGGTTTCTTCCTCTTCCGCCTCATCGCCCCGAAACTCAGTGGATACGACATTGATGTCACCCTAGTTTCTAGTTTTGTAAACTCACCAAGCATCTTCCTGATCGGTCTAACCCTCACCCTACTTGGTATTTTTATCGCCTTCCTCTCATCCTCTATTGCCGTCCGCAAATATCTCAAGCGACTCTAAGTATTCTGTTAAGCTTAAAATCTCACTTCCACCATTTCACTCTGCTTAAGTTACCTAACCGCATTATTACGCTCCGCTTAAATTATTAGACAGCACCATTCCGCTCTGCTTAAAATAAACAGAGCTTTTTCTTCCACCAAGCCAAAATAAGCATTGCTTTTTCATACCATCGTATGCTAAAATATATCAAAAGTATCGTCGGATACCAAAATAACAAATTAAATTATAGTGGAGTATAGTTTAATGAGTAAAATAAAAAACAATTTTAAGATTAGAAAAAACTCAAAAAATTATCGTAAAGTCAAAACCGTGAAAAAAGGCCGTGCTCTTATTTTTACCCTAATTTTTGCGCTCATTTTAGGCTCTATTCCATTCATTCAAAAAAACGACTCTAACGTTTCAGCAGTGGAGAATGAGGCCTACTGTACTAGCGCCGCCTGTCGTACCGCCAAAAAAGCTGAAGTCGAAGCCGCCGAAAAAGCCAACCAAGCCGCCAAAGCCGCTGTTACCCTCGAAGGTGAAGTCGAACGTATGCAACAGGAAATTATCGTCTACGAAGCACGCATCAAGGCGAACGAAGCCGAAGCAAGTGACCTCAAAATCAAAATTGAAGATACCACCAAGAAGCTCAAACTCCAACGTGCCGCTCTTGCAAATATGCTAGTTAATATTCATCTTGAAGGTGAGACCGACGCTATTATGGTACTAGCTAGTAGTAGCTCACTTTCAGATTTTGCCGAAAAGAAATCTCGCATCGACACTGCTAAAGACCAAGTGAATTCCTCTGCTCAAAATGTAAAGACTATGAAAGACGATCTCGAAAAGCAAAAGACTGAAATCGATCGCATCATTTTAGATCAACAAATCCAGCGCAAGGCCATTGAAGATAAAAAAGCCGAGCAGCAAGAATTAATTTTAAAGTATAAGGATAATGCTGCTTCCTTCGCCGCTGAAGCTGCCGCTTCCAGGGAAGAAAAGATTAAGTTAATTAATAAAGAGTATCAGGAATATCTCTCCCGCGCTTCCACTAGTGCTGGATTCGGTACCAAAGCTGACGGTTTTAACAGTTACGGAGCATTTGTCGGCAATTACGGATATTCTTGCCCTCGTGACAATATTGCTGGCGTTCTAGATTCTTATTACATTTGTCAATGTACCAGCTACGCCGCTTACAAGGCTGTCGAATACTACGGCCGCAACATTCGTATCACCGGTTGGGGTAACGCCTATAGCTGGGCCGCCGCCGCTCGTGCCCGTGGCTACCGTGTCGATCGCGTACCTACCGCCCATACCATTGCTCAAACCACCAGTGGTCAATTCGGTCACGTAGCCTGGGTTGAATCAGTTAATGCCGATGGCACCATTACAGTCTCTGAATATAACAACCCATACTCATCCAAGTCTGGTCAATGGGGCGACTTCGGAGTCCGTACACGCGTTAGCCCAAATCAATTCACTAGCTATATCCATTTCGACTAAATCATTACTTTTATAAATACCGCAAACCAGCGGTATTTTTTGGCCTAAAAACCGCCGACTAGTCTTATTGATTATGCTATAATTAAATAATGAAAACAGAGTGGAAACCACGAAAAATCAATCTTAGCACTTCAATTATCACCTCATTTATTTTCCTCGTTGCAGGTTTTTTTGTTGGTTCTAATTGGCAATTTATAATTACTAATTTTTCTCCTTATATTGGCTTTCGTAAAAGTGAACAAGCGAATTGGGATTCTCTTAACGAACTCTACACCGAGTTAAAATCCTTCTACGATGGTGAAGTCACGGAAGATAACGCCCTCACTGGAGCCAAGCGTGGTATTGCCGCTGCACTTGATGATCCCTACACTACTTATCTTACCGCTAAGGAAGGGAACGAATTCTTATCCGATCTCAATGGTGAAATTAATGAAGCCGGAGTTGGCATGGAGTTAACTTTTCGCAACAATCACACGGTGGTAGTACGCACACTTCCAGACAACCCCGCGCGTAAGGCCGGCATTAAACCTGGTGATCGTATCGTAAAAATTGACGACGAAAATGTCGACGGTAAAACTACCGAAGATGTCGCAAAAAAACTTCGCGGTAAAGCCGGCGACAAGGTCAAAGTTGAAGTACTCCGTGGCGCTGAAACTCTGACTTTCGAAATGACTCGCGAAAAAATCAATAACGTTTCCGCAGACATTTCCTATAGCGATAAAACCGCCATCATCTCTGTTTACCGTTTTGCCGAAGACACCGGCGCCCTTGTACGCAAGCTCGCTGAGCAAGCCAAAGCCAAGCAGGTCGATAAAGTTATTCTTGATCTTCGCAATAACGGTGGTGGCTATGTCTCAGCGGCGGGTGAAATGCTTTCACTTTGGCTTAACGGCGGCGATAAATATATGATTGAAAAATCCATCCACAATGACGACAAAACCGACTACGTCCCTCGTGGCAAAAATCCTATCTTTAAGGACACCAAAACCATCGTTCTAATTAATCGATCCACTGCTTCTGCCTCTGAAATCGTTGCTGGCGCCCTCAAAGATTATCAAAAAGCCACTATTGTCGGCATGACTTCTTTTGGAAAAGGTGTCATGCAGACTATGCTCAATCTCAGCGATGGCGGTAAACTCAAGGTCACTACTGCTCACTGGTACACACCGAATGGCTCCTCAATCAATAAGACCGGCATCAAGCCAGACGTCGAAATTGATCGCACTGTCCAAGACATTACTGAAGACAAAGATCCTCAGCTCGATAAAGCTAAGTCACTCTAGCTTAAACCTTGTGATTTTTCCTAAAATGTTTTAGAATAATATAATAATTAACAACGAAAGGATGTTATGATTAAAGTCATTACGAGTCCTACTTGCGGCTATTGCCACGCTCTTATTGATTGGTTAGAGCAAAAAAATCTTGAATACGTTGAACTTGATGCTAGCAATTTTCCAGGCATTTCTGCGGTTCCAATTACCATCATTACTGATGAATCCGACAAAAATCCGATTCAAGTTCTTGGTTTTGACCGTGAAGGAATCTTAAACGCGCTCGAAAAAATTAAAGCTGTTTAATTAATGAAAAAATCCGACCAAAAACCACCCATTCTACTCGTCCATGGTTTTCGTGGCAATCATTTAGGTTTGGCTGAATTTCAAAAACTGCTCGAAGCTGAGGGGTACCAGGTTTTTAGTCCCGATATCCCACCAGCTTTTAACACCCAAAATGAAACTTTGCCAAATTTTACCGATTTTACTAAAGATGGCTACGCGGACTTTATCGCGAACTACATCCTCGACAAACACCTTGATCACCCAATTCTGATTGGCCATTCTATGGGGTCTATCCTTGCCGCCGCCACTGCCGAAAAATACAGCCACCTTATTCATAATAAGATTTTCTTCCTTAGCCCTATCGCTACACATCCCCCAAAATTTATTTTACCCCTAATTCCGCTAATTGCCTTGGTGCCTAATAAATTTGTTAGCTATGTCTGCACAGAATTTCTCATTTCGGGTGCCCATCGTTCTAAGAAACGTCAGATTCTCGATCTCACCTACGCGTGTGCTCGTAAATTTACTTCTATTCGAGATGAAATGCGAGCCGCTGTTTTTTCTATGTCCTACTCCATTTCTGATTTTAATTTTGAAAAACAAGCCTACTTCATCGCTGGCAAAAAAGACCGCATGAATCCATCCCGCAAAGTAAAAGAAATTGCCAAAAAATTCCACGCCGAAGTAGATTTTATCCCGAATGCCGGACATCTCATCAATTACGAAACCCCAGAAAAAATCGCCGAGCTAGTCTTACCAAAGCTTAAAAATTAACTCAAAATAACAACAATTATTTATTAGAGCCACAATGGCTCCTTTTTATTTTTCATTATTTTGTCTCCATAACTTGCTTATGCTTAACTAATTTTTTCTTAAAATAACAGGGAAGAAAGTTCATTTTTCCATCATTTTTACTCATTTTCACTTGTTTTATTTTTCATTTCAGCCAATAATCAAATTAGAACTTTTACCGAAAATACAAAATAGAAAGGAAATTATGTCCTCATCCAGACAGTCTCATTTTGTTGTTTGTAAAAAACCCAAAATTAAGCCTAAGATACCCCAAAAAACTCCGCGCTTTCTCTATTTTTCCAGTGCTTTGGCTATATGTATTACTAGCCTGACACCACTAGCCTCTGTCAATTCGAAAGCCGTTGAGTGCAAAGACATTCAAGCCGTCTTCGCTCGAGGTTCAGGAGAGAAAGCTAAGACTAATATTAATTATCAAAAATTTAAAGATAATCTCGTCGGGGTTTTACAGTCAGCAAATAAATCCTACGATTTTTATGACCTCGGAGAATCAAACCGATATAAATATCAATATCCAGCCGTGAGCGTAGAGAATCTCGGAGCAATTGCCGATACCTATATTCATGCTGGCAAAAATGATTATTTTAACAATAGTGTAACGACGGGCATCAACGAAATACATACACTATATCACGATATCACTCATCGTTGCCCGAATACTAAATTTATTCTCGGTGGCTACTCTCAAGGCGCAATTGTAATGACTCGTGCCATTCGTACACTTGATCCCGAAAAAATTATCTACCTCTCAACTTTCGGCGATCCTAAATTACATCTCCCAGAAGGAGAAGGCAAAGACAAACCATGTTATCATGGCATACATTCCGATTATCGCATTAATGTCCCCGATTGCGACGTAGAACATGGTATTCTGGGAGCACAAAAACCTTATCTGCCAAACACCAAGTTCTCCGGAAAAATTGGCACTTGGTGTAATTCTAGTGATTTTATGTGCGGCAGCTTCTTTGACCCACTAGGTCTTTCCGAAATCAATCTCGGAAAATTCCAGTTTATCCATCAAAACCTTATTTCAGGGCATCTTGCCTATGCAGACCGCGATGCTTACGCCGAATCTGCACATATAGTTGGTCAAATTCTACATGGCGCCAAAAAACTCGCAAAACCTGGCACTCTAAATGTTGGTTATTCGCCATATTTTATTAAGCAGCTCCAGGATCGTTTGGCTCATCCAAAAATCAATAGTATCGATCATGAATATATTGTCGCCATTAATTTTAATAAAGCCAATCCAGCCGCCTTGTCTTTGCAATACAAAAAACTAATTAGCAATATCGAAGCCAGAAAACATAGGCATGCACTTTTTCATATCTATAAAGTAGATTTCGCTACCGACCATCATGGTTTTGCCAAATATCAAAAAATTACAGATTTTAATACCAACACCGACAATCTACTTCAACTAGAACAGCAGCTAAAACAACATTACGATGAGTCTAATACTTCCGTAAAAAACGCATCAATCATTGACCTCTATCAAGCAATCTATCAAATTTCATCCGAACAAAAGCTTCAACATGATACCACTAAAGGATTTATCCTTTCTACTCCAGCCGAAATTTATTTCGATTACGCTAGTGGAGAATATATACAAAAACTTAAATATCTTTTAGAGGCTAAACATCTTACACCGTTTATTATCAATGGCGATGGCGGCAGACCAGAATACACCAGTTCAGTTTATAATTTCGCCCTCGATATGCATGGCCATTATTTTAGTAATGCTGCCAGTGAAAAATTTATCGATGAAAAATTAGAACTAGTAGAGAATAAACCAAAAACTCGTGCTCAAAATGGCGACATTCCAACCTATACTGTGACCTTCGACGGAAATAATTTCAGTATCACCAACACCTACACCGATCGACCACTTCGCCTGCAACAAGATCCTGAGCATTATGCAACTAAATTTGTCGAATTCGAAGATTTAAGGCCAAAAATCGTCGAGCTTGAATTTAAAGGCCGTAAATGGAGTGCTGAAATCACCCCACTTCCGACTAAAATTTCTGACCCAAATTATCGCCATGAAACCAAACAGAAGCTACTGGTTATTGACGGTGTGGCTCAAGGGTTCACTTCCAGCGACAGCCTAAATTTTGACAAACTCGACCCCACCAAAGCTCATCATATTTTAATCCATCATATCGGCGATGACGCTAGGATTTATAAAACCGAAGAGCAAAACATCCCAATCAAGGATAGCGAACCAGATAAAGCCGACGATTCGGAAGGTTCAGATAATCCAAGCAATTCAGGCGACTCCAATAAGACAAACGATTCGAGCAATCCAAGTAATCCAAATAATCCAAGTAATTCGAATAACTCCACCAATCCCGACCCTTCCGAGCCACCGAAACCACCAGAGGAGCCTGAAGACAATCATTTTGGCGACCTACTTCGAGAATTAGATATTCTAAAACATAATGCCTTTTCGGAACAAACTGAAAATCTTACAGACCGACTCCGTGGCATTTTTAATAAAAAGTCCGAAGATAAAAAGGAATCTGAAGGCAAAAAGGAGTCTGAAGATAAAAGGGAGCCAGGGAGCGGAAAGCCCGATAAGCAAAAAACCAATAATAAATCTAAACCAGATAAGCATTCTAATTCCGAGAAAAATAATGAAGACCATAACAATAACTCCGATACCCCTAACACAAAAAATCACCAAGAAGATCATTCATCTCATCCGAGCATAGAATCAAAAGAAAAATCTAATCATCAGAAACAGCCAGACTCAACAACTACCCAAGATAAGGATACTAAAAAAATTATTCCAGCCGTACCTGACTCTGGCATACCTAGATATCTTAAGAGAAGACTGTATTCTAAGTAGATGTGTTAAAATACAGCACCTTAAATTTCTGTCAAGAATTACCGAGAAGACAAGTGATAGTGGTCGCCATATTCACAACGATACACAGATAACGTCGGCGCGTGATAATCATGCGCCGCCACCATAGCGGCCACCTCGGCTTCTTCACGAGTCTTGTAACAGATTTTCTGTGAATCACCCACCCAGCACTTTTCCGGCATAATAACTTTATTATTATTCAACTTTTTTCTCATCTCTGAATATTATACATCTATAACATAAAATGTCTAAATAGTACAACCAATTTTATGTTGACACGCTACATATAGCGTTATAGAATAAGCATAGACACTATATATAGCGTAATTGCCAAAACATATATAGCGTAAAAAGCAAACAAAAATAACTAAAAGAGAAGATTGTTAGAATAAGGAGATTTATTTTTTATGCTCAAAAAAGTTGTCAAGCGAGATGGAAAAGTTGTCCCATTTGATATCGAAAAAATCACCAATGCCATCAAAAAAGCTGGTGCTGCCACTGAAGAATTCAAAGAAGAACGCGCCAAGCGCCTAGCTGAAAAAGTTGTTTCAGAATTTGAAAAACTTGACCAAAAGAAAACCCCATCCGTCGAACAAATTCAAGATATTGTTGAAAAAGTTCTCATGGAATCAAGTTATAAGAAAACCGCCAAAGCTTATATTTCTTACCGCAATGAGCGCACGGTTCGCCGCATGGCTCAAACCAGCCTCATGGATGCCTATCGCACTATTGCCGTGCTCGATGCGAAACAAAATTCAGACATTAAGCGTAGTAATGCGAACGTCGACGGTAACTCCGCTATGGGTAAAATGCTTCAATTTGGTGCCGAAGGTGCTAAGTTTTTCGCCAAATCCGTTCTCATGGAACCACGTTTTGGTGCCGCTCATGACCGTGGCGATATCCATATTCATGACTTAGATTTCTATGCCACCGGTACATTAACTTGTTGCCAAACTGATCCATTAAAGCTCTTCGCTAATGGCGGTTTTAATACTGGTCATGGCCATCTTCGCACGCCTAACTCCATTGGCTCCTATGCTGCACTCGCTGCCATCATCCTTCAGGCTAATCAGAATGAGCAACACGGCGGCCAGGCTATTCCAAATTTCGATTACGCTATGGCTCCCGGTGTCGACAAAACTTTTAAGAAAACCCTCCGCGCTAATCTTAAAAAATATAACGAGTTCTCCGGTAAAAAAGTTGATATAACCATTCCAGAAGATATTAAATACGATGACGAAGAAACTCTAAAATCTCTCAAGATTCCAGCCATTGTCATTGATGAAGCGAAAAAGGATACTGAAAACCAGACCTTCCAAGCCATGGAGGGCTTCATTCACAATCTAAACACCATGCACTCCCGTGCTGGCGCCCAAGTTCCATTCACCTCTATTAATTTTGGCACCGATACCACCGAATCAGGTCGTCTCGTTTCCAAGATGCTTCTCGAAGCTACTGAACGAGGTCTTGGTCGCGGCGAGACACCAATCTTCCCAATCTCAGTTTTTAAGGTAAAAGAGGGCGTCAATTACAATCCAGAAGATCCAAACTACGACCTCTTCAAGCGCAGTATGGAAGTCTCCTCCAAGCGTCTCTTCCCGAATTTCACCTTCATCGATGCTCCATTCAATATCAAGTACTACAAGAAAGGCGACTATAATACTGAGATTGCTACCATGGGTTGTCGTACTCGCGTTTTCTCTTCTATCTTCCCAGAATCCGATGGAATCGCAACCAGTCGTGGTAATCTATCTTTTACCACTATTAACCTAGTCCGCCTTGGCATTAAACATGGCATCGCACTCAAAGAACGTAAAACAGCAGACTGGAAAGGCTTCTATAAAGAACTCGACGAATTAATGGATTTAGTTGCCGATCAACTACTCGAGCGCTTTGAATTTCAAGCTAATCAACACGTTCGCAACTTCCCATTCCTCATGGGAGAGGGGAACTGGTTTGGTAGCGAAAAGCTCGGCCCAGATGATACTCTACGTGATGTAATCAAGCACGGCTCACTTTCTATTGGCTTTATCGGCGTTGCCGAAACTCTCAAGGCTATGCTCGGCAAGCATCATGGTGAAGACGAAGAAGCTAGAAAGAAAGGTCTCGAAATTATCGAGCACATGACCAAGCGATGTGATGATTATAGCCAAAAATATCACCTCAATTTCACACTCTTTGGTACCCCAGCCGAAGGTCTCGCCGGACGCTTTACTAAAATGGACCGCAAGGAATTTGGCCTCATTGAGGGCGTAAATAATCGCGATTATTACACCAATTCCTTCCATGTTCCAGTTTATTTCCCAATCTCAGCCTTCGAAAAAATCGAAATCGAAGCACCATATCACGCACTCTGTCCAGCCGGACATATTTCCTATGTCGAACTTGACGGCGACCCATCACAAAACATCGAAGCCTTCGAAGCTGTTATTCGCAAGATGCACGATTCCGGTATTGGCTACGGCTCAGTTAACCATCCAGTCGATCGCGACCCAGTCTGTGGTTTTTCTGGAATTATTCCAGGCGAACGCTGCCCATCTTGTGGTCGTCTTGAAGGAGAGATTCCTTTTGAACGTCTCCGTCGCATTACTGGCTACCTTGTAGGCTCGCTTGATCGTTGGAATGATGCGAAACGCGCTGAAGAACATGACCGTGTCAAACACAATGTTTCTGGCACCTACACCAAAGCCGAAAAGGCCGCCCGCGAACACGCCAAGCATACCGCTAAGTCATCTCTAGGAAAGGCCTAAATGTCGTCCCGCGTCCCTGGTTCTGATAAAACCCATATCCGTCTTTCCGGCCCGATTGAACATGATAGTATCGTTAATGGCTATGGGTTACGTGCCGTGATTTGGACTCAAGGTTGCTTTATCCACTGTGAGGGTTGCCAAAATCAAGAAACCTGGGACGAAGAGGGTGGGGTTCTTGTCGATATTGAAGATATCAAACAAGAACTCCGTTCCCTCAAGGGACAAACCGGACTCACTTTCTGTGGCGGGGAACCATCACTCCAGGCCGAAGCCTGTATCGAAATCGCCAAATTCGTCAAGGAAGAGCTCGGCTGGAATGTCTGGTCATTTTCTGGCTACACTTATGAAGAAATTAAGGCAAAGCAAAACGATCAATGGGAGTTTTTCAAAACCCTCGATACCCTGATTGATGGACCATTCGTCCTTGCCCAGCGTGACCTCACCCTAAAATTTCGAGGCTCCAAAAACCAGCGTCTACTTCATCTCAAAGACGGTGAAATTACCAGCATCGAATAATGCCATCGAATAGTCTTCCAGCTTTAATACTTTAGATTCTACTCCTAAGATACAGTTTTCACCAAAATTTAACGCCCCATCTTAGGCCAGATTCACATAAAACTTCGGGGCATTTTTCGTCAAATACACCAAATTTCTTGCGTGCTTCACAATAAAATTTTTGTGATATTTCTCGCGACGCCAACGATATAGCTCTGCCACTAGGTCCGCTAGGAAATGGTCGTAAATAGCCTCCATTAATTCTGGATCGTAACGATTCCAAAAGCGATAAATTAACATCTTAAATTCCACTCGAAATAACGCCAAATTCATCATTTTATGAAAATCCATCTGCATCAGTTCTAAACGATTTTCTTTATATAA
Organism: uncultured Candidatus Saccharibacteria bacterium; assembly: GCA_963515485.1. Classification (GTDB taxonomy): domain Bacteria; phylum Patescibacteriota; class Saccharimonadia; order Saccharimonadales; family Saccharimonadaceae; genus Nanosyncoccus. The sequence goes on along the minus strand of CAUPWD010000003.1, from coordinate 85,345 downwards.
AAAAATGAACAATTTTTCATAAAATTGTTCCATACTCATTTCTAATTGAAAACTTGTTTTTACCTCATCCTCCAAATGCTTCAAGAAAATGGCGCGATTCTTATTCATTAAATCTGCCAAATTACGATAATGATCATAAAATGTTGACTCGGCAATCCTAGCCACCCTAACAAGTTCGCATATTTGAATTTCAGCTAAGCTTTTATCTCTTGATATACTTGCCAAAGCATTAAAAATTTTTCGTTCGGTTCTTTGATATACCCGATTTTTGATATGCTTTCTGCCCATCTTTTTCTCTCCGGATTTTATTTTTATTTTAGCATAAGCATTTCAAAATAAAACCTCCTAAAAAGAAAAATAGCACTCCACTAGGAGTACTATTTAAGAGCTTCATCTATGATAAAAGACATAATCATAGATTGAAAATAGCAAAGGAAGGCCGCCAAAAATATCGTTAGAGTTATCGCTAGTACATTATTAAAGTTAGCTCCAAACACCATGATAATTGGCATTCCCACCAGGGTAACAAATCTTGCATTTGCTATAGTAAATCTTACATTAGCTATTTTCTTCACAAACCCAGGTAATCTAGGGTAATACCTTTGGGCTGTTACAATACTCCTGGCATTGTCTTGAACTGTAGTCATAATTGTGCCAATAATTATAACTAATAGTATCCAAAAGTCCACCATTGAAACTAGCACCATCCAGATAAACGCGTTAAATACCATATCGGAAGCAACTACCATTATCGCACCCAACTTATTATCACCGAGAAAAACTAAAAGATCATACTCGTAGATTATCGATCCCCCGACGATAAAATTTACATTCCACATAACACCAACTAGTAAAATTGCTGCCCAAAATGGCAACACTCCTAGCAGTAACCCCGCTATCACTACACACGATAAAAGCCTTGCTATTATCAATGAGCGAATTTCGGCATTTAATATCTGTTTTTTTCTCTTTCCAATCTTTTTCCATACGGAAACCTCCTCTTAAAGAACTACTGTCAAAAGTCACACTAATTAGAATTAATCAGTCCTTATATTCTACAACTTTTTTCTAATCATGTCAATTTTTTAACATTGACATATTTATGTTTTTATGGTAGAATTAAACCGTCTAATCTAACTAGGATTTAGGTTGACGTACGTGAAAATTGCTTATTCATGGAAGGGGGTTTTCCATATGGGCGTTATTATAACGAACGATGTTTTTGGTAACAGCTACGATTCCAGCAATCCTGGAGATGTGCGCAGATTTGCTCAAGATTACAAGAACAATCCGGACTATTTCCGGAAAGCATGGGATTCTGAAATGGAGGTGATGTTAGATTCAGCTAGAACCTTAGGGGTCTACGACGACTAATCATCGTCATCAACTGTAACTCGCAAACTCAATTGATTATTAAAATCCAAAATTGCTGATATCGAATACTAGCTCCCTGAAAAAACTACTACTCGCTAGTACTCTTCTCCCAAAATATCAGTAAATGTCACTATTGACCCGCAATTTTCACGCTTTTCGGGAGGCTTCCGCCTCCCATTTTTATGTCTAAATTTTGAGCAAATTTTCATCCACATAAAATCATATCTTCTGCACCAAACATACTTTTTGTGCTAAAATTAAAGTATCTTGCTACACCTCGGTCACTGGCAATGAGAAAATGTTTTAGCTTTAAGTATCGTCATTTATACTTTTAGCCAGGAGCCAATAAATCAGGCTCACATAAATGACTCTTATATTTAAATTTAGGAGTTACTTATGCAAAACCAAACTAATCTTAACAATCTAGAACGTGTCGAAGTGATGGCCCTTTTTGGCTATCAAATGACTCCGTGCCAACCGCTGACTTTCAAGCGACGTGGCTATGAGGAGTCTGAGGTGACGGAATTACTCCGCACTCACATCCGTTTCGTCGGCAATACCGCGATTCACGTCTTCGATGTCTTAGTCGGAAAGGAGCAATGTCGTCTGATGTTTAACGCTACAGATTTGACTTGGCACATTGCGGCTAATTAATCTAGAGAGAGGGAATTACACCCTCTTTTTTGTTACAGTTTTGCACAAAATTCGTCTAGCACCGCACGAATTTCTGTCGTATTTTTACAATCCATTAATTTTACGCGCAGGTCAGATGCCCCATCAAAAGAGTTCACGTAAACCTTAAACATACGCTTCAAAGGTTCGAACGGATACCTCGAGCCGCGCGCCTCTAATTCTCGACATCTCACATCAAAGACATCCAGATGAAAGCGAAATAGTTCCATAATTTCCGGAATTTCAACTTTTCCACCCAACCCCACTGGCTTACGGTCAGTAAAACAATATGGGTTGAAGAATACCCCACGACCAATCATAAAGCCATCCACATCTGAATAAGCTTCACTTAGTTTAGCTACGTCCGCCATATCCGCAATATCACCATTAATCGTAATTAAAGTCCGCGGCGCGACCTCATCACGAATAGCTAAAATTTCTGGAATTAACTCATAGTGTGCTGGTACTTTCGACATTTCCTTGCGCGTGCGTAAATGAATCGTCAAATTCGCCACATCTTCCGCTAAGATTTTCGGCAACCATTCACGAAATTCGTCCACATACGTAAAACCCAGGCGTGTCTTCACTGACACTGGCAAATTTGTGTTTGCTTTCGCCGAGCGGACACATTCAAGCGCTAATTCCGGCGTACGAATCATCGCCGCGCCACCGCCCGCTTTATTGACATGGCGATCTGGACAGCCCATATTAATATCTAATCCATCAAAACCTAGCCCCTCCAATTTACTTGCCAGCAAACCAAATTGCTCTGGATTTTTTCCCCAAATTTGCGCAATAATTGGCGAATCCGTCTCCACTACATCGAGACGCTCAAGTGCATTATCGCGACCTTTTTCTGAAGCAAAAGAAGAAACATTAGTAAATTCCGTAAAAAACACATCTGGTCTACCTGCCCGGTTAATCACTTGACGAAAAACCACATCCGTCACCCCCTCCATCGGGGCTAAAATCGTAAAATGTTTAGGTAAATCCTGCCAAGACCATTTTTTCTGCATTATTTTCTCCAATCTAACTCAAATCTTAATTTTTCGCTTCTGCTTATTTTTTATTCCGGTTTAGCTTAAATTCATTCCGCTTCCGCTTATTTCTATTCCTCTTCCGCTTCTATCTCTGCATGCTTTAAGCGAATAGCTTCCTCATAAATTTCTTCGAAACGCTTCAAGGTATGCCTCAAATCATGTTTCTTGGAAATCTCCAGGGAATTCTTACTATATTTCTCTCGCAACTTTTTGTCCAAAAGAATCTTTTTCATAGCTTCTTTGAACGCTTCGACATTGCCAGCCTCCACAAGTTCACCATTAAAGCCATTCACACAAATTTCCCCCACCGCTCCAGCATTCACGGCTACAAGGGGCAAACCGGTTGCCGCCGCCTCAATCAAAACAATTCCTTGAGTCTCAGTCTCAGAGCCCGTAGCAAACATTGTACCCATGCGATAAACTTTTGCGAGTTCCGGCATCATAATTTTACCGAGGAATTTTACCTCCTCACTAATGCCCAGCTCCTCAGTAAGTTCTTTCAATCTCGCCACATCGATGCCATCACCCACAATCACCAGTTCAGTATTCGAAATCTCATCCGCCAAAAGCAAAGCAAAAGCCTTCACCACCACATCAATACTTTTTTCCGGATCCACCCGTCCGATGTACATAATTTTATCTTTACCGTCATCAAGCTGATATTTTTTCAAAATCTCCGAACTAGCTTTTGCTGGCTTAAACTGTGACAGATCCACGCCATTCGAAAGCGCTTCTACTGGCACCTTAAAATATTTACGATTTTTTGGTACCAAATCACCAATAGCAATCTCAGTTGGCATCGTCGCGTATTCAGAGTTTTTCAAAAAACTCATCATGTGCGCCTTCAAAATCGCATTTGATAATTTTTTCAAAGGTTTAGGCTGCAAGAAAAACAATTGATCAGTAATATTATCCGGATAAGCATGCCCGGTCGAAACCAAAGGGATGTTTCGCTTTTTCACATAACTCATCACCGCAAGCGCAATAAATTCCGCGGTCTGCAAATGAATGACATCTGGCTGAAATTCATCCAGCACTTTTTTCACTTCCACCCAAGGGTTAACAGTCCACCAAATACCATTTTTATAAGTTAATCGCGGCAAAGGCATACCTAAAAATTCCGGATTCTCTGGCACTGGATTGATTTGATCAGGGTAAAAAGGGAATCGAATCGAAGATAGATGCACGGTCTTCACGCCCATTTTTTCATCGATTTCTTCATGATATTCCCCCGTAAAACTTGGTGCAATCACCAAAATTTCATGACCAGCCTGCGCTAAGCCATTGGCTAAATTATGCGCAAAAACCGCCACCCCATTCGTCATCGGATAATAAATATCAGAAGCAATTGCAATTTTCATAATCTCTATTATATAACACTTTTAGTATCTGTTATAATTAAGCTATGAGTAAAAAATCAAAACCAAAGCAAACCTCTTCTGTCGCCGTCAATCGACGTGCGAGTTTTGATTATCATCTCGGCGATAAAATTATCTGCGGTATGAGTCTGACCGGACCGGAAGTCCGCCTCATTCGTGATCACCATGTCCAACTTAAAGGCTCATTTGTCACTATTAAGGATGGCGAACTCTGGCTAAACAATCTTACACTCGGCGCCGAAACTGCCCGCAATATTCGTCTACTTATCACCAAAAAACAACTTCATTCACTCGAAAAATCTAAGCAACTCGGCAACACTATCGTACCTACCAAATTATTTGGTGGCGGCCGTTATATTAAAATCGAGGTCTCCCTCGCTACTGGTAAAAAACGTTATGACAAGCGCGTTTCGATTAAAAATCGCGACCTCGATCGCGAAGCAAGGAAGCGCCTACATGTCTAAAATTCGTCTTTTTTCTTGGAATGTGAATGGCCTGCGTGCCGTCCTCAAAAAACAAGCCATCCAAAATTTTCTTAGCGTCGAGAATCCAGATTTTTGTTGTTTCCAAGAAGTTAAAGCTAAACCCGAGCAAGTTAAAAAAGAAATTTTAGATACTCCACTAGAAAATTATCAGTTACATTGGAATTCCGCCGTCCGACCAGGCTATTCTGGTACTATGACAATCGCAAAAACTAATTTACCAATTCTATCTACCGAAACTAATCTTTCCGAATATTTTAAAAGTCCCGATTTCGATCAAGCAAAATCAGAACTTCTCGAAAATGACGGCTTTGGCTCACCATTTTCTGAAGGTCGTGTGCTCACACTTGAGACCGAAAATTTCTATCTAGTTAATGTTTACACCCCAAATTCCAAAACTGATTTATCGCGTCTCAAACTACGTCATGAACTTTGGGACCCGCTCTTTTTGGCTTATTTGAAGCATCTCGAAAAAACCAAACCCGTGGTAGTTTGTGGTGATTTTAATGCCGCACACCAAGAAATTGACCTCGCACGTCCGAAACAAAATACCAAAAATGCTGGCTTCACTATCGAAGAGCGTCAAGGTATTTCCGAAATTCTAAAACAAGATTTCATTGATACTTTTCGCACACTAAATCCCAATACTGCTCGTTATACTTGGTGGTCACACTGGGGAAAAGCGCGCGAAAATAATATCGGTTGGCGTATTGATTATTTCTTCATTTCAAAATCACTCGAAAAAAATCTCGAAGCCGCCGAAATTTACGAAACCATTCTCGGATCTGACCACTGCCCAATCTCTATCACCCTAAATTTTTAATATTTTGAATCCCAATATCATGAATCCCAATAATTTCACCTACTGGCATAAACTTATCGGCAACGAAGATCACAATGTTTTATGGAATATTCCCACTCAAAAATCTGGTCGTCTTTCAGTTTTTGGTGGCAATAGTGAAAACTTTTTAAGCGAAATTCGCACTACCGAGTTTCTTGAAAAACTACTCCTTAAAACTCTTAAACTATTTTTACCAGATACTCTTCAAAATAAACTTCCGGTAATTAATTACATCGATTTTCTAAAATCCACCCCTTCTGGATCATTTGATCGTCACGAAAAACTCACCGAAAGTTTTCTCTCTGCCGATACGATTTTTCTATCCGGTAATTTTTCCAAAAATTCCACCACCTCCATCGCCATTAATGAAGCACTAAAATCACTTCACGAAAATCAAGTGGTAGTAGCCTGTCGCGATGCTATTGAAATTATTACAAACGGCGCCGAAGAAAATCTCCAACACGAAAACCTTATTCTACTTACCACGATGCCGCAACTCCAAAAACTTTTTCAAGCCATTTATTTTCCTAAAATGTTACTGCTTTCCATGCCACTCACATCTGTAATTGAGACCTTACATAAGTTCACTATCAGCTACCCGCTTACTCTCATTACTCTACATAGTGACCAGATTATTATGGCCAAAGCTGGCGAAATCTATACCATCCGCCTCGATCATACCAGCTTCACGCCACTTTCTCTCTGGACCGGCATGCTCCCAGCTAAAATTGCTGCCCTTGCCACATGGAATCCACAAAATCTCCTCGATGTCGTCACGGCCAGCATCAACTGGGACACTCGCCGAATTTAAAGTTCGCCATCACTAATATCCTCCTGAATACTCGTCAAATTTAAACCTCATCACCACTAATATTAACTGGGACATTCGTCGAATCTAATCGCAAAAATATGTTAAAATAAACGTAAGCATTTCTATAATATTTTTAATTTCAGGGTGGAAAAACTATGTCGAACAAAGTAATGATTATTGGAACAGGGAACGTTGGTGCCAGTATTGGTTTTTCTTTAGTTTCTTCCCATAACGCCATCAATGAACTAGTTCTTATCGATCAAGATCAAGCTGATGCCGAGGGCGAAGCGATGGATTTACGCGACACTCTAGCTGTTTCACCGAACTTCATGAAAATTCACGCCGGGACTTATGAAAAAGATAGTAAAGACACCGACCTGGTGATTATCACCGCTGGCGCCGCGCAGAAAAAGGGTGGTGAAACCCGTACCGAACTCCTTACTCGTAACGCCAAAATTGTTAAAGAAATTGTCGAAAATCTCGTAAATAATGATTTTCAAGGTATTTTTCTCATGGTCACCAATCCAGTCGATGTTTTATCCTACCTCGTCATGGAATATTCTGGTTTTCCAAGTCACAAAGTTATTGGCTCCGGCACCGTTCTCGATTCCGCCCGTCTTAAATATAATATTGCGAACCGCCTCGGTATTTCACCAAAATCTGTCCACGCTTATCAAGTTGGCGAGCATGGGGATAGCGAATTCGCTCTCTGGTCGAATGCTAATATTGGCGGTCAACCGATCACAGATTTGATTTCAGCTTCTGAACTCAAAAATATTGAAACTGATACTAAGAATCAGGCTTATGAAATTATCAACAAAAAAGGTGCCACCTATTACGGCATCGGCGCCTGTGTCACCCGCATCGTGAATTGTATTTTCAATGACGAAAACCGCGTCTTGCCAGTTTCTACTTACGATAACTTTTCTGATTGTTTCTTTGGCTTTCCAACCATCGTCGGTCGCAAGGGAATCGTCCGTCGTCTCGACACCGAACTTACTGAGATGGAAGCCATCCGTATGCAATCTTCCATCAATGTAATCAAGCGTTCTCTACGCGAAGTTCTCTAGTAATCAACGTTCTCTGCGCGAAGTCCTCTAGTAATCAACGTTCTCTACACGAAGTCCTCTAGCTTTATGATAAAATTAAACCATGAGGAAATTCTTTTTAAGGTTTATTTTATTACTATCAATTTTTACCATCATTCTAGTTCCTGCCGAACCGACTTTTGCGCGTAAAAAGCGCAGTAGCTCAAGCAGTGAAAATTCCGCCGTTAATGATTTTACTTTCAAAAATTTTCATGCCGATTACGAGCTAACCAAAGACGCCGAAGGATACTCCAAGCTCGATGTGACCGAAACCTTAGTTGCCAATTTCACCCACGAAAACACCAATCATGGCATCATGCGCGTAATCCCGATTTTCAACCAAGCCGGCAGAAATCAAATTATTGACGATCCGTACGCTTTTAAGGCCACCGTCACTCGCAATGGTCAATCAGAAAAATTTGAATCCAGCGTTTCCGATTCTAACATTAAACTCAAAATCGGTGATGCTGACGCTTATGTATCTGGCGAACAAACCTACGTGATTAAATATAGCTTCGACAATGTAGTCTCCGCTTTCAAAGATGTCGCAAATTCCTCAATCTCTGGTGCTTATCAAGAGCTTTACTGGAATATTAATGGCGTCGACTGGAAGCAGCCTTTCGAGCAAGTTTCCGGTACTCTTCACTTCTCCGATGAAATTGCTAGCACTATTTTTGGCGACCCAATCTGTTATTCGGGGGCTTATCGATCCAATGACACCGATAAATGTCAGATTGAAAAAGCCAAAAATTCCATTACTTTTTCCGCCAACAATCTTAAAGCCGGTGAAGGTGCAACTTTCGTCATTGCCATCAAAGCCGATACTTTCAAAATTCGTCCACCAAAATATAATTACATTGCCGTAGCAGTCTGTGTTATTATCGGAATTTTCTCTTTCTTTACAATTTTCAGTATCGTTCGCAACTACCAAAAACATGTTCGCGAAAAACATCAATACTACAAGAGCTTAATTCGTGTGCCACAATATCAACCTCGAAAAGATCTCACCGTTGGCCAAGCTGGTTTCTTTAGTTTCACTCCACTTAATCAGAAGACTGCCACCGTGCTTAGTCTAGCCGTCCATAAAAAAATTCACATCATTAAAAATCCAATTGAAAAAAATTTCCTCGGCCTCAATAAGAAGCAATCTTGGTCAGTCAAAGTTCTGGATACCGACAATCTCAGCTCCGAAGAAAAATCTATGCTTCGTGTCTTGGCTCAATCTTCCGCCTTGCCTGAAGTCGGCGAAGTCTTCAAGCTCAAACAAAATGACTCTTACTCGGTCAACCAACTCATTATGAGTTATGATACAAATATCAAACTTGATATCGCCGAAAAAGGTTTAACCGAGGATAATAAAAAAGCTGGCATAATGGGCGTTCTCGATAGTATCATTGGGGTTCATTTTATTATCATTTTCGGTGGTATGCTCTTCGGTGTCGCTTCATTCTTTCCATTCTTCCCGAAGCTCCTTTCCTGGCTTCTGCGCATTGCCGATCAAACCATCCATATCACTTCTTTCTATATTTACAAGCCAGAGCTCTTCATCTTAGCCGCCGCTATCTTTATCGGTACTTCCATTGCCGCCTCTTCTTATAATCATTTTGCTAGAAAATATCGCGATTTTACTAACGCCGGACTCGAAGTTGTAGTCTACATGCAAGGCCTCAAAGATTACATTAATCTTGCCGAGAGTGAACGTATTAACTTCCTCCAAAATGTTAAAGGTGTCGACACCTCACCAGGGGGAATCGTTCATCTTTACGAGGAACTTCTACCTTATGCTGCGCTCTTCGGCCTTGAAAAAACCTGGATTAAGAATCTCGACAAATACTACGAAGAACTCGGCACCGATTACACCATTCCAACCTGGTATGCGCTATCATATGCCGATTTTGGTAGCTTCACATCTAGTATTTCAAGCTCGTCCTCAACTTATTCCACCAGTAGCAGCAGTGGCGGTTCTGGCTACTCCAGTGGCGGTGGCTTCTCCGGCGGCGGCGGCGGTGGTGGCGGCGGTGGCGGCTGGTAAAAGCTAAAGCCCCAAAGCTTCAATTAAAAAATATCAGCTTCATAGCTGATATTTTTATCTATTCGATTTCTGGTAACTTATCAATAATTTTATTCTTTAGAATTTTAATCATCACATTACGATAGAGCCATCGTGACATATTTTCAATTGTCATCATCAGTGGCACTGTAATAATTAAAATCGCACCGAAGATTACCCACTCAATCATCGATAAATTAATATGCACACTAAATAAACTTTGTAAGAAAATCATACAGAAGAGCATACCGAAGGTACATCCACTCACAATTAATTTCTTCCAAATATTATCATACGGCATACAAATTCGCGCGAGATAAGTGATTCCCACCACTTCCCAACCTAAGACACAGAGCATCCCCAGTTGTTCACGCGTGAGCCCCAGCCATAACCTTAAATTAATCAGTGCAAGTACAATTATTACATTAGTCAGCGCCGCCGGAATCGCCTTCTTCAAGATATTAATCATGAAATTTCCCCGAATCAAATCCTTATTCGGAATTTGCGCCAAGAAGAAACTTGGTACACCAATCGTAAACATCGTGACTAATGAAACCTGAGTCGGTAAAAGTGGATACATGAAGCCAAAACCAATCGAGAGTAGTGCCACAATGAACGAAAAGACATTCTTCACTAAAAACAACGAACCTGAACGTTCCAAATTATTCACCACTCGACGCCCCTCATCTACAATCTGTGGCATACGCGAAAAATCTGAATCGAGTAGCACCAATTGCGCCACCTGTGAGGCCGCCTGAGAACCTGAAGCCATCGCCACCGAACAGTCTGCATCCTTCAAAGCCAAAATATCGTTCACCCCATCTCCGGTCATCGCTACGGTATGTCCCGCCTTCTGTAAAATTTTCACCATCTTACGTTTTTCTTCTGGTTTTACGCGTCCAAAAACCGTGTTTTCTAACACAATCTTTTCGAAATCACACCCTTCTGACAAATTCGAAAGATCAACAAATTTCTTGGCGTTTTTAATCCCCGCTTTTTCTGCCACAATCGAAACCGTTTCAGCATTGTCACCCGAAATCACTTTCACTTCCACGCCCTGTTCAGCAAAATAATTAAACGTACGCTTCGCTGATTCGCGAATTTCATTCATCAAAAGCACAATATTAATCGGCTTAATCGGTGAAATATCTCGTTCTCCCGAAGCTAATAGTTCAACATCTTTTTTACTAGATACTTCACCAAAAATCAAAACCCGATACCCCTGCTTGGTGAATTTTTGGATGGTTTTTTCGTACTTTTTCAGGTCATCCTTTAGGACAAATTCCGGCGCACCAATCAAAAAAGTTTTATCCTTAAACTGCACGCCACTATATTTATGTTTCGAGGAAAAACCAATGATTTGCTGCACCGAATCTTTATCAAATTTCACCCCCTTCATGGCTCGCTCTTCGGCAAACTTTTTTAGCGCCTTCATCGTGTCGTTATCAGCTTCCTCCGCCATCATTGTTCGCCAAAAATCTGAATCTAGATTATCTTTTACTTCGGATCCAGTCATCTCATAGACGCCGCTCACACTCATTTTGTCGTTCGTAATAGTGCCGGTCTTATCCACACACAGAACATCCACGCGCGCCAAAGTTTCAATACAGTGCATATCGTGTACCAAAACTTTTTTCTGTGCCAAACGCACCGCAGATAAAACCAACGTCACGGAAGAAAGCAAGAATAACCCCTCAGGAATCATCCCTACTATCGCCGCAATCATCGCCTGAATGCTCATTTTAATCGGCGTCGCATGAATAAGATATTGTTGGCCAAACATCAATAATCCGATTGGAATAATCAAAATTCCCGCTAGTCTCACAAAGTTATTTAGTGATTTTAAAATCTCCGATTGCTCAGTGGTCTTAATCGCTTTTGCCTTGAGGGTTAATTGTGAAATATAAGAATCTGCACCTACCCGAGTTAATTTTGCATAACATTTACCCGACACCACAAAACTTCCCGACATCAATTCACTATCTTCGGCTTTTTTAATTTCATCTGATTCACCCGTAAGCAATGCCTCATTCACCAGAATCTCACCCGATACCACCACGGCATCCGCTGGAATTTGCGCTCCCGCTTCCAAAATAATAATGTCATCTAAAACTAATCTATGCGTCCAAATTTCTTGCTCCCGCCCTTCTCGCATCACTTTGATTTTTGGCGTATTCAGCACACTTAATTTATCCAAAATTTGCTTGGCACGTAATTCCTGTAAAATTCCAATCAGGGAATTAATAAAAATCAGCGGCAAAAAACTCATGTCTTTATAAGCGTGTACTAAAAATAACAGTGTTGCTAAAAACAAAAAAACAAAGTTAAAGTAAGTTAGGGAATTACTGCGTACGATTTCACCAATGGTTTTCGTCGGCGCCTGAACCGCCGTATTCACCTGACAATTTTTAATGCGTTCTTTTACTTCTTCCTGATTTAATCCCTGAACCCCACCTGCATCCTGCTTATTTTTTATCACTTTTATCTTTTCTTTCCGGAATTTCCATTTTTAATTTTGGTGTTTTAGGTATTTTTTCCTCTGTTTTTTCGTGTCTATTTTTCTGCTTGGTTTTTAGCCAAATCGCCACTATCAACATAAGCACTAAACAAATACCTTTAAGCACCAAATTAATTCTTGCATCCGTACCACTCTGGAGATTTTTATAAAAATTACTTTCAACTTTATATTTTTCTTCCTCCAGGTCCAGAATTTCCGCCTCCAGTGCATGAATTTTTTCTTCCGTCTCACGCACCGGATTTTGTTCGAGTTCCGATTTTAGCTTCTTTACCGCTTCCGTTTTTTCATTTAGCTGACTCTGAATAATTTCTTTTGACTGCCCCACATAATTTCGCACAGGATTATTTTCGTTATCAATTTTAATCTGTTTACTAAACAAAAAAAGGCCCAAACAGCCAGCCATCAGGATTACCATCGAAATGATATTTTTTATTTTTTTATTCACCTAAAATTCTTTCTGTTATTTTATACAAATTTAAAATATCTACCTCTTATTTTAGCACAAAAAGAATAATAATTAAAAACCGATCCACCCCTTGATTCTTTTTAGTTTTTGATGTGTAATAACACTAAATAACGAAGTATACCCCATGGAAGGACTTACCTATAAATATTATAGAAAGAATAAAAGTAAAAATATTTACCTAATCATCCATGGCGGTGGGCCAGTTGGCGTAGAAACAGATTTTATCTCCGCCATTTTTGATACAATCTCTAAGACCAATAATAGTGCGCTATGTTTTAATTTTCCATACTGTGAGCGTAGGGAAGAAAACTCTAGTGGCCCTGACCTATTGGAAGAAGTGTCAACCCTCAAACAAGTCATTGATTTTGTTCACGCAGAAGGATATAGTCATATCACGATTGTCGCCAAATCACTCGGCGGGATTATCTCTAGTTATTATTTTGCAAAATACCCAGACAAATCCATCGATCTCATCATCTTAGGCTATATTCCAAACGAAGTAAAGCAAAACGCAATTTCAGACAATTTAAAACTGGTTATACAGGGTGAAAATGACCGCTTTGCGGCGCCATCCGAAGTCCAAAAAATTGTCGACAATAAAATAGCCGTAATTGAAATAAAAAATGCCGACCATAGTTATCAAAATCATAACAAAGAACCGATTTATCAAAAAGAAGTACTTAACCGTCTAATTAATTGGATCTAATTTCTTTTAAAATTAACAATCAAAAAAGGTCAATCTCAGACAGAGAAGACCCCATAAATATCATTTTACAACCAATGTAATTCCGAAAAATACACCTGGTGGGCGAAGTGGGAATCGAACCCACACTCCATTGCTGGAACTAGATTTTGAGTCTGGCGCGTCTACCAATTCCGCCATTCGCCCATAGAGAAATTTTATCATATTTATAGAGTATTTCCAATAACTCTGTTATAATATTTTTATGAATTCTGTAACTGGTGGGCAATCTACAGAGGATAAGCAACGTCAAACCGTCGCCGATCTCGCTCGAAAAAAAGTCATGGAAGCCTTTCACCAAGGTGAACATTCTGATGCCAACCAAAATCTAGCTAACGTCGCGCCCACTCGCGTGATTTCTTCTACCGCATATAATCAAAACCTCGCAAGCACTCCACCAACCACTTCTGCCAACTCAGCTACCACTAAACCATCAAAAAACTCTTTATTTAATTTAATCTCCAAGGCACAGAAAAAACTAAAAGATCTCACCCAGACTACCGAAACTTACGCCAAAAATTCTTTCAAACATCCATCTACTGAAGTTTCAAAGCTCCAAACCTCCACTAACGCGACTGCCAATCAGCCGTCCCTCACCGATCGCCCAGTTTATCAAAATTTTGCCACCCAAAAATCTTCTACTACAGGTAATCCTTTCCGCCACACTTATCAAATTCAAACTGGCACGAATCGCTACAATCCATATCAAAATCAAAGCTCAGTTAATCAGACTTTCAATGGCCAAACTCCCGCAAGTTCAAATAACATCGCAGGGAATTACACCATAAATCAGTCCTACGCCACCCAGCCAAATACCCAAAATAATTCACAATATAATTACCAAACTCAACCTACTGGCGGTGAAATTGGCTCACTCAAACAAGCCCCAATCAATATGAACCAAAAAATGGATTGGCAAAACTACCACAGCGCTTGGCAAAACTACTATCAAAAATATTACAGCGAATATTATGCCAAAGCCGCCAAATCCTATGTGGAAACCGAAAAAACTGAATTAAATAATCAGTACGAAAAACGTAATCAAATTGGTCAACTAGCTCTCGATAGTCAAAAAAGACTGCTCGAAAATCTCAAAAATCCAAAGCCTAAAAATCTCGAGACCACTGAACAAAATTTGGAAACTTCCGAAACCAAATCTACCGACACCCCACCGTCTCTCGAATCAATTCACATTAAAACTATCGAAGCTACTTTAAAAGAACGCATCCAGAAAAAAGCCAGTAGTAGCTTCCAGCTCTCTAAAAAACACCGTAAATTCATCCCGATTTTCGCCGGAGTTTTTACCGTACTTTTCATCCTGTTCTTGCAATATAACCGCCTAATCTTCGCTCCGATTATGGCCTATATCGCTCCCGGAAATTCTAATGATACCGAAATCACCGCCATTGATCCGACCATCACAGCCGCCCCGACCGCCGAGCCAAAACTTATCATTCCGAAGCTCAATGTCGATGTACCAGCGCACTTTAACATTGCTAATGACACGGCCACTATTGATAACGCAATGAATCATGGTGTAGCCCAGTTTAAGATTCCGGGCGCCGATGCACTCCCAGGCCAAGTCGGAAATCTCGTCATTTCTGGCCACTCCGCCGGTGATATTTACAGTAACAACCAATACAAATTTATCTTCTCCGGCCTCGAACGCCTGCAAGATAATGACCTCATCTATGTCAATTACAATTCGGTTCGTTACACTTATAAAGTGACGAAGAAACAAACCGTTGAACCAACTGATGTGGCCGCATTAGTTTACCCGACTAGTAAACCGATTCTCACCCTCATCACCTGTACGCCACTCGGATCCGACCGTTACCGTTTACTAGTGACCGCCGAACAAGTTAGCCCTACCTACGAAGAAAAAGCCGTTTCTACTCCGACCAACACTGATTCTACCGCCGCCCTACCAGGGAATAATACTTCTTCCGAAATGCCAGCCAACGAGAAGCCATTCTTTCAAAAAATCTGGGGCTTCCTCACTAATAATCATTAGAGACTAACCAAAAAATAGATCCCCTCGGGTCTATTTTTAGCATCAGCATTATATTTAATTAAACCCAAAGAGCCCACCCATTTCATAAAAAATAGACCTGACTCCAGGTCTATTTTTACTAAACTTTAGAATAATTTATCGCGCTTAATTTGCAAGCCATTCTCACTCGTTCCCACATAGTAGAGGTAACGATTATTATGATTAATCACCGCGTCGAATCCGTCAGCCACCTTTTCCAAAATCGTACGTTGATTGTCGTGGTCAAAATCATAAACTTGCATCTTGCCATCCACCACATCAAACATCAAATAATAATCTAATTGTCTGATCGTATTATTCTGGTGCTCGAATTGCAAAAGCTCCATTAGCTCCAAATTTACCAACATCACCTTATTGCCGCTCACCCCCATGAAGAATTCACCATTTGCGGAAGTATAAAATTCTGACGGCGACGCCTCCAAAGTTTTTTCCAAAGCCAAATTCAAGTTGGTATTTTCACTATCATGATTTGGATAATCATCTGTATTGTAAACCCGCAGATTTTGCCCGATTACCGTATTGAGATATTTTTCGCCATAAAATTCAGTTAGGTTCACGAAAATCTGATTTAACCCCACCGATTCATCAACTTCGTCAATCTTAATTTCGCCCGTATCCCTCAATTTAAAAATACTGATTACAAACTTTTTATCCGCATTTAATTTCTTCACAAAAGCCAGCTCCGAACCATACATTGAAAACTTCGCCACATCTGTCACTATAGTTTCGTAAATAATTTTCTCATTCAAATTCACTTCTCGAATTTTCCCGTCGATCAGCATCATCAAACGCGTGGCTTGTCCATCCGAAATTTGCACTTCCGAAATCACATAACCATTCTTCACCTTTTCTGCCTTCATGAAAGCTTCGGCTTCTTTAGCTTCAAGCTTCTTTTCTTGCGCAATTTTCTCAATGTCTTTATCGACAAAACTACTGATTACTTTAGTCAAATTCACGCTCTTAGTAGCTTCTTTAAAATTCAACAACAACCACTCTGAGGCCTCGCCCGAAACTAGATTCACCACCGCTTTTTCACTATTTTCATTCCAAATAATTTTCTTCAAGCTACCAGTAAATTTCCCGTTCGACACAAAACTCGTATAGTTTGTCACATCAAATTCTGAAGTAGTAGTATCGCCTTCCAAATTCGTCACATACTTAAATTTCGGCGATTCTTTCAGACCGTAGAGAATCGCCCGGTGATTAGTCGCCGTCTCAAAAAAGCTCAAATCTTTTTCCGTCGCCAAGACTTCCGTCTCTCGAGACTGTTTAAATAATCTTGGGTATTTTAAGCGTAAGAGCTTACCAGCCGTAATCGAAATTTTCTTACTCCAAGTATCATATCCGTCTTTCCTTAAAACAATTTCATGTTCACCAGCCGAGAGTAATTTCGAAATATTAGTCTCCGCAATTTCGCGGCCATCCGCCACCACTTTGGCGCCTGTAGGTAAAGATTCCGCCTGCACCATGCCGTATTGCTCAAACTCTAGTTTACGATTTAATCGCCAGCCTTTTACTACCGCCACTAAAATAAACACCATGAAAATCACGGCAAAAAATGAAATTACATCTACTATAACTACGCGAATTAATTGATTTCGCTTTTCTTTATCAAAATCCATATTGTCAACATTATAACACACCAACCTCTATAAAAAATCAAACATAATCACTATTGATTTGCATAAGTATTATTATTATAATTAAACAAAAATAAGCGAGGAAAAATGGAAAGAAATTTAACGAACCAGCGCGTTCAGAGTCGTGCCACTCATATTACTGTCAGAAACTCTGGCACTCTTAATCGCCACTTCGTTAAAGCCCCTCGCAAAATTGTCTTTTCTGATGAATTTTCTGCTGTCTCAGACATTCGTACTCCAGCCCCAGCCTCATATGCCACACCAGCCCCTACTGCCACCACGAAAAAAGTGACCATTTCTTTTGATTCACTTCGCGAATCACTCAAAAATAATGCAACCATGCGCCCTACTTCTAACACCCAAGCTACTTCTGTCCCGAAGTCTCGTCCTACCACTTCTCGCATCCAAATTTCTGCTCCGTTAGATATTTCTGCGCCAGCCCCAGTTACTACACCACTTAATTTTTCTGCGCCCGCCCCGGTTTCTAACCCACTCAATTTCTCTAAACCTGCTCCGATCGCCAAGCCTGCTCCCGTCTCCATTCCACGTCCGCTCAATATTTCAGAACCAACATCCACCCCGATAAGCTTTACGTCCCCAGTGGCACCGGTTACGTCTGCTCTATTCACTAAACCAGTTGCTCCGGCTACACCAGTCATTCCGGCAGCTCAACCAACCCCAGCTCGCCCAGTGCGCGCCACTACTAAACCTCGTTCCACAGTTGCGCCTCTGCAATCTCTTGCCGAACGTCGTCGCGAAGCTGACACGATTTCACATTTCTCCGCCAAAAAACTCACGAATCGTGCTCGTCAAAATTCTAAGGCCCTAATATCTGCCATGAAAGAGGAGACGAAGCCAAAATCTGCTCCAATCATGGTTAAAAAACCAAAAGTTTCTAAAAAACATCTCATCTTTGCAGTCGCCAGCTCGATTTGCTGCATGGGCGTGCTCTATGCCACTCTCAAATTCAGCATGCCAGATATTAGTGCCAAAGTTGCCGCCGCTCAAAATGGCGCATCCTACCCATCTTTTGTACCACGCGACTTTACTGCCCGCAGTGCCTCTTTCCAGAAAAATACTTTTTCTCTTGAATTTGTCGGACCAGACAAAACTCGTTTTACTCTTGACCAAGAAAAACTCCCTTGGGATAGTAATGCTTTATTAAATAATTACGTCAAGCCAACCTGGGGCGAACAATACGACACCATTCGTGAACAGGGTCTCACCATCTACATGTACCAATCCAACGCTGCCTGGGTGAATGGCGGAACCGTATATAAGCTCAATACCACCTCTGGTAGTCTCAGTAAAAAACAACTTAAGAACATTATCACTTCACTCTAAATCACATCAATATCCCAGAACTTCAAAAAACTCAACTCCTCAAAATCTCAGCTAACCATGCTGAGTTTTTCTTCTCTTATTAGTAGTGGTATAATTAAGCCATTATGAATAAGGAAATTAGAACTCGTTTTGCACCCAGCCCTACCGGCTATATTCACATCGGCAATGTTCGCAGCGCCATTTATCCATACCTGATCGCCAGACAAAATCACGGTCAGTTTATCCTGCGCATTGAAGACACCGATCAAAGTCGTTTCGTGGAAGGTGCCGCCGAACTAGTTTTTGATACCCTTAAATGGCTCGGACTAAACTGGGATGAAGGTCCAATAGTAGGTGGTCCAGATGAACCTTATTATCAAACCGAACGCAAGGATATTTATCTTGCCTGGGCTAAAAAACTACTTGAAAAAGGCCTAGCCTATGCCGACGATACTCCTTCCGAAAAAATTGAAGAATACAAAAAACTCGACAACGAGCAAAAAATTCCTTATCTTTACCGCAATCATCGCCCAGCCAATCCACCAGAATGGCGTGAAGGCCTACCAATTCGTTTCAAAACCACACCAAAACACTACGAGTGGCACGACGAAGTGATGGGTGATATGCAAACTGGCCCAGAAGTTCTCGATGATATTATTTTAATCAAAAAAGACGGTCTTCCTACTTATAATTTTGCTCACATTGTTGATGATACCTTAATGAAGATTACCTACATTACTCGTGGTGTCGAGTATCTCTCTAGCACACCGAATTATCTGGCCCTCTACGACGCTTTAGAATTACCTCGTCATCTTTTTGTCTCCATGCCACACATCCTCGCTCCTACCGGCAATAAAAAGCTCGGTAAACGCGATGGCGCCAAATCCGTCACCGAATATCGTGACGATGGTTTTCTCCCAGAAGCTATGTTCAATTACCTTGCCTGTCTTGGTTGGAATGACGGCACTGAACAAGAAATTTACTCAATCGATGAAATGATTGAAAAATTTGAAATTTCCCGCATTCAAAACTCCGGCGCTCGTTTCGACGAGACAAAGATTCTCTGGATGAATGGCCAATGGATTCGCAAAATTGCTGATGAACAGGGAATTGATGCACTCTATGCCAAGACCTGTCTCACTTCTGGTTCCGAAGATTTTTCTCGCTATCAAGTTTTCAAACCACTGAATTTCTGGCCAGAATCTGCCAATCAAGAGACTGACGAGTATAAAAAATCCGTGCTCAGTATCATTTATGATCGCCTGAAAACTCTTTCCGACCTACGCACTATGACCACCTACTTCTTCGAAGAGCCAACTATTGATCTTGATTTGATTTATAATAATAAATTCCTCAAAAAACTTTCTGAGACCGAATATCGCGACCTACTTAAACTCACTATTGAAAAGCTCAACGAAGTTGAAGAAGAGGCTTGGACCGACGATAATTTGCAAGCGAAACTAAATGAGTTGCTTGCTGCCACCGGCAAAAAGCCTGCTGAATACTTCAGTCTAATTCGTATTACGGTTAGCTTTGCGCCATTTAGTCCAGCCCTCCATCAAACCTTGCGCGTCCTCGGTAAAAATCGCACCCTAGCTCGCCTAAACCGCGTCCATACCGCAATCTCTCACGACTAAATCTATCAAAAATAAAACCCGTTCACTCCAAAAATTTTAGTGAGCGGGTTTTTACTTGACACATTTTTAAGCTTAAAACCTCACCCCCTAATACATCTTTACAAGCTTTAAAGGCTTTGCCATAATAGTAGAAAAGGAGTCGATTATGGCAAAATTTTATCAAAACGCGGGGGAACCAAACAGTAAAATGAACTGGGTTTCCGAAAAGGATAATCCAGACACCACAAACGATTCCTGGGACTCTGGTGCCTTCCAAGAAGATTTGCCAGACCACTATCAACATTACGAAGAAAACGATCCGTCCGATGATGACCACCTCGAAGACGAAGGCGACGAAAATGACCTCGGAGACATGTCCGATGAGGAATTCCGCTTGCGTAATCGCACTACCGATTCCGACACCGACCCACATCTTTTTGATCCAATCGACGACTGCGAATGGAACGACGCCAGCTTCGACTGCGATTAATTAAGCTCTTGCGACTGTAACCAAAAAATGTTATTATTATTTCACGGTTCCGTCGTCTAGTGGTCCAGGACGTCTGGTTCTCATCCAGAAAATCGCGGGTTCGAACCCCGCCGGAATCACCATTTTAAGAAAAGGCATTTATGTCTTTTTTTGTTTTATAATGAAATTATGCAAACACCGACACTTCATGGCGAATTCGTCTATAAAAATGTAAAATGTCACACAGATTTTTATAGTTTAATCGGACAAAAAATCCCCAATTTACCTTGGTCACAAGTTTATATTATCGGTAATTTTCAAAATCTAGTCCCTATCGTAAAATATGCGCACGCTTCAGACAATCTTCCGGGTGGAGGAGTAAAATCTCATGAGTCTATTCTTCAAACTATTAATCGCGAAGCGAAAGAAGAATTAAATATGACCGTCAAATCCTGGGTTCCACTCGGTTACCAAAAAGTCTATGATAATCAGGGAAACACAGGGTATCAATTGCGCGTCTATGCCGAACTTGAAAAGCTCGGCGAATTCACAAATGACTCAGACGGCTCCGTGATTGGTTATGAATTAATCGACATCGAAGAATTAAATGATTATATTCACTACGGCGAAATTGGTGATTTTCTCGTAAATCAAACTAAGCATCTGTATAAATAATTTGTTCAGGCACTAAGGTTTACGCGTAAAGTAACCCTGTACCCCTGGGCGATCTACGCGAAGCCAGGTTTTATCCGCAGTAGATGGGTCAGATAGATATGAACCATTGCCACCGCGAAGCTTTTTGCGATTTCTAAACATTCCCGAAAAATTTGTAAGCTTAGTAGTGTTAAAATCATTATTTACATAAATTTTTTCTAGTTTATCCTTAGTTATATCTTCATCTCGAAGATAAAACATATCGGACATATTTGTCACCTGAGATGTATCAAAGTTAGAGAGATCAAGAGTAGTGAGATTAGTCATATCATGAAACATTCCACTCATATCCTTCACCATGGAAGTATTAAAGTTAGAAAGATCTAATGAAATTAAATTAGTCATGTTACTAAACATGTAATCCATATATATTACATTAGAGGTATTAAAATTAGAAAGGTTGAGTGAAGTAAGATTGGTTACTTTATAAAACATTTCATGCATACTTTTTACTTTAGAGGTATCAAAATTTGAGATATTTAATGAAGCTAAGTTTGTCATACCTTCAAACATGGAATTCATATATTCCACTTTAGAAGTATCAAAGTTGGAAAGATCTAGCGAAGTAAGACTAGATGCATCAGAAAACATGGAGTTCATATTTGTAACCTGAGATGTGTCAAAGTGAGAAAGATTAAGTGAAGAAAGGTTGGGTTTATTATGAAACATAAGACCCATATTAGTCACCATAGAAGTATCAAAGTGGGAAATATCTATATCTTGAATATTTTTTATTCTTGTATCATCGCTTCTTGTAAAGAACATAATATAACTATTTTTATTCAGGTAAACTCTATCTGCCTCCGTATAATAATATGCAGTGTTATCCGATGAACTATACCATAATTTAATTTCATAATCGGATTCTTCATCATCAATTTTCACTACTCTTTTAGAACCATCTGGGGCCACTGCACTCTTCTTAAAATGCTCAATCCTGCCACCGACAGAAAACTCAATATTCTTTAGTTTTTCATTAAAATCCGGCCCCTCAGTCATTATCGCTTTCCCCACATACGGGTTCGTTACCACCGAGAAAATCAGCTTATTATCATAGCTACCACTTTCAATATTCTGGCTCAACTTCATACCAATATTCAGGCCGCGTACATCATTACCATTGGTTTTTTCTGTAGTCTGAAAAATATTCGTCGGAGTCGCCAGGGACGGAATTGGATTATAATTAGTTTCATTTGATGTCTTAAAACCCCAAGTATTTACCGGCAAATTCAGAATACTACTAGATCCAGTGATTGAGCCAATCTTCGCGCCACTCGCCGATCCCGAATTTACTAGAGCCGTCTCGTTAGTTTCCGTATTTAACGTGGCGGTATAGCCAGTTTTATTTGTCGTATTTATCGTTAAATTTAAAGGCAATTCAGTAGTGCCATTCACGGAATTGATCACCTGATTACCATTCACATTCACCGCCGCATTGTCCACTGATACCGATAAAGTTGGTGTCTGCACAGCAAAAACCACAGCAGTATTAAAATTAAAAATAAAAATTGACAAACAAAGTCCTAATAGAAAAGTAAAATTCCTTCGAAAATTTACCCACAAAAAATTATGAGAGAAAGTGATTTTTGGCATAACCATATTTTACCATAAGCAAAATCAAAAATCAGCAAAAAATCAGCAAAACTTAGTATTAAAATTATTTTTAAAACCCTACTTCACCAAACAACGCACCAAGGCACCATCTACTTGCCAGCTACTGCCCTGATCAGAATTATTTCCCCATATACTCATACGATGCGCCCAATTTGCGGGACCCGCCGTCGAACTCCAATATAGGCCATTTGAATTAATGCCAATCAGGTTTTGCTCATGTACATAACCTGGCGTTATAAAATTCAATGGTGCACCACGTAGATTTGACACATTACCATCATAGCTATTTAATAAAGTCAAATACTCACTCCTACTACCGCCTTGCGATAATCGCCAACCGCTTGGACAAACCGAACTTGACGCATCCGATTCTTCCGGAATATTTCTACCACCCGTACCCGCCGTCGCCGTAAACCAGTTATAGTAAGCTCCGTCCTGTGGTTTACCTGGATTAAAATAAACCATCGGTAAGACTGTAGACGAATCGTAAGTATTAGCCACATTCAGATTTGATGCCGGTACTGTAAAATTTGCGGAAACGTCTGAATCTACCGGCGTCAAAGTTTTATTCACTAGTCGTAAATTCTGCGTCATCCAACATTTATTATCTTTCAATTTAGCTACCGTATAGGAATTCCCGTCACGTACATCCACTAATGTCGCGACTTCATGTAAATTTGAATTAGCACAAATCCCTGCATCCACATTTTGCATTATAGAAAGGGAAGAAATAGTCCTCTTATTTACATTTGTAAAATAACCTTTCACGCCAGGTCTATCAATCTTCAACCACTCGATCCCAGCTTGCGATGGATTGGTTTCAAACGAACCCTCACCACCCCTAAGTTTAGTCCTTCCCGCGAACATATTAAAAGATTCCGTGACTCTCGAAGTATCAAAATCTTCCGAAACATAAATCCGCTCCAACTTATCTCCACCCGGACAAGTATAACTATTACCTCGAACATCCACTAAACCAAAAAGTTCAATAATTTTTGTCACTTTCGATGTATTAAATCCCGACAAATCCAGTTCCTTCAAACTACAAGTCGCCGCGAACATGCTCCCCATATTCGTCACATTATTAGTCTTAAAATTCTTACCGAATTTTATCGCCTTTAACGCATACATATTTCTAAACATATGGTTCATATCCGTCACATTTTGCGTATTAAATTTCGATAAATCTACATATTCTAGACCCATGACATCCAAGAAAATATGACTCATACTCACCACGTTACTCGTATCGAATTTGTCACCAAAATTTAAAGTTTTTAGTCCACTTGCGCCATAAAACATCCCTGTCATATCTTTTAATTTCGGCGTACTAAAACTCGAAAGATCGAGACTCCTCATTGAATCGATACTTCTAAACATGTATGTCATATTTTCTACTCGACTTGCATCAAAACCCGAGAGTTCCAGATCTGTAAGTTTGGTAAAATACATAAACATTCGAGCAGAATTCTGATTTAAATAAATTTTTTCAATCGGCGCCCAGTAATACATCACGCCTTCTACTGCATTAAACCAAACTTTAATTTCATAATCCGACAATGCATTATCTTCTACATTTATGGCATTGGCCGGAACTGCAGCCGAAGCCACGTGACTTCTCCTAAAAGCCCGGACATTTTCTTTTCTCCCCATATTTTCCGTCCACACATCAAAAGTTTGATTCGTATCGAGCGCTGTAACTTTTTGAATAAAATCCGGGCCAGCCGTCAAGACTGCCTCTTTTTCATATGGATTAGTCACTACTGAAAACACTAATTTATTCGTGTAACGTCCACTTTCCAGATTCTGACTCAGGTTCATCCCTAGATTAATCACCCGTGAATCCAAACCATTGGTTTTTTCACTAGTATTAATTAAATTAGCTGGATTACTTGCTCCAGGAATTGGATTATAAGTACTTTCCGTGCTTAATTTATACCCCCAGGAATTTATTGGAAAATTCGTCAGCCCGACCGGACTCACAATCGAATTAATTTTAGTGCTACTAGACGAAATTACATTAACCAGAGCGGTTTCACTAGTTTCGGCACTCATAGTCGCCGTATACCCAGTCCGGTGATTCGTCTGCACCGTCAAATTTACCGGAATTTCCGTGGTTTTATTCGTTGAATTTAAAACCGCATTACCGTTTACCGAACTTAAGGTATCCGTCGATACCGAAATACTCGGCACATAAAGTACAGATACATTCTCAATTAAAAATAGGCACCCCCCCCCGAGACCTAAAATATAAAGAAAAACAAAAGTCAAAAAGCTAGGAGCACCATTATTACTGAAAGCCATATTCCTTTTCATACTCCAACTATTTTACCATAAAGGGAATCAAAAAATCGTCTCAAAAATTTCGTTTAATCGCGATACACTCGAATAATTAATTCAGCTTTTTCTTTACTTATCCCGTTTTCGATGTTATAATATAACACATGAAAAAGCTTCCAATTGTCGCCCTCATCGGCCAAACCAATGCTGGTAAATCCAGCCTATTAAATCGCATGGCACACAAAAATATTGCCATTGTGGCTCGCGAGGCTGGTACTACCCGTGATAGCGTAGTAGCGACTATTGATCAAGCTTTTACTCTTATTGACACTGCTGGTCTGAAAAATCCTGAAGATGATTTCGAAGCTTCCATCCAGGATCAAATCGAGGACGCCATTGACTCAGCCGATTTAATTTTACTTACTGTCGACTCCACTAAATACCCAGATTTCCGCGACAAAGATATTGCTCGCATGGCTCTTAAATCCCGCAAGCCAGTCCTTTTAGTACTTAATAAATCGGATCTCAAAGAATCTCTACCTTTTGCCGAATATATCAAATTTGGTATAAAAGAAGGCGAAACCTATCAAACTTCTGCCACTACCGGCCAGGGAATTAAAGATCTTAAATCTCGCATTTATCGCGAATTAAACTCTTATCCAAATATCCACGAAGCTGATTCTGAAGCTAAAACCGAAACCTCTATCAAGGTCGCGTTGATTGGCCGTCCAAACGTTGGTAAGTCTAGTCTTTTTAATCGTCTTGGCCAAAAACAGCAGGCCATTACCAGCTCGAAGCAGGGAACCACTCGCGATATTAATCGCCTCGAACTCAAATTCAAAGGTCAGACCATTGAATTTCTCGACACCGCCGGCCTTCGTAAGCCGGGTAAGCGCGAAGTTGGTATCGAAAAATTCTCCGCTATTCGCACTCTTGCGGCGATTGAAGAATCTGATATTTGTTTGCTACTCATTGATTCCACCGAACCACATTCTAAGCTCGATCAATCTCTTGCTGGTCAAATTATCGAAGCCGGAAAGAGCGTAATTTTAGTTATCACCAAATCCGACCTTCTCGATAATTCTACCCCTGTAGTTTCTACAATTTCCGATAAGTCTAAACCAACTGAACTTTCTGAGATCGATAATATCCTCGATAATCTTGAACGCGATTTTAATTTCTTGTCTTTTGCTCCAGTGATTATTACCAGCTCCGAAACTGGCAAAAATGTCACTAAATTATTTGAACTGATTACCGAAGTTGATCTCGCTCGCCACACCGAACTTAAGACTTCTGAATTAAACAAAGTTCTAAACGAAGCGGTAATTTCACATCCACCAGCAGGACTAAAAAATACTCATCCAAAACTCCAATACATCACTCAGACCGACACCTGCCCACCATGGTTTGTCATTCATGGTCGCGAAATGGAACTACTGCACTGGTCTTACAAACGTTATCTCGAGCGTTGTATTCGTGAAAAATTCCCATTCCTCGGCACCCCACTTAAATTCTCCTTCCATAATGACCGCAAGAATGGACCACGCAAATCCATCAATCGCACCAAAGATTTACTTTAAATAAATATCTCATATATGAGATAATCACAAAAATGTCAAATCCTCACTCCAAGAACCCGGAAAGCCTTAAGTATCAAAATCTTAAGGGTCAAAACCTCAAAAATCCTGCGCCTACGAAAGCGCTTCGCATTGCTATTTTTACCGACGTTTTTCTCGGTATTCCTGGTGGGATTCCATCCTCAATTCGTGCCCAAAAAACTGCGTTAGAGTCACTTGGCCACCAAGTTACGATTTTTTGCCCAGGCACTCAGCAAGATTTTGAAAATCCTTTATCCCAATTTGGCGCCAATCACGACCCAAATATTATTCTTGTGCCTACCGCCAAATTCCTAGTCAATGGCGCCCCTTTTTCCAAATGGACCAAGCATGTCATACGTTTTATTGAAGAAAAATACCCCAACCTCACCGAATCCTTTGATTTTTTTCACATCCATTACGAAGCTACCACCAGTATGGCTGGTCTGATTTTGGCTAAGAAATATCACATTAAAACTATCCAAACCATGCATGGTCGCGAAGATATGGCCATCGCCATTAATGTGCCGCATCCCTTTAAGACTCTCGCCGCTACCGGAATTAATCTAATTCATCGCACCACTCTAAAATCAATCTTGAAAAAATTCCCTAAGCCAAATTATCAAAATCCAGAACCAAAGAAATCACCAGGCCTCAATTATCAGAACACCGAGATCAAAAATCTCGCGCCTACTATTGCACGTCGTGAGATGTGGCAAATGATGGTCCGCCAAGCCAATCTGGCCGACCAGGTAATTACCCCCTCCGCCCATTTTGCCAAAAAACTTCAACTTTTCGGTGTTACTCGTCCAATTTCCGTCATTTCAAACGGTATTAATGACCAGGAAATTGCAAATTTCACCCCTCAAATCCGCACCTACCAAGACCACGAACCACTTCGTATTCTCTGGTTTTCTCGCCTCTCTAAAGAAAAACGCATTCTACCATTTTTAGAATCACTTCGAATCGCCCAGGAACTTGAGCCTGATTTTCGTTTTGTTTTTACCATTATTGGCGATGGTAATCAGATGTCAAAAGTGCGAAAATTCTGCAAAAAACATTTCGACGAAGCATCTATTAAAATTCTCGGCACCATCCCGCACCAAGAAATCCTCCAAAAATATACCAAAGACCAACATCTTTCCATCATCAATTCCTACCAGTTTGACACCCAAGGCCTCACCATTTTAGAAGCCGCCGCCTGCAATCTTCCAGTTATTTATGCCGATCCCGACATGTCCGAAATCGTACCAAATCACGGTGGCCTCTGCGCCAAATCTCCAGCGCCTCGCTCCATGGCGGAACTTTTACTTAAAATCCACCACCAACCAGAACTTATTCAAAAACTCAGCCAAAATCTGGCCGCCAGCGAAAAGACTTATCTTCAATCTCATCAAATCAAAAAACTCCTCGACCTCTACCGTCAATTATCTTAATACCCCATTTTTAACTATCCTCAAAAATACACATCCAGATTTCACCACCACCCCCATTTTCTCTTGAATTTTTAGAAAAATATGTAATAATTAGCCTAATAGAGGAAGCACCTCTATTCTTGGACCTCAAAAATCCAAGCCCCACCCTACAGGAATACCTAAAACGTATTTCTTGTACCTTAAAAAGGAGATAGTTATGAGTGAAATTAAAAGTATACTCAGTGCTCAAACAAGTCTTAAGGAGAAGACCTCTGGAAGCATCTCAAATGCAGAACCTGTGGCTTACATTTCCACTGAACTCAAGGAAAAATATTATGTTATCGATACTAATATCATTATTGATAACCCAGATATTATTCCCACCAAAAACGGATTTAAGAAATTAGCTATTAAAAATATCGACCTGAAAAACTCATGTATCGTTATACCTGACACTGTGCTCCATGAATTAAAAAGCTTCAGAAGCGAATCTTCTGAACGCAGCTTCATCGCCGGTAAGGTTTTAAGCCGAATCGATGAGCTCTTTCAATCGGTTATAGTTGATGAATCTTCCAAACTTGGTCGTGATCCCAATCTTGCCATTGGTAATCAAATCGCCTTCAATAACTGCAGCCGTGCTTTTATGGTTATTAAAAGCTCCGAATCTGCCGTGGTTTCTTGGGATTTTGAACCCGTCAATATGGATGAACAAATCTTCTTGCAGACTCTCGATCTATCCTGTTACTTAGTAAAGGCTAAACAGGCTAAGAACGAATTAGATGCTCTGAATAAAAAGATTCGTTTAGTGACCAACGATAAGGAAATGCGTGTTTGCGCTTTAGCACATAACATTAAATCCTTACCGCTAGAAACCGATCCCAAGTTTAAGTTCACCGGCCGACGCAAATGTATCATTCCACCCGACCTCTATAGTCACTTCGTCCAAAAAGGTGGCTTCATCCCCTTAGAAGAATGGGAAGAACGTATGCCAGATGAGCCTACCTTGGCTCCTAACGAATTCATTGAATTCAGTTGCGAAGATAGCATCGATGACGAAATCTACGGGAAAAGTAAGGGTGAATTTTGGAATATCGGCCGTTTAGATGTTAGTGGAGATGAAGATAAAATCGTCCACCTTAATAGCTACCTAAATAGCAAACAGAAACCCTTCCTGAAAGCCAAAACACCTGGTCAAGCCATGTATTTAGACTCTATCTATAATAAGAATATTGATATGATTCTAGTTTCTGGCTGTCCTGGTACCGGAAAAACTTTTATTGCCGCCATTGAAGGAATGAAGCAAGTTCAAAAAGGTGACTACGATATCGTTTCCGTTGTTGCTTCAGAAGTTCGTGGTGATGATGGCGTTGGTACTTTGCCAGGAGACTTGGAAGAAAAAATGTCTATCAAGTCTGCCAATATTATCAATGCATTGTTAATTTATCACGAAATTTACGATGACGACCCCTGCAATAATAGTACTCTAATCGATCAGCCGCATGAAGAAATCACGCATCAATCTTATATTCATGATAAAAATTGGATCTATGAAGATGATGACGAGTATACTATGATCGACAAAAAAGAGACTTTTACTTGCCGAACTAGCAAAAAGAGGAAGCATGAAGAGAAGAATAAAAGTAAGAATAAGTATTCTGAAAAATCATCTAGCCCTCAACCTCGTGTCAAGCAGCAGCGTCTAGAAGACAAAGCTAATCTGTCCTACCAAAAATCCTTCCGCTCTATTCCGATTTTCTATATCAAAGGAAAGAGTTTTCAGAATGATTTTATCATTGTCGACGAAGCTCAAGATATGACCAATGAACAGATGCTGTCTGCCATGACTCGTATCGGAGAGGGATCTAAAATGATCTTCACAGGCGACGAAAGTCAACCTCATCCTTACGCTAAAGGTGTCAACAAAAATCACAACGGTATTCTTTATGCGCGCCGAGCCTTAAAGGGTATTCCTCGCGCAGCTCAGATTTTTATGAATGAAAACGACATCGTCAGAAGCTCCATTATTGGACAGATCCTCGATAATTTGAAACCTCTTGGACTAGACTGGGAGAGCGACAATGATTATATTGAGGATTAATCTAGCTACATAATGTTCATTTCATCAAAACTATTCCTTAATCTTTTCGAAGCCGTCACCACCCGTGGCGGCTTTTTCTTAGCCTCAAAAATTTGCTATAATAGCTCCATGAAATTAATTGTCGGACTCGGAAACCCTGGAAATGAATACAACCTCACTCGCCATAACTTTGGCTTTTTGGCTTTAGATTTTTACTTTAAAACTCACGGGATTGAGTTTGAAAAATCCGAAAAATTCCACGCCAAATGGCAAAAATCCGGTCAAACTATCTTTATCGAACCTCAAACCTACTATAATGATGTCGGTTCTAGTATTCAGGAATTCATGAACTATTATAAAATTCCACTATCTAACCTCCTGATTTTATGTGATGATTTTAATCTCGACTTTGGCACCCTGCGTTATCGCGAAAAGGGAACCGATGGCGGCAATAATGGCCTTAAATCCACTATTCGTTCACTTAACACTACCGACTTCAAACGTCTTCGTCTTGGCACCGCCAATAATGCCATGCGCAAAAAGATGGGCGATGTGGACTTCGTGCTAGGACGATTCACTCCAGAAGAACGCGAAAAACTCCCAGAAATCCTCGCGGATATCGCGAAACGCATTGACGATTTTATCCAAGAATAATTTTTATCACTTATTTTTCGTTGCCAGACTTTTCTGAATTCTACGCTGAATATTAAAGTTTATTTTCCAAAGCATCCGCCCGAACAACACACGTTCCTCTCTGGTAAACCCCTCAAAAATTTCACTGATAAACTTTTTCTGCTCCATTTCGATATAGCTCGCCACAAATCTCCCCTCCCCGAAAAAATCTAACTGCAAATATCGCCGATTTTGCGGATTTAGCGCCTTCTTAATAAATTCACGCTGTTCTAAATGATTAATTGCCCGGCATAGGCTAGTCTCACCAATCAGACTGCACTCTAAAATCTCGTTCAAATTCCGTTCGATCTGATTATTTTTGAGATAGCTCATAATCTTCACTTCGGTCAGATTCAACTCAAAACGCTTCGCCACCGTCATCGTATGTAAGCGCCGCATTTTCTCCATCCGCGCAAAAATATTCATCGTATCTATCCAAGTAATTGTCTTCGGTAATTGAAATTTTTCTACACACATAACATCCACTCATTATTACCTAACGGTTTCACTAATCCTTTCATCTGGAGATTAAAAATTGTCACACTAAAATCTGAGACCGAAAAATCCTTCTTCTGTCGTATCTGTGCCAGAATTTCTTCTCCCATTTTAGTCCCTCCAAGCATCACTGAAACCATCAAGGCCTCATTCTCCGTACTACACATTTCCTTAATCTGCCTCAAGCTCTCTCTCGGTTTATGAATTCTTAGCCCTAACTCATCTAACAATTCGTCCACCTCAGTAAAAGCCACCGCACCACGCCCCAATAGTCGGTTACAACCCAGGGAATTGCTACGACTCACATCTCCTGGTACCGCATACACAATCACGCCCTGTTCCATGGCATGATGTGCCGTATTTAATGAACCAGATTTCACTCCTCCTTCGGCCACCACTACCAAATCCGCTAGCCCCGCAATCAACCGATTACGTTTCAGAAAAGCTGATCGCATCCCTAACTGACTATTTAACATTCGCGACAACTTCTCATCTTTTACCAAAATTTCTTGTGGTGGGTACTCCGATAGCACCATGCCTCCCCGCTCCACAATCTCCCGCGCCAAACCGGTGTGCCGAGCCGGATATATCTTATCAATTGGCGTCCCTAACACCGCCACCGTCAAACCACCAGCATCTAACGCCGCCCGATGCGCGATCGAATCAATCCCGTAAGCCAACCCACTCACGATCACCACCCCACGCCTCGCTAGTTCATAAGCAATCTTATATGCCCATTCCTCACCGTATTTAGTATATTTTCTAGACCCCACGACAGCCACCGTCTTCGGTCGTATATAGGCTCGTTTCGCGGCCTTTTCTGAAATATTATCCTCACCATTAATCTCAAAATCTACCATCTCACCAGGCGATTTTCCATAATAATACAATATTTTAGGCTTAAGCGCAATGAATTCTAATTTACGCAAAAACCCGTCTTCTAGAGGGGAAATAGATTTGACTTGCACAAAAACCTCCAATTTTGTACTTGATTTTAATATTTTTTACATTTTATGTATTGACTATTTTTATTTATAATGCTATAATACGAATCAGTTAGGGGTTGGAGCCAGAAAAAGGCACGATCTCTAAACCGCACCTAAATAAATCATAATTTCTGTTACTAATATAACAGAAGTTGCGTGTTCTTAAAAGACTTTCGGCTTACAATTTTTCTTTTATCGGTTGTAAGTATAAGTATTACCTCCACTTGAAAGTCAATTTTTAAGAACATAGCAACCCCTATAACCGGCGGGCCCCAATAGAGTGAGGTGGGTCACGCTCCGGGGCTCTCCCGGAATCAATAGAGATGCGTTGTAGGGTCTAATAACCCCAAGTGATGCCCACCCTTACTTGGGGTTTTTTGATGCTTAAATTTTTAAGGTCTAAGTTAATCTCAAAAAACTAACCCATAAAAACCCACCTGAGCCCAATCAAAAATCAGCCAAAAAATTAAACCAGAAAAAGACCGCCCGAAGGCGGTCCCTAAAGCATCTCCACGCAGTTTTTAAAACAAGATCCTTTAATAATTCCTTCGACCCCTGAAGCCCGTCGACCGCAGGGAATCGAAAAGAAAGTGTTATTGGTTCGCAACTGCTGTAAATAGCAATGTATTCGAATAAGCACCTACTGGAATAGAGGTAGTGGCGCTTGCACCGACCGTAATCGTCTTGGCACTACCAGAGGTAGCTGCCGAAGTAGTCTTAGCAAAAATCGTTGAAGCATCCACGGTGCCAGTTTGTTTCACTGGGTTAAAAGTGGTGCCATCAGCAGACCAGCCCCAGCCCGTGCCAGAAATCGTCGAATTTGTCTGACTGATTGAAGGGATTTTGTCCGCTACACCAGAGGCAGCTGGCTGAGACAAATCCGTATCCGTCGTCTTGGAAGTGACATAGGTAGTATATCCCTTACCATTATTGGTCGAGACATTCACCGTGCCAGTCCCAGTATTGAACGCACCGGTAGGAGTAGGCGTAATATTAATATCAATTGAGTTTGGCGTAGTAATTGAAATTACAGGGTCAATCACAACGCTAATTGTTGTTGAGGCAGATTGTTGAACTGCCGATACTGGTGTTGGCAAATCAAACAGCATTGGTGATAATGCCACACCAGATAAAACCATTAATGTTGTCGCAATTTTAATTTTTTTATGGTTTTTATTTTTTATTCTCACAGTATATTTCCTTTCTATACTGCCAGAAAACCTTCACACACCTAAACTTTAACATAAACATTTTGACTTAACAAGTCCTTTTTCCAAGATTTTTTGACTTTTTTGCAAATTTTTCTAAAACTCATCTCTAATTTATCCCTATAAAATTTCAGTAAATTTAAAATCCGAAAAATTTCTTCTAGTTGACAAGCGTGATAATATATAAGTATATGTCTAAAAATCTCCTCATCGTCGAGTCTCCCGCCAAAGCCAAGACTATTGAAAAATATCTCGGTAATGATTTTAAGGTTCTTGCCTCGGTCGGCCATATTCGTAAAGATACCAAAGTTGATGTGCACGATAATTTCGCTGTGACTTACGAAATTGATCCAGACCATAAAAAAGTCATCGCTGAATTAAAAAAGGCCAGCAAAGATGCCGACACAATTTGGCTTGCAACCGACGAAGACCGCGAAGGAGAATCGATTTCTTGGCACCTCTTAGAGGTACTAAAACTACCAAAAACCACCCACCGTATTACTTTTCATGAAATTACCAAACCAGCTCTTCAGGAAGCCATTAAGAATCCGCGCACTGTCGATATGAATATGGTCTCCAGTCAGCAAGCTCGTCAAACTCTCGATATGCTGGTAGGTTACGACCTCTCAGGTGTCGTGCGCACCAAAGTGCCAGGCGCTAAATCTGCCGGTCGCGTCCAATCACCAGCTCTTCGTCTAATCGTCGAGCGCGAGCAGGAAATTGAGCGTTTTAATGCCAAATCCAGCTTTAAAATCACCGGCAAGTTCAGCGACCAAGCTGCCAATATTTCCGATCTCGATTCCTCTGAAATTTTTGAAGCTAATCTCGATAAAACTACTTTCGCTACCGAAAAAGAAGCTAAGTTTTTCCTCGAACAGTTCAAAAATGCTAATTTTAAAGTACAAAATCTAGAAAAAACTGAAGCTAAAAAAGCCAACCCAGTACCGCTCACTACCGCTGCGCTCCAAATTGAAGCGAATAGCCGTCTCGGTTTTAGCTCTAAGACTACCATGTCCGCCGCTCAGGGCCTCTATCAGTCCGGCCACATTACTTATCACCGTACCGACTCTCTCAACCTCTCGAATCAGGCCTTAGCCGAGATTGCTAATCTTATTAAGACCGAATTTGGCGAGAATTATCTCGAAGTTCGTCGTTTTCATACCAAAAATGCCAGCGCTCAGGAAGCCCACGAATCCATTCGCCCGACCCACATTGACGTAGAAGTGGCTGGAAAAAACGAATACGAAAAGAAATTATATCAATTGATCCGAAGTCGCACCCTTGCTACCCAAATGAAAAACGCCGTGGTGGCTAAAACCAGTCTCTATCTCGAGGCCGACACTGTGCCAAACGAGCTATTTAAAGCTACTGGGGAAATGGTGATTTTCGACGGCTTCCTAAAAGTCTACGGTAAAAGTAAAGACACTACTTTGCCAAATCTCCAAATTGGCGACAGCGTAAAACGCCACATTCTACTCGCTAAGCAAACTTTTTCCAAGCCGCCTGCCCGCTACACCGAAGGCTCACTAGTTAAAAAACTTGAAGAACTCGGTATTGGTCGTCCAAGTACCTATGCCTCAATCATCAACGCTATTCAAATCCGAAATTATGTGATTAAGGGCGAATCTGAAGGTGAGCCACGCGATATTTTGCAACTCACTCTCGATGAAGCGAATCAAATTTCCGAACAAACTATTTTAGAAAAAACTGGTTCCACCAAGGGTAAATTGATGCCAACTCCAGTTGGCGAGCTAGTTTCGAACTTCCTCTGTGAAAATTTTAAAGACATTGTCGACTACGATTTTACCGCCGGCATCGAAGAAAAACTTGACCTTATTGCCGAAAAGAAACTTACCCGTCTAAAGATGCTCCGTGATTTTTATGGTCCATTTTCTGACGCTATTGGCGCTTCCGCTATGGCCAACCGCTATAATTCCGCCACCGAATTAGGTACCGACCCGAAAACTGGCAAAAAAATCTATGCCAAAATTGGTAAAAATGGCGGCTTCTTGCAACTCGGCGAAAATGAAAAGGAAAGTGGCGAAAAACCAATCTTCATTCCTCTACCAAAAGGCAAAACTGTCAAAACCGTGACTCTCGAACAGGCGCTCAAGCAATTGGAACTGCCAGTACTACCACGCTCTCTTGGTCATGCCAAGGATGGTACCGAATTAATCGCCGCCAATGGCCCCTTCGGCCCCTTTATTAAAGCTGGTGCGCATAATATCGCACTTAATAAGATTAACGAGGCGGAAAATCCATACCATATTACGCTCGAAACCGCCGAAGCTCTCTATCAGAAAAAAATCGACTCCATTCTCGCCGACTGGGGTGATATCAAGATCATTAACGGCCCATTTGGCCCCTACATTAAGGGCCCAGCCATAAAACCGACTAGCGGTAAAGGTCGTGCTAGACCAAATAATGCCAAAATTCCAAAAGATCGTGATCCAAAATCTATCACCAGGGAAGAAGCGGAAGAAATTCTCTTAAGTTCCAAAGCACCAGCTACTAAAAAAGCTCCTGCCAAGAAGACTGCCGCCAAAAAAACTCCGGCGAAAAAGTCCACTACCAAGAAAGCCACGGCAAAGAAAACTACTACCAAAAAGACCACAAAAAGCTAGAAGCTACCGAACCTAGCCAAATCACAAAAAACTACCATAAAATCAAAGTCGCCTCTTGTCTATTAGACTAATAGGAAGCGACTTTTTTGCCATCACCATAACATTAAACATAAGCATTATCTACAATCACACCATGAAACCGCCAATGTTTAAATTTAGATATAATTTTCTGTCCTAAATGTACAATTTATGATAAAATATTGAAAGAAGTTAGACGGAAAGAGACCACACAAGATTCCTATTTGACTTTTTATAATTTTATATTATAATTATAGTAATTTTTATATATTATTGGGTGGATAAGGGAAAAATATAAGATGGATCAACATGCGGAAACTATTCAGAAAGCCTTGACAGGAAGTCTTAATATTATAGAACAAGACCGTGAAAAGGAGATTATTTCTCGTCGTTTTGGTCTGAATGGCCAAAAGGAAACCCTCGAACAAATCGGGGAAGTGCTTTCTATCACTCGTGAACGCGTCCGCCAGTTGGAAAAAGCCATCATCATCCGTCTTCGCGTAATGGCTGAAGAAAATCAAATCCCTGAACTCGGTGCCGCCGAAAAAATTATTATTCGTTTTCTCGTCGAAGAGGGAAGAATCGCCCGCATTTCCACTCTTGCCCAAAAAATCTACGGCCACAATCCTAACGAAAAGGAACTCGCTGCCATTAATTTTATTAGCGAAATTTCCGCTCGCCTCGTTCATATCGATGAATCCGAACGTTATTACAACGCCACTGGCATCGCTGAGTACGGCAACGAACGCGAAATCAAGCGCAAAGCTGACGAAATTGTTACCCTTATCCGCAACAACAAGCTCCCAATGAGCCTAGATGAACTTGACGCCAAATTGAATTATGAGCACCCAAATCACATCCGTGCCATCGCTTCCATCTCTAAACAGCTTTCTTCACTAGATGATCAATGGGGTCTCGCCAAGTGGCCAACCGTTAACCCGAAAAATATCCGTGACAAAATTTATGTTATTTTGAAGAATCAGAACGAGCCAATGCACTTCAGTGACATTGCCGAAGCGATTTCGAATTCCAAATTCCGCCGCAAAAACGTCACCACTCAGGCCATCCATAACGAACTAATTAAAGATCCTCGTTTCGTCTTGATCGGTCGCGGCATTTATGCCCTTGACATCTGGGGCTACAAACGCGGCACGGTCGCACAAATCATTACCGACATTCTAAAAGAAGCCGGCGAACCGCTCACAAGAGAAGAAATCGTCAAGCGCGTACTCAAAACCCGTAAAGTCAAAGAGACTACTATTCTTTTGAATCTTCAAAACAAAAAACTTTTCCGTCGTGTCGACCGAAACACTTATACTTATGCTGACGAACTCGGTCAGTAATGCTAAAATAGAAGTATGATAGCGGAATTAGTTCATTTTATCTTGATGCCTATTGTTTGGCTCCCAATTGTTGGCGTCCTAGGATATCTCACATATAAAAATTACAAAAAAATCAATCAACTAAAGACTCTGAATCTCGAGTCAGTACTTTTGATGCTGGAAATTCCAAAAAATAACGACAAAAAGGAACTTTCCGCCGAGCAAATGTTCGCCTCACTTCATGGTATTTTGAAAGATACTGAACTTTTACGTCAATCTGGTACCGCCCAGGAACACCTCAGTTTCGAGATTGTCTCCTCTGGTGGACAGATTCGTTTTTATGTCTATGTACCGAAAACCCTCCAGAGTTTCGTCGAAGGTCAGATTTATGCGCAATACCCAAGTGTCCAAATCCACGTCGTCGATAAGGATTACACTGAAACCGTTCATAGTCACAATGTCGTCTATACTTCCGAGCTTTCTCTTACCGAAAATGAAGTATTGCCGATCAAAACTTTCGATACCTTCGAAGTCGATCCGCTGGCTGGCATTACTGGTACCCTCGCTAAGCTGAATCCTGATAGTAATGAAGAGCTCTGGATCCAAATTCTTACGCGTCCAGTCGCCGATTCCTGGCACCAAAAAACCGATGCTTGGGTCAAAGCCCAAAAGAATCCCGCTTCTTCGCTTAAATTATTTAATATCGATTGGACCTGGTTAGCTGAATTACTTTCTGCGCTCTCTACTCCACCAAGTGGTGGCTCTGGTAGCCCAAAACCAGCCGTCGAACTCTCAGAACGCGTTAAATCGCAGATTTCTGCTGCCGAAACTAAGGCCACCAAACTCGGTTATCAAGTTAAAATCCGCCTTGCCTACCTCGGTGATAGCGAAATTAATGCCCAGCTTGACATGCAGGCCCTCGTCGGTACATTCAAGCAATACAACTCCACCAACCTCAATGGTTTTAAATCCATCGGTGGCAGTTTTAACAGAGAAGACCTCGAGGCCTACAAACTCCGTCAATTCACCGATGAGGGCTTCATCCTCAATATTTCTGAACTTGCCTCGGTCTATCATTTACCACACACCTCAGTCGAAACCCCAAATATCGTTTGGGCCACCTCAAAAACTGCCGAACCACCAGCCAAACTTCCCCTCATCACCGGTATTGCCAGTAATGACGAAAATATTTCTGCCTTCGGTCTAACCAATTTCCGTGGTATCAACCATCAGTTCGGTATGCTACGCCGCGACCGTTCTCGTCATATTTATATCATCGGTCAAACCGGTGCCGGTAAATCTGGTCTGCTCGAGCTTTTTGCCCTTTCTGACGTTTTCTATAATCAGGGTTACTGTATCATCGATCCACACGGTGATTTCGCAGTTAATAACCTCCGTTTCGTACCCGCTTCTCGTGTGAAAGATGTCATTTATTTCAACCCAGCGGACACTCAATTCCCAGTCGGCTTCAACCCACTCGAAGTCTCTGATGTCTCGAAGAAGCCAAACGTCTGTTCTGAAGTAATCGGCGTTTTGAAGCGTATGTTTGGTGATTCTTGGGGTCCACGCCTCGAGCATATCTTGCGCTACACCCTACTTGCACTTCTCGATCGTCCAGAAACTACTCTGCTCGACATTTCACGCCTCCTCACCGATAAAGAGTTCCGTAAAGAGACCCTCGATTATTGTACCGACGTCACGGTCTTGCAATTCTGGAAACACGAATTCGGTCAGTGGAATGACAAACAGATTAACGAATCCATCGCTCCAGTCTTAAACAAAGTCGGGGCCTTCACCGCCAACCCAATTATCCGCAATATCATCGGCCAACCAAAATCCACTTTTAATGTCCGTAAAATCATGGATGAAGGGAAGATCTTAGTGGTTAACCTCTCTAAGGGTCTCATCGGTGAAGATAATGCCGGTATTCTCGGTGCCTTCCTGGTTACCAAAATCCAGCTTGCTGCCATGTCCCGTTCCGATATTCCGGAAGTAGAGAATCGTCGTCCATTCTATCTCTACGTGGATGAGTTCCAGAACTTTGCCACCGATTCTTTCGCGGTAATTCTCTCTGAAGCCCGTAAATACGGCCTCAACCTCACCGTTGCCAACCAATATATCTCTCAGATGACCGAGAATGTGCGCAACGCCGTCTTCGGTAACGTCGGTACCACAATTTCTTTCCGTGTTTCTGCCGATGACGCGCCAATTCTTTCTAAGCAATTCACCCCAGTTTTTGATGAATCAGATTTAATTCAGATGAATAACCGTCACTTCGTGATTTCCATGATTATCGGTGGGGAAAAGGTACCAGCCTTCTCTGCTACCACCCTGAATATCCCACATAGCCCTCACGATAATTTTGATCAAATTATCGCCCATTCTCGCGAATACTATTCTCATCCACGCGCCGAGATTGAGCGTCAAATTCGCGAAACTATCGAACAGAGTGAAAAATACAAGCAAGAACTCTCAAATTCTGGCCGCCAACCAGCCGATAAGGCCCCTCGTGAGAATCTCCCTACCTTGACGTTCATCAATGGTAAGCCTTCGATGTCCACTAAGCCCTTCGACACCAAAAAGTATTCACCAAACTCCGTCACCAATCAAGCCAAACCTGGACTCAAAGATCTTAAAGAGATTTTAGAGGCTAAAACCGCAATGCAGAATCAATCCACGGTACAGAGTCAAGCCCAAACCCAAACGGCATCTCAAACTCAAGTACCAACCCAAGTTCAAATCACAAATCAAGCTCCAGTCGCAAGCCAAAGCTCAGAGCAGGGAAACACTCCCCTCTTCGTCAATCACGGTACTTCCACCTCTGTAATTACCCAGAATTCTACCCCTATATCAGCCAAAAACTCTGCCCTTACCTCTACCCCTGTTTCCACCTCTGTTAATTCCCCTGTTACTAGTTCAAATACGGCAGATACTGCATCAGAGGCCCCAGAACAGTCCTCACAGTCAAATATGACTAATCAACCAGAATCAGCCGAAAATCACGTTCAGATGCCTGAAAACGCCTTAAACCCAGCTCCATCCACATCGTTACCGAACCAAAACAGCGGTACCCACAAATCCCACACTAAACCGCAAGGGAATCGTAACTTCAAAAATCGCAATTTCCGTAACCGCAACAACTTCAAGAAAAAGGGAAACAAACCAACTCCCGTCTCTGGCCCGAAACCTACCCCAATCAACTAAAAATAAGCCCATTTAGGGCTTATTTTTCTTCCTTTACACTTCTCCACCCCTGTTTAAGCGCTATATCACCCTACCTCTGTTTCACCCCTGTTATTTCTCTGTTTTATCACTATAAAACACCTCACCCCCCCTGAAACTTAGTCTTTTAGCCTCTATTACCATCTTTAAACACCACCGTCACACCACCTTCATCCAACATTTCCCTCTCTGTTAGTCAAAGTTTTTATCTAAAATAAAAATAAAAAATCTGCACTGGTTGACCAAAATCCAAATACCGCAGGGGAATTACTCTAAATTTAAAATCAGGCCATGTGAGCCGTCATATGAAACTTTTTTCTTGCCAAACGATAAAATACTCGTCCAAGGACCCAGAACCACATCTACGGCCGTCTGACAGCCCTCAAACCACTAATTTAGTATAAGCGGGATATTTTATAAGTTAATTCAGACGATAGTTTACCCATCTTTTTCTTAGATTCTTAATGTCGCACAATAACTATTTTGCGACAATAAAGAGGCGAATCCACCCATACATAATCAATCGTGTAGATCCAGCAATTTTCTTCTCGCAGACAGAGAATCATTAGATATTTTTCTCCCGGCCCACATCCATCGGCTCAGACTTAGCCAAATACTTCTTTAATCAGCGTCAAAAACTCTTCTAAAGACCTGGGAATTGCTCCGCACGCGTTCGAAAATCCACATAAATTATCATTTAACAGGGATAAATTCATCTATCTTATATCAAAATACACGGGTTAATTCCGATAATTCTGGGGCTTCGGAGAAGAGCTTCAGAATCGTTCAAACCACGCCACCCCTGTTAAGCCCCTTGACCTAGGTGAAATCTTCTTGTGAAATATATATTTTGCGCAAATTTTCACAAAAAATTTAAATTTTGCGTTTCCCTCTCTCTAGCTTTTTCTTCTCTGTCCCCGGCTAATTCCCGGCCCACTCTCCCCTGATACTTGATTTTATAATATTAATGAAAAATCGAGCTCTTCTCTACTTCTACCCCAAAACCGAACAAAAACCGAACTAGACCATTTTCAGCCCAATCATCGAACTGATTCATCAAACTTGGCGCCCATGATCAGTATTTTAAGTTCGATCCCCCACTCAGCATCCAATCAAGAAACTAACTTTTTCTAGTAAAGTAACCTTGCACCCCAGGACGATCCACGCGGAACCAAGTTTTATCAGCGGTCGAAGGGTCGGAAAGATATGAGCCATTCCCTCCTCTGAGCCTATTTCGCCTAATAAACGCATTTGTTGAAGAAATTAATTTTGAGGTATCAAAATCCTGATTTACATAAATCTTCTCAAGGTTATCCGAAAAACCCGGGTCAATCGCAAACATACTACCAGCATCTTCCAGACTCGGAGTTTCAAAGTTTGAAATATCTAAAATTGTTAAACCAGACATTTGTGAGAACATGCTATTCATGGTTTTTACTTTTCTCGTATTAAAATGTGACAAATCCAAATTCACTAAACCTGTAGACTGATAAAACATACCTGTCATATCCGTCACATTACTGGTGTCAAAATTTGCTCCGAAATTAATCTGTGTCAGAGATGTCATTAGACTAAACATATCATTCATTGCTGTCACGTTTCCAGTATTAAAATGTGACAAATCCAACTGCTGAATCGAGCTAGTTCTAGAAAACATCCTCCCCATATTTGTTACATTCCTAGTATTGAAATTCGTGCCAAATTTTATCTCACTAACATCAGTCATTGCATCAAACATGCCATACATATTAG
Organism: uncultured Candidatus Saccharibacteria bacterium; assembly: GCA_963515485.1. GTDB lineage: Bacteria > Patescibacteriota > Saccharimonadia > Saccharimonadales > Saccharimonadaceae > Nanosyncoccus. The sequence continues at coordinate 42,787 of CAUPWD010000003.1, read as the reverse complement.
TAACTTTATTTGTATCAAAATTTGTAAGGTTCAATTTTTTCAATTTATTCAATCCAAAGAACATCCATTTCATATCGGTAACATTCGAAGTATCAAAACTCGAAACATCTAGTTGTTCGATTACACCGGTTAGATCAAACATTGCATTCATATCGGTTACTTTAGACGTATTAAATCCAGAAACATCGATACTTTTTAGACTATTCATCATATAAAACATAGTGTTCATTGTAGTCACCTCACTTGTGTTAAAGCTCGCTAGATCAACCGTCTCCATTTTCGTAAACCATCGGAACATCGCCTCCGAATTCTCATTCAAAAATACCACATTTGGTTCAGTATAATAATAGACCGTTTGATCAGACGTATTATACCAAGCCTTAATTTCATAATCCGACATATCCGAATCTTCAATATTGATTGTCGATATAGAACTCACCGGTGCCACAGTACTTCTTTTAAAAAACTTAATGTTAGGCTTAGTCGGTATATGATCAGACGCCGCCTGTATATAATACGCTGGATTTGGATCCAAATTCCCTACTCTGGCATTAAAATCTGGGCCATTCGTCATCATGGCGCGCATTTGGTAAGGATTTGAGACAAAAGAAAGAATCAATTTGTTCGTATAATTCCCTGATTCTAAATTATCCGCTAATTTCATACCGATACTCAGCTGGTTCGATTCATTGCCGTTAGTCTTCCCTGCAGTTTGGAGAATTTGCGCCGGCGTAGAAAGAGCTGGAATCGGATCGTAATTCGTAGAGCTACCAAACTTATAACCCCAAGTGTTATTTGGTAGATTATTTAGCGTTAAGTTCGTACTTATCGAATCAATTTTCGCTCCCACAGCAGAACTCGCATTAGTTAGTGCTGTGTTTTCGGTTTCAGCGCTCAATGTAGCAGTGTAACCTGTGCGGTTATTGGTGTTCACGGTGAAATTAAACGGGATTTCTGTAGTTTTATCTGTGGAATTAATCACCTGATTCCCGTTCACTTGCAGATTCGCCTGATCCACGGAAGCCGAAAGGGTTGGCACGAAGAGTGCTGAAACTTCATTTGAATTAAAACCTAACCCCAGAAAAGAAGCGAAAAAGAAAGCGCCTACTACGAAAATATTTTTCCACAAAAATAACTTAAAAGAATATGATTTTTGGCCTTGCATATAGCTTTATTTTACCATAAGAAGAATAGATTTTTGATATTAAAAAAGAATGTCGTCTTACCTTTTTGAGGACATAGGCCCGGGCAAGCGCCCTTGAGTGGTCCGATAAAAGGTATGCGACATTCTTCTATTTTGAGTGTCTCCGGAACGAGGTATACGGCATTCTCTTCCTCCTTGAGCGGTCCGATAAAAGGTATGCGACATTCTTCCCCTTGAGCGTCTCCGGAACGAGGTATGCGGCGTTCTCTTACCCTTGAGTGTGTTTTCAAAAAATAAATATCTTCAGGCTCTATTGTTTTTTTAAAGCTTCTTTTTGACCAATTCCCTGGTAAAGAATTTCACGCGGTCATTCACTTCGATCACCAATTTCTTTTCCAACTTAAAGGCAATACCACCAGTTTCACCGGCCACCAATTCGTTCACATCCATTTTTTCTTTTTGCACTGAATCGACTTCTACTTCACCGATCAATTCTTTTTCGTGATACACCCGGCCCATTAAGCCTTTTTTCACTAGGCCCGTCAAAACTTCACCACCAGCAATAATTGCCGTGCGTTCAGTACGGAAGACCCCCTTAATTTTCATTTCACCCATTTCGGTTTCCACAATTTCCGCATCCAAAAGATTCTCCATCGAAGTTTTTGCATCATCGAGCAGTTCGTAAATAATCTTATATTTACGAATTTCTACTCCGTCACGCGCTGCCAATTTCACAATATTGGTTGGCACATTGACGTTAAAGCCGTAAACCACAGTATTGTCACCTTCTGCCATGTAAATATCATTTTCCGTAATATCGCCCACGCCGGAAGACACGATATTTAACATCACTTCACCCTTGGTGTCGATCATCTTCAAAGAATCAACCACCGAAGTCACCGAACCGAGCACATCACCCTTAATAATCACATTAAAGACTTTCGCATTATCTGCATTATTCATCATACGTAGTAGATCCGAGCTCGTCACATTCGCCGAAGCACTTTCTTCCACCAAATTCTGCGCGTTCAGTAGCGCCATCTTGCGTGCTGACTTTTCATCTTTCACTTCGATAAATTTATCACCGAAATTTGGCAATTCCTTAAAACCGGTCACTGTGACAGGGGTCGAAGGCGTGGCCTTACCCTTTGGCTTACCACGAAAATCTAGCATCGTGCGAATCTTGCCATAAGCACTACCCGCCACGATGAATTTTCCGGTCTTTAATTCCCCGCCAGTCACCAAAAGATTCACCACTGAACCCTTACCAACTTCCATGTGTGATTCAATTACTAGACCTTCGGAAGGAATTTGCACATCGGCTTTTAATTCCTCGATATCAGCCGTCAAAAGAATCAAATCAAGTAACTTCTCGAGATTATCTCCACGTTTTGCCGAAATTGGCACCATCGTAATATCGCCACCCCATTCTTCTGGATTCAAACCATGCTGCGCCAAATCCGCCATCGTGCGTGGAATATCTGCGCCTTCACGGTCAATCTTATTAATCGCTACAATAATTTTTGCGTTCGCACTTTGGGCAAACTTAATCGCTTCCACCGTCTGAGGTTTCACACCATCATCTGCCGCCACTACGATTACCACAATATCGGTCAACATCGCACCGTGCTGGCGAATCGCTGCAAAGGCTTCGTGTCCAGGCGTATCCAGAAAAGTAATTAAGCGTTCATTATGTTTTAATTGGTAAGCTGAAATATGCTGCGTAATACCACCGGCTTCCCCCTCCACGGTTTTCTTATGCAAAAGCGTATCGAGTAAGGTCGTTTTACCGTGGTCCACGTGACCCATCACCGCCACCACTGGTGGACGTACCACTGCCTTGTCTGATAATTCCCTTCTCAGATCTGAAGTTTTGGTCGAAGTATTCTTGCGTTCCAAGCGCACATTCTTCAATTCCAATTCTTCAATAATAATACTCGCGGTATCAAAATCTAGGCGCTGATTAATTGTCGCCACGATTCCCTGTTTAAAAAGTTCGCCAATCAAAAATGTCACGGAAAGACCGAGCGCATTTGCTAGCTCATCTACAGTAATTGAACCCGCAATCTGAATCACCTTGTCTTGATTTTCTGCCATACTTACTCCTTACCGCCCCCAAGAGGACACATTTATCTAAATTATTTTACCATATTTTAGAGAGAGAAAAAAGCGGTAACTTCCGCCTCGCAAACGTCCATTACCGAAAAGAGAAACCAAAAACAAACAATATTTTATCTTGTAAATCCTGCGGCGGTCGCGGTTTCCATATTCGACGCCACGGTGGAATTTTTGCTATTCGCAATCGACTGAAGCCTTGCCTGCTCCACTCGTAAATCGTCTCGTTCTGCCTCGAGATCGGATAGCTGAGTATTCACTTCGTTAATTTTGTAATCGAAAGCGGTAGTTTGCGACTGTTCTGAGACATAAAAAAGCCCCAAAATAGCTACCATGATCGTAATCATCAAAGCCGATGAAAAACGACCAAACACATTACTCTTATATTTCACACTGTTTTGGTTTCTTGAATAACCGGAAGAAACCGCACTGGCGTAAAAATTCGTTCGTGGCAAACTCGCGGCTGTACGCGTGCTTGTCATTCTGGTACGGACTGAATAACTGTTTTGCTTTGGTCCATTAACTGTGATTCGCATTTTTCCTCGCAAAAAATACTCGCTAAAATCTTGTCGCAAAAAAGATTTTAATTAGTATTTCTAATTATTTTTTTATTTTTCTAATTACTGTGAGTCCATCTTTTTACACAAAAAATATTCATAGACCGAAGTCCCATATTAACCGCACTACCGCATCGCTAATATGGTCTTCGGGAAGGTCATATTTTTTATATAAAACACACTCTACGATTTACTCACAACCGCATCGGGGCCTTCACCTTTAGGGAGAATTTCCCGTCATGTGGGAGCAAAAAGCTCCCAAAGTTTATCTAATTAACGAAAGTTAACTTTGATTTTTTGTGCGCGTGAGCTGTTTTTTACAATGATTTGCTTTGGCATATTGCCTCCTTTTTTTGTTTTTATTTTTATCAATGGAGCTGAAAAGTTGCTTAATTTTGCCTAGCGCTAATTTCTTTTTGCTACTCTTAATTTTGCACTTCTCGCTCGCGGATTGATAACGAGTTCAGATTCCCCCGCAATTACTGGGTTTTTCGTCAAAATTGTTAATTTCGATTCATACCCTAGCGCACTTTCCTGCTTGAAATATTGCTTCACCAACCGATCTTCCAAGCTATGAAAAGTAATAATCGCTACCCTACCATTTGGCTTCAAAAGCTTAGGTAATAATGGTAAAGTTTTTTCGATAATCGAAAGCTCATCGTTTACAAAAATTCTTACAGCTTGAAAAACCTGAGTGGCCGGATGTTTTTTATGCCATCCATTTCCAGCGATTCGATCCGCCAATTCCTTAGTTGAAGAAAAAGGTCGACTCGTAACAATTTCCCTCGCGTGTTTTTTCGCTAGACCAATAGATTCTTCGCCATATTCTTGGAAAATTTCTACCAGTTTTTTCTCTGGAAAATGATTAATCACCGTTTCAGCTGATAATTCCTGCGTTCTATCCATGCGCATATCTAAAGGTCCATCATTTTTGAATGAAAAACCTCGATCCGAATTATCTAATTGCGGAGATGAAACTCCAAAATCTGCCAATATCATATCAAAAGTTTTTCCACACTCGATTAAGTGTTGCGCCGCACTATAAAAATCCATTTGCAAAATATCTAACTTTGATTCATCCAATGGATACTTCTCTCGAAGGTATTTCACAGCATTCTCATCTCGGTCTACCAAGATGGAATCTTTATAATTCTGCGTAACCGCCAAAACCTTTCCCGCATGACCCGCATATCCCGCTGTCAAATCCAAATAAGATTCGCCCAGTTTCGGGTTTAGAGCCTCGAGAACTTCTGATAGCATTACAGGTTTGTGAAGTTCATTCATAACTACATTATAACTTATCCGAGATTTCTCTGATAGGTTTTTGTAGTTATTTGCTTCTTGTTTGAGATCGCTCAACTAGAAATTTTAGCGTGTTTGTGTTTGTATAGTTTTTGTTATTTAAACGAAACGTTTTACCTAGCAATAAAGTATCACAGTTTTACCACTCGCGCGGCTCATAACTATGATTGTTGAGAGACTTATTGTGTAGGTTGCATATTGAGTTAATTGGGAGGTGTTTTAAGAAGTACGAATGGCTTTGATTACGCGTGACCTAAACGCGCGCCAAGACTCCTAGTTGACCGACCTCAAACATTTTTTAATGTACTTTTATTTTTGTGGTTTTTGTTTTATTTATCCACTGACCTAATTCTAAATTATATTTATGCTTATTGCAAGTACTTTTTCACATAATTTTTTACATTTTTTCGCAGACTTTTCCACAATTAAACCACCATCTCTATTTTTTGCACAAACCCCACCGTATATATAAAACCCACTCCACCTCTGTTAATTCTTGCGCAAATTATTTGTCGGGTTTTCCACACCTGTGCAAAACTTTTTAGTGTTTCCCTGTTACTAGGCTCATTTCATCAGCCCCATTCCAGCTTCATCCTATTTTGCTATTTTTATTTTTTATTACATAATAACCGAACGCTTCTATTTGCGAAAAATATATTTTATTTCAAAATATATTACTTAATTAAGTCCTTAGCAAAAATCTCCAATATCAAAAAACCGAACAAACTTCGCCAGCTTGTTTTTTCGTCCTTCACCAAAAACCGAACATCCACTCATGTCATTTCCGTAAACCCAACATCTATTCATATCGTTTCCGTCTCTTTCGTAAAAACCACATCACCCACAAAAAACAGCTCATAAAAAGAAGTCTAAATAGCACATAAAAAAGAGGCCTTCTCATGAAGCCTCTTTATTAATTTTTGTATTCAATCTCGCCATATCTCTACTTGTAGTACGCGCGACTTTCGATCCTCACATCCACATAGATTGGCGCGAGATTATTCGCTATCAAGTAGCGTTGCATCCGCTCTATATCTTCCGCCGATTCTGCTGGCGAACGGTCAATCAGACACTTATAATACTCCGTACGACCCTCGAGATAAACATCTAGCTGTCTCGTCTTATCCGTCGGCAGTACCACCTTAGTCATTTTTACCCCCAAATCCTTCAAATCCTGCTCCAGTAATGCCACGTATTGCTTAATCTTGTCCGTAATCAGGTTTTTATTTCCCGATTCGTCGACAATTTCCACGCTCGAAGTTAAATTCATCACCGTCGGTTTTACCTCCGTCTTTTTCGCGCCACCCCGATTGATCAGACTTACCGCGCCAAGCGTCAAACCTGCCGTACCAAGCGCCAGTGCCGTACTCAGCCCCACAAAACGCATCACTTTTTTACGCTTTCGCCTTTTTTCTTCCTTAATCCTCGTCGACTCCAGAATCACTTCTTCCCGTTTCGAGGCAATCGTTTTATTAATTCTCACTTTTATCGCCTTTTTATTTTCAAAAACTATTTTACCCTGATTCTTTCAAAATCCTATTTCTCAATCTTATTTCTTCAAGCTCAGCACCAATTTCGCGAGCGTCTCACTCGCATCTAATTTTGCATATTTCTTAAAATTCATTACTAACTTAGCTTGCTTTTCACTATTTTTTAGCAAATTCAAAATCTTTTTCAATAATTTTTCCGGGTCAGCTTCCATTTCGCGGTCCAAAATCATTCCCACCGCCTCGTCACGCGCTAATTTTTCCGCGTTCTTCACCTGATGCCCGCCCGGTAATTTTTCAAACGGTACCAAAATCGTTGGTTTACCCAAACTAGCTAATTCCGCCATCGTAGTGGCCCCCGCCCGCGAAACCACGACATCTCCTGCGCCTAAAATTTCGTGCATCACTGGTGAAAAATTCCACATCCGGAATTCCGAAGTCAATTTACCTTTTTCCCAAGTTTCGTATTTCTTTAGATCAATCATATCCTCGTAATGTTTACGACCAGACACTAGACCCACCGATGTATATTTCAAGAGTTCTGGCAAAATTTCACGAATCGCTTGATTAATATGCATCGAACCCTGCGAGCCACCCGTCACGATCACCAAATTTCGCTCTGGGTCAAATCCTAATTCTCTTTTTAGGCGCCTCTTTTTACTCTCCGCCACTTTTTCAAATTCTTTCCCCACCGGAATCCCCACGAACACATAGCGCGAATCCTCTTTTTCCACTGGCGTGCCCATGGCAATAATTTTCGCTTTTTTACTCAAAATTCGGTTCGCTAATCCCATCGTCGCGTCCGATTCGTGAATCAAATATGGAATTTTAAAAATCCCCGCCACGATTCCGACCGGCAACCCCACAAACCCCCCCTTCAAAAAAATCACATCCGGACGATTTTCTTTTCGACTAAAACGCCACAAAGTTTGAAAAAACCCCATAGCAAATCCGAAAGCCCCCGCAATATTTCCGAACACCACATCAAAGAAGGTCTTCGCATGATTATCAAAATAATCTGACAATTTCAAACCATGATAACGATGAAATTTTCCGGCAAAAACTTTACGCACGCGCAAGTATAATTTCATCCCCGTTTCTTCTTCGCCACCCCAAGCCAGCTTCGCTTCATTCGCTAGTTTCACTACATTCTTATAATATTTCGCATCAGTCCAAAATTCGATTTTACTCTTCGGCTTCATCTTCAAAATTTCTTGCACCACCGACATCGCTGGAGTAATATGTCCACCCGATCCGCCGCCTACTACTAAAATTTTCATCTTCTTCCTCCCAGTCTACTACTTCTACTCACTCTTAAATTATTTTTAATTTCCTCATTTCTTTCATCATCTGAAATTTCCGTTCTCGAAGTAAACCGCGAAATATTAATTACTAATCCTAATCCAAAACACGTTATCAGAAGGCTCGTTCCACCTTTTGAAAGTAACGGCAAAGTAATACCCGTAAGTGGAATCAGTGCAATCATCGCACTAATATTTACCGCCACCTGTGAAAACAGCCAAGCAAATACTCCCATCGTCACTAATCTAAAATAGAGATTTTCCGAAGTGTTCGCCACTTTCAAAATTTCCATAAATAAATGCACGTAAAGTCCAATCACAGCCACCGCACCGACAAAACCCCACATTTCCGAAACCACCGCGAACATCGAGTCGGTAATTGACTCCGGCAAATATCCCGCCGTCTGCACATTATTCCCGATTCCTACTCCGAGTAGTCCCCCCGACCCCACCGTGATTAGTGCGTTTTCAATATGATAATCCGTCGTCGCATCACCCTTACCCGTAAAAGTAAACAAGCGTTCACGACGGTGCGGTGAAGACAAAATCATCCCCACACCCAGCGCCAAAATTACCGCAAACATAATCATAATTTTCCAAATCCTAATCCCCGCCACAAATAAAATCGTCAGCGCAATCACCCCGAGCGGTACCGCCGAACCCAAATCTTTCTGAGACACCACAATCAAAAATAACGAAACTCCTAAAACACCGAAAAATTTCGCATAAAATTGATAGCTTTTTCTCAAAATTTCCGCACTCGCCCAGCCGGAAGCCTGACCACGAGCTAAAATTTTTGCCACCAATCTTTCTAGCTTCCCTCCATGAACGCTTCCCTTCGTGAAATTTCCCGCAGCAAAATTTTGACCATAACCCCTCTCATTCGCGTTTTTGCCACTCCTTATCCTTCTAATCATCGCAAATGAATCCATCAAAAACTGCATCGACATGCCAAGCGCCGTCGTTCTGCCAGCCTCTTCCAAAAATCCACCCCTCGCCTGAAAATCCGCGGTAATCTTTGCGAGATAAAGCATCACTCCTAACTTCAAAAAATCCGACACCTGAATCGTAATTGGCCCGAGTCTCAGCCACCTACAGGCACCTAGCTGACAATACGCCAAACTTGAACGTCCTGCTGCCACCGCGAGTAGCAAGTTTAAACTAAGACCCAAAAATAATAAAATCATCGGTAAACGCTTCGCTACTGCATCTAAAATGTACCAAATTCCTTTAGGCCTTTTGGTTTTTTCTATCTCAACCAAGTTTACTCTAGTCTCAAAAAATAGCAGCACCGCCGTAATCACCAGATATTTCACTTGATCCAACCAATACGTTGTATCTTCCCCCTTCACTTTCGCATAAGACGGACCCACCAAGGCAATCATCATCAATCCGATAGCAATCAAAATTATCATCGTAATGATAATTTTATAATTTGCCTTATGTTGTCGCATTTAATCCCACTCCGAAAATTTTTATTTTTTAATAATTCCGCTCACCATCGCAATAAATACCCCCACAATCGCACAAACTCCGGCAATTACCCAAAAACGCATCACAATTTTCGCTTCGCCCCAACCACTCGCCTCCAAATGGTGATGAATTGGCGCCGAAATAAAAATCTTGCGCTTAAAAAATTTCTTCGAAATCATCTGGATTAATGAAGAACCTGCTTCCACCACGAATAATAATCCAATTACAGGCAAAAGTAACAATGAATTCGTCATCATAGACACCACACCAAGCCCCGCACCCAGTGCAAACGACCCCACATCGCCCATCATAAAACGCGCTGGCGGCACATTGAACCACACATAAGAAAACAGCCATCCCACTACCGTCATACAAAAAGCAAACAGATAAACTTGACCACGAAATAGCGCAATCGTACCAAACGCACCATAGGCCATCATCGCGAGACCCCCAGCTAACCCATCTAGTCCATCTGAAATATTCACCGCATTTGAGGTCGCCACTACCGCAAAAGTAAATAGCCCCACCATCACCACCCCACCAATTTCAATATCACCCGCAAATGGAATATGGATGCTCGTCCAACCTAGTTTATAAGCAAAAAACCAACCGAGCACCAAACTCACCACCGTAATCATGGCAAACTTAATCGGCGCACGTAATCCAGCCGCGCCCTCACCTGAGCCAAACACATTAATTCCATCGTCAATCAACCCCACAATCGCCCCACCCAAGAAACCAAAAATCGGTAGCCACGTTTGTGCACGATCGAAATTACAAATCAGTGTCACCACTGTCACCGCAATTACCCCGATAATTCCCGCCATCGTCGGAAACACTCGCTTGAATTTATGCGCATGTAGTTTTGTCATGATCGGCAAGCCGTCACCCGAAACCGTAGTCTTTTTTTGCTTCTTCCAAAAATGATATTTATAAGCTACGTGAGTATAAAAAGGCGTCAAAAACATCGAAAGCAAAAAAGTACCGAGCGACAATAGTAAACCATATAATGCATTGTTATCTAAATTCCCCACGCCTTACCTCCTGACTTTATTATAGTTTATCATATACTTCGATATCTCATCAAAAATCGGCTTCGCATCCATCCCACCATCGAGTTTTCGGTTATCACTCCAAACTTTGGTCATAATTACGTAATCTGGCGTCTCCTCTAGAGATTTCGCCCCAAAGCCCACATAGGTACCAATCGTTTCATCGAAGCTATATTTGCCATTTTTCACAGTCTGAGCCGTACCAGTCTTGCCACCCACATAATAATCCTCGTCATACCCCTTCACATTCGGAAAAACTAAACGACCCGTGTGCAACATTTGGCGCATTGTCCTACTAGTGTCATTTTTATTTAATGCATCGTGGTCCGCCTTCGCAAGCTCTGTTCTCACAAACTTGCCATCCTTCATTTCCCCTGCAATCAAAGTCGGACGATAATATTCCCCGCCATTCACCACTGCCGAAAAAGCTGAAGATACTTGAATAATCGAAAGATCCAAGCTCTGCCCGAAAGTCATGTTCGCATATCGAGCATCTGTCGCGTCAATATCGTTTGGTGGCACGATTGCACCCTTCGTTTCCGGCAATTCAATCCCCGTATATTTACCCAAATTAAAGCGGTTATGGTAATAATCATAAAGCTTTTCCTTACCTTGATAAGTAATTTCCGAAGCCGAACCACCTAAAAGTTTCAAAGCTTGAATCGAACCCGTATTTAAGGAATAAGTTAGCACAGTTTGCATATTAACCTCCCCAGTGTGGCCCTTAATCGCATTCTCGATCGGCCAACCATCAATCACTAACTTATCCGTATTATAATAAGTCGTCTCTGGCGTCATTACTCCAGAATCAATCGCTGCCGCAATCGCAAAAGTCTTACATACCGAAGCCGGGTTAAAAGCGTTCATCGTTGCGTCGGTTTGAAACACCTTCGCATCGGTCACCTTCGCGTATTCCGCCGGATTATAGCCTGGTTTACCCGCCATCGCCAAAATCTGCCCCGTCGCTGGGTTCATCACAATCGCCGACCCATAGGTAATATTAAATTTTTTTGTCACCTCGTCCACCGCTTCTTCCGCTTTTTTCTGAATATTGCGGTCAATCGTCAGCACCAAATTCTTCCCGTCTTTTGCCGGAATTTTCACGTTCTCATTACCAATCGTCAGTGGCACATTATTCGAATCTTTCACGGTTTTCAGCAACCCATTTTCCCCTGTTAGCTCCTTATTTAAGCTACCTTCTACTCCGTATTGACCTTCCCCATCTTGATTCACGAAACCCAAAACCTGCGCTGCCATTTCCCCTTCTGGATACACCCTGGTCGTAGCCTCCTGCTCGTAAACTCCGGTCAAATCCGCGTTTTTCAAGTTATTCGTTTCCGCGTATGGCACATCTTTCGCCACCACAAAATACTTACGCTCCGGATCTGCAAAAACTTCATCCCATCCCGCCTTGGTGCGATAATTTCCCACCATTTCGTCAATTTTCTTGGTAGTCTCCTCACGCTTTTTCACTACCAAACTTGGATCAATCGAAATTGTATACGTTTTCTTATTCATCACGATTGGCACTGGCGTGTCTCCATCTAGAAAATAAATTTCCCCGCGCTTAGCAAAAATTGTCGATTTCATAATCTGTTGCTGATTGGCCTTCGTTGCATAAAGTTTATGATTTAGCACCTGCAATCGAAATAGCTGAATCACGATCAAACCGAACACCAAAAAACAGAGACCCTGAATCAAACTCGTTCGTGATTTTAACCTCTGTTTTCTCATATGCTTAATTATAGCATAAGGGGCTTATTTTTTATTCATTTCGCCACCCATCACCATTTGAATCGTACGATTTAATTGCTGCTTAATTTTATTGCGCGCATGTGGCGTAATAATTTTATCCAACCAACTCGGCTTCACCATTTGATTTTTTGAAGTCAAAATCTCCACCACATCACCATTTTTTAATTTAGTGTTCAAGTTCGAAAGCTTACCGTTAATCTTCGCTCCAATCACATGTCCACCCACCTCCGAATGCAATCGATAAGCAAAATCAAGTGGCATCGACCCCACCGGCAGATCAATAATATCTCCCTTCGGAGTATAAACAAAAAGCTTATCCGCAAACAAGTTGATCTTCAATTTCTTCATATCTACCTGTTTTCCCTCTTTCAGCTGCGCCGCCGCCATTTGTAACTCCGAAATCCAGAGTAAATTGGTTGGCAAATGCTGAATCTTCCCCATCTTATAATTTTCCGTCAGCTTTTGTTCATTATAGAAAAAGCTCGCCGCGAGCCCCCGCTCCGCATATTCGTGCATATCTTTCGTGCGAATCTGAAATTCCACGATCCGCTTATCTTTCGTAATCACCGTGGTATGTAGCGACTGATAACCGTTCTGTTTCGGCATCGCCACATAATCCTTAATCCTACCCGTCATTGGCGTATAAAGCGCGTGAATAATTCCCAGCGTCAGATAACAATCCGTTACATCCTCCACGATAATTCGAAGCGCCGTTAGATCATAGACCTCATCGATATTCTGATTATATTTCGCTAATTTCTTATGCAAAGAATAGACTGATTTCACTCGTCCATCAATTTCAAATTTAATCTTCTCTTCCGCCAACTTCTCTGAAACTTCTTTTTTGATCTTTTCTAGACTCTTCTCCGCGGATTTATTGCGCTCTTCAATCAATTTTTTCAAAAATTCAAAACGCTTTGGATCAACATAGGAGAACGCAATATCGGAAATCTCCACGCGCAGTCTCCCCATATTCAAACGGTCCGCTAGTGGTGAAAAAATTTCCAGTGATTCCTTACCAATCTTCTTCTGCTTCTCTGGTGGTAAAGCCGACAAAGTCCTCAAATTGTGCAAACGATCGGCTAGTTTAATTATCAAAACTCGAATATCCGCCCCTGTCGCAATCAAAAGCCTCAAGAGATTATCTTTCGTCGCTGGCAAATAAGTATCAATATCGCGCATCCCCTGTCTAGCCTTACCCAGTTTAGTCACACCATCCACCAAAAATGCCACGGTTTCACCGAATTTTTCCTTGATTTCATCCAATGTCACGCCGGTATCTTCCACCGTATCGTGAAGCACCCCGGCGATCACCGTATCTTCATCCATTTCCCACTCACGCAAGATGCTCATTACTGCCAGTGGATGGATAATGTATGGCTCACCCGATTTTCGTTTCTGCCCCTCATGCGCCTGGGTCGCAAAATCAATCGCGGCCTGTTCTCTCTCTGCTATTTTCGGTTGAACACATTTTTTACTCATTGTAATCTCGCTAATAATCTCTGTAATTCTTCTTCATTTTTGCAAGCAAATGTCACACTACGGCCCCTCACGCGCACCTTTGCTGCGTATTTTTCGCTCAATTCATTCTCTTGGTATAGATAAACATTAGTTTTTAGTAAATTCGCCGAACTTTTCTTCTTATGTTCCGCGATATAACGCTCGACTTTGCGTGCTGTCCAACCTTCCTCAATAATCATCGGTAAAATCTTCTTCACCATTTCTGGATCTGCCGAAATCAGAGGTCGCATCACCCCCTCTGTTAACTTATGTTCCACCATCGCGTGCTTCACTTCATCCGGCAAATTCAAAAGTCGCATCGTATTAATCACCGATGAGGCGCTTTTCCCCACTCGCTTAGCAATTTCCTCTGGCTGAAGATTAAATTGATTTTTCAATTTCGCGTAAGCTGTCGCCATTTCAATCGCGTTGAGATCCTCGCGCTGCGCATTTTCAATAATCGAAAGTTCTAATTGATTTTGCGCATCGAGAGTACGAATAATTGCCGGAATTTTCTCTAATCCCGCCATTTTCGAGGCACGATAACGCCTCTCACCTGCCACAATCTTATATTTATTACCCTCAGCTACCACCACAATCGGCTGCAGCACCCCATGCTCGCGAATCGAATCTGCTAGAGCTGCCAGAGCTTCTTCTGAAAAATCTTTACGTGGCTGATCGGTTTCTGGTATGATTTTCGCTAAATCTAGCTCAGTTAACTGACTTTTCGAACTATCTTCCGACAAAGTAATATCAAAATCATCCTCTACGATATCCGTAGGAATTAAACTTTCAAAACCGCGACCCAAACCTTTTGCCATTTTCACACTCTCTTTTTCTTTTACACTCTTTTTAATACTTCTTTTGCTAATTCCTTGTAAGCCTTCGCGCCCTTGCTGAATCGATCGTAATCCCCCACCGGCACTCCGTGACTTGGTGCCTCCGCCAACCTTACATTGCGTGGAATCGTCGTCTCGAACACCTTATCTCGGAAGTATTTTTTAATTTCTGCCAATACCTGCACCGATAAAGAGGTACGTTTATCATACATCGTCGCCAGTACCCCTAATAACTTCAGATTTGGATTCATCGCCTTACGCACTAATTTCACCGAATCCATCAGCTGCGCTACCCCTTCTAGCGCATAAAACTCCGTCTGTACTGGCATCAAAAGGCAATCCGCCGCAATCATCCCATTCACGGTTAGAAGTGATAAGCTTGGCGGCAGGTCAATAATCACAAAATCATAGTTATCTCGCACTTCATTAATTGCATTTTTCAGCTGAACAAATTTTTTACTCAGCTTCGTCATCTCGACTTCAGCATTAGCCAACTGTGGCGTAGTCGGTGCTAAATCTAGGCCCTTAAATTTAGTGTTCAAAATTATTTCTGATAATCGCCTCTCACCTAGAATCACTTCTGACATTGTATTTGAAAGTTCATTATTCAAATAATTTCGTTCAAACTGTGCCTTATCTATACCCAGTCCCGACGTCGCATTTCCCTGCGGATCAAAATCAATTACTAAGACTTTTTGTTTTTCTTTCATCAAATAGTACGCCAAATTAATCGTGGTCGTCGTCTTACCGACCCCGCCTTTTTGATTTGTGATACAAATTACCTTCGCCATATCTATTTATATATTACCATAATATTCATAAGAATAATCATTATCACGACAAAAAGCCACAAAAAAGACCCCTTAGGGTCTTTTTCTTATTTGATTGAAGTAATTTCAATCACACTGTATTTTTGGCGGTGACCAGTTTCCTTGTGGACACGCTTCTTTGAGTGGTAGCGGATTACGCGGATTTTATCACCAGCGATTTTCTCTTCTACTACTTTAGCTGAAACCTTGACACCTTTGACTTCTGGCGTACCAACGAGGGTTTTATCACCATCAATTACAAGTAAAGCACCAGTTTCGAGCTCTTTAGTTCCTTCCGGGAGGAGGTCCACCCGTAGGGTCTCACCCTCAGCTGCGATATATTGCTTACCGCCGATGAGTACAACTGCCTTTTTCATAATATTCCTTAATGTATTATTAACTTTGACTATTCTAGCATATTTATCTCTTTTTTTCAATAACTAAGCCAAAAAAAAAGAACCCCGCTCTCATAGGGTTCTTTTTCGTACTTAATCGTCTATACGATTACATTAAATCGAAAGGGCTTTTTATTCTTGATCTTCGTGTTGTTTTTCTAAGGCCTTGAGTTGCTTAATCGAAGCAATGTAGTAAGCAGTACCAATACCAATCATGGCGGTCACCACTACAGCTAATACGGTTTCGGAAGCACCAGTGTGAGGGAGTTCCTTTGGCGTATTAGGAGTTTTTGGTTTATCTGCACAATCACGATGAACAGTAACCTTTACCTTACTATGAATCGTAGTGTCGAGCACCGCGATAGCTGAATTATTGTAAGTCACCGTGTCACCACATGGGAAGATTTTTTCGTCTTCAGAGAATTTTACTTTGTAAGTAATAAAAGCTTCTTCACCGGCATTGTAATCACCGATATTAAAACCATTTTTGAAGAGATTTTCTTTTTCGAAACCAGCAGAGCGAGGAGTCTTCAAGAAAGTCGTACCTGGGACTGCAGTCATACCAGTACCGAGCAAGTCATAAGCAGAAACTCCGCGTTGAATTGTAGTACCAGTGTTTTTATAACGCAATTTAAAGTCGATGGTTTCACCTGGAGCCACCGTAATTTCTGTACGGTAATCATTCATATTTTCCTTAGAAGCCATCTTTTCACCAGTGAAGCCTGCTTTATCGGCTTTAATGCGGAATTTTACGTAACCGGCATATTCATTACAACCAGGGATTGCGCCCCAGTAGTTCTTCGTGTAGCCTAAAAATGTTCCACCATCTTTACCGAAAAGCGCGTCATCATTCAAAGTTGAACCATTAAGTGAGCCACTGTTGCTTAATTTTGCAGAATTTGGCACATAACGCAAAGAAACGGTTTCTTTTGCGTGTAAATAAGATGTACTCCAAACCTCTTTTGGTGTGGCATTTGATGCCGAAATAGTACCCTTAATTACTGCTGCGTGTCCAGCCTCAAGTCTATCCGTGATTTTATCCATTCGCAAACGGACATTTTGCGCAATACCACGATGATCGCCGTCATTTAATTTAGCAGAAGCGTTATTGTGATAATACACAAAAACCTCATATTCGGAACCCGGTTCAACGGTTACATTGTTAGAAAACTTATCCTGGCTTCCAACTTTACGGACGCGTACAAAATTGCTTTCGTCACCGATTTCTGGGTTATCCGTCATCGAGTTAAAAGTAACATGGTCTGCTGGGTTCTTCCAAGTATACATTGGACGATTTTTTGGACCCCATGTTTCAATCCCCTCCGCATGGACAGGTCCGTGTAATTGAGTTAGACTGAGTGCCCCCGCCACCACAGCTCCAACTACTGGAAAGATACGGCGTGCAGAACTACGCATATCTTCCCATGTTTTTGTTTTTATGTTTATGTTCATCGATCTCCTTTCGATTAAGATCCTAAACTCATTTTAGACTATTTTTAGTTTTTGTACAATATATTTGTTCAATATTTTTTCTTCTCTATTAAGTACAATTATTGTTCAGAACTGGAGGTCGTATCTACGGTAGTAGTTTGCCCCGATTCATGAGCAAGCGTATTGTCGGCTTTCGCTTCTTTAGCAATATTTCCCAAATCGTTATCACTAAAAGTCTTATCTTCGCTATGAGAACCTTGAATATCTTGCCTCTCTACTGGTTTTTCTTCAGGTAATATTGAACGGTTTTCCGCATTCGTTTGTTTTTCCGTAGCTACACCTTCTTGGTGGACAACACCTTGGCTATTATCTTGTGTGGTTACGTATGAGTTTGGCGTCAAATTCTGCTTAGCTGCTTCTCTCACCATTTGGTCGAATACAGCTTTATCTTCTATTTCGCTTCCAGGTAACTGCTTTGTTGCATCATGATTTTCATCACCGAATTCATAAATTGCCTTATCCGCCTCAACTTTACCCATCTTTTGTTGATTGCCATCCGTAGATGCAGTATTGGTCTTACCCTCGCTCACATTATTTTCAGGAGTCTTTGGATTTTCCTTTGGAGTTGAAGGTGGGATTTCATTCTTCGGCTTAGAAGGTTCTGGTTCTTTATTTTCTACTACTTCAACATTTTCCGGAGTAACTACTGAAGTTGTAACTTCTGTCTTATCTACAGTCTTAGTTACTTCCTTCTTCTCAGTCTTTAAGTATTGGAAGATTACCTGGCCACATTTCACATTGATACCTAAAATCTTAACACTAGACATGATATTCATTACTTCACCATCCGAAGCATTCTTTTCAATTACGCCAAGAGCTCTAAGTGAATTTTCCTTAAATCCATCACGAACATTCATATCCATGATATTTTCGCCATCTTTATTTTCGGCATAGACGAATTCTACGGCTTGATCTTTATGGAATACACCATCTTTATCAAGCGCCATATCTACCTGAAGATTACCTTCGCCACCATTATTTGAGGCGTAACCAGATTGGTAGGTCTCATTCATAATCGAACCAAGCTTCAAGGTTGAACCTTCAAGGAAGTTGGCAATTGTGTTATTGGCTTTTTCCTTAATCGCAACTTGTGCTTCTGCGTCTCCATGCTGAATCATATAAGTAATATCATTCACCGCAGTAGGAGAGTCAGCCATTTCAAATGCACCGAAGGAAGCACCAAGATAACTTGCCATATTAGGGTTTTCCATGGTATTCAAAATTTCTTTCATACCCTCAGCACCCAGAGCTTCACTTGAAGCTCCCTGCTCCTTAAGACTTTCTAAGCCAGAACGATCGACGAAAGTCATATCATTACCAGAGCGTCTCGAATCAGTAAAACCTGGGAATTCCGGATTAATATTATCATTCAATTCAATCTTAGTTTCATTACCATCCACCATAATATTGAAAGAATTTCCCTTAATCAAAGAGTCCACTTCACTACCAGTATCATGCTCTGCTAGAGCTTCCCCTACATTACCATCAGTGTCACCATTGTTATCCATGCTTTTTTCGACAGCAGTATTATTATTGGTATTAAATTTATTACCACCATGAGCCGCAAGAGCAACGAGCGCGCCAATCACAGCAATCAACGCAAATCGTTTGATTCCCTCACTATGTTTCTTGATTTTCTCAATAACACCAGCGACAATACCTTTTTTCTTCTCAGTCTCGGAATTCTCTTTCTCAGAACTCTCAATATCAGCATCCTCAGTATCCGATTCTTTTGTCTCGGATTTTTCACTAGGTCCTTCAGTCTCTTCACTATTAGGATCTACAGTCTCAGTCTTACTATTACCATTTTTCTGGTTTTCAAGTATTCTCTGAAGCTGTTCTAATTGATCTTTTGGAAGCATTTTCTGAAGCTGCTCTAATTGATCTTTTGGTAATTTTTGCATCCAAATTTGATTATCAGCATCAAGCAATACTGGGCCACCAGTCCTTTCCATTTCAGCAATCTTTTCCGCACTAATGCCACCAAAATCTACTTCATCTTTTTTGTCTTTTGTTGATTCTAATTGATTTTCACTCTTTGACTCTTCACCAGGAACAATTGCTGGAGAAAATTCTACAGTTTGTTCCGATTCGTTTTCTGCAACTTCTTCAATTTTATCTTCTACTTTATTTTTTTCGGAAGTTTCTTCCACATCGGTAATCTTAGCAGCTACTTCACCAATCTTACCTTTTACAGTTGGCTCAAACTTTTCAACCGTATCTTCGCCGGTCAGCACATTAAACTTACTGAGGAATGATCCTTCCACGCCGCTCATTTGTTCGCCCTTTTGAATCTTTTTGTATTGATTCTGTGCAAAATCAAAAGCGATTTCTTTCTTATCGGCATTCTTGATCTCATTCATCTTCGCTTCAGCTGCCGCAGAAGCACCCCAAGCCGCATCAATCTTTTGATAGTCTTCAAAAGTTAATTTTCTGCCGCCAGCTTTCAATTCACGAGTTAATTTAATTGCTTCCTCATCGAGTTTATTAAATTTTTCCGTAGCAGCATCAAGCGCTTCATTTGAATTTTTCTTGTCTTCCGCTGAAAAAGCTTTTGCCAAAAAATCCTTCTCTGCAAGATTAGCTTGCATCTTGTAAACTTTTTCCTTATAGTGAAAATCATTTACACCTAGATTTGCGTCATTATCTCTACGCTCCTTAATCATATCAAGGCCTTTTTTTGCCAAAGCCTTCTTTTGTTCCATTTCTTGATATTCCGGAGTAGCTTGAATTTTGGCCTCAAAATCACTAATCTGGTCAAGACTGCGCTTCATCAAATTTTCCATTGGCACTAGACTACCTTCGCCACCCATCGCGCATGTATTCAAGAGCATTATTCTCTTGTCTATTCAAATTATCTTTATATTCACGGATCTCTTTTTCGCTCATTAAACCAAGACCAGCTTGCATTTTCAAGAAAGTGTCAGTTTCAAGTTTAATTTGATCAAATTGATGACGAAGCTCTAACTTGCGATCACTCTCGCCCCTATCAACATTTTCCCCATTCGTTTCCTTAAAATTGTTCATTCTAAATTGCGAAAGTTGCGCAACACGCGCATCATGCTGATCCTTGTAGTATTGTTCCTTAGCTGAAAGACCATTATTATTCCCGCTTGGCGCAGAATTCATATTTTTAGGACCCATTATGCCTCCTCCTTAGCATTCTTTAAGTAATTTTCTTTAAACTCATCCAATGCCTTTTCGGTTACCGACTGTACATCAATACCTGATTCTTGGATAATCTTCTGGACCTCGTTAAAATCTGGTTCAGCTGCATCAAAAAGCTCTGAAATCTTATCTACCAAGTAATCCGGCAAATTCATCAAGATTTCACTCAAGATAGCTTCTTGCATTTTCATCTTTAAATCTTCACGCAAACGATCATTCACGCGGACACCCGCTTCACTCATCATTTTTTCGATGTATTGATTCATCAATTCATCCTGCGCTTTTAAATTATCACCTTGAAAATCAGGCTGGACCTGTCCAACCTCCGGTGAAAAAGTATTCGTATCAGTCATGTGGAGACCTTTCTTTTTTATTTTGAAATATGACCTTATGCCATAAAGATAACGCTTATTTATCAGATTGTCAATAATATTTTTGTTCAATTTTACCTAAACTTATAGAGGCATAATTGAACACTTAATTTTCTATTTTGAACACAAATTTTATAAAATCCCACTCACAACAAAAAATAGCCGCCAAAAAGCGACTATTTTATTAATCAGGAAGAAGTTTCTAGCTAATTTAGCTAATCATCGAGGAAATCTTACCGAGCTTAGCGGTAATCCTCGCACGTACCTCTTGGCTGACTTGTCTTTTTGATACGTAATTAGTTTCATCATCAAAGAATTCAAACGTCATTCTCTATCTTCCTTTGCTCTTAAATTTTTATTTCTGTTTTGATTTATGATCTTCGTTACATTAATAATATCACAAATTTTATATTTGCAAGTAATTTTTTCAAATTTTATAAAAATATTACCAAGTTACGATTTTCATCTGAAAAGATTGAACAATTATTTTATTAAATTGAACAACTTTATCGATTTTTTCTCTTTTATCTGAGCGGTGGATAGTTGAATAACTTTTTTATTCACCTATCCACCTCCTCCACTTTTTCTTGATCAGTCAATGCTTGTTTATTAGTGTTTCATTGACTTTTCGTCTATTCGATAATTTTTCCTTATTTATATTATTATATTAATGATTCTAGGTTTACTTACTTTTTTGTCTTCGAGCATACGAAGACTTTTTTACATATTTGATTTCCTGTTTATTTTTCTTTTAGTTAGCTTATTTTACATTTTTTGTTTTTATTGTCTAACTTGTTTTAAGTCTAACATAAACTACTATTTTTGTCAATACTGTTTATGCTTTAACAGGGGTAATTTCATCAAAAAGCTCCGTATTTTCCTACGGAGCTTCCTGCCGAGTCACTTATCGTAGAGCCCTATATCTACATTTTTCCATGTAGGACTGACCCCTCGCTTAGATCTTTTCTAAAGAAATCGCTACATTCTCGCCCTGGACTTTGACGATTTCATCATAAGCGAAGTTTCCTTCATTTACTAATTCTTCTGCCAAGACCTCATTCATCAACATCTCGCGGTAAGCCTCTGGTACTTCCATTGGAACCATCAACCTAATGCGATCATCGACATTTAGTCCGGCCTTCTTACGTGCGGCTTGTACGAAGCGAATCAATTCACGAATCTTACCTTCTTCTAGTAATTCCCGCGTCAAAGTCTTATCGAGCGCCAAAGCTTCCCCATGTTCGACCGACTTCACATTTACTTCTTCCATAATAATCTGCTCATAGAAGTCATCCAGTTTTTCACCAGCATAAACCAGCTTCGCTAATGGCTGACGTACCTTAATTTGTGCTTCAGTTTCGGTCTTCTTCATTCTTTCTGCTAAACCAGCCGTGATAATCTCACGTGTCTTTGCCATTTTGGTAAGTACCGCCTCATCAATTACGCCAGCTTCTGGCCAACCCAAAAGATGCACTGATTCTGGAATCTCCGAATTTACCACACCCGCACCGGTCATCTTCTGATAAAGTTCCTCAGCGAGGAATGGTGTAAATGGTGCCAAAATCTTCGCAAGATAAGTCAACACATAGTACAGCGTCGAATAGGCTTCCAACTTATCCTGGTCATCTTCCGACTTCCAGAAGCGTCTACGCGACCTACGCACGAACCAGTTCGACATATCATCAATGAATTCCAAAACTGAAGAGAGTGCCGCTGGAATATTATAAGCTTCCATACCTTCCGTAATTTGGTTACGCACCTGGTGCACCCTCGAAACTAACCAGATATCTAGTGGGTTCACGAATTCACTCACCGCCATCGCCTGTTCAGAATCAAAACCATCGACTTCCGCATACATCGTGAAGAAATCATAAACATTCCAAATCATCGATAACTTACGTGCCACGTCCGATACATCTTTATCAATCAATGAGAAATCTTCTCCTGCTAGCACTGGCGAAGAAAGCATCAAGAAACGCAAAGAGTCTGCCGAATATTGGTCCATTAGGAGATTCGGATCGGTGTAATTTCCTAATGATTTCGACATCTTACGGCCATCGTTACCCGCCAAAGTACCGGTAGTAATCACATTCTTGTAGGCAATATCTGAAAAGAGCGCCGTATTTACCACATGCACATAGTAAAACCACGCACGCACTTGGCCCACGTATTCCACGATGAAATCTGCCGGGTAATTCTTTTCAAATTTTTCTCGATTTTCGAATGGATAATGCAACTGTGCAAATGGCATCGATCCCGATTCAAACCAACAGTCTAACACCTTATCAATACGCTTAAAATGTTCACCGTCAATCTCAAATTCAATTTCATCCACCCATGGACAGTGATAATCTTCCAGTCTCGTACCCGAAAGTTCATAAAGTTCATCATAAGAACCCACCACTTTCACGCTTCCCTTATCACCCTTCCAAACCGGCATTGCCGTAGCAAAGAAACGATCACGCGACAAATTCCAATCCGGCGCCGCTTCGATATTTTTCTCGAAACGCCCATGCTTCAAATATTCTGGGAACCAATTAATTTTTTCATTTTCTTCGATCAACATGGTTTTTGAATCTGTCACATTGAAGAACCAGCTTGGAAATGCCCGGTAAATAATACGTTGCTTCGAGCGTGGATTGAATGGATATTCGTGTTTAATATATTTAATACGATAAACAATCCCCTTCTCGAGAAGCATCTTAGCGATAATTTTATTCGCCGCCCAAAGTTCAATGCCGTTTTCATCAGTCTTACGCACGCCGAGGTCCATCAACCATTTTTCAGCCGCTTCCACGTAATACCCCTGTTCATCCAAGAGGTCGACAAAATCTACCTCGTACGCCAAGGCCAAATCATAGTCTGCCTCACCATAAGCTGGAGCGATATGTACGATACCCGTACCATCTTCATCTGAGACATATTCTGCAGTCAGCACGTTATAGGTGTCTTTCTGGCGTTCCTCACGCGAAAAATTCTCCATCAAAGGCTGATATTCTAGACCCACTAATTCCGCACCCGAAAGTTCCTTCAAAAGTTCATATTCCCCTTCAAAAACTTCTGCCGCCGTCTTCACTAGCGTCACGATTTTCTCTTCACCCACTTGGTACAGGCCATAAGTCAATTTTTCATTAACCGCTAAAACCAAGTTCGCAGGCAAAGTCCAAGGCGTGGTCGTCCAAGCTAGTAGATACGCACCCTGTAGTTCACCCTCACTCACTACCTTAAATTTCACGAACACCGATGGGTCCGTCACTTCCTGATAAGCATCGTTATCCATCATCACCTCGGCTTTCGAAACCGGCGTCGAGAATTTAGTGTCGTACATCAGAACCTTACGACCCTCGAAAATCAAACCTTTATCATACAAAGTCTTAAACGCCCACCAGACCGACTCCATGTAGTTCTTGTCCATCGTACGGTAAGCACCGCGAAAATCCACCCAACGACCAATGCGATCAATTGTCGATTCCCAAGCTTCTGAATTTGCTACCATCGAGGCCTTAGCTTTTTCGATATAGGTCGCTAGCGGCCACTTCGTGCCAATTTCTCGACGGTCCGTAATGCCTAATTGTTTCTCGACAAAGTTCTCTGCTGGTAGCCCGTGGCAGTCCCAACCCCAACGACGCTCTACGCGTTTTCCGCGCATCGTCCAAAACCTTGGCACTGCGTCCTTCGTCACTGAAGAAAGCAAGGTTCCATGGTGTGGCATACCGGTAATGAACGGAGGTCCATCATAAAAAACATATGAATTATCAATATCGCGTTGCTCAATCGATTTTTCAAAAGTTTGATTCTTCTTCCAGAATTCGATCAACGCTTTTTCGTATTCTAAAGCTCGTCTTCTTGTATTTGCTTGATATTTCATATTTTCTCTTTCTAATCCGTTTCCTCTGTATTTTTCAAAATTTTCGTATATATTCCGTTCGGTTCATCCATTGTCGTTTCAATAATCTCATCGCGGAATAATTCGTAAATATTTCCTTCAATTTTGTCATCAAAGTACAATTTTAAATCATATAACCTGCGCAAATGTTCCCCTGCGCGTCGAATATTGTGTCGAATCAAGATATCCGAGAAGCGATCCGAAATCGTCATAATCCCCGTATGGTGACACATATTGTCACAAAGCTGAATCAATCTATCATAATCATCAATTTTCACACGCAACATATATTCTTGCGTCATGCGAATCGTATCCTCATCCATCCCCTCCCAAAACTCGTCACGATTCAAAGTCGGAAAACCGTAATAAGTATGGGTCATCGAAATTCGTGCTGGAATCTCGAGTCCCTTTTCCATCAAAATTTCATAACCAAAAATCGGGTGCTTCAATCCTGCATGCTTCATTTTCACCCGACCAATATCGTGCAGTAAACCCACCGCATAAGCCATATCCGGGTCAAGCTGATCTTTTTTCATGGCACGCGCAATCGTCTCTGCTGCTCTCGCCGTACTCCTAGAGTGCTGCTCCCAGTAGATTTTATATCCAGGCTGCGTTTTGCCCCAGGCAAAAATTGCCTCTGCTTGTTCCCTGATTTTACTCATCCCCTTAATTATACAACAAAAATCTAGACTTCGCTAAAAGCCGTACACCCCCATCAAAGCTATCCCCCAAAATCTAGACTTCGCGAATCACGTACTTCACTTCGGAAATTTGTGGTAATGGTCTACCCGCCCACTTTTTTACCACCATCCCATCATCCTGTAAAACCAAAACCGTCGGATATTGCACGATATCTCTCGCTCTCGCAAATATTTCTCCGTCAATCGTCTCTGGATCGATTAATTCCACCTCTTTTCGCGCCTCATACTCGAAGTCACGCTTCCACATTTCGGCTTCCGAGGCAAATTCCGAATGTTGTTTTACCACTATTACTACACGCATTCTTTTTTCTTCTTTCTTTGTTCCCTAATAATACTTTCAAATTCATCCAAAGTCTTAAACTGCAAAAATACACTGGCAAATCGCACGTAGGCTACCTCATTTTTCTCTGCCAAAACATCCAAAATCGCCTGACCAATCTCATGCGACTCCACTTCGTCGCGGTCCAGAGCATACATTTTCGCCGTCACTGAGTTTACTACGTCCTCAATTTCAAATTCCGAATTAAAAAACTTACCCACACTGCGTTTTACTGCCCCACGCAACTTATCTCGATCAAAAACCTCTCGATTTCCACTACGTTTTTTCACTGTCAACGTTGGTAGCTCGATGCGCTCGTAAGTCGTAAAGCGATAACCATCTTTTGTCACTCGCCTGCGACGAATCATCTGGCCATCCGTAGTTTCTCGGCTTTCCAGCACTTTACTATCGCCAATGCCAATATTTATATTCATTATAATTTCTATCTAAAATGACTGGGCTAGCCAGTCATTTCGAATTGTTAAGTTATTTTTTATTACGGAATCTTGCACGAAGTGAAGGTGGTACATCCAAATCTTCTTCTTCGTCTTTTTTACCGATGCGTTCCCAAATATTTTCTTTTGGGGTAGCCGTGAAATCATTTTGGAATTCATGGCTTGTAGTAGCCGTATGATCGAAGCTGCTGACTGGGGCCGCTACTGGTTCACTCGCTTGAGATTTCATCGCCTCTACACGTTCCATCACCTCTGCATTACGACGAGCTTCTTCTTCCTCGGCACGCTTTTGACGGTAATAATCCGAATCAAAACCAGTTGCTACCACGGTAATTACGATTTCATCTTGCAATTCTGGGCGAATTGAAGCACCGAAGATAATATTAGCATCTGGAGAAACTGCACCAGTAATCTCCTCTGCTGCTTCTTGGATTTCTGACATTGACATATCATAGCCACCAGCTACTGAGAAGAGCACACCACGAGCACCGTCAATCTTCACTTCGATCAGAGGTGATTCAATAGCCTGTTGTGCTGCCAATTTCGCACGGTTTTCACCGGAAGCACGGCCGATACCCATCAAAGCTGAGCCTGCATTTTTCATAATGGCCTTCACGTCAGCAAAGTCCAAGTTAATCAACGCATGTTCGGTAATTAATTCTGAAATACCTTGCACACCTTGACGCAAAACATCATCTGCAATCTTAAAAGTTTCAAGCAGTGGAGTGCGTGGGTCAATCGTTTGTAGCAAACGGTCGTTAGGAATCGTAATCAAGGCATCGACTTCCTTGGCTAATTTTTCAATTGCAAAATCTGCATTTTTCTTACGTTGTGCACCTTCGAAGGTGAATGGCTTAGTCACCACACCCACGGTCAAAATATCTTGTTTTTTAGCCTCCTGAGCCACTACTGGACCAGCACCAGAACCGGTACCACCACCAGCACCCAGAGTAATGAACACCATATCAGCATCTTTAATAGCTTCACAGATATTATCACGGCTTTCTTCCGCGGCAGTTTGACCCTTTTCAGGATCACCACCGGCACCAAGACCTTGGCCGATGTGAACTTTCACGTCTGCATTTGAGTGATGTAGAGCCTGGGCATCGGTATTTACCGCAATAAACTCAACACCGGAAAGTCCAACTTCCTTCATGCGGTTTACCGCAGAACCGCCAGCTCCACCGACACCGATTACTTTAATCGTCGCTTTGCTTTCCACCTCTGTTGGTTTTATTTCTGGCATCTTTATTCCTCACTTTTAACTATAGATTACTTCTATATTAACACATTTCTAGCCAGAATAAGAGATTTTTATCTTCCACCGCCAAATAATTTACTGAGGAAGCCCACCGGCTTTTCTTCCACGCGCGTTTCTTGCTCGCGCATATCGTCATTCATCATCAAAGCCAAACCAATCGCCACCGCGAAACGAGGCTTCTTAGTTTCATTATCAATATGAGTCACATCCATTAACGGCAAACCAATTCGAGTCGCCACTTCCATATGTTCTCTCGCGAAGCGTTCAATTCCACGCATCTCTGCACCTCCACCGGTCAAGACTACGCCTTCTGGCAATTTCTTTTCATAACCTGCAATCGCAATTTCTTTCTTCACATGTTCAAAAATATCAATCAAGCGGTCCTCTACGATACGATTTACCATGGTCTTTGTAAAACTAATTGATTCATCACCAAAACGCATCGTCATTGAGTTATCATTATCAATCAATTCCGCCGTCACATATTTCATTTTGATTTCTTCGGCTACCTCTGTACTCACCGCTAAACTAATCGCAATGTCATTCGTGATGTGATTCGCCCCCACATTAATCACCCCAAAATATTGCAAGAAACCTTCCATAAAAATCGCCACGGAAGTCGTCGAGGCGCCCATCTCTACTACCGCTACGCCATTTTCCTTCTGGCTCTCGAGTAGCACTGCGCGACCCGCCGCTACTGCCGTTGGCACCAATTTCAAAGCGTTAATATTTAGGGCTCCGGCCACCTCTTTCAAGTTCATACAGACTGGCAAAAGCGCTGAAACTACATTTGCCTGCATTTCAAGCTTCACGCCACGCATGCCAATCGGATTTCTAATTCCACCCTGACCAGCAATTGCATATTCTACTGGAATCACATCTAGTAAGGCACGGTTATCTGGCACAATACCCGATACTGCGAATTCCTTTAAGCGCGCCACATCCGCCTCGGTAATTTCTGAACCGGTAATCGAAATACCGCCCTGCGTTGGCGCAGTGCCAACATTTGAACCATTAATTGAAAGATAAGCATCCGCCAAATTCATCCCGATCATTCGGTCAATTTCAATAGAAGCTGCCTCGAGCGCGTGCACCGCATTGCGTAAATTCGTCACCACACCCTTACTCATGCCCCCATTTTGCGATGACTCAATCTTACCCACTACGGTAATCTGACCATTCATCTCACTGAGAACTACTTCGCGAATATTTTGCGTCCCCATATCGATGCCAAAACTAAACTTTGGTGTTTGCTCGTTCATATATTTTCATTATAACATAAACATTTTCCAGTCTATAACAAAAAATCTGACGACCTGCGCCAGATTTTCAAGACTATTCTTTTGGACAGTTTGGTAAAGTTAAAACCTCGTACCCCTCCTCTGTCACCAGAATCGTATGCTCACAGTGACAACCAATCGAACCATCCGAAAGTACCACATTCCATCCACTCTCTGGATCCACATGATTATATGGTTTTCCCAGAGACGACATCGGTTCGATACATAACGTATCACCTGGCTTTAAGACATAGCCCCTACCACGTTTACCGAAATTCGGCACTTCTGGTTCCATATGCATTGATTTTCCAATGAAGTGACCGACATAATTTTCAATCACCCCAAGATGCCCTGCGCGTAACACTTTTTCTACCGCATAACCAATATCACCCAGATGCACCCCTGGCGCCACCGTCTCAATTCCCGCCCAAAGCGCCTTTTCAGTAGTTCTAATCATCTGCTTCACGGCTGGATTTGCCTTACCGACCACCGTAGTAAATGCTGCATCTGTATGATATCCCTTATAGCCAATCACCAAATCAAATGAGACCTTATCACCATCTTCCAGCGCATAATCAGTATTCGGCGCACCATGCACTAATTCGTCATTCACCGAAATGCAAATCGACCCCGGAAATTTCTCTTCTAATTCATCATAAGAAACCGTCGCCCCTCGCGCCACGATCTGCTTCCTTACCCAGGCATCCAGCTCACGTTTGGTCATCCCCACCTCGACGTACTCGCGCAAATCTCGCAAAATTTCCCCTAAAATCTTGCCACCTTCGCGCATTGCTTCAATTTTTGCTTTATCCATAATTGATATTATACTACTCTTTTATACCCCTGTTAATATTTCTGTCAACTAACGCCAAACTTCTAAATTACTTTTAACCTACACCAATAGTTCTGGCATTTTTCCGCCTCAACTAGCGCCAAAATTCTCTGATTTACCGTTTTTTCGTCACCATTTCCGTCCACTTCGTAAACTTTTAGGCCTTTTTCCTTCATTTTTGCTAAAAACGGCACACTTTTTTCTCGGTAATAATTAATTTTACGCTGCCAAACCGCCAGATTGTCGTCTTCCCGGCCCCTTAGGCTTAATCTACGGTAAAGCTCATCTTCATCCACCCGAATATCTACTACGAACTCTACCTCTTGAAAAATTCCAGTATTTTCCAACATCTCTACCTGTTCGACGCTTCCCGGCTGACCATCAAATACTACATCCTTACCCGATTTTATTTCCCGGTACATATTTTCCGTCAAAAGCGCCACCAAAAGTTCTTCTGGAATCATCGCCCCCGTCTGAGTATATTCCTCAAACCGCTTCGAATCACGAATCAATTGCCCCGCTGAAAGCCAAGTTCGCCCCAGTTCCGCCGCCAACATTCTTCCCTGCGTCGATTTTCCTGCCCCCGCCGGACCGTAAATCATAATCATTCTTATGCGCCTTTCTTTATTTCCTTATTACTTCGTTTTTCATCATCGAAAGCGCCCTCTCGTAGACCTCTTCCGGCGTCCCTACCCCGTCAAGCACCAAAAATCCTACCCCACTTCCGAGTAGTGGTGCAATAATTTTCCCTCTGTTATCTTGGTAAATTTTCCAGCGTTCTTCAAAAATTTCCGGCGAATCTTGCTCGCGTCCCCTTAAAGCGATACGTTTTTCCACCTCGGCTTTTGACACATCCACCTCTATCATGTAATCAATTTTAATTCCCCTCGACATTAAAATATCTACTTGGTTTGCCGTCCTCGGATATCCGTCAACAATTGCATTTTGCGCAGTTTCTAATCTCGAAAAAATCAAATTCGACACCATCTGATCGTCAAACAACTGCGCCGTTGCCAATTTTTCTTGCACCCACGGCTCCTTGCTTTCTCTCAGAATCGCTCCACCGGAAATCCATTCCCAGCCTAGCTCCTCCGCTAATCTTTTACCTAAAGTACTTTTGCCGCTTCCCGGTCCGCCTAAAAATATTACATTCATTATTTTAAGTATACCATTAACTGACATCAAAAAACCCTCATCTGCGAGGGTTTTTAGTTATTTTAAGCCAAGTTTAATTCGTTCGGTTTTTTCTGCTTTGCGGATTTCACGCAAAATTGCCTTACGACGACGCTCTCTCTTGGAAATAGGCTTAGAGAAACGTAATTGTGATTTTGCTAGTGGCATAATTCCACTCTGTAAAACCTTACGATTAAAACGACGAATAATATTCTCGTTAGCCTCACCCTGGTCTTTTCTAGTTACTTTTATTGACATATAGCAGGATTATACCAGAGAGCCGCAGATTTTTCAATATCTAATCACTGCTATCACTTTTTTTAATTTGCAGCAATCGACTTTCCACGGTTTTTCGTCCTCTCCACTCATTGAGTACTAAATTTATATGCACATTGTAGGTAGCGTCCTTATCTAAATTAAACCACTCTTCCCGCGCATTAAAAACCAAAGCCTTGAACAAATTTCCGTCTTTTTCCAGAGTAAACTTCAAGTGTTTCTTCTCCGCACCCAGTGTTTCTACGAACTTAATTTTTGTATTCAGAAGCTCAAAGATTGGCTCCGTGTTTCCCTGCCCAAACGGTTGAAGCACTGACATCTCTTCATATAAATCCACATCCAGTTCCGCCAAGTTATCCACCTGAATATCTTCCGTTACCTCCAGATATTTTTCTTGTTCAGTTAAGTTTAGACTTCGATAATATTGATTCACTGCCTCTTTGAAGCGCACCAAATCTTCTTTTTTCAGCTTCACCCCACAAGCCGCCGCGTGACCACCCCCGCCAATTAAGGTCTCATTTACTGCCTTAATTGCTTCCGCCAAATTAAAATCCCCGAACGACCGACCCGAACCCTTATAAATGCCCTCTGTTTCCCCCAAAACGAAGGCTGGTCTGCGGTATTTTTCTACTAACCTCCCCGCAATAATTCCTAGCACTCCTTCATGCCAATTGCCAGCCGCCACAATCACCGGCTTCTCATCGACCAAAATTTCCTCCAGTGCCGCTCGCTGCGCGGTTCGCCTCTCGCCGTTTAATCGATTCAACTCCTCCGCCAACATTGCCGCCTCTGCTCGCTCTTTCGACATCAAAAGTTTTAATGAAATTTCCGCCGACTCCATGCGTCCACCGGCATTTAATCGTGGTCCAATTTGAAAACCAATAGCCTCTGAATCAATTTTTTGTACACCCGCCACACGCATCAATTCTAAAAGCCCCACTCGCTTTGTTTTCTGCAAAATAATCAATCCATAATAAGCCAGTTCACGATTAATCTGATTCATTACCATCGAATCACAAATCGTCCCAATCAAAACTAGATCGAGAAACCATTTTTCCTGATTCTGCGGAATTAACCCCTCGAGTACTAGTGCCTGCATCACCATAAAAGCCACCCCCGCCCCACAGATTTCTCGTAGTTCCCTCTTTTCTAAATCAGCCTCATCTTCACCATATCGTTTTGGATTCACCACTGCAAGCGCCCGCTCCGGCACACCACTCATCAGCTCGTGATGGTCGGTTACGATTGTATCAATTTTGTGTTCAGCTAATTTCTGAATCACTTCCGCATTATTACTACCGCAATCCACCGTCACTACCAGACCTACTCCTAACTCCACGGCTTTTTCCAAGCATCTCTCACTCATTCCGTAACCGTCAATAAAACGATCTGGCAACATCACCTCCACTCGCTTCACCCCCGCCAGTTTCAGCGCCTCACACATAATTGTACTTGCCGTCACCCCATCCACGTCATAATCCCCATAAACCAGTACCGTCTCACCCTGCTTTACCGCCGCCTTAATTCGCGCCACCGCCACCTCAATATCCGGCAGTTTCTTTGCATGGTCCAGTGTATATTTTGGCCGCAAAAATTCTTCCGTCACCCCTCTTTTAGCCAAAATCTCCTCAAAAATCTTCGACATACTTCAAAAATTATTGAATTGTCTTCGTTACTTTTTGATTTGGTGACATTTGCTGACTTTTAATCACAATCGTCTGCAATTCTTTCAAGATTGGATATTGTTTATTTGTTTGATAAATAGTCGTGTTTCCCTTTTTCGAAGTCACCAAAAAATTCGCCTTTTCCAGCCTTTTTAGTTCCCTTTGAATATTACCTGCATCTTCGTGAATCAACTTCGCTAGTCCCCTTACATGGACTTTGAAATCCGGATATTTGGCAAAAACTACCAAAATCTTCCGGCGAACCCGAGATGTGATAAAAACATCTAACATTTACCTCTTTCCTTTCTTAAAGTATATCATAAATGCTAAAATATACTTGATGTACTATGAGGTAATTCCCACCACCACTTTCAAAAAATCCCCTCTCTTTTCTGATGGTCTCCTTACCTACTCTTTTGACCAAAATCTCGCCCCAGGCACTATTGTTTCTATTCCCCTCGGCAAGAAAACCGCCCTTGGCATTATTTATCGAAAAACCACCGCTCCTACCGACCAAAATTTCATTATTAAATCGATTAATAAAATTGTTCACCCTATCCCTCTACCTAATTATCTCCTAAAAAGTCTCGCCTGGCTCTCCTCTTACTACCTAAATCCAGTCGCCAAAACCGCCAATCTTTTTCTTCCTCTCGGCATCGAGAAAAACCGTCGCAAAAAATCTTCTGCCTCCACTTTTAGTACCCAGTCTTCTAATCCGATCCAAAACATGACCTCTCTTACCGCAGCCACAACTACCCACCACCAAATCCCGCTCAACCCCGCTCAAAAACAAGCCCTCACCGAACTACATAAAATCAAAACTCACACCAAACTCCTTCACGGCATTACGGGTTCCGGTAAGACCAATATCTACCTCGAGCTCGCTAGCCAAGTTTTTAGCTCAAACCAATCCGTGATTCTTCTCGTTCCCGAAATTTCCCTAACCCCACAGCTAGTCAGTCGTTTTCAAGAACATTTTGGTACTCAAGTAATTTCTCTTCATTCCAAGCTCACCGAAGCTGAACGTCACCTTATCTGGCAACGTATCCACGAAGCCGATCAGTCCACGCCTTTTGTCGTGATTGGGCCACGTTCCGCTCTTTTTTCGCCCCTCAAAAATCTTGGACTTATTATTATCGATGAAGCCCATGAGCCTAGCTTCTATCAAGATACTTCACCACGCTACCACGCACTCCGTCTTGCCAGCTTCATGGCCCAAACCTTAGAAATCGATTGTCTCCTCGGCACTGCTACTCCACGCGTTGAAGATTATTTTCTAGCACAAAAGAATCATGCCTACGTCACTCTTTCCGAAAAAGCCAAAGCTATCACCGGTCAAACAAAAATTAGTCTTATTGATCTCAAGGATCGCGCCCTTTTTACACGTAACCGCTATTTTTCCGACGCTCTGCTGCAAGACATCGAAAATAACCTTAAACAGCACAAGCAAACCCTGCTTTTTCATAATCGTCGTGGCTCTGCCCCACTCACGATCTGCGAACACTGCGGTTATCAAGTACTCTGCCCGAACTGCTTACTCCCTCTCACTCTTCATAGTGACTCCTATCAGCTGATTTGCCACACTTGTGGCCACCATGAACCAGTCCCTTCCACTTGTCCGATCTGCCATCACGGCTCCCTTATCCATAAAGGTTTCGGAACCAAGCTTCTCGAATCAGAACTTAAAAAACTCTTTAAATCTGCTCGCATTGCTCGCTTTGATGCAGACAATACTACCGCCGATTCGCTCACCCAAAATTTTGAAGCCGTCAAAAACGGTGATATTGACATCATTATCGGCACTCAAACCATCGCCAAAGGTCTTGATCTTCCTCTTCTAAATACCGTCGGAATCGTCCAAGCTGATGCCAACCTCAACCTACCCGACTATGCCGCCGAAGAACGTACTTTTCAGCTCATTACCCAGGTCATCGGTCGCGTCGGACGCGGTCACACCGATATTAATCACGTTTTCCTCCAAACTTTTCAGCCCGAACATCCGGTCATTCTTGCCGCTAAATCTCTTGATTACGCCAAGTTTGCCGATTACCTCCTCAAAAAACGCCAAATTTCCCATTTACCACCCTTTTTCTACCTGCTCCGTATCTCTATTGTTAAGAAAACCGAAGATCTTGCTATTAAAAAGATCATGGAACTCCATCGTGCGCTCAAAAAATTCCCCGACGTTTATCTTTCCGCGCCTACACCCTCCTTTCATGAATACACCCCCAGTGGCTACTCTTGGCAAATCATCATCAAAGCCAAAAAACGCAACTCACTCACTCACCTCATCGAGTCACTTGATCAATATCCCGAAATTCGCTTCGCCATCGACCCGCCAAGCCTCATCTAATTCGTGAAGCCTGACCTGCTCCACTAAATAAATCTGATCCACTAAGCCCAATCCGATATTTAAAGCTAAATTTAATTCCTTTAATTTCTAGGTGATATTTCTGCGCCCACCACGGCGCCCTTATCAAAACTTAAATGGAGGAAGAATGGTATATTTGAAATTATGATTATAAAAATCTAGGATACTTTTTTGGTCGTATGTGTTGAGAGATAGTTCTAATTATAGTATGGGAGTTTAATATAATTCTTTCTTCCTCCATCCAAGCCTTGCCTTTTGGCGTCTATTTCGTTTTTTCTTTTTGTCCTTTCGTTTGATTAATTGTGATTATTTAGCTTCATTATAAGACTTCCATTTTTTAGAAAACCTCCCTCCTTACCAAACCCCTAGTCCATCTCTACCGCACCAGAGTAAAATTCGCCCGAAAAATACTACAAAAAATATCGCAAACCCCACTGAAACCTCACAGAAACACCCATAGGAATCACTATATTCCCACTCACGTCATCACATGATTCCGCTTAAGCTTTATAAAAACCCAAAATCGGTTATAATATTAAGATATGAAAATTATTGAATCTCCTGACCCAAGACTTCGTCAAAAGTCTCAGAAGGTCAACTATGTTACTGATGAAATTAAAGATATGATCCAGGCAATGGTCGACGCCAGCCTCGAATGGGAAAAGTCTCACCCTCATGAGCTTTCCGCTGCCATGGCTGCCCCTCAGCTCGGCATCAATAAGCGCCTCATTATTATCCGCGACAGCATGGACGACAAAGCAAATACTTCCTTTACCACCCTTGTAGACCCAGAAATCATCAAACAAGAAGGCAAAATTATCGAAGATTTCGAAGGCTGTCTATCTGTCCCATTTATCTATGGTAAAGTGCCACGCTATTCTAAAATTCGCGTTAAAGCTAAACTCGAAGACGGTACCGAAGTACGTATTAAAGCTACCGACGAACTTGCCCGCACTCTCGCCCATGAAATCGACCATCTCGACGGTATCCTCTTCATCGATCGCATCAAAAATAAAACCGATGCCTTCTTTGAGCTCGACAAGAATGGTGACTTACAACCAGTCGATTACGAAACCCGTATTAAAAATAATAAACAGCTCTTTCCTGACGAAGACTAGCCTTTTTTATTGAACACATAATTTATTCGAGGTAAAAAATGAGTACAAAATTTATCTTTTTTGGCAACGGACCTCTGGCAGAAGCCACATTAAGTCAACTTCTTACCACTAAAAATCTGGAATTAGTTTTCCATGCCAAAACTAAGGAGGATTTAGTAGAAGTTGCCCGCTTAAAGCAAGAAAATCCTGAAATTAAAGGTATTCTTGCTAGTTTCGGCGTCTTAATTAAGTCCGACTTACTTGAACTTTTTGAACCCGAAGGCATTCTTAATCTCCACCCCTCTCTCCTCCCTCTCTATCGTGGAGCTTCTCCTATCGAATCCGCCATTCTAAATGGTGATCAAGATTTTTCAGTCTCTATTATGAAACTGGTTAAAGCCATGGATGCCGGGCCAATTTACTATCAAACCACCGTTAAGGCCTCTGAGTTCTCATCCAACCTACCCGAAAAATCGGAAATCTACCAGAAACTCGCCACCATTGGCGCTAATTGGCTCATTGAACACCTAGACTCCCTGCCAAAACCTACCCTGCAAGACGATGAGAAGGCCACATTCACCACTAAGTTCGATAAAAGCGACTCGAACCTATTCTTATCCGAACTTAGCGCCACAGCGGCTCTCAATCGCATTCGTGCCTTCCAAGGTTTTCCAAAGAGTAAACTTCAAATTCAAGGTTTCGAATGTATTATTCTAAAAGCCCACGTCGAAACCGAACAATCTAATAACCCCCTTTCATTCCCTTGTCAGGACGGTAATTTTCTCGTTATCGATCAACTTCAACCAGCCAGCAAAAAACCGATGGATGCCAAATCATTCATCAATGGCTACCTAAAATAAAAATAGTCCGTTACCTCCCTAAGCTTCCCAAATCCAGAACTCAAAAGACTAATAATCCTCCACTCTGCGCCACTTTACCATCAAAAATCCCTCTTCCGAGGGATTTAAATTTTGTGTTCAAAGTATTTTTAATCTATAAAGTCATCGAGTTGCGAATTTCCGCACTTGAAGCACGCACCTCCTGTTTCAACTCCTCAAATACTTGACGAGAAACCTCTGCATAGTTTGGACGATTGGTTTGAATCCATTTTACGCTCAAATATTCACTTAAAATATCCACCGTCCCCTCTGTTACACCGTAGCGTTTCAAGAGATTTTGATAAACTTCATCGATGCGATAATCACCTAGTTTCGCCAAGGCTTTAATCATTACATTTTTATCTTTCTTCATAATACCGTCGAACTCTTCGAGTTGTTCCAAGCTCAAGCCTTCACTTAACTTTTCGCCGATACGGTTTTCTAGCAGTCTCTGTGCTTCTTCGATAAAAGCGGCTCTTTGCATCTTGTCAAGATCACCTAGTCCCGTTTCTCTCAAAAAATTTTCATCCACCCGAATCATATTATCTCCTAATTTCCCCCATTATAACGCTTTTTTCTATCAACCACAAGCGTTATTCCGCCCACAATCATTACTCCCCAGTCACAAACGTTATTCTAGGCGTAATCATTTACCCCGAACTAAAATCATCCTTCTTCCCCCTCTTCTAAAATCCGCCAAGCCAATTTCGCACATTTTACCCTCGCTGGCATATTTTGGATCATCGAAAAAACTTCTAACTCACCCCTAATTTTCTGCGCTTTTTCACTTGAAATTCCCATCACCAAATCAAAGAATCCCTGCATCAGCTCCCGTGCCTCTTCCAGAGTTTTCCCCTTAATCGCATCAATCATCATATCTGCCGAAACCTTCGAAATCGCACAACCCACTCCCGAAAAACTCCCCTCCAAAATTTTTCCATTCTCAATTTTCAGACTCACCGTTAATTCATCACCACAACTATGATTCACCAAAGTTTTGGTCAAATTCGCCTCTATTTTTCGCTCAAAATTTAACGGATTTAAATTCCGCTCCAGTAATTCTTCTCTGTACTTGCTCTGAATTTCTCGCATTAATTTCTTCTCCGATTTTTACCAAATTTCATTCATTTCCGCCAACATTCTCCCCCCACCAACAATCACTCCAATCCCACCCCGCCAATAATTACTCCAGCCCCATCACTCCGCGCACTCTCCTAAGGCAAGCTAAGAAATATTTAACATCTATATTTGTATTATAAAAAGCCAAACTTGCTCGCACCACCGCTCCAATTTTCTTCTCTGTTAAAAATGGCTCTGCACACATCATTCCCGCCCGCACCATCACACCAAAATTTGCCAAAACCTGCGCCGTATCATGTGCATGCACCCCCTTTACGTTAAAACTAATAATTCCATTTTCTGCAAAATATAGTTCAATATTCTCATCCTTCTCTAATTCTTTACAAATTTTCTCGGTTAATCCAGTTTCTACGCCATAAATTTCTGAATGTTCCAGCCAAAATTCTTCTACAGCAGAAAGACCAGAAATTGCTCCCATATTTAACGTCCCACCTTCGAATTTACTCGGCCCCGGTGCAAAGCTCATCTTCACTTTTCCGTCCGCAAGTTTCACCGATTCCACCATTTCACCCCCGTAATTCAGTGGTTTCAGTTTCTTCATCAAATCATATCTCAAATACACCACCCCCACTCCCATCGGTGCTCCAATCTTATGCCCGGAGAAGACTAAGCTGTCCACTCCTAATTCTTTCACGTCAATCTTCTTATGTGCTACTAATTGTGCCGCATCCATCAAGATTAGTCCCTGAAAACCTATTTTTCTCAATTCTTTCGCGATATCACTACGATCCACCCCGGTCACATTACTCATTCCCGTCATTGCCACAATCTTAATTTTTGACTCCACTCTCGAAGTATCTGCACGTTCAAGATCCAGCTTCACTTCGCTCACGAGATCTTCCGTAATTCGCACTTTTTCTCTGTAACGCTCAGAAAAAGCCAAAAGATTACTATGATGAGACTCTAAATCCACTAAAATCTCCGCCTCATGCCCCTCATCCTCGTCAAGCCACCCCTCAATTCCGTTAGCTAGTAAATTTAATCCCTCGGTCGCATTTTTTACAAAAATCACTTCTAGTGGCCCACAATCTAAAAATCTAGCAGTCATCTCCCGTGCCTGCCAAAGTTCCGCCGTCGCAAGTTCCGACAATTCGTAAACTCCGCGCAAAGGATTCGCATTTTTCTTTGTATAAAAATCTTGTTCAGCCAAAAATCCAGCCGTCATCCTTTGCATCGTCGCGGCATTATCTAGATACACAAAAGGTAAAGTAGCGTCCAACTCATTTTTCTCAAATATCTCAAATTCTTCTCTGTACATTTCGCTTATCCTTAACTTTTTTATTCAATTTTTGGCACATTTTCTATTCAATTTAGTACGCCACTCACAGTTTAATCTACTTATGCTTAAATCTTGTATTCATATTACATATTCTGCATTTCTAACTTAATTAAGTTGTTCATTTCCATCGCGTATTCTAGTGGCAAAGCCTTCGTAATTTCTTCCGAAAAGCCTCGAATTAGAATCTCCTTTGCCTTCTCTTCAGAAATTCCTCTTGTCGCCAAATAATACAAAATTTCCTCGGATAATTTCCCCACCGAAGCCTCGTGTGTCACTTCTGCTTCTCCCGAATTTACATCCACCACTGGCTCCGCATAGGATCGTGATTCACCATCTAAAATCAACGATTTGCAATCAATATAAGCCTTCACTCCCTTCACCCCCTTCCCTACCTTTGCCAGGGTCTTCGTCATACTCACACCCCCATTCTTCGCCACCGACTTACTACGAATCATTGCCGAGGTATCATCCGCCAAACAAATCGCCTTTGCCCCGGAATCCAAGATTTGCTCTCCCGAGGCCAAACTCATCCCTAAATATTCCATTTTTGCCCCCTCTCCTTTTAGAATCGTCGTCGGATACAACATCGTCACCTTCGAGCCAAAAGTGCCTGACACCCACTCCATTTCACCCCCCGCTTCAACCAACGCTCGCTTAGCATTCAAGTTGAACACATTTTTTGACCAACTTTCTACCGTCGAAAATCGCATTTTTGCCCCCTTTTTTACAAAAATCTCCACCGAACCCACATGCAAATTATTTTTCTCATATTTAGGCGCCGAACACCCCTCAATAAAATGCAGTTCGCTTCCCTCATCCACCACGATTAGGGTATGCTCGAATTGTCCAATCCCCGGCTCATTCATACGATAATAACTCTGAATCGGCAGTTCTGCCGTCACTCCCTTAGGAACGTAAATAAATGAACCGCCGCTAAACATTGCTGCGTGTAGTCCCGCAAATTTATGGTCATCTTCTGGCACCAATTTCATAAAATGCGCCAAAAAGATTTCGCCCACTGGCGCTCCGTATTTCGCCAAATTTTCTTCCGAACTCTTCTCCGTCGAAAGAATCGCTTCTTCTAACGGTAAAAACACCACCCCAGATTGCGCTAATTTTTCTCGCATCCGGTGATAAACCACCTCTGAATCAAACTGCGCACCCACGCCAGCTAAACCCTCTTTTTCCGCCTCTGGAATTCCTAAAGCCTCAAAAGTTTCTCTGATCTCTTTCGGTACCTCATCCCAAGAAGTTTTAATCTCAACCTCACCCACCTCTTTATAGAATCGAATTCCCCCCGCATTAATCTGCAAAATTAGTTCCTCTACCCCTGGCAACATCTTCCCAAGATTCTGTTTTTGCCAAGCCTGCACCCCCCGAAGCCTACATCGAAGCACCCATTCCGGTTCTCTTTTTTGTCGATGAATCGCCTCCGCCGCTCGACGCACTACCTCTTTTTTCACTTCACACCCCTCTCGTCCATCACGCCGCTCTCGCCTATCACGCCCCTATCGTCCAATGCTCTCGCCGACTTCTCATCACCACACTCATTTTCTGAAAATCTCTTCGACTTCTCATCGCCACGCTCATTTTCTACCACTATTAGTTCTCCGCCCACCAACTCAACCGCCTTATCCACCTTCAATTTTTCCAAAATCCTCAAATTATGCGAAATAATCAAAAAACTCGCGTTTGTTTCTCGCTGATAATCCGCCAAAATTTGCGAAATCTTTCCCGCCGATTCCATATCTAACCCCGAATCCAGTTCATCCAACATACAAAATTTTGGCTTCAAAGCCAACATCTGTAAAATCTCGTTCTTTTTCTTTTCTCCTCCAGACATTCCCACCCCACATTCACGCTCCATAAAAAACATCGGAAGCCCCAAAAGCTTTTGATTTGCCATCAGGCCATTACGCACCTCATCGAGCCGCATTTTTTCACCACGTTCCATTAATCCAGTTCGCACAATTTCTGTCGTAGAAACTCCATTTACTTCCGGCGGCGTCTGAAAACTCAAAAACATCTCGAGAAGACTTCGTTTCTCAGTACTTAAACTCTGAATTTTCTCTCCACAAAATTCAATTTCTCCCTTCAAAATTTCATATCGTGGATCCCCCATAATCGCTCCTAACAGTGTCGATTTACCAGAACCGTTTTTTCCTTTAAGTACCAAAGTTTCTCCCGGCAAAATCTCAAAATTCACCCCCCGAAGCACCACTTGCTGATTTTTCTTAATCGCCACCGTCAAATCTGAAACTCTGAACATTGCACCTCAATCTCTTCTTTATTAAATTATAACATTGTCTCTTGATAGAATGAATTATCTGCGTTATAATTAAAGAACAATCCCCTGTAGCTCAATGGTGGAGCAAGAAGCTGTTAACTTCGAGGTTGTCAGTTCGAGCCTGACCGGGGGAGCCAAAATTATTGAATAATCCCATATTTCGGGATTATTTTTTATTCTCGATACCACCGGTTAGGTGAGAACATAGTTCGCCCATTATGAAAATATTGCGTTTTTATAATTAAAGTACTATATTTAAACCATATTCGACAATTAGTCGTTCTCCCATTTTTAAAAAAAGATGGGAGGTATTTTTTTATCCTTTACTTTCATCCACTCAGAAAACTCATTTTTTCTAGTCACAAAAATCCCCTCTCTCGAGGGGATTTATAATTAAAGGGGTGCTTCGAAGTTACCAAGTATATTCCATACAGCGTTGTTTTGCCCGAACAAACAGTATAATTATGGACACGATCGATACTAGCACAAATGCATAAGGACCAAATGCCATAATAACCAACATCAAAGCTGGCATTAACTCTAAAAATATCAGAGAACTTGATATAAAATTTTCTTTCATATCTTCATTCTTAGCATTTTTAATATTTTTCTTGTATGCTAACCAATCGCCGATTGCATTTATAACCAAAACAATAATGGCAAAATATACAATCGACATAAACCCATCAGATTTCTTTAAATAAAAAAATGAAATCCAAGAAGTTAACCCACAAACAATTCCACATATATACATTTGCCTTAAGTCAATGCCTTTTTTCTTGAGTTTATCATTAAGAGTTAATGAATTATCATAGAATTTAATTGTCAAAATCATAAATCCCGCGGCAGCAATCTGCAGCCCATAACGATAACCACTCAGGCAGAGTAACATAAATATGATAGATCCAAAAATTTTCAACCAACTAGTTACAATTATATTTGTTTCGGAATTATGCATACGCACCTCCTTGTAAAACTACCAGGCCACTAGGGCCTCAAATGAAATTTACTGACCAAGGCCAGTAAAATAGTAACTTCCATATTATCTCATATTTATTAAAAAATAGCAAGCAAAACGTATTAACTCACAACCTTTGCAACATAGATTGGTAAAGTTATTGCCATCAAA
>CAUPWD010000002.1:0-190607 GCA_963515485.1 uncultured Candidatus Saccharibacteria bacterium | reverse complement strand
GTATAGGTTATAGAACTCCTGCTGAAATGTTGCATAGGTTGTGAATGTTGTATGTATTTCACCCCTGTTATACCTCACCATGGATCTTCCTTTTTACTATTTCTCCATGCTTAAATCTCTTCACTCTTACCCTATTTCTCATCCCTCTCAGCTTATTTTTATCCGCCCCTTCCTCTTTTCTCATCCCGCTCTGCTTATTTTTGCGGTATAATATAAGCATTATGGAGCACGAAACACGCAAGAATTTTAATCAATTTCAACAGGAACCAGAACTTCACGTCCAGAATCGTAATCAAGGTCCTGAAATTCCTCAATTAAGTCGCTCCGCCGCTTATCAGGAACGTCAATTCCAGAGGCACCTTCAATCTGAACTTGATAAAAAGCGCGAAAACGAGCCCGCTCTCGATACTATTGGCGAAAGACTTATTTATCTAGCTGCTATGGCTGCTCCTACCATTGGTCGCGCTGCTCTGCTTGCCATTGGCACAGGACTTGCCGTGAAAGGTGTTTCTATGTTGGCCAACCACGTCTCTAATCAATCCATTGAGCAACACCAAAAAGATATGGAAGAACTCGGCGTCCCTCTCGAAGATGACGAAGAAGACGATTACGATCGCACCTTCACTGGTTATGAAGATTACATGAACCATCACAATGCTCTTCGCGCCCAAAAAGGCCTCGAACCAGATTACACTCTCGAAAATGGCCCAATTGAATACCAAAATCAATTCAATCCACTGACTGAAGCCTCACAGGCTTCCAACGACACCGAAAATTCCGCGTACTCCATCCAGCTAGATAATGATATGCAGAAATTCACCCCTGATAATAATCTCACTATTCCTGAAGAAAAAATAGCTGACGGTACCACTTCCATAAATACTAACGCCACCCAAACTGAACACCGCACCGCCATGACCTTACAAGACGAAAAACTCGCTCATACCGCCGAAAAAGCCATTCTAAAAACTATTAATTTCCCTGCCGGCATCGGTCAATTTAAATCTTTTATGGATTATAAAGCCATCACCGATAAAACTACCCCTAATTACAATTTTACCCACGAAAATGCTAATTTCCATGTTGGTAAATCCGGACTCACCTACTACCAAGATGGCAAAAACACCTATCCGGTCGTCGCAGTCGGTAGTGGCATCTCCGATAAAATCGGCCAACTCATCGAAGTCACTCTTGATAATCAAGGCCATCCAAACACCTTGCGTTGCGTGATTGGCGACCAAAAAGATGATGGTGATACCGACCCCACCACTCACACCGTTCACAAAAACGATCGCAGTGTGGTCGAATTCCTCGTCGATTATAATCGATTAAAAGAAGCCAATCCTACCGCTGTTAATATGGGTGATCTCACCTATCTCGATAATTCTCAGTTCAATCTCAAAGGTAGCGTCGCTAAAGTTCGGGTCCTCGACCAAAATTTCTACTCAAACAATAATCAATAATCAAAAAATAAGCTCGAACCCCGAGCTTATTTTAATTCCGTACATCAAAATCCCAAGTTTATTTTATCCCCCACACCAATCAATCCATTACTATCCCCAGAATCAACACACAAAAAAATAAGCCCTCACGGGGCTTATTTTTTAACTTCTGTCTTATTTTGCAACAGAGAGTGAGATCTTACGACCTTCACGATCGATATCTAGAACCTTGAAGTTCTTACGTTCGTTCAAAGTAAAGATTTTTTCTGGGTCGACGTCGTTACCTTCACCAAGTTCAGAAACGTGAACCAAAGCTTCGACAGCTGGAGAAATCTGAACAAAAGCACCAAATGGAGTAATACGAGTAACCGTACCTTCCACCTTGGAACCCTTCTTCAAGTTTTCTACCTCTGATAGCCATGGATCAGCTACGAGTTGCTTGATGGAGAGGCTGAGGCGCTCCTTATCAATCGCAATAATTTTTGCCTTGATCGTATCGCCAACCTTAACGTAGTCAGATGGATTGTTTACGCGTTCCCAAGAAATCTCTGAGATGTGTACCAAACCTTCAATACCTTCCACGTTTACGAATACACCGAAGTCCACCACACCAGTTACTACACCTTCGACAGTGTCACCGACGTGAAGTTCAGCAAAACGAGCAGCGAGACCGTCTTTGAC
The DNA here is from genome assembly GCA_963515485.1 of uncultured Candidatus Saccharibacteria bacterium. Taxonomy (GTDB): domain Bacteria; phylum Patescibacteriota; class Saccharimonadia; order Saccharimonadales; family Saccharimonadaceae; genus Nanosyncoccus. Next base: position 188,484 of record CAUPWD010000002.1, on the reverse strand, counting down.
AGCTTCTTTTTCAGAGAAGATAAGCTTGTTATCTTTCTTACTTGCGTCAAGAATGCGAACTTTGATTCCCTTACCGACGAGAGAATTGAGGCGTTGCAAGATTTCGTCCTTATCAGCAGAACCTACACGTGGGTAGTGTTCAGCAGAAAGTTGTGAAACTGGCAAGAAACCACGAATTCCTTCGTATTCCACGAGAAGACCGCCACGGTTTGCATCAAATGGGGTAACTTCCACGATTTCAGAAGCATCGAGCTTGGCTTGGATTTCATCCCAACCCTTATCCTTCACAGCCTTGCGGAGTGAAAGAAGAACCATGCCGTCTTCCATCTCAGAATCGATTACAGAAGCGGTAACTTCTGCACCTTCCTCGAGGTTACGTGCGAAAGAAGCTTCGCGGCGAGGCACCAAGCCTACACCTTGTGCACCGAGATCAATCAAGATTTCGTGCTTTTTTACTGACAAAACAGTTCCAGAAACTACGTCTCCAGTTGCTGCTTTTTTAATAGAGTCACCAGCGTTAGCTAGCAATTCATCCATTGTTACTTTTTTGGCATCAGCCATTCTTATATTTTTCCTTCCTTCAGGCCCGTTCAGCTGATTTTCTTCCATAAAAATCACTTGAACGAACCCGAATCTATTCCTTAATATATCAAAATCACCTCTGTTTGTAAAGTGTTACCCCTCTCCGCTTCTGCTTTATTTTTTCTCCTACCAAGATTACAATAAACTTATGAAAAGCGAGGTTAATCATAAAAAGCAGCAATTTCTCGATTTTTTGCGCTCCCAGTATCCCGATTATCATTTTCACCTCAAATCCCGTTTCTCTTTTCGTTACCCTAAAATGATCAATCTCGATCAATCCGCTCTCCTTGACGACACGCCTTTTGCTGATTTTGCTCTTCAAACCCTCCACGAACTCGGCCACGCCCTTAATGAACACCAAAATTATGACACCGCCATCGATCGCCTTAAACTCGAATCCGAAGCCTGGCAAACTGCCAAATCCCTCATCGAAAAACATCAGCATTTTAAAAATATTGAATACTTAAATTATGGCCCCGAATACGCCGAAGCTCATCTGGATACTTATCGAGACTGGCTACATACTCAATCTCTCTGTAAAAAATGTACTCTCACACGTTTTCAAGATGACCACGGTCACTGGCATTGCCCACATTGTGATCACTTATTTTAAGTAATTCCCCACTACTAGACCACATTCACGCAAAAATCAGACCACACCCATACAAAAAAATAAATCCGCCGAAGCAGATTTATTTTTCTTAATTCTAGGTGAATAAATAAATTATTCAGTTACAGTTTTTGCTTTTGCAGGACCGCGTTTTGACAAACGACCACCTTTAGCACCAGCAATTTTCGCAAGAGCAGGGTTAGCTGCAAAGCCACCGGTACGACCTAAGCGTCCACCTTTTTGACCAATGCGAGCATAAAACTCCTTACCATATTTTTCGCGATTTGTTGCAGCAGCTTTCAAACCACCAGCTTTAGTTCCAGCCATTTAAAATCCTTCTGCCCACCATTTTTTAATTCTCTTATTTACCTTAAGCCTCCCGCTCAAAGGTTAATGATTAGCATTATATAATAACAGAAGCATTTTGTCAATACGCTAAAGTTAAAAAATATGTCATAATATATATTCCGATCACACCGTTCATATTCATCCCATGATATACTTCCAAGTCACGATATTCATCCCATGATATATTCTCTCTGTAAAATACTCTTAATTGTCTACATCTCGCCTCCTCAACTCTTCGAATCCCCTTTGATTTTATTGACATTTTTTCTGCTTTTTGCTAAAATTCTTGCGTATGGGGCAATAGCTCAGCTGATTAGAGCGCTGCCTTTGCAAGGCAGAGGTCCAGGGTTTGAATCCCTGTTGCTCCACCATACATGGGGTGTTTAGCGTCCCCCCGCTGAACACTCCACCAAAAATACCCTCGCGGGTCTTTTTTTATGCTCTATTTTCCTTTTATCTTAATTCCTTTTGTCCTTAACTCAATCTAGCCACCCCCATTAAAATCCATCTCTCAATTCTTTTTTTAAACTCCACCCCTATTAAACACAAAAAATCGGCCTTGCGCCGAATTGATTATTTCCAATTTGGTGGGGATATGTGGACTTGAACCACAGACCTCGTCATTATCAGTGACGCGCTCTAACCAGCTGAGCTATATCCCCAATACCACTTATTTTACCCCATAAAATTCAAAAAAGCAATAAAAATCCCCGTTAATTCTGTTATAATTATTGCATATGGATTGGAATTTTAGTTTTTCTTGGGTTTTTATCGGGCTTATTATCGTCATTGTCGGCGGTATTATGGTCGCCAAATACCAAGAAATTTCCACTAATTTCTTAAGTGGCGTTTCTTCTTATGAACGCGTTAAATTTTGGGGCCTCATCGCCATCCTCCTTGGACTTGTCGTAATGTCGAACCTCCACATTTTTCTCCTTACTCTCTTAGTCCAAGCAATTTTTAAACGTTAATCGCTCACTCTCTTAAGATTAATTCAGAAACATAATACCCTAGGAATTAATCAAAAAAAACACTCTCCTCCCAATCAAAAAACGCCTATTCGGCGTTTTCATTTTAAACTTTTATCACGTTTTGACGCACCCATTCATACATCGCAATCCCTGCCGCTACCCCTACGTTCACCGAACGCGTCGAACCAAAAGACTCAATATATCGCACGTCATCTGCCGCATTTACTAATTCTAGACTAATTCCATTACCCTCACTGCCGAAAACTAGCGTAGAGTGGCTCTCAAAACGTTTAAGGCCTAAAGGTTTAGCACGCTCCACATTGTTTTCAATTGCTACCACTTCCCTTTTACGCGCTCTCTGATCCGCCATAAATTCTTCCATTGAAGGCCAATACACGATCTCTAGATATTTATCCGTACACATCGCACCTCGGCGGTTATATTTTCGTCGTCCCACGATATGCACCTTACTCACATTAAAATTATTTGCCGAGCGCACAATCGTCCCCGCATTAAAATCGTGATCGACATTTTCAATCGCAATTTCCAAACTATTTCGCTTCTCCGCCAATCTATCTTTTACCTCTTCATTCGGCAGCCCCTTATACTCATCCACCAAATTACGCGTATCGGTTTTCGCATCTAAAATCTCATCGACTAAAGATTCGTTGCTCAAGTTTTTGCTCAAATTTTCGTTTTCCAAATTATCCATTACCTCTATTATAGCCTATTTTTAGGCTTCAATTTTACAAAAATTCAAGAAAAAAGGCTGGTTAATCCAGCCTCCGGAATTGTTTTATGTTGATCAAATTATGTCTCGTTAATTCCTTGGAAAATTTGATTTATTCGTCTTAAAATCTTTCAAATAGCTTAAAAATAGCCCTAAATTAGAAATTGAAATTAAAAATTAAATTCTAGAATGAGTAAAATTAGACCACGAATTTCAAAATTTTATCTCTAAAATTAATTTGCGCTTCCGCTTCCATTTGTAACTTTACCTTACTATCCAACGTTAAAATCTTCCGAAGCATTAATACATTTTTCAACAACAAACATTTTTTATCTCTTGTATGCAATAAAATTTGCTCCGTCTTCCGTAATTCCGGTCTTTCCCGCATAAAAAAACTGAATAGTTTATCTGTTGGAATTGAATCCGTTAAAATTATCGCCGAATCATCATTTACTTCTTCGATTTTGCGTTTTTCTACCCTAGTAGTTTTCTTCGATTCCACTAAACTAATTTCGCCACTATGCATATCATAGTCATAGTAGGCCATAAATAAGCAAAAATCTCCGTTCGCTAGTTTCACTTTACCAGTTAATTCCAAATCCATCGAACCCCTTACTCCTTGAATGGAGTCTATCTGTTCTAAATAAATCTGAAAATCCTGATTCATTGAACTACGTTGCAGCAAAATAGGAATTTTCTTCGTATCACTACAAAAAGCCTCAAAAAAATCCTCTTTTCGAACTGCTCTTGCGGTGGTAAAAATATAACATCTCTCCTTATAATCTAATTCAAGGCAGAAATCTTTACCATTCCTCTCGTCTACTAATTTAATTTTCGACATGACGCTCATAAAACCCTCCTTTTAAATAACCACTGCGTTCACTCATCTCTCTTTGTTCGCAGTCCACAAAAAGACAACCCCATTTTACCACAAAATGCTTAAGTTGTCAAAAAGGCACCTCTGTTACAAGGTGCCCTTTACTCCCCCAAATTCTATTCGTTTATTTTATCTGAAGCTACTTACGTCCCACAATTTCACGATTTCGTCAGTTTAATTTATACAAGACTACTTGCAATCACGTAGCCATAATAGATCACAAATAGCACCAAAAACGCCAAGCCTTCTTTAAAACTAATTTTCTGGTCATTCTTCGCAAAAATAAATAACACAATCGGTGAAATCACCAACGCCACTACGTCCACGATTGAGAAAGCACCTCCTGCTACCCCACCGAGAATCGCCACCGGCAAACCTGCCACGATTCCGATATTAAAAATATTTGAGCCCACGATATTACCAATCGCAATATCATATTCCCCTTTTTTCGTCGCAATCACCGAAGTTACTAGCTCCGGAAGAGAGGTTCCGAGCGCCACAATCGTCAAAGAAATTAGCCTCTGACTCACCCCAAAATTCGCTGCAATATCCGAAGCACCCCTCACCACCAGGTCACTACCGAGAACTACAGCGAGTAAACCAAACACAATCATCGCAATCGATTTAGCTAGATTTACTGGTTCCCCTTCATCCTCTTCTTCCACTTTGTTCGACTTACGATTCAGCATACCGAAGAGATAGTAAATAAAGATTCCGAAGAACAATAGCAAAATTACCCCGTCTTGCCTGGTGAACAAATTTTCTGACAATCCGAACAATTTATCTGACAAGACCGCGGCAAATCCCAAAGTCATCAAGACCAACACTGGAATCTCTTTGCGTACCGTTGCTGTCTTCACATGAAGCGCTCCCACCATTGCCGATACCCCTAAAATCAGTAGAATATTCAAGATATTACTACCAATCACGTTACCAAGCAAAATATCGCCCTTCCCCGCCAAAATCGATTGAATACTCACCGCTAGTTCCGGCGCACTCGTACCAAAAGAAACAATCGTCAGACCAATCAGCATCTTCGGTACCTTAAATTTTCTCGCCGTGTCGCTTGACCCATCGACAAATACATCTGCACCTTTTATCAGTAGGACAAATCCCACCAACAATAAAAATGCACTAAAAATTAATCCCATTTTTATTTATTCTCCATTAAACTCTTAATATTTTACCATGAGAATCTTAGTCTAACCATCTTTTTTTGGTATTCGCCTGCATAATTTCTGCTGTAACAGGCAGATATTCATTGACTGCCAAGTTTAATCTAAGGTCATACGCCTCAAATTCTTCATTTTCATATCTCGCACTGTGCATATAATAATAATTTCGTTCCATCCTTGATCGATAATTATTATCTTTCTCAATACCTTCAATCTGCATTCTAATATATTCCAAAGTAGCCGTTTCCGGATATCCCAATATCTTTCCTATCTGATAATTTGCCTCAGCCCACACCTTCTTATCTAAAACTTCACCGGATTCCGATACACTATTAAAAAATTCTCTATGCCATTTCTGTAATTCCAGGCACTCTCGGGCGGTTTTCGCCAAATACAAATATTCAATTTCCTCATTACTAAATTTATTCAACTTTTCTCGAACTAAATCTACCCCTAATTTATTCAAAATTTCCAGAATTCTCTTATTATCCAACAATTTACAATTGTTAATTTTGTCATTAATCAATAATGCTGCTGGTTTGAGATCAATTAATACTCCTAAAACTCCTGTCAAAAAAGAAACCCCCATCATTTTCTTCTTCTGATAAAAATAAAGGACTATCCCCTCTAATTCCCGCAAAAGATCAATATTCATGTCAGCAGTATAACATAAAAGCCACAAAAAAATCTCCTTTCGGAGATTTTTCTTAACAACTCAGCTGTGCAATTCATCGTCTGTTTTAGTAAGCTGTAAATCGTATCTTACTTACGTAAGCTATATTGTGTCTTAAGCTTATAAACACAATTACGACCGACCTAGATACATTAAACCTTAGTTTAATGCTCATCAAATCCTTCTCTAGAAAGGAGGTAATCCATCGACACGTTCTCGTACCGATGCCTTGTTACGACTTAACCCCAATCATCTCCCCCACCTTAGGCCGCCGAGGCGGACTTCGGGTGTTGGTGACTCTCATGGTTTGACGGGCGGTGTGTACAAGACCCGGGAACGTATTCACCGCAACATGCTGATCTGCGATTACTAGCGATTCCGACTTCAAAAAGGCGAGTTTCAGCCTTTTATCCGAACTGGGACCGGCTTTGGTGCGATTTGCTTCACATCACTGCTTCGCTTCGCATTGTACCGGCCATTGTAGCGCGATTCTAGCCCAAGGCGTAAGGGAAATACTGACCTGACATCATCCCCTCCTTCCTCCCCGTTACCGGGGCAGTCCTACCAGAAAAATACAACTGGTTGTAAGGGTTGCGCTCGTTGATGGACTTAACCAAACATCTCACGACACGAGCTGACGACGGCCATGCATCACCTGTCTCGATGTTCCCGAAGGCACAGTTCTCTTTCGAGAGCCTACATCGGATGTCAAGCCTTGGTAAGGTTTATCGTTTACCGACGAATTAAAGATCACGCTCCACCGCTTGTGCGGGTCCCCGTCAATTCCTTTATGTTTTAATCTTGCGATCGTACTACACAGGTGGGATACTTAACGCGTTAGCTTCGCAACTCCGGGGGTCGATACCCAAAACTGCTAGTATCCATCGTTTACGGCGTAGACTACCGGGGTATCTAATCCCGTTTGCTCCCTACGCTTTCGTGCCTTAGTGTCAGAACTGTCCCAGTAACCTGCCTACGCTATCGGTGTTCCTTCTAATATCTACGGATTTCACTCCTACACTAGAAATTCCAGTTACCCATAACAGTCTCGAGCTAGATAGTTTAGATAATAGTCTGAATGGTTGAGCCACCAGATTTCACTATCTACTTACCTTGCCACCTACGCAACTCTTTACACCCAGTCACTCCGGATAATGCTCGGATCCTACGTATGACCGCGGCTGCTGGCACGTAGTTAGCCGATCCTTATTCATAAGTTACCATCATATTTCTCGCTTATAAAAGCAGTTTACAACCCGAAGGCCTTCGTCCTGCACGCGGCATTGCTCCATCAGGCTTTCGCCCATTGTGAAAGATTCCCTACTGCTGCCTCCCGTAGGAGTCTGGGCCGTGTCTCAGTCCCAGTCTGGATGATCATCCTCTCAAACCATCTAACGATCGTCGACTTGGTGAGCCTTTACCTCACCAACTATCTAATCGTACGCAAGCCATTCCCAAAGCGCATAAATGCTTTAATCCAAAGATCACATGCGGTATTAGCTAATCTTTCGACTAGTTATCCCTCACTTTGGGGTATGTTCTCACGCGTTACTCAGCCGTCCGCCGCTCGTCATCAGCTTCACGGTTCCCTCGAATCTATCCACTCGCATAAGGCCAAGTGAGTCAAGGAAACGGTGAAGCCATGCTACCGCTCGACTTGCATGTATTAGGCATGCCGCCAGCATTCATCCTGAGCCAGGATCAAACTCTCCATTAAAGGTCCTAAGACCTTGAATTTTAAATTTGAAAACTCAAATATTTATAAATTAACTGACGATGATAAAAATAGAAATAAATCTATTTTAATAATTGCACAACTGAATTGTTAAAATTCGTCCCTCATGTTCATTTGGTTTCCCGTTTGCTCATGAGGATGTTTCTATAATAGATGAGAAAATAATAAATGTCAACACAATTTTGCAAGATTTTTTAAGATTTTTTAATTTTCTGGCAATTTTCCGCTTTTTTCGTACTTTCTTCCCGTTTTATCGCTCGATTTCGCCCATTAATTCCCTAGTTATTTAATTAATAGAAAGTTAATTACAATGGAAATTAATATACCTAAAATCAATCCGGCCACCACTTCCGGCACCGTATGCCCCTCCACCACGCGTAGATGCGCGATTTTTTCTGCCTCATTCAGCTTCAAATTCTTTTCATCAATCAACTGGTTAATAATTTCTCCGTGTTCCCCTACCGAATGACGGACATTAGTCGCATCATAAATCAAAATCGAAGTCATACAGACCGCCAGGGCAAACACCGTCGAATTAAAACCAGACAAAAAACCAATCGTTCCAGTCACCGCCGAAAAACTTGCTGTATGACCAGACGGCATTCCACCAGATTTCATCATATAATATAGTACTTCCGAGAATTTCGCTTTTCCGCGAGTTTTAAACACAAACACAATTAGTTTGAAAAACTGTGCGATAAACCAGCCACAGACGAATGCTAAAAAAACATAACAGCTTTCCATACTCCTATCTTATCACACCCAAGGAAAAACAAGAATACCCGAGTTCCGAGTATTCTTGTCCAAGATTAGTTATTTTTAAGGTACACTTTCTTCGTTTCACCACTCATTTTGAGAGAAAAAATGAGAATTTATTTTGCGAGAAATAATTACTATTGTAAGTGGTGAATATTTCGTTTTCCTTTCTTTTTGATAAACAAGAAGACTAGAAGAAAGCTAATTAATCCCCCTAAAATTGCCAGAATCCACCAAAAATCCTTCAAAGTTTGACCGACCTGACCCAACACTGGCACTTCTGAAATTTCTTTTTCATCTAATTCCCCCTCATCCTCATCAGCCGTCTCAAGCTCACCCTCTGGAACCTCACCTTCCAATACTTCACCTTCAGAGATTACTTTTTCTAAAATCTTACTATCAGAATTTTTATCATCAGAATTTTCATCCCCCACCGTATTTTTACTATTCTCCGCCCCAGAATCCCGACTCACCTCTTTTTCAGAATCTTGCTTCACATTTTCTTTTACAATCCCCGAAAGCACGATATTTCTATCGACTAATTCAGTTTTTCTCAATGTCGCAAAAACTGCCGAGTTCACCCCAAACCCCAGCCCAAGCGTCAATACGCTTAAACCTAAAATTCCTAGTACTGTTTTTTTCATTTTCTTTGTTTGCTGATTTTTCATATTACCTCACTGTTTTATTTACCTGCACCATAGCGAAAAATCTCAAAAATCACAACCATAAACATTTTCAAAAATAATTTAACAGAGGTAAAATCCCTCAAAAATTTTTTAGCATAAGCAAGTTATCAATTACCATAAGCAAGTTATGACCCACAAAAAAAGTACGCTAGACGCGTACTTTTTTCTAAAGACTTAGTTATTCGTTAACCTCTTCTTCTTCTTTTTCTTCTGGTAAGACGATACCGATCGAGGCCACCGTATCCCCATCCGCCATTCGCATAATACGAACCCCTTGAGTAGCTCGGCCAAGTGTCGGGATGTCTTTCACCGCCACACGAATCGCCTGGCCGTTCGATGACATCATAATCACCTCGCTCGCCTCTGGATCTAAGGTATGCACCGCCACAATTGGACCAGTCTTCGCCGTCACTGCCGCTACCTTAATACCCACACCACCACGTTTATGAGTTGGGAAGTTGGCCACCAGAGTAGATTTGCCGTAACCATTCGCAGAAACTGCAATTAATTTCTGCTTTGGATCAGTCACGATATCCATACCCACGACTTCATCTTTCGGACGGAGACGCATTCCACGTACACCCATTGCCGAGCGGCCCATCGCACGTACATCAGCTTCATTAAAGCGAATTGCTTGACCAGCCGAGGTAGAAATAATAATATCATTCTTCCCTGTAGTTGGCTTCACCCACTTCAATTCATCTCCTGGGTCCAATTTAATCGTAATTAGACCATTCGAGCGCACATTTGCGTAATTTTTCATCGCGGTCTTCTTGATTGTACCGTTCTTAGTCGCCATAAAAAGGTATTCATCTGCCTCGTCATCACTCTTATCATCCGACTGCTGATTATCTTCGTTATATTTAATAATCTCCGTAATCTTCTCGTCTGGATGCATATTCAACAGATTCACTGCTGCTGTACCCTTCGCCGTCAAGGAAGCCTGTGGCACTTCATAGGCCTTCATCTTAAACATACGGCCCTGTGAGGTGAAAATATAAAGATAATCATGCGAATTTGTCGTCAAAATCTGCGAAATTACATCTTCTTCCTTCGTGGTCATCCCCCTCTTTCCTTTACCACCACGGTTTTGGCGGCGAAAATCAGTCTGTGACACCCGCTTAATGTAATTCTCTGCTGTCAGCAAGATCACACTTTCTTCTTCTGGAATCAATTCTTCTTCCGAGAATTTACCTAGCTCATGATTGAAAATCTTCGAACGACGTTTGTCGCCGTATTTTTCTTTCATGGCGAGAAGTTCTTCTTTCACCACGTTCAAAATCTTCGCTTCATCTGCCAAAATTTCTTCGTATTTCGCAATCAAAGCCATCAATTCTTGTAGTTCTGCCTCGATTTTATCGCGTTCCAAGCCTTGCAAACGACGTAGTTGCATGGCCAAGATGGCCGCGGCCTGAATTTCCGAGAGGCCAAAACGTTCCATCAAGCGCTTATCAGCGTCATCATAAGACTCGCGAATCGTTTTAATTACTTCATCGATGTTATCCAGGGCAATTTTCAAACCTTCAAGAATATGGGCGCGTTCCTTAGCCTTACGTAAGTCATACTCGGTACGACGACGAATCACTTTTTGACGGTGCTTAATAAATTCCACCAAAATTTCCTTTAAGCCCATAATGCGTGGCTGAATTCCGTTCACCAAAGCCAGCACATTATAGTGGAAATTAGTCTGCAAATCCGTCATCTTGTAGAGCTGGTTCAAAATCTTCTTTGGATAAGCATCTTTTTTCAGTTCTACCACTACACGAATCTTACCACGCGCCGATTCATCACGTGCGTCCGCAATGTGAGTCAATTTTTTATCCAAGACTAATTGACGAACCTTCTCGATAAAACCTTCCTTACTCATTCCGTAAGGTACTTCGGTAATCACGATATTAAAGCGGCCATTCTTGCGTTCTTCAATATTGGCCACCGCCCGAATCGTTACCGAACCTTTACCAGTCGCATAGGCCTGTTTCATTGGCGCGCCACCATAAACTTCGGCACCCGTTGGAAAATCTGGCCCTTTTACGTGCTTCATTAAATCTTCTAGGCTGGCTTCAGGATTCTCAATCAAAGCCACCGTCGCATCCACTACTTCACCGAGGTTATGTGGTGGAATATTAGTTGCCATACCGACCGCAATACCCATCTGGCCGTTCAAAAGAATATTTGGCAAGGCTGCTGGCAAAACTACCGGCTCTTTCTCTGTACCGTCGAAGTTATCACGAAAATCTACGGTTTCTTTCTCAATATCGGCAAGAAGTTCAGCACCCACCTTATCCATTCTGGCCTCAGTATAACGTGAAGCCGCTGGATCATCGCCGTCCATCGAACCGAAGTTACCCTGACCTTCTACCAAGGTGTAGCGCATTTTCCAAGGTTGCGCCAAATTCACCATTGCATCGTAAATCGAAGAGTCACCGTGTGGGTGATATTTACCCATTACTTCACCGACGATACGTGCTGACTTCACTGTAGCATGTGGTGCGCGCCAACCATTTTTATACATTGCATAAAGAATACGGCGATGCACCGGCTTCAGGCCGTCACGCACATCTGGTAAGGCACGATCAATAATCACCGACATTGAATAACGCAGGAAGGAATCCTCCATCACGTTCTCGACCGTCAATTCCTCGACCCCATCTACGGCACGGTGCGCGGTTAATCCGCCCAGATGAGCATCTTCCATCTCTTCTGCAGCTTCTTCAATCATTCCTTCTGCGACATTTTCTGCCGCATTCATCTCAGCATTGATTTTTTCATCATTTGGCTCTTGTGGAACTTTTTTATCGTTTTTCGTCATTTCTCATCCTTTCCTTAGAAGTCCAAATCATCAATATTAACTGAGGCAGCACGTGACTGAATAAAGTTTTTACGTAGTTCAACTTCCGTACCCATCAATTTCGTAAAAATCGCATCCGCTTTTTCTGCATCTTCGATGTTCACTCGAATCAAAACACGATTCTCTGGGTTCATCGTGGTATCCCAAAGCTGCTGTGCATTCATTTCACCAAGACCCTTAAAGCGCTGTTGTGCCGTATAGCCAGCCTGCTTGAAGCGTTCGTCTTCTGGATTAATCTTCAAGCCTTCCTTCACACGTTCTTCGATACGTTGAGTCAATTTCTCCTCCAAGGCTGCTTCGTCGTAAATATAATCAATTTTACGGTTCGCACCCGTACCCTTAATCAAACCGAACAGTGGTGGCTTAGCCAAATAAACGTGTCCACCCTTCACAACTTCTGGCATATAGCGGAAGAAGAAAGTCAGAAGCAACGTCGAAATATGTGCACCATCCACATCCGCATCGGTCATGAATACAATCTTAAAATAACGTAGTCCAGAAATATCAAACTGATCACCGATTCCTACCCCTAGAGCCTTAATCAAAGATACCAACTCCGCGTTTGCATACATCTTATCTAATCTCGCGCGCTCGGTATTTAACACCTTACCACGAAGCGGCAAGATCGCTTGTATCTTCGAATTACGACCTTCCTTCGCAGAACCCGCCGCCGAGTTACCCTCTACGATGAAGAGTTCACACTCTGAACGGTCCCTAGAAGAACAGTCGGCTAACTTTGAAGGCAAATTCAAACCTTCAAATGCACCCTTACGAATCACGTTATCACGCGCCGCTCTTGCCGCCTTGCGCGCACGTGCCGCCAAAGTTGCCTTACCGACAATCTTTTTCGCGATTGCTGGATTTTCCTCAAGGAAGTAACCGAAGTATTCGCTCATCACCTTATCGACGTAGCCACGCACCTCTGGATTACCCAATTTATTCTTGGTCTGACCTTCGAATTCTGGGTTAGGTAATTTCACCGAAATCACCGCAGTTAAACCTTCACGAATGTCGTCACCGGTTAGGTTATCCTCTTTTTCCTTCAAAAGATTATTCTTGCGTGCATAATCGTTCAATACGCGGTTTAAAGCCGTACGAAAACCCACCACGTGTGAACCACCTTCAGGGGTCAAAACATTGTTAGCAAATGGCTTCATGGTTTCTGCATAAGTGTCATTGTACTGAACGGCAATTTCCACTTCCGAATCTTCAATCTGTTTATCCACATAGAAAATCGTATCCGAAAGCACCTCTTTGCCATTATTTAGACGCTTTACGTAGCTCTTAATTCCACCTTCAAAGTAAAAGGCCTCTTTCGCACCCGTACGTTCATCAAAGACCGAAATTAAAATTCCCTTAGTGAGGTAAGCCTGGTGTCTCGCGTAATGTGACACCCAGTTGTAATCAAAAGTCGTGGTTTCCTTAAAAATGGTTGGATCTGGATAGAAAACAATGCAAGTTCCCTGTTTAGTAGTACCACCCTCAATTTTCAAAGGCGCCACAGTCTTACCAGTTTCAAATTCGATGTGATGGACTTTTTTCTCACGATAAACCTCGGCAATCATCTTGGTTGAAAGTGCATTCACAACAGAGGAACCCACCCCGTGGAGACCAGATGAAACCTTATAACCACCGCCACCGAACTTACCACCAGCATGCAGCACCGTCAAAACGGTTTCTAGTGTCGATTTATGAGTCTTTGGGTGAAGATCAACTGGAATACCACGTCCGTTATCTTCCACCTTTACACCCCCGTCAGCCAGCAATGTAATTTCGACTTTATTTGCATAACCCGCAATCGCTTCATCGATCGAGTTATCCGCAATCTCTTTAATTAAATGATGCAAACCATCGTAACCGGTCGAACCGATATACATACCTGGACGCACACGAACAGGTTCAAGCCCTTCTAGAACTTGAATTTCTGAGCTGTCGTATTCTTCAACTTTTTGTTTTCCAGCCATCAAGAAAATACCTCTTTTAAGTTAACTTGATACCTCTCTGGCTCACCACCCACGTCTTTCCAAATGATTCTTTTGGAATCTTTTTTCCAGTCGTTTTAACCTCACTTGATATCTACTTTAGTGTAACCATTTTTGGTTTAGCTGTCAAGGTAAAATAGTGATATTTCGCGTTCTAAGCCGTTTTAAGGCCCTTGTTTTAACTTTTTGGGTACTTATAGCCTTTTTGTTTTTTAGCGAATTTTAATCACCGTACCGTCTTTTAGACGTCCATCTTCCTGATCAGCCTCAAATACGGCTTCCATCGGTACATTTACCACCTCTGGTTCCGTAGCAGAAGAATTCTTTTCCGCCATCAAATCATCTAATTCCGCATTAATATCATCCAAAGTGAATTTCGCCTCACCCTTAGACTCATCATTATGAGGCGCGTCATTATGAGGCACGTTATCAAGCACCTCATTATTCCCCGCCCTAGAACCCCTAGAGGCCTCGTCATCCTTCATTTTACTTAAGAATTCCGCCATCTCTGGGCTCCCCGCCTTCGCCTCACTGGCCGGCACTTTCTTCACCCCTAATGGAATACCCTTTTCGTCTCGATCAAAATTATCTAAACCAAGCGCCGCGTCCATCGCTCCATCCCAAGGTTCATTGCTCGCAAAATTCCCATTTTCAATATTTGAAACAGCATCTTCACCATCACTAATTCTCAAGCGATCTTCAATTTCCTTTTCTACTTCTTCCCCTGGACGGCCGTATTTCTTCGCTGAATAATCTTTTAGCGCGGCAAAAATATTCCGGTCTTCCTTACCCCTCGGTGGCAAAAGCCTCATCGTAAATGGCGCCGACGGCATACCATGCATCAAAACCGTCGCAATCGCGTGATGGTTTGGTTGCTTATGCAAATCTTCCGCCTTAAAAGTCGGCGTAAAGACTTTTTCCATCATTTCCGCATCTGTTACGCCCAGACGACCCGCAATAATCGTACCTACGTTACCCAGTACACCCTCACGAATCTTATCTGTTAACTGCGTCATAAACTGATTTGCCACAATCAAATTCAAACGAAACTTACGAGCTTCCGACAAAATCGATTCAAAAGATTCTGTCGAAAAATTCTGAAACTCATCCACGAACAGACAGAAATCCTTACGTTCATGCTCTGGCGTATCTACCCTCGACATCGCCGCCGTCTGGAATTTCATTACGAAAATCATACCCAGAAGCTTCGAGTTTAGTTCTCCGAGCTTACCTTTCGAAAGGTTCACCAATAAAATTTTTTGCTGATCCATAATTTCACGAATATTAAAGCCCGATTTAGTCTGACCCAGCACCCTTTTCATCATCGTATTTTGCTTAAATGGACTCCATTTTGAAGCAAACCAAGTCACCACCTCACCTGCATCGTTTGATTTCTGAGAAGCCGGAAATTCTTTCGTCCAATAATCAAAGAGGTCGCGATCTGTTACATATTTTAGCTTATCTGCCACCAAATCCGGGTTAATGAATGGACTCGGAATATCCAGAAAAGTCGCACCTCTCGGATCACTCATCAAAAGCAACGCCGCATTTCTAAACATCTGCTCACCGCGTGGACCAAAAATACCCGTGTGTCCAGGGTCATACAGCGAATAGAGCATATTAATTCCCTCTTGCACGATAAAATCTTTCTGTTCCGTAGTGGCAAATTCCAACATATTCATACCAATTGGAAAATCTGTATCTGATGGATCAAAGTAAATCACATCGTCGATACGATTTTCTGGCACCATCGAAAGCAACTCCTCCGTTACGTCACCGTGCGGATCAATAAAACAGAAGCCCCTACCTGCCAACATATCTTGATAGGCCAAATTCTTCAAAAGTACCGACTTACCCATACCAGAGGCACCGATAATATAGGTATGGCGCCTACGGTCATCTTCACTTAGCTTAATCATCTTCGTATTGCCACGATATTCGTTGACCCCGAGCTCCAAACCCTCTTCTACTAATACGGTTGGCGCATCTACCTGTTTCGTCATCTGTCTCTCTACCCCCGACGATGGAATTGCCGCCTCAGATGGCAAATGAAAAATCGAGGCCAGTTCCTGTGTATTTAAAATCATCCCCTTTTTCTTGGTTGGGAAAAAGCGAAAAATATAATTCGTCACCAAAGTGTCCATTTTTTTCGCCATATCATATTTGAAACCGTTCATGGTTGGCGAATCCAATTGTGAAAACGCTGCCACCACACCGCCAACCAAGGCCTCACTGCGTTCATGGCTACTAGAATGCGCTACCACGCGAATCAAACATTCAAAAACCGGATACTTGGTTTTATTTTCAATCATTTGTGCTTCGTCGAGCTTCGCCTGCGAAACTTCCTTCGTCGTTTCCTTGCCTTTATCATACTCATGTAATTCCGGCACTTCGAATGGTGCGCGAATAACGTCCATGATTAAATTTAGTACTCGGCCTTGTCCGAAGAATCCACTGCCCGATTTAACTTTTTTACCCTCTCGTAAATTTTTTACAATTTCTTCAACTTTTTTTCGCCAACTATCCCCCACTGGGCGAAACATCAGTTGCAACCCCAACCCTTCACCTTTTTTTGCCTTCGCAAAAGCATTCAAAATCGCCAGCTGCGCATCCCATTTCGATTCTGAAAATATCTGGATTGGATAATATTCTTCCTTCTTGAAAATCAGTTCGCCACCTGCCACATTACGACTATCTTCATCTTCTTTCGCTTCGTCACCCAGTCCCGCATTCGAGAAAATATTTTCCACCTCTGCTTCCTCTAAGCGCGCCGTTGGATAAGAAGATTGAATCGCCTGCTTCACAATTTCCGTCGTCACTGCTGGCACCACGGCATAATACTTCACCAAACCGTCGACCACTACCATTTCGAATGAAAAATATTTCTGACCGTATAATTTCGTATTAAAACTTTCTTTCTTCAGCGTCGAAGCGATGATTGAATACATAATTGTCGACTGCGAAATCGCCTCCTCATTAACATCACGCTCGTCGCGTCCACCACCCTGAATATCATCGGTTGCTGGTGGTAAATGAATCAAAAGTGGAATTAATTTTAGTGAACGCTCATATTCCTTCGCCTTGCGTTTTTTAGCTAAAATTTTCACCCCCACAAAGAGCGCCGCTACCAAAAATAAGATAAAAATTTGTACACCTATTACGACATTATTGGAGAAAATTTTCGAAAAATCCGCCCCCTGCTTTGGGGTAAAAATTGAACTATTTTTTTGTTCATTCTGCGCATTTTTCGGGGCGGCACTTGCCGCACCAGAATCCGCCGGCGTCCCCGCCGCATTCTTTCGCATAATGATATTTTCCACCGGATTTTCGCTCATTTTTGTCTCTTCTTTTGTCTTGTTTAGCTATGTCTTATTTTCTTAATTTATCTTCGTTTTTTCCTAAACTCTTTTTAGGTTAATCTTTTTCTTTTCTATCAGGTTAACCTTTTTCTTTCCTATTTACCCCCGATCTTCATCTAATTATCCTGACCGAGTATTCTTCCGTATCTGTCGAGCAGAAGTTTCGCACTCAACATTCTTTTTTGTCGATACTGCATGGTCGGACTTTTAATCTTTTTGGTTTTCTCAACTTCTTTCAAAATTTCTTCCTCTAGGCCATCTCTGTCTCGTGCCTTCGGTAAATCCGTTCCAATCAGTTTTCCATCCTCAAAGGTCCGCGTCCCCACTGTTACGATCTTCCCTAAATCACTCTTCGGCACCCCCTCATCACTAAATTCCTCCCCCTGTTCGACCTCCGCCCGTTCCGTCTCCAGATTTTTTTCTTGTTCAATCTGTGAATTTGCATTTTCAAAGCCTTGTATCTGCTCTGAAGGAATTTGCATTGGACTTACCTGTTCAAACTGCGCGTGCCCTGGCATATTATTCATCTGCACTTGCTCTGGTACGCCACCTGTCCGCATCCCCTCTGGAATACCATTTATCTGCACCTGATCTGGCGCACCGTTCATCTGCGCCTGCCCTGGCACACCGTTCATCTGCGCCTGCCCTGGCACACCGTTCATCTGCGCTTGCATCGCCATCTGGCCCATCGCCATCTGTCCTCTGTCAAAACCGTTCGCCCCAGGCATTCCCTGAGCTTCAAACATTTGATTCAATCTCGCCATAGCTTCATCTTGCGTCATCCCAGTTGGAACCTGTTCTGCCCCAAAACCACCCGAAGACATCTGTCCCACCCCATCCGGTACCTGTTCCACTGAAGAAGAATTTAAGCCAGAAAAATCCTGTCGTTCTCGATCATTTACTCCAGAAACCTGCCCAATATTTTTCTGATCCATGCCTCTATTTTAGCATAAAGACTTTGAAAAAAATACTATTTCACCATCTTGGTGAACACAAAAAATAACAAACCAACAAAAATTGCCGGTAAGAAAATCAAAACCAGCAAATTTGTCACACTTGAAGCCACTAAAATCAACAACATAATCGGATACATCGCAATAATTCCCGCTTTAAAATAGTCTGTTTGCGTGGTTCTGTTTTTTAGAAAAACTACCTTCAAAAATAGGTTCATCACCCAGGTAATAATTCCAAAAACCAGAACATAAAGCAGCACAAAAGCCAGCATAATCCCTAGCGGGCCGACCATCATTGGCGTAGTAGTGAAGAGCATAACTACCAAAATTGCCAAAGAAATTAAGCTCGAAATTCCAATCAAAAGATTAACCATAAGACTATTATAAAGCAATTTCCTATTCCCTCCCAGAAATATTTTCAATTGCTTTGGTTTTCCATAAATTTATCTAATGTACGATGGAAAATACCATAGTCAAGCGGGTGGTTATCTGGCAAAAAACATAACTATAAGCCACAACCATCACCGCTTGAAATTGACCGCTCCACTTTTAGTGGGGCAAAAGATCAGCCTCAGCTGATACGCCAGAAAATCTGGCTAACGTAGTCTTAGTCGCTACATTGGTCTTTCTCCTAATTGTTAATGTGTTGTTTATTTGTATTTTTGTCTTTCGACATTCTTATGGTATCATGGGTGTCTAATTTATGCAAGCCTTTTTCATTAAATATTTAAGTAATAAATACAACATAATAGTATAATAAACTGTTAAATATCTAAAATATCAAACATCTATAATTGTATAAATTACTACAAAATAGCCAAAAACCATCCATGTTGTAATTAAAAACTTAACAAAATACAACAATATTCATAGAAAATTACCTAAAATCTCATTCTAAATACTATAGAAAATCACCCTAACTTTAGTCATACTAAAATTTAAATAATTCCCCCTTTTTTATATTGCTGAACCAAAAAACCTTTACTATTCCCTTTTCTTTTTTTCTGATCAAAAATGCTTCCATGTACCAACCGACAAAAACTCACAAAAAAATAACGTCTAAAAAACGTCTAACAATAAAAGATCCTAGTTGTTATAAAAATCATTTATATTTTAGAAACAAATAATTTTAGAAACCGTTAAAACTTTATAAAAATCTAAAAATATTTTTTTGGCATAATTTCTTAGCTACATATTAATTCTATATTAAGACCAAAAACTATTTTTTAGTTACAAAAAAAAGACACGCCGCAACATATCGTAAAAACCCGGTAATAAAAACCATCAAAATACTCAAAATAAAAAAAGAAATCGGTCAAACTGCGAGGAATACCGATTTCTTTTGTAGAGTGTGGAGTTTTTTGGCTATATTGTTTGTTTTTGGCTTGTGAACAATTTTGTTATTCAAAAGCTACCTCTATAATACCGCTTCAAAACGCTAATGTCAACATATTTTTGAATAATTATTTTACAATTTTTGCTTATTTTTTAGTTTTCCACATCTACCCCTGTTAACTCTGTTCAGTATTATTGAACAATTTTAGTTTTACTTGAACACATATTTTATTATTTTGAGCTATTTTACATCGCTCACCCCAGTTATACATCTTTTTACATTTTTTAATTTCAATCAAAATCATTTCTCAGGCATTTATTTATTTAAAAACATAAAAAATAGCCTCGAAAAAGGCCATTAAAAATCGATTGGTGGAGCTGCCGGATACTGCCTCCGGGTCCGAAAAATCTTCATGATATCATTCTACATGCATAGTTATTTATTTCATCTTGGTTTATATCTATAGCGACAAATAACAAAACTATAGATTACCATGACTGATTTTCGACTTCAGCCTCGTCACTGTCCGAAATCTATTCTCGTAAATCTGATAATCTAACTACTACGAAAACTTGGAGTTAGACCAGCCTATATTAAATTAGGCAAAAGCAGGTGCATAAAGCACGTGCTTGGAAGTATTTTCTTCACTTTTTCAATACTTACGGTATCAATCGTCATGCCTGATATCTGTTAATAATCCGTCTAAGCTTTGTCAGCCCCAACTAATTTAATTATATCATAAAAAGATAGACCATACTCTATTCTTTCTCAATCTTCCCCTAGTTAGCTCACACCACGTTCATTCTGCAAAAAAATACTAAGCATAAGCAAGTTATCAAAAGCATAAGCAAGTTATGATTTAACTTATTTATTTATCTCCTACCCCTTAAATCCCTACTCAAAATTTATTTTTCTCATCACCAAAATCATCATTTTCTTGGCATTTTTAAATAAAAGATTCATCATAGAATTATGAATGTTAAAGTATTTACCGCCATCCCTACCGGCTATTCTGGACAACTTATTGAAGTTGAAGGTACCACCAACAAAGGTCTCCCGAGTTTTAATCTCGTGGGTATGGGTGATAAAACCATTCTTGAATCTAGAGAACGCGTTCGCAGTGCCATCATGAATTCGGATTTCTCTTTTCCAAAACACAAGATTACTATCAATCTCGCCCCCGCTGACCTCATTAAGAGTGGCTCTTCCCTAGATTTACCTATCGCCATCAATATTCTAATTCTCGCCAAACAACTTCGCGAAGATGATATTAAAGGCCTCTTTTTTACCGGCGAATTATCTCTCGATGGCAGTCTTAAGCCAGTCAAAGGCATCCTCAATATTATTGAAACCGCTAAAAATCACGGTTTTAAACATTTTTTTCTTCCCGCCGCTTCCGCCGCCAAATCCACCCTTATCCAAGGTATCGAAATCTGCCCCGTACGCACCCTTAAGCAGCTATTCCTTCATCTTAAACACCAAAGTTCGATCTCGCCACTTGGCAGTTCAAGTCAAATTTCCCCTCCAGACCTCGCGTCGATTTCAGAAAAGAACTCTAGCTCCGCCCCCATTTCTTCCCATAACTCTTCTTTCTGCACTCTTGACCAAATTCAAGGTCTCGATTTTGCCAAGCGCGCCCTCATTCTCGCTATTGCCGGACATCATAATCTACTCCTCTCTGGTCCACCCGGTAGTGGTAAAACTTTGCTCGCGAGTGCAGCCAAAGATCTTCTTCCGCCACCTAGCCCAGACGAACTTATCTCAATTTATAAAATTCACGGTCTCACCGCCGAACTTGACCAAATTCCTAAAAAACGCCCCTTTCGTCAACCTCACCATAGTAGCTCTGCCTGCTCTATCATTGGTGGAGGAAATCCTATAACTCCAGGTGAAATCTCACTCGCTCATCTCGGCATTCTTTTTCTCGATGAACTACCTGAATTTCCTAGGTCTGTACTCGAAGCTATGCGCCAACCACTCGAAGATCACCAGATTTCGATCTCTCGAGCCAAAGAACGTGCTACTTTTCCCGCCAACTTTACGCTTTTCGCCACCATGAACCCTTGCCCCTGTGGCTATTATGGCTCACACGTCAAACCTTGCACCTGTACCCCCACTCAAATTCATAACTACACCAAACACCTCAGTGGTCCCATTTTTGATCGCATTGATATCAAACTTCATCTTCCCTATCTCGACCAAAATCTTCTCATCGATCACCTCTCGACCAAATCTCCACCTGAAGATTCCGCTAAAAATCTTAGTTTTTACCGAAATAAAATTCTCCATATCACCCAACTTCAAGCTGAACGCTACAATTCCACTAATAAATTCAACGGCACCCTCACATCTACTGAAATTTCTCAATATATTCACCTAAGCTCAACCCTAAAAACCGAATTAAAACGCGCTACTGAAACCTTTAAACTCTCCTCTCGCGCCATCATCAAAATTATCAAACTCAGCCGCACCATCGCCGATTATGACAACTCACCAAAAATCAAACTTGAACACCTCAAGGAAGCTATCTGCTTTACTACCTTTTCACCCTGATTTACCCCTTGAAAATCCCTAAAAATTTTGTTATAATTCACCCTAAGGTTAAAAAGAAAGGAATCAACATTAGTACTAAGACTTCACGCACCAAAATCAATGGAGAAATCCGCTATGAACAGGTACGCGTTATTGGCACTAATGGAGAGCAGCTTGGCATCATGTCAAGCAAAGAAGCTCAGGTTCTGGCCCGGGAGCAAGGTGTCGACCTCGTCGAAATCGCAGGTAATGCCACCCCTCCTGTCGTTAAAATCATCGATTGGGGTAAATATCAGTACCAAAAGATGAAAGAAGAGGCTAAAAATCGTAAAAAAGCTCGCGAAAAGCAATCCGAGCTCAAACAAATGAAGATTGGTCTCAAAATCAGCGACAATGACCTCAACATTAAAATCCGCAAAATTAAGAGTTTTCTCGAAGATGGCGATCACTGCCGTATTATCATTACCTTCAAGGGTCGTGAAATGGCACACAAAGAAATTGGTTCTCAACTTCTCGATCGTATTCTCGAACAAATGGCCGACTGCGCCATTGTCGAAGGAAAACCACAATTTGCTGGACGCAATTTATCAGTCGGAGTACGAAAAAAGTAATTTCCTACTTTCAAGGTTCCCTGATCGCACATTGAATACTAAATTAACTAAAAGGAAAGCCTATGCCAAAGCTTAAAACTCACAAAGGTACTGCTAAGCGTATTAAAATTTCCGGCACCGGTAAATTAATCCGCGAACGCGCCTATGGCAACCACATTCTTGCCAAAAAATCTAAAGCCCGCAAACGTAACATGAAGACTGCTGGTGCAGTCGAGGGTAAGATTGCTAAAAACATTAAAAGCGCATTAGGAGTTTAATCATGAGAATCAAAAGAGGTGTTGCCGCACGCGCAAAACATAAGAAAATTCTAGCTGCCGCTAAGGGTATGCAACATTACCGCACCCGCAGCTTCCGTCTAGCTAAACAAGGTGTTATTAAGGCTCTTCGCTACGCTTACCGCGACCGCCGTAATCGTAAACGCGATCTTCGTGCTCTTTGGATCACCCGTATCAATAACGCCGCTCACCAATATGATTTGAACTATTCTCAACTCATCAATGGTATGAAGAAGCAAAACATCGCTGTTGATCGCAAGATCTTGGCCGAATTAGCTGTCAATCAGCCAGCTGCCTTCCAGGCAATTGTCGAACAAGTTAAAAAGGAGATTAAATAATGGCTATTTGCGAAATTTCCGGTAAAGGAAAAATGTACGGTCATAATGTAAGCTTCTCCCAGCACAAGACCCGTAAAGTTTTCAAACCAAACATCCAAAAGAAAACCATCCTCATCGGTGGTAAAAAGCTCAAGATCAATGTTAGTACCGCAGCTCTTCGTACTTTGAAGAAAAAAGGTTTGATCAAATAATTTATTCAATTGAATATAACAAAATAGACCCGCAAGGGTCTATTTTTAAGCTATCAGTAAGCCGGGTTTTGTAACTAAAAGGTGCAAATACTTTTATCACAAGTAAAACCACAACAAAAGTTTCTTCCCTTTTAGCCGATAATCATCTATCTAGATATTTTGTTGCCAAAATATTCAAGCGGTAAGCGTGCATCTTCGAACCAAAGTTTAGTAGCACTCCTTGCAGCCAGTAGGGTTTGCCATCAACCATGTCACCATGGATTGCCGTAAGCTCTTACCTTACACTTTTCACCCTTGCCCGAAGGCGGTATTGTCTCTGTGGTACTTTCCCTATTCTTCAATTTTTTAGGCCGAAGCCGTCTAAATTTTCGAACGGTCGCCATTAACGACTACTGCGTTCTATGCTGCCCGGACTTTCCTCTTGGCTAAGCCAAGCGATTATCTTTCAAGCTCTACATCTATCTTATCACAATTTTTGTGATATTTTTATTACTCAATATTTTTGTTACTCAATTTAGTGACCAATCCAGACTCACTTCTTTAAAGTCAAATATCCTGGCGTCCCTGGGCGATCAATCCTCATCCATTTCCAATTAGAAGAACTTAATTCACTCTCTTCCATCTTTGAACCATTCCCCCCTACCAGATTCACACATCCTCTAAATACCCCCAACCAACTAAGATTCCTATTTGGCCCACCTGGTATTAAATCACTTGTCGCATATATAGTTTTTAGTTTAACATCTTCTGCAAACATTGTCCCAACTTGCTCCACCCTTGACATATCAAAATTCGATAAATCTAACTCTTCAAGTGAAGACATATCCTTAAACATATCTGCCATGACACTGATATTAGAGGTTTTAAATCCTGATAAATCTAATCTCTTTATACTAGAAGCCCCCATAAACATCTGATAAAAGCTCGTTACCCTTGAAGTGTCAAAACTACTTAAATCTAATTCCTTTAAATTACTCATACCGCTAAACATTTGATTACAATATCGGGATAATTCAATTTTTTCTCCCTCTGTAAAATAATAGAGCGTCTTCAAGCTAGAGTCATACCACATTAAAATTTCATATTGCGAATCGTGTGACTCTAAATTTCTCACATTTAAAGTCCCCTCCGCTGGTGGGGTGGCACTTCTCTTAATATAATTTATATTTTTTACACCACCAGCTAAATTTCTCATAGCTGTATAAAACGAAGAGTCACCTTCCTTGGCATTCCCAAACGGATTTGCCACGAAAGATACTACAATTTTATTTGAATAGACATCATCACTCAAATTTCGGCCGATTCGCATCCCCACATCCAAAGTGTAATTCCCCTCTGATTCATGCTCACTCTCGATGAATTTCTCACGAGCCGACTTTTTTGGAATTGGTGAATATTTGGTATTGTCACGCAACTTATATCCCCACATATTATTTTCAAAATCCGAAAATTCTCGCTGGTCTGGCAACGGATTAATTTTCGTCGGATTTTGTGGCCTCGTCGGCACCAATGCCTGCTCTTCGCTCGCCGTACTGATCGTGGCGTAAAATCCATTTTTGACATGCCCATTATAAGTACCATTAATTTCAAATTTGAAAAAACCGTCATGATTATTCGTCATTTCATTCGCATCTACCTCAATGGTTTTCGAGGAATCAATCGATGCTGACAAAGAAGAAATATATAACGCTTCTGCTTTATTTTGGCATAAGCATAATCCAAAAAAACTTGCACACAAAATTCCTAGACCAAAGATCCGTTTATCTGCAAAAAATATCTTCACTGATTCTCTCCCATTTCCCCTAGTTTACCACAAGCGGCATAAAAAATCTTTAGATTTTTTCAATCGTGTATTCGTCTAAAACTTCATTTAATTCCGCATCCGCCGCTTGATTTTGTTCACGCCTCACATGCGTGAATGCCACCGCGTCAAATCGCTGAATCAATTTCAAAATTTCCTCATACACCGGCAAAATATCACTATTTTTCACCGTATAAATTCCATTCATTTGATTCACCATCATCAAATTATCCGACACGAATTTCACAGTTTTAAATCCATATTCTAGTGCCTTTTCAATCCCAGCCTTCAAGCCATAATATTCCGCCAATCTCGAAGTAGCATAGCCGATAAATTCCCCACCTCGCTCCACTTCTTTGCCATTTTCATCAATAATTACGTAACCAATCGCTGAAGGTCCTGGATTTCCCCTCGATCCCCCATCCGTATAAATTGTCGCACCTAGCACCGCTGCTCTTGCATCAATCCGATTTATTTTATTAATCTTTTTGCGACCAAATTCCACACTAATCACCGAAGCAGTATCGTCCGCCAATCGAAAATTCGAGTTTACATCCGTCGAGAAGCTCACATATTTATAAGCTGAATATTTATCACTTAATTCAAGCCTTAAATCGCTATTTTCCGCCAAAATTATATCATATATGATATATAAATTATAAATATTCGAACCATCACTTTGATTCGTAAAAGTAATTACATCACGAATTTTAATTGTCTCAATCTTCTGATTTAAAGTTTCAAAAATTGTTCGCCCCATCGCCTCTTCTGGCTGCTCACCAAAATTAATCTTCCCCGCCGGCAAACTCCATATCACCGCATCCGAGTCATCATGCAATACTTTTTTCAGTAACAAAAAGCTATCATCCTTTTTAATAATTCCGACTACTCTAACTTTTTGCTTCATCCATTCCCACCAAAATTCTCATGGTTAATATGTCTATTATAGAACAAAAAATCCTAGTGGCATATATTTTCCGTAATATCTAACTACGGTGGGTAAAATCTTATGTAATAATTCCACAGAACCATTACCACGAAATCCCTTAACATGACTATACAGAAAATCATGTTGCCACTAGGATAATTTGATTATAGCAGTTTAAAAAACTTTCTGCAAATGTCAAAATCTCAAAATTACAGATTAAGCTGCCCCGACTAACAGATAAAATGCGCTTAAAATCCCCACCATCACATTATAAGTTAGAGTCGATAATGCACTGCCAAAAATCACCAAGAATAGATAAACAAACAAAATCCCCATGCGCATTTCGATAAAATCCATCATCTCGCGTAATTTATCTGACAAGAAGTAATACAACACCCTCGACCCATCTAGTGGTGGAATTGGAATTAAATTAAACGCCATAAAACCCAGATTCATAATAATCGTTTGACCAAAAATAAACCCGATCACACCTCGATCATCTAAAAATCCCGTAAAATGTCCAATCATAAACATTAGAAATGCAATCAAAAGATTCATCATTGGTCCAGCTAGTGCCACAATTGCCATCGAGCCTTCCCCATTCCTTAAATTTCGCCTATCTACCGGTACCGGTTTCGCCGCACCCAACACTACGCCACCCGTCAGATAAAGCAAAACTGGCAGAATTACCGAAGTAAATAAATCTAGATGCACCAATGGGTTTAGTGATAATCTTCCCTCATCCTTAGCTGTGGTATCACCCTGAAAATAAGCCGCATAACCGTGCGCCACCTCATGCAATACCGTAGAGATAATAATAATCGTAAAGACAATTATTAGATTATATGGATTTATATTCATACATATATTATATCACCCAAAGACCCAAACCTGTCCAGTCAATCATGAACACTAATTTTACTCAGAATTTACCATTGAACACATTTTTTATACAATCCCACACCGCTTTACTACGCCCCATCAAAAAACTCGCTATTTCGCGAGTTCTTTGAACACATTTTTTTAATTAAGCACTACCACTTCTTGTGTAGTTGGTAAATCTTCTACACGTTTAATCTTCAGTTTCTTTTCTGTGCGAGCACTTAATTTAAGTTCCGCCACCATACCGTCGACATTCCCCGTTGCTACGATAAGCTTAGGCCCAATTTCTCTAATTGCACGCACTGAGCTAGTACAGAGGATATCTGAGACACCAATATCATCTAACCCTTCTTCAATATCACCCAAAATACCGATACGCACCCCAGACACGCTCACATCATAAATGGTTTTTGTATTGTTCATTACTGGCACACCCAAGATAGCCACTTCCCCGATTTCGTATTCTCCCGGACCACTAATTATCCCCACGCCGAGATCAGCCGCAATCGTCCCCTCTACGAAATTAATCGTAATCTGCTTTGTACTAGTCTTAATCGTGATAGTTTCTGGACTTTTACTTTCTAATTCAAACATTTTCCTCCTTTATCTGTTCGGCCACCCGGTTAATTTATTGATTCAACATGCCTTCTGGATCATATTGGACGATATGCTGCATTTCCATAATTTCTTTTAAGAATCTATCTTTTACACTCAAACGATATTTGAAATCATCGCGTGAAATGATCACATAATTTAATGGCTTCCCCTCTTTCTTCTCAACCACTTCCGCCCAACGAGAAAGCTTCTTCGTTCTATCGTCGCCCACAATCAGCATATCAATTCCGTCCTGTCCTGGCACGCGGTTCGTCACAAATAGAAAACTCAGATATGACTTCACTGGGCGGATATATTCATCCCAAGTACTATCTTTCACTGCGGTCTCTACCAAGACCTTATCTACCTTAGTCGAAAACATCATATTTAAGGCTCTCGCAAATGGATGTTTAGTATTCGCTGAATAATAAACCTTATTATCATAGGTTTCATTCTTAATCACGCCGATTGATTCAAGATTACTTAATTCACGACGTACGGAATTAATTTGTTCATCGATGACCCTAGTCATTTCCCTAACATAATAGGAACGCTCGATGTTACTAAAAAATAATGATAATAATTTTGTTCGCGTTTTCGAGCCGAACAATTTTTCTAAAGGAGTTGTATTTTCTTTGCCCATATTACTTATATTTTAGCACCAGAAGCTGTATTTTAGTAGTGTTCAACCTGAAACTTCTCTAAAATCTTGTCTAAAATTTCTTCACGCTTGTACCATTTTATTTCCGGATTCCGCTTAAACCAAGTCATCTGGCGTTTTGCCAACTGAAAATCTGAGGTCGAAGCTAAATTTATCGCCTCCTCCAGGCTCGAAACTCCGTTCAAATAGTCCCAAACGTATCGATAAATATTACTTTTCATCGCCGGCAGTCCAAAATCATATTTGTGAGCCAGTTTGCGACATTCCTCATATAGTTTTTCATTAAACATCGACTGAACACGTTTTTTAATACGCGCACCTAGCTCTTCACGGTCAGTTAAAATACCATAAATTTCGTACTCATCCCCCATTTTTTTCCGATCAAGCTCCCCCTTCTTCGCTTCCTCTGAGAATTGATAGTCAAACACCAATGCATCGACATAAAGCCCCGTTCCTCCCACCACAATCGGCTGTTTACCACGTGCTAAAATCTCAGAAATCTTCTCTTTCGCATAGTTTTTCCAATCTACCACCGTGAATCTCTCATCTGGTCGCACCAAATCGAAGCCAAAATGTGGCACATCACCGCGCTCTAAAAGATCCGGTTTCGCCGTACCGATATCCATCCCCTGAAAAATCGTCCGCGAATCCGCGCTGATAATCTCACCGTTAAGACGCTTCGCCAGCTCCACCGCTACCGCCGTTTTTCCGGATGCCGTCGGTCCCACGATTACTATAATTTTAGTGTTCATTTTTACGATAATTTTTTACTATAAAAATCTGGTCAGCACCACCCCTGTAATTCCACTGACCAGACAACTCATTATTTAATATTTTGTAAGTATTCGGCAAGCTCCGTTAGTGCCACCGTTTTTTCCGCGTCTTTTTCGCGTACTGAAACCGTACCATTTTCTTTATCGCGCTCACCGACGATTAGTAACACTGGCGTCTTCATCGAAACCGCGCGCTTAATCTTTTTTCCGAGCGACTCATCAGATACATCCGCAGTAAAACGCAAATCATTATGCTTCAAAGGCGTCTCTAATGTCACTTCACTCAAGATCTGCTTGATTTTCTCTACATAATCCAAGACTTGATCGTTCACCGTCAAAATACGTACCTGTTCTGGCGCACACCAGAATGGGAACCAACCAGAGGTATGCTCAATAAATACCGACATAAAACGCTCAATCGAACCCAAAGTTGCATGGTGCACCATCACTGGACGTTCTTTTTCCCCGTTCTCATTCACAAATGAAAGCTCAAAACGCTCAGGCTGCACGAAATCCAGCTGAATTGTCGCCACTTGATGTTCACGACCGATTGCATCCTCGGCCATAAAGTCAATTTTCGGACCATAAAATGCTGCCTCCCCTTCCATTTCGAAGTAATCCAGCCCATTTTCAATAGCCGCCTCTTTAATTTGCGCCTGTGCCATTTCCCAAAGTGATTTATCACCGAGATATTTATCCTCATCATTGCGATATGATAAGCGAGCACGTAATTTACTCATCCCCACCACGGTATAAAGTTCACGCACAATTCCAACTAAATTCTGGATTTCCGCCTTAATTTGCTCTTTACGACAGAAAACATGGGTGTCATCTTGAGTCAAAGAGCGCACACGGGATAATCCACCTAATTCACCAGATTTTTCATCACGGTAATCAGTCGTAGACTCCATATAGCGCACCGGCATTTCCTTGTAGGTACGTGGACGACTGGCAAAAATTTGCGCATGATGTGGACAGTTCATTGGTTTCAAAGCAAATTCTTCCCCATTCACCTGAGAATGCACCAAGAATAATTCCGCGCCGAATTTTGCATAGTGACCAGAAGCCTTATAGAGATCCAACTTCGTAATATGTGGCGTCCAAACTCGCTCAAAACCGTGTTTCGCGCGCAGAGATAATGAGTAATTCGTCAAAACGTCACGCAGTACTGTTCCACGAGGTGAAAAGAGTGGCAAACCTGCGCCCACTAATTCTGAAAAACTGAACAAATCAAGTTCCTTACCCAGCTTGCGGTGATCACGCGCCTTAGCTTCTTCTAGGCGCTGCAAGTATTCCTTTAATTCTTCTTCCGTCTCAAAGGCTACACCGTAAATACGCGTCAACATTTCACGTTTTTCATCCCCACGCCAGTACGCACCCGCTACCTTAATTAGCTTAAATGCACCGACCTTACCGATATTTTCCACATGTGGCCCCTTACAAAGATCGATAAAATCACCGAGTTGATAGAAAGAAATAGTCTCTGATTCTGGCAAATCTTCGATCAATTCCACCTTGTATTTCTGATGATTTTCTTTCGCCCAAGCCAAAGCCTCTTCGCGACTCTTCTCAGAATAGATAAGTTCGAACTTCTTATTGATGATTGAATACATTTTTTTCTGAATCTTCGGAAGATCTGCATCGGTGATTTTCATCACATTCCCCTCTGCATCTTTCACTTCCGAAAGATCAATATCATAATAAAAACCAGTTGCCGTCGCTGGACCCACGCCAAACTGCACTCCTGGATACATTTCAACCAAAGCGGCAGCTAAAACATGACTAAGTGTATGACGCATTTTCATTACATTTTGCTCATCTTCACCACATAGGTTACACATTCTGCCTTCTTTCTAATTACTCAAAAATATTTCTTTTATTTTAACACATTTTATGGTAAAATACATCTATGGGTCGCTAACTCAGCTGGCTAGAGTGTCTCCTTTACACGGAGGAAGTCGGGGGTTCGAATCCCTCGCGACCCACCAAATTTATTCTCCTTCCGGGAGATTATTTTTTTGGCTATTTTTGGGTAATTTTTGGGTAATTTTTTGGGCTTTTTATCTCTTCTTCCCTGTAATTTCCAGGATATGATGGTAGTGCATGTGACCAGGCTCGTCGTCCCAAACCTTAAATTGCCTACAACTTTCAATTTCTAAATCAGTATCCACAAAAAGACTCCTTAGACTTTCTTCTGTAAATCGCTTTTTTGCCACTCCATCGGCCATCTCAAAAGTGTGAATAAAAAATTTACCACCACTTTTCAAATTCTTCGCAATCGAAAAAACCAATGCTTTCGAGCGCACCAACTTCTGTATCACATAATTCGAATAAACCAGATCATATGGCGCATTCTCTGATTGATACAAATAATTTAAATCCACGCCAGTTAATAAGTCTACGCCGTCACACACCCAGCCAAGTTCCTGAAGACCCCTCATATCTACCCCTGGGCCACAACCTAAATCCAATGCCTTTCCCGCCACCGGAAATTCTCTTAATACAAACGTTTTTAATTCCGGATTCATTTAGTAGCCTCAAATTATTTCTTCACCACTTTCTTCGTGACGTCAAACTTTTCCATATAATTCCCCACCATCAATCTGGTCTGAGAATAAAATGCCGTAAAGGACTGATAAATAATCGCCACCACTGGCATCAAAAGCCATTGTAACAGCATAAAAATCTTTGGTTTCTTAATATGGGCTGGGCGTTTTGGTAACATGCCAAATGATAACAAAATCGTCGCCATTAAACCAATCGAAGCGAATAATTGCACATAAGAAATTGTATTTGGCAAGTTAAAGGTTAAGAGTTCCTTCGAGGAAGCGTTGAGTAATTTTGGTACCCAACCACCAAACGCCACCATCGGTGAAATCGAAGCTAAAGTTACGTGTCCTTCAAGGAGTCTGGCAAATTTCACAAATAATGGCCAGAATTTCATTCCGGTACGCTCCATGCGGTCCTTCGAAAAAGTCCTCACCCCCACATAAGCCACATCCGAAGCCCCATAATCCCAGCGTCGAAGCTGAATAAATTGCGCTTTCAAAGTCTTCCAAAGCCCATCCTCCAGCACTGCATCCTGATAAATCGGAATATGAATTGGTTTCACACTGTAATCACCCTTGAAGTAAAATAGCGAGCGCCAATACTGGTGGCCATCTTCCACAATCGTCAATTTACTCCAGTAACCCATATTCGATAACGCCAAAAATGGTTGCGAGTGTGAAGCAAAATTCTTCAAGGTATGCACGCGCATCGAGGAAATAATATTGAAAAATGAGTTCGACACTGCGATAATTCGCATCGGCGCCGGCGTTTCCCAGATATTATTGGTAAACAATGAAACTGGTTGATAGCTTAAATGTTGACGGTTTGGATGCACTACAAATTCATAAGCCACATTATCTAGATACGATTTATGCATCTTATTATCAGAGTCTAGAGAAGTCGCAATCACGTTTGCAAAATCAATCTTTTCCTTACGCAAGAACTTCGCTAATTCCTCTGCCGCATAATCTAGGTTTGGCCCCTTACCTTGGATTTCCCCCTTCAGATCTTTTGGATGCATCACTGGAATAAAAGCATAAAAATCGTCTTTAAACTTTTCATACAACTGCTTCGCGTTCTCCTTCATCGCTTCCCCACCGCGCTCTTCATAGCCGAACACTAAAATTATTTTTTTATTATCAAAAGTAGTATTTTTCACCGCCTCTACTGTCGGAATCAAAGTTTCGAGACCTTCATTGTAAGCCACCATGATCACCGCATGATAAATATCCCCTGGTTTTGGAAATTCTACCTTCAGCACCTTGCCATTTTCGTCTAGCATTTTTTCCGACACCACTAAATCACGGCCGGTTGCTAGCATCTTCAGGTTCCTCACATGCTTATCGAAACCAAATTCGGTACTCTTTTTGCGATGATATTTTTCATAAGCCGCATGTGGATCATATAAATCCAAAAATCTCTGGTGCCAGTCCACTTTTTCTGAAGCTTTCGAAGCCTGATACCCCTGTACAGTACGAAAAGTAATTCCCACTGCCTTTACCAAGGTCGTAGCAATAATAAATAACAGATAATAAGACCCCAGCACTGGACTAATCAGCGAAAATACCACCAAAAGAATCAAAATCATATATGAAGTAAAGCCTGGTAGAATCTCAAAGAAACGATAAAGCTTCGTACGTTTCCCCTGTGGTAAATCCAAACTATCCCAAACCGATTTCTGCATATTTTGTTGCGTCTTTTTCTGCACTTTTTGCTGTTTCTTCATCATCACTATATCCGAATTAATTAACTTTCACCTAGTAATCTAATGAAAACCAAAAAGCCTAGCACTAAAATACCTAGAGAAATACAAATAAACATTTTTGCCACCGCCGCGCCCTTTTTCTCAAAAATTCGCAGTGCTAACAGATTATGTAATACCCCCAAAGTTAAAGCCAAAATTGGAAAAATCAGCATTGCCTGCCAAGATCCATCGTGATAACCCCCAGAATTCGCCATCGAAGACCATTCCCCGCCTTGATAACGCCCGATATCACCGTAGCTAATTTTTACAATCGAGGCATTTGGCTGCAAATTCAATGCCGAAAAAATCAGAAAAGCCAGAGATAAAATCAGAAGTATTACCTGAAAAATTACCAGACTACGTTCCTTCTGATAGGCTTCCTTAAAAGTCGCAATTAATTCTTTCATTCCTCTTATTATACCATTTTTATTTATCAAGCAATTTACAAATCAAATTCAGCATCAATTCCTTCTCTTCCGGCTGACTTTCTGCAATCAAAAGCACCAAAGCCGTCAAAGCTCGATCCGAGAGCTTTGTCTCCCCCTGTTCATTCAATTGAAAGAAATTCACCGACAAATAAACCACAAAAAGTAACGCACCAATCTGTTGATTTCCCTCTAGGAACGGCTTCTCATGTACGATAAAATATAACAATTTCGCCGCCCGTTTAGCCACCGAATCACTTCTTTCGAACAAATTTTGTATTCGGGCCGAAATCAATGTTTCACCACTGTTATTTTCCGCCAGTACCCCGAAATTTTCACTCTCATTCAGTCTTTCACGTAAGTCTGAGACATAATTTTCAATCTCCACTTCGCTCAAATCTCTTCTCGCCCGGGTGTCTACTGAAAAAATAATTTTATTGTTCAGATATTCTGAAATCGTCGCAAAACTATCCGCATATTTCGTCACTACCTCAAGCACTCCATTCGCCTCATTCGCACTCAAGCTAGTTTCCGTCAACATCCTGCGCACAATCCCCAGCGTCTCCTCTAGATTCTGCAGCTTTTCACTTCCGTCCGGCAACTTCTTCACCAAATCATAATTAACCGCCACCCCCTCCGTCATATAGCGCTTAATAATCGAGGAAGCCCAAATACGAAACTTCGTGGCTTTTTTCGAATTCACTCGATACCCCACCGAGATAATCACGTCCAAATTATATTTTTTAATTTTACGCGCAATCCGACGACCGCCCTCAAGCCGCTCTTCTACTTCTTCCTTCACACATTTTCCTGCTTCCAGCTCTTCATCCGCAAAAATATTACGCAAATGCCGAGAAATTACCGTACGGTCCACTTCAAAAAGCTCGGCAATCTTCCCCTGTTCCGCCCAAATCGTTTGGTTCATTTCATCTACATCGAAAAATACCTCCCCCTCCGCACCTTGATAAATTTCCAGCTTCATCGTCATAGTTCTCCGAGATTCTGCCCCGCCGTTACTTCCACCTTGAGCTTAATATTCAATTCTGGCGCCACCCCTTCCATCTCTTTTTGCAAAATCGACTTCACCTTTTCTTCATCGGCCCGATCACATTCCACCACCAAAGAATCGTGAATCTGCAACACCAATCTCGCCCCCTCCGGCAATTTCTTATCCACGAAAGTCATCGCCCGCTTCATCAAATCCGCCTCGGTCCCCTGAATCGGCATATTCTGCGCTGCCCGCTCTGCCGCATTACGAATAATAAAGTTCGAAGATTTTACATCTGGCGTCGGGCGCTTACGTCCGTAAAAAGTTCTCACTTCACCTGTTTCCCGCGCCTCTTCCAGAGTCTGATTCAGATAAGCATAAATTTTCTGACGCACCTTAAAATATTCATCAATAAATCGCTTCGCTTCGAAGAAATTCATCTCCGTCGCATCGCTCAGCCCCTTCGGACTCATTCCGTACATAATACCAAAATTAATCACCTTGGCCACGCGACGTTGTAGCTTTGTCACCGCTTCCATCGAAATCTGATAAACTTCCGCCGCCGTCTTTGTATGAATATCGACATCGTGGTTAAAATCTGAGACCAAAGCTTCGTCTCCCGCGAGCACCGCCGCGAGCCTCAACTCAAACTGTGAATAATCCGCCGAAACCAAAACTCTTCCCTCTGGCGCCACAAACCCTCGGCGAATTCTCTTCCCCTCTTCGCTACGCACTGGAATATTTTGTAAATTCGGATTCAGGCTCGAAAGTCGTCCCGTCGCCGTCACATTCTGCGTAAAAGTCGAATGAATGCGTCCATCTGCCGCCACCTGTTCAATCAGTGGTGTGATATAGGTCGACAGCAGCTTCATCGTTTCTCGGTAACGAATAATTTCCGCGACTACTGGATGCTCGTCTTTGAGTTTTTCCAGCTCTTTTGCCCCCGTCGAATACCCTCGCGAGGTCTTTTTAATGCCTTTCACCGGCAGACCTAGCTTTTCGAACAAAATTTGTGACATCTGAAGTGGCGAATTGACGTTAAATTCTTCACCCGAAAGCTCATAAATTTTTTGTTCAATTTCTGCCACTTTCCTCTCAAATTCCGTCTTCAAACCCTCAAAATACTCTATGTCCAGCAAAATCCCCGCCGCTTCCATCTTGTAGAGAATCGGCACCACCGGCATATCAAATTCCGTAAAAATTGTGTTCAATTTTTCATCTTTCGAAAAAGCCAAATATTGTTCACTAAATTTGTTCAATGTCGCTTCCGAATACGTACCAGACAACGCTTCTTCCACTGTGCCAACCCCCTCCACCCCTGTGCGGCGCAATGGATTTAATAGAAAATCTGCCTGGTCTAAGTCCCAAAGCTTCCCCGCCTGAAACACTCGCTCACGAAACTCGGCGTTCTCATGCATCAAGTCCTTAATGTTGCTCGCGACTAGCATCCCCTCCGGAATTTCCACTCGAGGCACCTCTCTAACTTCCATCTCAGCATCTCTATCCGAAAAACCATTCTCAATTTTAAGTTTCTTCAGTAGATTATTGAATTCTAAACGCTTAAATACTTCTGATATGCGCGAAAAATCTAGCTTCAAAGCCGGAATATCCGAAAGCTTCACCGGCGCATCTGTCATAATTTTCGAAAGCGCGAGCGACATCTCGGCCGATTCCTTACCAGCAATTAGTTTCTTCTGCGTCGCCCCCGAAATTTCCTCGATATGGGCATAAATCCCCTCCAGGCTGCCATATTCATTGAGTAATTTCACTGCAGTTTTTTCACCAATCCCTGGTACGCCTGGGATATTATCCGAATTATCCCCCTTCAGTGCCTTAAGATCCAAAAATTGCGACTTCAAAATCCCATATTTTTCTTCAATCGCTGGAATATCCATCTCCTCGAGATCCGAAAACCCTCGCAAAATTCGATACATCTTGGTATTTTCATCCACAATTTGCAGCATATCAAGATCCGAAGACACAATATAAGTCATATAGTCCCCCGCCTCATCCGCCTGGCGCGCCAAAGTACCGATAATATCATCCGCTTCATATTCATCCACTTCCATAAAACCCCAAGACAGTGCCGAAATTAATTCCCGAAGCAACGGAATCTGTGCGTAAAAATCTTCCGGCGGCCTTACTCGCCCCGCCTTGTAATCCTTAAAAATCGCGAGGCGCTTTGCTGTCGAAGTCCGTGCCTTATCCCACGCCACCACCACCTGATCCGGCTGAATATTACGCACGATTTCCATCGCAATCACCGCAAAACCATACACTCCCGAAGTCGGTTCCCCTTTCGAGGTCGCCAAATTCCCCATCGCGTAGTAACCACGATAAAAAACGCTTTTTCCATCAATGATTACTAATTTTTTCATTAAAATTCCATCCTCGTTAAAATTTCTGCCATTTTTTCATTCATTTCCGCCACACTGCCGTCATTCAGAATATAATAATCCGCCATCGCGATCGGCCCACCTTTTTCAATATTTTCCACTTCCGTATAATCTCGTTCCTGGATTTCTTTCAAAGTAAACGGTCGCTCTTCGCGCTTCCCCACTCGAAAATGCCTCAAGGCCTTCGGCACTACAATTGCCACCACGGTCAAAAGTCCCGGATATTTACTCTTCAATTCCTTATATTCCGTCCAGGAATAAAGGCCATCTAGCACAATCCGCTTCTGTCCCGAAACAATCAAATTATCAATCTCCCCCATCACCTGACGCACCACCCAATCTTTTCCCTCAGTTTCACGAATCATCTCTCGAAATTGTCGTTCACTCGATCCGTCCGCCGTGCGTTGAATTCCGCGTCGCTCCATTTCTTTATAAATCATTCCCCCGAAGTAAACTTTTGGCACGCCTTTTTTGGTCAAAAAATCCACCACCACCGATTTGCCCGATCCGCTCATCCCCACTACCGCTAAAATTTTCACCTCACTTTTTTCGCTCATTTTTGCTCCCAGTTATTAAAAAATTCTACAAATCGTTCACGCATTTTCGCCTGACTCATATAAATCAGCACCGGATTCCCCTCCACATCTGTCAAAGTCCCCAAACTTTCACTCGGCACATAAAAAGTCGTACGATGCTTCGCCGAGAGTCGCATCAAAATCCGTTCATACCATTTCTCTGTCTGATCATAAATCTCGAAACGTTCGATAAATCTACGATATTTCTTCTTCGCAAAATCCTTCGGATAAAACACGAATACTTCACCAAATCGCGTCAGGTCCGCATCCACTTTCATCAGCACCAAACACTGAATTTCCGCGCTAAAACCAATCAAAAGATTCGTATAGATCGCTTCCATCACCGTACGGGTCGCGAGTTCCTCATTCGCGTCATAAAATTCCCGCGTCTTGGTATCCTCATCAATGTGATAGCCCGCCACCAATAAAAATTGCTCCGGCAAAAGCACCCGCTCCGCTGTTTCATTAACCGGGCGTCTCATTCCGTCATCAAATGTCGCACCACTCTCGTCGAGCTCTCCCCCCAAATTCTCAGCACCACTCTCTAGATTATATTTTTCCAGCCCCGCCATAAAAATTCGCGCCATTTTCAGCTGATTTTCCGCCACCCATTCCCTATCCACTTCCGGCTGACTTTTGGCAAAGAAAAATTCAAAAATCCCCCGACCTTTGTTTGTTTTTACACCTAATTGCACCATTACTTTTATCTTATCACAGGTTAGAGCGGAATAAAACTCACACCGCTATGATTTCACGCGCCAAATATCCTCACGCCTCTATAAGTTTATGGCCAAAATATTCCCATACCACTATGGTTTACGAGTAAAATAACCCTGCACTCCAGGACGATCCACGCGAAGCCAAGTTTTGTCTGCCATACCTGGTTCCGCCAGGAATGAGCCATTACCACCACGAAGCTTTCTACGACCATAAAATAAATAGCTAGCATTTACGACTTTAGAAGTATCAAAATCATTGTTCACATAAATCCGCTCCAGTTTTGCATCGAATGGATTTTTTAAGTAAATAAAAAACATGCTATCCATATTAGTCACATTTTTAGTATTAAAATTAGATATATTTAAATTTGTTAATTTTTCAGACCCCCAAAACATTTTCCACATACTAGTCACATTCGATGTATCGAAACCTGTAAGATCTAATTTTGTAAGATTTTTCAAATATGAGAACATTAGATACATGCTTTTTACCTTACTTGTATCAAACCCAGTAAGTTCAATTTCCTCAAGATTTTTTAATCCATATTGACCGAATATATCATCCGCAAACATCGAATTGCAATTCTCATTTAAAAATATCTTTCCCGACTCGGAGTAGTAATAAGCAGTTTCCGCTGCTTTGTCATACCACAACTTAATTTCAAAATCAGAGTCGTCATCTTCTATACTCTTAACATCTTCTAGATTTCCCGGCAAACTAGCACTTCTCTTAAAGCGCTTTGTTTTATTTCCATTTTCGTTAAAACTCCTAAGACGGGATTGAATCCTCTCGCCTTTTACCATTAGAGCTTTTTTCTCGTATGAATTCGTTACTATCGAAAAAATAATTTTATTTTCATAAGTCCCGCCCTCTAGGTCATCGCCTAACTTCATACCAAAATATATACCCTTATACTCCGATGGATTTGGTTTGGTTGTTTGAAAAATATTCACCGGATTAGAGAGACCAGGAATTGGCGCATAGCTTCCTGAATCTAATTTGTATCCCCAAGTATTAACAGGAAAATCAGCTAGGGCATAATTAGATTTAACCGAAGTAATTTTCGAATTAGTCGAAGATAATGAATTCACCAAATCAGTATTATCTGTATCAGTACTAAAACTTGCTGTATAGCCAGTACGATTATTTGTTTGAACTTGGAACCACACACTAGCCTCAGTTGTCTTATTCGCTGTTTTTAAAACATCAGATCCCTTCACCTTCGTTTCTGGCTTCCATGCTGATACAGAAAGTGTCGGCACAAATGCAGCCGACACTCTTTCTCCACCAAAACTGATCAATCCCAAGTTAAACGCAAATAGACATCCTAAAAACCACGAAAAAAATTTGATTTTGTTTTTACTAACAGAAATACAACTTTTTCCCATTCCCATATAAATCTATCTTAGCATATCCGGAATAAAAAAATAAGCTTTAATCCTTAGTTTGCCAAAATCTCACATGACTCCTTCGCTATGGCAATACCACCCAAGTCGAACCGATACAGAATGGATTTCCCGTCCCCGAAACATAAGTACAACCTGCGCTCACCGTCAGACTCGGCCTGCGATGAAAAATTCCTCCACTACCACCAGTCTCCATTGCCGAAATTACAAACTTTTTCGAGGCATAGATATGTTCCAGATGATCTATCTGGTCATAACCATAATTCTGTACATCTCCTAACCCAAACATATATCGAAAATCCCGTACATTACTCGTATCAAAACTCGAAATATTCAGATTTTTCAGACCTTCCATCGTTGCAAACATGCTTCTCATAGTTGTTACCCTGCGCGTATCAAAACTTGGCAAACTCAAATTTTCTATCGCAAGCATCGAGTTAAACATATTAGACATATCTGTCACATTCGAAGTATTAAAGTTATTCAAATTCAGAGTCGTTATCTTCGTCACCCCATTAAACATATCTCTCATATTCGTCACATTACTCGTATCAAAACTCGAAACATCCAAATTCTCCAGCGCCCACATATTATTAAACATTTTCTCCATCGTCGTCACCCGACTGGTATTTAAATGTCCAAGATTTAATGTCTTCAACTTATGATTTTCAGCAAACATAAAACTCATATCCGTTACATTCACTGTATCAAAAGTAACAGGCAGTTGCAGCTGTTTTAGTTTGTGCATACTCGAAAACATGTGATTCATATTCGTCACACTTCGTGTATCGAAATTCGAAATATTAATATTTTCGATGTTCACCATGCCATAAAATAGCGAATTCATGTTCGTCACTTTCGAAGTATCAAAAGAGCTAATATTCAAACTTGTGAGATTTGACATTCCGTAGAACATTTTATCCATGTTCGTTAGATTCCGTGTATCAAAATTTGATAAATCCAATGAAACTAATTTCTCATCACCAAAAAACATATTTCCCATCCCCCTCACTTTCGATGTATCAAAGCTCGATACATCGAGCGAAATTAAATTTACTAAATTATGGAACATTGCGTTACTATCAACATTTAAAATAATTTTTTCTGCATCGGTGTAATAATATACCGTCTTCGTCGCCGTATCATACCAAGCCTTAATTTCGTAATCCGAATTAACCTCATCCTCAAGACTTACGGTATTTACGCCAGAGCTCGGGGCTGTCATACTTCGCGAAATATGTTCAATCCTATTTCCACCCGTTTCAAAGGTTTTCAGTTTAGTATTAAAATCAATCCCCATCGTCATCATGGCGCGCATCGTGTATGGGTTTGAGACAAAAGATAAGATTAATTTATTTGTATAATTCCCTGATTCCAGATTATCGGATAATTTCATACCAATACTAAGTTGATTTGATTCATTACCGTTAGTCTTCCCTGTAGTTTGAAGAATTTGTGCCGGTGTAGAAAGTGCTGGAATCGGCGCATAGTTCGTGGAGGCGCCAAACTTATAACCCCAAGTATTACTCGGTAAATTATTTAGTGTCGAGTTTGTATTTATGGAATCGATTTTCGTCCCGACCGCAGACCCAGTATTAATTAGTGCTGTATTTTCAGTTTCGGAGCTTAATGTCGCCGTATAACCAGTCCGGTTATTTGTATTTACCGTAAAATTGAACGGAATTTCCGTAGTTTTATCTGTAGAATTTATCACCTGATTTCCGTTCACTTGCAAATTCGCTTGATCCACCGAAGCCGAAAGTGTCGGAGTATATAAAGCAGAAGAGTTATGGCCAAAAATTAAATTCAAAAAAGAAACTAAGCCCAAAAATAGTCCGAGAATCTTCAATTCCCGTCTAAACCACCCCCCCCCCCGTGGGGCTTTCCTATATGTGATTTTTGGCTAATCATATATCTTTATTTTACCATAAACACTTCATACAAATTCTACGTTTTACGCGTAAAGTACCCCGGTCTACCATTGACTAGATCGTCGATACGAAGCCAAGATTTATCAGCCGCACCAGGATTATTAAGATACGAACCGTTCCCTCCACGCAACCTTACTTGTCCAATAAAAGCGTAGCTCCAATCAGTAACATTGTCCGTAATAAAATTATCACCAACGTAAATGGTTTCCAATCTTTGAGGTGAATTACTCACAGAAAACATATAACTCATGTCTTTTACTTTTTTAGTATTAAATGATGATAAATTAATCGTCACTAAATTATTTGAATCCCTAAACAAATCACTCATATCTTCAACATTTTCTGTATTAAATGATGATAGATTAATATTTGTCAGACCTGGCATATATGCAAACATACTATCCATATCGGTAACTTTACTAGTATTAAAATTAGACAAATCAAGACTATTTATTTTCATCACACCATAGAACATCCTATTCATATTAGTTACATTCTCCGTATTAAAATTAGGAATTAATAGCGTTTCAAGATTATGCATATTATAAAACATTCCATACATACTTTTTACATTTACCGTATTAAAAGATGTAAGGTCTAATGTCTTTAGTTTCGTTGCGGCGTTAAACATATTGGACATATCTTCTACTTTCTGCGTATCAAAATTAGAAATGTTCAAGCTTGATAAATTACCCATACCGTGAAACATGAAACTCATATTCTTTACATTTTGTGTATGAAAGTTAGATAGATTTAAGTCATTAAGCTGTGACACCCCATGAAACATGTGGAACATGTCTACCACATTAGCGGTATCAAAATTTTGTAAATTTAATGATTGTAATTTTTCATCACCAGAGAACATCCATCTCATATTTGTTACATTTTTTGTATTTAATGATGATAAATTTAATGATGTAAGTTTTAAAAGTCCACTAAACATATGATCCATATTTGTTACGTTTTGCGTATTAATGTTGCCAAGATCTAAACTTTCTAAACTACGCATTTCACTAAAAAACATTGTGGCATCAATTATTTCCGAAAAATCAAAGCCGCTTAAATCTATGTCAATAGCTTGCGTAAATTTCCTAAACATATAAGCACTATTTTTATTCAAATAAATTTTATTTGAATCTGTCCAATAATATAGTGTCTGGCTGTCTGAGTCATACCATACCTTAATTTCATAATCAGATTCGTCTCTATCTTCGACATTTTTTGCATTAGCAGGAACTAATTCTGGTCTAATCGGACTAGCATAAACATGTTTGATTTTTTCCTTTTTACCCCAACCACCATCCTCAAAGCTAGTATTTAGCCCCATGCGATCTATAGATCTAGAAAATTCTCCTCCTCTTTCCATCACCGCTCTTCTTTCGTACGGATTCGAAACTACCGAAATCACTAATTTATTCGTATAATTCCCTGACTCAAGATTCTCAGATAACTTCATACCAATTTTAAAATAAAAGCTTTCATTGCCGGAAGTTTTCGCGGCAGTACTAAAAAGATTTACCGAATTAGAAAGACCTGGAATCGGTTGATAATTTCCATTTAAAGGACTCAAAAATCCCCACGTGTTTTGTGAAAAATTCGTAAGTAATTTATTTGTATCAATCGAATCAATTTTCGCTCCGCTCGAAGACTCAGTATTCGCTAATGCCGTCTCATTTGTTTCAGTATTTAAGGTCGCCGTATAACCAGTTTTATTATTCGTATTCACTGTGACTCGAATCGGCAGCTCCGAAGTTT
The DNA here is from genome assembly GCA_963515485.1 of uncultured Candidatus Saccharibacteria bacterium. Classification (GTDB taxonomy): domain Bacteria; phylum Patescibacteriota; class Saccharimonadia; order Saccharimonadales; family Saccharimonadaceae; genus Nanosyncoccus. The sequence continues at coordinate 144,787 of CAUPWD010000002.1, read as the reverse complement.
GTGAAGCTGAATTTATCACTTGATTTCCGTTCACGGACATCGCAGAATTATCCACCGAGACCGAAAGCGTCGGAGTATATAAAGCAAAAGTATTTTTGCTAAAAATCAAATTCAAAAAAGAAATAAAAACCAAAAATAATCCGAGAAACTTTAATTCCCACCTAAACCACCCCCCGTGAGGGGTCGGTAGTTGTGATTTTTGGCCTTTCATATGTATATATTTTAACATAAACACAAAAAGAATATCGTCTTACTTTTTCTAATTGTTCAAAAGAGAGAATGCCGCTTACTTTTCCCTAACTTTCTAAAAAGAATGTCGTCTTGCCTTTTGAGGACATAGGCTTGGGCAAGCGCCCTTGAGCGGTCCGAAAAAAGGCATGCGACATTCTTTCATATGCGACATTCTTCACCGCTTACGCTATAATATATTTATGAACGAAAACTCCACCCCACTTTATGACGTCGTTATCATTGGCGCTGGTATCGCTGGCATGACTGCCGCACTTTATCTTTTGCGCAACCACCAAAAAGTCCTCTTACTCGAAAACGCTGGCTACGGCGGCCAGATTCTAGAAGCCCCCATCGTCGAAAATTATCCCGGATTCGCCAAAGTCAGTGGCCCTGAACTTTCCGCACAAATTTATCAACAGCTAAAATCCCTCGGCCTTTCCCTCACCTACGACAAAATTAAGCATCTTGAAAAAACCACCACTCATTTCACTCTAACCGGCGATCAAACTTATACTACCAAATCCGTTATTCTCGCTACCGGCACCACGCCACGTCGCCTCAATCTTATTAATGAATCCGAGCTCATCGGCCATGGCATTTCCTATTGTGCCACTTGTGATGGCGCTTTTTATCAGAATCAAACCGTCGCCGTCGTCGGTGGTGGTAATTCCGCCCTTCTCGCCGCTTCTTATCTTTCTCATATTGCGCAAAAAGTTTTTCTCATTCATCGCCGCTCCCATTTTACCGCTGAAAAAGCCCTAGTTTCCCAAATTAAAAATTCCGCCAATATCGAAATTCTCTATGATCAAGAAATTCTCGCTTGCCATGCCAATGAAGATAATCATCTCGATTCCCTCATCTTAAAAAATCAACAAGTCCTTCCCGTTTCCAGCCTCTTTGTTGAAATTGGCCGCCTCTCTTCTCTCACTGAAATATTCCAGAACAGTAATCTGCGTAGCCTCCTGCTTTTTGATCAATCTGGTTTCATTATTACCGATGATTCTTGTGCCACCAATCTCGCTGGCCTCTTCGCCGCCGGTGATTGTCGTTCCAAAAATTTCCGCCAACTCGTCACTGCCTCTTCCGACGGTGCCATTGCCGCCAATTCTGCCATTGAATTTCTCTCGCAAATTTAACTAAAACAGCGTCTTCACATTTTCTTTCGCAGATTTAATAAATCGGCACGTTCAAATTTTTTATCAATAAAAAACTGGCTCCCACCAGATAAAAAAATGGAGCCATTGGCAGGGATCGAACCTGTGACCTGCTCGTTACGAATGAGCTGCTCTACCGACTGAGCTACAATGGCATAGAGACATTATACATTATTTTTTCTTTAATGTATAATGAGGTTATGAAGAGCCTCATTTCGGATCTCATCGCTCATCGCGGCATGCACGGGACTTATCAAGGCGCCAAGAATTTTCCGGAAAATTCTCTTTCCGCATTTAAGCGTGCCCTGCTCGCGAATTATGCTATCGAACTGGATATTCATCTTACCAAAGATCTTCAGCTCGCGGTTTTTCATGACCACAATACTCTGCGGATGACTAAAAAATCTTACAATCTTGAAGATACCGGTCTTTATACTCTTAAAAAACTTCCACTGATTAATTCCGATGGTGTTTCCACTAATCAAACCATCCCCGAACTTTCCGAGGTATTAGATTTAATTCACGCCAAGGTTCCTATCTTAATCGAGCTAAAAACCACCGAGCATTCTAACATTTCCCTCTTCGGTAAAACCGTCCTCACTGCGCTCGAAAAATATCTCAAAAGTTATCGTGACCCGAAAATTTATCTCCAAAGTTTCGATCCTCGCGTCGTCTATTGGATTAAAAAGCATCATCCTAAAATTCCCGTCGGGCTTCTTCTTTCTGATAACTCTGACCTTGCCAAGAAATATGATTTCTTTGTCAATAACCCTCTCATTTGGAGCCTCGTCAAACCAGATTTTCTCAGCGTCAACGAGTCCATGCTTTCCCGCCCTGCTATTCAAAAATTTAAGACCAAAGCGCCAGTTTTCTGTTACACTATCGACGATGAGAAAAAACTTCAGGAATTAAAACCTCTCGCCACTCAGTTCATTGTCGAAAAAATTCTCTAAGTTAAAAAATTAAAATCCCAAATTCGATTTGCTTAAAGTTCCCCCCATTTTGAACCGCGTATTTACATAGACTCCGCTAAGCCCTATTTTTCAAACCAAAAAAATAGCCCGAAGGGCTTTATTCTGGCGGATCCGACGAGACTCGAACTCGCGACCTCTGCCGTGACAGGGCAGCGCTCTAACCAACTGAGCTACGAATCCACTACCTCACATTATAACGTGATTCCCCTGTTTGTGCAAGGGTTTTTTCTTTTTTAAAGTTCCAAAATCGATTTTAAGACTAAAACTCTTTTTCGTGTCACGGATTTCATACTGTAAACCATATCGTTTCAATAAATTTTTGACAATATAAAGACCCAAACCACTTCCGCTCTGCTCGTTTACGCTCGCCTTGTAAGAATTTTTAATTTCTAGTACTCCATCTCGCATCTGCACAGAAATTTTACCACCCTCCTCCGCATACTTCACTGCATTGCCGATTAAATTCGCCAACACCATCGATAAAGCCATTCGATTCAACCAAATTTTTTGCTCACCCATCTCAATTCGCATTTGCAGATTTTTCTCCGCAATTATAATTTGATTTCGCCTCAAGGCTTCCTCAACTACTTCCGAAATTTTTATCCATTCAGACTTTTCGAAACTATTCATTTTCGACATCAAAAGTAACTCTCGAATTCCCGCGTCAAGTTCATCCACCATTTCCCCACATTTTTCCAAATAAAAATCCCGATCCTTATACTTCCCTACTTTGAATTGCATATTTTCTAAAACAATCTTCAAGCTAGTCAGTGGCGTTTTCAATTCATGCGAAGCCCCACGCAAAAATTCAAAGTTCACTTGTTTCATTCTCAAAGTTTCTTGCCTCGCATAAAATCCCGCCGCCACCAGCGATAACACCACCGATCCCAGTAGTGTCACCGGCAAAAACTTCAAGCTCAAATCAATTGCATCTTTTTCTAAATTTGCCGTCGAAACAAACTGCACCAAAGCTTCTTCTCCATTTAGAAGCTTCACACTTTTTTCTTCAATAATCACCGAGTTATTTTCGCTCGTCCGATCCACAGGTAGCAGCTCTGAAACTTTCATCTCGTTCTCTGCATTCTGCGTTTTTAGGTAAGCTTTAATCTCACCACTCCTGGAATAAAAATCCAAAGCTTGCTCCACATATTCACGATTTTTTCCAGCCAAATTTTTCGTTACCTCCGCAGCCGTCTGCTTAATTTCCTTTGTTTTTTCCTCTAGATAAGATTTCGGCAGCGCGAAAAATATCCCACCGTGAATAATTATCACTACCCCAAGTAGTAGTATCAAAACCCTGAAAAATCCCTTCCAGAAAATTCTTCTCATTCTCGCTCCAATTTATACCCCACCCCGCGCACCGTATAAATACAATCCAGTTTTAATTTTTTTCTTAGTTCCTTAATATAAACATCAATCACTCGATCAAACGGAATTTCTTCACTTTCCTTCCAGACATTTTCAATAATTTGCTCCCTCTTGAGAACTCGCCCTTCATTCAAAAACAAATATTTTAAAATCTCCAGTTCTTTCGGTTTTACTTCTACTAGTTGCCCTGCTACCTCAGCTCGAAAACTCACAAAATCGATTTTAGTTTCTTGATAACTAAATTCTCTTAAATCTTCACCTAAAGTCTTTTTCAGTAGTGCCTCCACTCGTGCTTTTAAAACCGGTAACGAGAACGGTTTTTCCATAAACCCATCCGCCAAATTCGAAAAGGCCATGATCTGCGACTCTTCGTCCGAAAATGCCGTCATCATCAAAACCGGTACCCGACTCTTTTCACGAATTTTTCTTAAAACTTCTAATCCACTCATCGACGGTAATTTGATATCTAAAATCACCAAATTAATTTCATGATTAAACTTCTTCAGCGCCTCTAGCCCATCCCCCGCCTCGACCATCTCATATTTAAATTCCCGCAAAAATTCTACCACCCCTTCCCGAATCATTCGGTCATCCTCTACGATCAATATTTTCATTAATCTAAATATACCAAATTTAAAGCTCTGTCAAAAGTTCCTTTGGATTCTTTTTTAAATTTCGATAACTTATTATCCCAAGTGAAACCAGTATGATTGCCAACATGAAAACCACCGTTATCATCACTGCATTAGTCGTCATCTGTACATCAATTGCCGAAAGAGTTTTAGTAAAACCTTCCATTTCTGCACCCCCACCCAACTGCGTCGCCCCAGCCTGTTTCGCCATTTGTTTTGTCACCCCAGTTGTTACATTTTTAAAAATGTCATTCCCCATTATTTTCGCAAATTTTCCTGCCAAGACATAAGCCCCCACGAACGCCGGTAGGCTTACCATCAAAAGTTCTATCACGAACTGTCCAAAAATCTGTCCTTTTTCCAAACCTATCGCTAATAAAATTGCGATTTCCTTTTTTCTCGCGTTCATCCAAAGTAGCAAAACTAGAGCCACTACAATTCCCGCAAAAATTAGTGAACCGAAAAACATTTGGTTAGCCACTCCATACATTCCCGAAATTGATTGCTCTAAAGCCGGATAGTTTGAGGCGCTTTTTATCAAATTATACTCGCGCCAATTCACATCCAATTTCTTCACCACAGCCATCACTTGGTCCAGATTTTTCTCGCCCTTCACGAAAAATGTTGCATCCTGATATACCGCCGTATCCTCATCATTGCCATAAACTTTTGCCGCCGTCGAAACATCCGTCACTAAAGTATTTTCATAAAGTTCCTGAGCCGCCGTCACTCCCCCCGTATTTTTTCCGGTAAATAACCCTTTAATTTTCACCTCTACAGTTTCGTTTGCCGCCTTTTCATTATCCGCATCAAATAAATTTGATTTAATTTTTATCTTATCCCCCACTTTCAAATTATTTTTCTTCGCCAAATCTTCGTGCATCAAAATCTGATTTTTATCGTCATTTTTTAGATGCTCACCCGAAACCAATTTATAGGCCCCCGAAACAAATCTAGTTTCCCTAGCTGAATCATTCACTCCGGTTAGCATCACCGTGCGCTTAAAATTCTTTGCTCGTTCCGCCGACATGCCGCGCAACGTTTCTGGTGTCTCGATAATATCTTTACCCACCAAATCCGCCACACTATTAATTCTTTTCACCGTATATTCAATTTCCGGTGACTCAGAAATTTTTTTAATATCCGTTCCCTTCACATTACCCCCACCCCGCGGTGTACCTTGATTTACTTGGCGATTAATTTCCATTGAAAAACTATTAGTTACTCCCGAAAAAGCCTCGCTCGCCGCCTTACTTGTCGCATCCTGAATCGCCAGACTGATCATCCCTAGTGCCGCCATTATTAGCACCACAGAAAAAATCACCAAACTTTTTAACTTTTTGCGCGTCACATATAAGAATGCATTTTTCAACATTATCTTAATTTCCTTCCCTTTAATTCCAAGACCACATCTGCCGAATCTGCCACCCTTTTACTATGTGTCACCACAATTACACATTTATTGCGCTCTTTTGCCAACTTTTTCAAAACCTCAATAATTTCCTCTGCCGTGTTTTCATCCAAATTTCCTGTCGGTTCATCCGCCAAAATAATCGGCGCCTCCGAAACCAACGCTCGCGCGATCGCCACGCGTTGTTGCTGTCCGCCCGAAAGCTTCATCACATTTCGATTTATTTGATCCTCATCTAATCCTAGTTTCACCAAAATCTCATTCGTCGCCTCTTGGTTCACCAATCTAATATTTTCTAGCGGTGTTAAATAATCAATCAAATTATAGTTCTGGAAAACCAGAGCAATATGGTTTTTGCGATGATAACTATAACCGTATTTACCAATCTTCTCATCTTCAAACAAAATTTCGCCACTCTTCGGTTCGTCTAATCCCGCGAGCAGTGAAAGCAAGGTAGATTTTCCCGCCCCCGATTTTCCGATAATTGCATAAAATTTCCCTCGCTCAAATTTCTGGTCCACTCCTTCTAAAATATTCTCCCGACTTCCCGCGTAAGCATATGAAACATTTTTAATTTTTAGCACACTCATCTTTCCTCCTAACTTATTTTCGCTAAAATTTCTTTCGGTTTTTTCGTCAAAATCATCCACGACGCCGCTATTACTGCTAGAACGATAATTAAAATCAAAAGTCCATAGCTCATCGCAAAAATATCCATTCCCCCACCATCAGTCATAAAGCTGCTTAAATCTAAATTATCTAAGCTCTCTTTCTGCAAAACCGCACCCAGAATCCATCCCACAAAAATTCTTCCCAGTATCGCCGCCAAAATCATTGCCGGCAGCGAAACTAATACCAACTCCAAGATAAATTGCCCCACAATTTTAATTTTACTGCGTCCAATCGCCAGTAATATCCCAATTTCATACATCCTTTCCCGCACCCAAAGAATTAGCACCAGGGACAATACAATTATTCCCGCCCCGATCACCGCCATAATCATCACAGAAATCATCTGTTTCACCATATCTAGAGACTCCACCATTCCCGAGAACTGATTTTCTTCTTCAATCATCTCATAGTCTTCCGACTGAACACTTTTTTTATTCAGTTCCGTTTTTAATGCCGCCAACTTTTCGGAATCAGATACCAATATTTTTAGACTCGTCACCAGTTTTTTCTTGCCAAAAATTTGCACCATCGTCGTGTAGTCCGTGAACATCATATTCTCACTAAAATCCGAAGACATCCCGGTATATTTTTCTTGCTTTTTCCCAGTAAAAATCCCTTGAATTAAAAGTTCTAATTCCTTCTCTTCCCCTAAGACTTTTAGACTCACCTTATCACCGATTTTCCACTGGTTCTTCTTCGCCAGTGCTTCATGCACCAAAACCTTTCCAGTTTCCTCACGCGAAATATTTTTCCCTTCAATCAACTTAAATACTTCACTCCGAAATAACGGGCCTTTCTTCACATCACTTATAGCCTGAAGCATAACCGCGTTTCCCAAGTAACCTGGCAAATCTTCTCGCATCACCATTTGTTCACCCGCCACCACCTTGCCGTTTTTGAGTTCAGTTACCCCTTCATATTGATAAATCTTCTCTGACCCAAGTTTGCTATCAATCAAATCAAAACTTTCCGCATTAAAAGTCTCAGATTTTAATGATCTAATTTTCACACCAAAATCATTCGCGCTATTTATCGCGTTCGTCATTTTCTCACTAGTTTTCGTTATCGAAAAACCAGCATAAATCACCGCCAGAATTAAAGTTAAAATCAAAAATATCAACGCCGTACGCGTGCGCTTTCGAAAAACATAAGCTACCGCATTTTTAATCATTTTTCCTCCATATTTTTATTTTAAATTTTAATTATGAAGCCACTGTGAATTTTCCAAAATCCCTCTCAAATTATTTCCGAAAATCTCTCTCAAATTATGATAAAATGAAATTACGCGAGTGTCGTATAACGGCTATTATATTTCCTTCCCAAGGAAGAGACGAGGGTCCGACTCCCTCCACTCGCACCAGACCATAATAAGAAAGAGCATTTATGCTCTTTATTTTTATGGTCACCTGTACGAGAAAGATTACGAAGTAAAATTACTTACGCCAGATTCTAAAGAGAAAAAATATTTATATTCTTTCTCTTTAGAATCGCCTGCATAAGAAAGACTACGTAGTAGTCTTACTCGCACTGACTAGAAAAAAGGGAGCCTCCTGCTCCCTTCCAGCTTTACGCTTCACATTCCACTACAGAAAATCCGTAACCTAGCGCCATCTGGATGCAATTTTCATCATTGAAATGCATGCAATAAATCCGCTTTCTTAAATTTTCCGGCACTACCATCGCCAAGTTTCCTACAAATAAATGTGCCCCGTTCGAATTCTTCACCGAAGTCACATCGATATAAGCCCGCGCAATCTGCACTCCCTTGCTCAGAAGATAATGCAGATTCTTGATTTCCTTCGTATCGCCCGAATAATATACCAGCCCATCCTTTGTGGTAAAAATCAGACCGAAACTCATTAGCTCCGCGCAGTGCCAAGTTTTCACATAGCGTACCCCCGAGAAAGTCTTATACTCCTCATCATACTGCGTGTCGTGCACCAAATCATACATTTCTTCTGTGCAGCCAAATCCTTGTAGGATCTGCTCAATCGTTTTTTCGTATTCATCATTGTCCGGCAAAATAATTTTCAGCGGTCGATGTAATACAAGGTACAAATAAGCCACCAAACTACCTAGACTGCCGATATGGTCCGAATGTGTATGGGTAATCATCAGATTCACCGCCCTCATTCTGCCAAGCAAACTCTTTTGCTTTAGCTTCGCGAACACATCCTCTCCGCAGTCAATCAGAAACAATTGATCTTCCTCGATGAAATACGCTGCTGTATTGCCTTCTTTCACATTAAACGCCGAGCCTCTGCCCAAAAATTTTAGTTCCATATCCCCCTCCTTCGAATTTTCTCTAGTATTAAACTACTCGTAATCTTAACTTACGCTTATAGATTATTGTAATCAAATTTACTAAAAAGTCCACCCCTGTTTCCAGAGGTGGATTCCTGATTAGCCTCACTTAGGATTCTTGGCGATCAATTTTAATTAGTTCTTTCACCTTACCAGAATCTCGAATTTCCTTCATTTGCCTATCAAATTCCGTGAACGAAATTTTAATCGAAGTATAATTCACTGTCGAATCAGTTTTTGCCACCAGCTTCACAAAATAGAAACCATCCCCCGAGCTGGAAACAAATTTTTCCGAAATTTCTCCCGCATTGAGGCTCATCGCCTTTAGCGACCTGCCACCGTCCACATTCATCTTATCCACTAGTCCACCGGTTTCCTCATAAAGCACCTTGTCACCCAGCTCTTCCGAAATCGCCTTCAAATCTTTTCCGGATTTAATCAAAGATTCTACCTGCGCCGCAAGCTGCACGGCATTCGTATCAATTGCCTGCGAAACTTTTTCCTTCACTAGTGACAAATAAATCATTCGACGATATTCCTTCATCGTCAAACCAAAATTATCTTCCAAAATCTTCTTGAATCCCTCTTCACTGCGTTCCACACCACCAATTTTTCGGTGCTCCAAAATCGTTTCGTCCACTTCCTTATCCGTCACCGTCAAATCATTTTCTTTCGCCAATTTCAGAGCCCAAGCATAATTTTCTGCTTCATCCAGCGCCAAGCGCTTATAATGCTGCTCCATAAAATCATTGTCTTTCGCGTTGTCTAATTTACCCTGTTGTTTTTCGATCGGCGTAATCGTACTATGATAAATCAAAAGATAATCCGAATAACGTACGTCCGCGCCGTTTACATTAGCCACTGACACTGGCAAAAGTTGCGTCAAACGATAAAGAATCGGATTCGTACTCTGCCATTTGTAAAGCATGAAATATCCCGCCCCCGAAGCCAAAACCACTGCCATTACTGACAAAATAATCGTCACCGTCACTACGCGATATTTTGCATATTGCATTGGATATTTAAACTTACGCCCCTTCGATAACACTTCTTCACGACGCTCTTCGACTTTTTCCAGCTCCGTCTTATTTTTGAATTCTTCAATCTTTTTTTGCTCGCGCTTTTGTTTCATCTTCGCCACAATTGAAAGTCTCTTCTCTTTTACGGCGTCGTTTTCGTTTGTCATAGTTTTATCCACTTCGTTTTCTAATTTCGCTTTGCTCATTTCCTATTTCTCATTAATTAGATTTTGTAAATCGTTATAAATTTTTTCTGAATTTTTCACCATCGATATTACCAAATCCCCCACCGCTGTTTGAATTACAATCGTACCATACCCCATCAATCCTGCACGAATGCCACTCACACCATAAGAAATACTCTGAATCTTATCTAATCCCAAGTCTACCACTGATTTCTTAAACAAACCTCGTTGTGAAATCTGGCGAATGCGCTGATTGGTCACGATATAAATCGAAAAATACCATAACATGTAAGAATATAAAAACCCAAGTACCCCCACCAAAATCAGTGCCAAGAAGGTCTCAAAAATCATCATATTATTTGGCCAAAGTAGGGTCAATCCCACACCAATCATAATCATTAAAATTAAAAATATCAAACCGGACTTTGCCGTCAAAAAATGGCGCCGGAACACAAACTGCACCTCTTCGCCTTCTCTCTGACCATCAAAAATCATTTTTCTCATACGTATTTGGTGACCCGGGCGGGAGTCGAACTCGCAACCTTCTCCTTAGGACGGAGCCGCTCTATCCATTGAGCTACCAGGCCATACCTAAATTATACCATATCGGCTCCGCCGTTTTTCTTAACAGGTATAAGAACTATTTAGCTTTTCCTAGTAAAGTATCCTGGTCTACCATTATCTGGATCATCAATTCTTAGCCAAGTTTTATCAGCATCTCTCGGATTAACCAAGAAAGAACCTTTGCCTCCCCTTAATTTTTTCCGCTCATCAAATGGATGATTTGCGCTAATCAAATTAGATATATCAAAATCATTATTAACGTATATTTTTTCTAACATATCTCCGGTACCCATATATTTCGCAAACATTCTATTCATATTTTTTACGTTTTTAGTATTAAAGTTCGAAATATCCAATTCAATCAGATTGTGCATATTATCAAACATTTCATTCATATTTGTTACTTTTTCTGTATTAAAGTTCGATAAATTTAAATATTTTATTTTCCGACTAAACCTGAACATCTGTTCCATATCAGTCACCTTACTCGTATCAAAACTAGATAAATTAACCTCTTCAAGTTCATAACATTGAGTAAACATATGCGATAGATTAGTTACATAACTAGAATCAAAATCCGAAAGATCAAGACTTTTTAATTTAGAAAAATTAAAAAACATTCCCCAGATATTATCTGGCAAATATATCTTTTTTTGTTCGGTGTAATAAAATATAGTATCTTCATTAGTATCATACCAAGCTTTTATTTCATAATCCGATGAGTTTGTTTCTATGTTAGTAACATTCATCACATCACTAGGGACATTTTCTACTCTTTTTATATACTTAGTATCATATTGACCACGGCTTGGAGATACCGACTCAAAGCCATTTTTTAATATTTCTGTTTTTTTATCGTAAGGATTTGACACTACCGAATATATTAATTTATTAGAGTATTTCCCGGCTTCTAAAGTATTATTTATTTTTACGGCAATTCTTGTTATATAGTTATCTCCAGTTTCCCAGTATTTAAAATCATCATTTCTCCCACCGATAACACTCGGATTAGATATACTCGGTATCGGATTGTAATTGTACGTTTCACTAAATTTTACAGAATAAGCCCATGTGTTATCTGGAAGTGCATATAAACTAGTCAATGAGCCTATTGAGCTAATTTTGCTTGAACTATTTTGGTCTTCATTTAATAATGCCGTTTCCTCTGAATCCGTGCTAAGCAGTACTTTGTAGCCAGCCTTCACTTTTCCACTAACTGTAAGTCTAATATTCTCCAATCCAGTCCTATTATAGCTATTCATAATATGGTTACTTGTCATTTCTACTTCTGTTTTTTGCAAAGAAGCAGAAAGTGCCGGCACATATAATGCCGACACTCTTTCTCCACCAAATCCCATGAATCCCAAATTCGCCAAGAAAAGAAATGCAAGAAAACCAGCAAAATTTCTCATATTCTTTTTATAAATATCAAAAATCGCACTTTTTCCCATTCCCATATAGCTTTATCTTAGCATAAACGGATTAAAATACCAAAAATCAAATAAATCGCTATCCCCTCAAAACTTCCACTGCCTTCGCCACCAAAAACGCCATCACATTAAAAATCACAATCGTTGCTCCGGTCGGCGTCGCCACAAAATACGAAAAGATAATTCCCATTACCATACAAAATACCGAAACTACCACCGAGATAAAAACCACCGCCTTAAAACTTTTCACCACCTGCATCGCCGTCACTGTCGGGAAAATAATTAAGCTCGAAATCAGAAGCGCCCCCACCAGTCGCATCCCCAGCACTACCACCACCGCACATAAAATAGCAAAAATTGTATTTAATCGCTCAGTTTTTAATCCAATCGATTTAGCAAAATTTTCATCAAACGTCATCGCAAAAATCTCATGATATTTAACCACGAAAAAACCTATCACAATTAACGAGAAAATCACTCCTGCTACCACATCAAAATCATCTAGTGCCAGGATACTGCCGAATAAATAATTATTAATATCCGTATTCACCCCCTTTACCACCGAGATCACCAAAGTTCCCACTGCCAGCGCCCCCGCCGAAAGCATCGCGATTAAAGCATCTGCATCCACTTTGCTTTTTTGGTTCACCTGCAAAATCAGAATCGCCGCCAAAATCACTATCGGTAAAGCAAACTGCAGTGGCATCACCCCAATCACCGTTGCAATCGCAAAGGCGCCGAATCCCACATGCGAAAGTCCATCACCAATCATTGCCTTTCGTCTCAAGACCAAAGACACCCCGATCAGTCCTGCCGTTACCGCCAGCACCACCCCCACCACCAAAGCCTTCACCATAAATTGGTACTGCCACATTTCCAGAAACTTTTCCAAAAATCCGTTCATCGCCACCTCCTATTTCCCCTCACCTTCGCCATGGTCATGACGATGAATTCTTTTCACGTATTCTTCCGTAGTTTCCATCGTCGCCACCCCGTCCGCTAGCGCCAAAATTTTATTCCCCACCAAATTCTGATGATCTAGGTCATGTGTAATCATCACAATCGTGATTCCCTGCACATTTAATTTCAAAAGTTCTGTGTATAATTCTTTTTTCGATTTTGAATCCAAATTATTTCCCGGTTCATCCAAAATCAATAATTTCTTCGTCGCTACCACCGCCCGTGCTAGCCAAATTTTCTGTCTCTGTCCACCTGAAAGCTCCGCAAAATGTTTCTTCAACAATTTTTTCATACCAAATTTCGCGAGCGCTTCCTCACATTTTTTCTTATCGCTTTTCGTGTAAAAAATCCCCCGTTTCTGATTGAGTAGTCCACTTAATACAATTTCTTCCACTGTCGCCGGAAAATTCGACGTTATTACCGTTTCTTGCGAAATATAACCGATCTCTTTGCGACTCATCCCGAGAAATTCCACGCTTCCAGCACTTGGCTCAATTAAGCCCAAAATTGTCTTAATCAGAGTGGTTTTTCCCGCCCCATTACAGCCAACCAAGCAGATAAAATCTCCCGCCAAAATCTCAAAATTAATCTTCCGAAATACTGGTGTTTTCGCGTAATTCACGCTTAAATTTTTTACTGCAATGATTGGCTGTTTTTCCATAAAAATCCTATTTACTTAAAGCTAATAGATTACGCTTCATCAAATCTACGTAGGTCACACCCTTCGAAAAATCTTCTGCCGTCACATTATGTGCCGAATGTAGTTCCAAAACTTCTGCGCCCGTATCTTTACTTACGGTTTCTGCAATCTTGCCATTCGAAAGTTCAATCTTGTAAATTTTCTTAATCTTGTCTTGCTTCACTTTGTTAATTAAGAAACTAATTGTCTTCGCACTTGCCTCAGTTTGTTCTGAACAACCTGAAAAAGCTGCCGCATACTTCAAACCAAATTCATCAGCAAAATAACGGAACGGAAAACGATCTGCCACCACAATTTCTGAGATTTTACCATCAATCGCTTGATGCAAATCCTTATCTACCTGCGCAATTTCTGCCACATATTTTTCGGCATTATCGTCAATCTTATTTTTCTCCGCAACATCAATTTCGGAAGCCACTTCTGCGATTTTCTTCACGATTTCCATCGCCTTTTTTGGACTCGTCCAGACATGTTCATCAATTTCTGGACCTTCCTCTTCTTCGTCATGATCGTGCTTATGCTCATGCGACTCGTGGTCATGCTCGTGGCTATGCGAATGATCGTGATCATGCTCGTGGTCATGCTCATCCTCATCTTCCATGCCTTCCACAATTTCTTCTTCCACCGTCGATACTAAATCTACCAACTTCACCACATGGGTCTTTTTCGTATCTACGTCCTTCAAAATTTTCTTCACCCAAGTATCAGAATCTCCCCCCACATAGACAAACATATCCGCATTCTTAATATCAATAATATCCTGCGGTGTTGGCTCATAGGTATGGGTTTCCGCCCCCGGCTTCACCAACATTTTTGTACTGATATTCGTATTTTTTGTCACCGCCCTGGCAAAATCATATCCCGGAAAACTCGTCGATACGACTGAATACTTTTTTTGTTCAAACTTTTCTCGGTTTAATACCAAGAAAGCCAATAATCCCACCACCAAAACTAGGCCAAAAATCGCCCATAACTTTTTCAAATTTTTCATTTTTACTCCTTATTCTACTATTAAAAATCTGAGTAAAAAATTTAATTAATCAAACAATTCCCCCGTGAAATTTCATTCACTCCACGTTTATCTAAAAGTCTCAAATGAAAAATCCGAAACAAACATCGTGCACAAATCGAAAACCTTGGCAAAGCACTGAAAATACGGGAAGCTTCTTTTTTACTCCCGCATTCCACCGCATGTCCGCAAATTCGACAATGGTGCATTTTAGCCTCTTGGTGGTTCGCCTTCCGGCTCGTTTAATAATTTCTTTGACTTAATTTCGTATCGCTTACCGTTAATTGGCGAAACATAATAATCTTCGTTCAAAAGATTTACAAACATCGTCAAATCCTTATCATCCATCATGATAATCGCACCGTCATCATCGGTCATTAACTCGAGCTTCATTTCGTCCGCGTAGTCCACCAATTGTTCTTGCGACATCTGCTCTTCGATATTCATGTCTTGTAACTTCTTCACCAATGGTTTTTTATCCATCAAAAGCGCATTCAGGGTCAAACCTTCCGCAAAAGATAGTTTGTATTTTTCTTCAATTTCCTTCGCCTTTGCTTCTGCCAACATCTGTGACTTAAAATCATACTGGAACAAATTTTCGAACTTCGTCTGA
Organism: uncultured Candidatus Saccharibacteria bacterium; assembly: GCA_963515485.1. Classification (GTDB taxonomy): domain Bacteria; phylum Patescibacteriota; class Saccharimonadia; order Saccharimonadales; family Saccharimonadaceae; genus Nanosyncoccus. Next base: position 129,561 of record CAUPWD010000002.1, on the reverse strand, counting down.
TTAAAAATCACTACCGATCCATCGACAAAGGCCACCTGATTATCGTCTGGCATCTTCAAAGCCACCTCTGCAGAAAATGGCTCAAAACTTTCACCGTTTAATTCCCAAGAAGTCTTCGCGTTTAAGGCCGAAGCCGCTGAAATTCCTTTCGCAATATAAAACACTTTCGTTCCATCATCACCACCTGGATAAGAAAACTTCGCGATAATTCCCTTCATCTTCTTAAATTGGTGTTCATTATCCGTGAAATAGTCGATATCCTTATATTCTTTTTCGATCAAATTTAGTAAACTTTCCGCGCGAATCACTTTTGAAAGATCTGTGCGATAAATCACCTTATCTTCGCCGTCCGATTTTTCATATTCGCGGCATTCCAGACCTTTTTCCGCCCCCGAAATCACATAAGCAATCGCCTCCCCCATAAACATCTGCTTCACCGAATTAGTTAATTTTTCAGAATAGCGAATCTTAAACGGCGTGTAGTTTTTATTGAACAAAAACAGTTCACACGACACATTGTTTTTCACTTCATCAAGTTCATTTGCCCACAAAAATACATCAAAATCATTCAATTTTCGAATTTCAGAGTTCGTAATTTCAGTCTTTTCGGAATCCATATCACCTCACTATTTTTCTATTAGTTTAGCACACTTTTACTTCGCTGTTTCGCCGTAAGTATCTTTTACCACCAAATCCGGCAAAATATTTAAGTCCATCATCAAAACTTCGATTCGATTTCGTATTTCTTCGGCCTCTGATTCATTTTCCAAAACCGCCTCGAACTTAATATAAGATTTGCGACCATGCTCAATCTGATCAAGATAAATCGTAATCCCGTTTTCCAGCACCACTTCTTGACGTGTTCTCGAAACTTCCGATTGAATAATTAGTCCCATTTGTAATAAAATATTTGCCGCTTCTGCATAACTTGAAACCAAAGTTTCGTGTACTAAATCTATCTTCGATTTTTCGAGATGCCTCTTACAAATCAAACTATAACGCGCCGGTCGGTCCACCGCCTTCACGTCCATTCTTAAAATCATTCTGGCAAAATTATTGTGTTCCTCGTAGTTTCTTGGCACAAAAATTCTTGAATGTTGCCAATACATTGGATCAAAATCATAACCCAAATTCATCAAGCGATTTTCTAATTTATCGACGTCTCTAACTTCTGCTTTGACAATAATTTTTTTCATTCTTCACTCGTTTCCACCGTTAAAATTTCTAGCCCCGGATAATTTGTATTTTCTCGTGCCTTGTTCGCCCACTCATCGGCTAGCTCATTCTCTGCCGTACCATTATGGCCACGCACCCAGACCAATTTCGCGTTTGCTTCCCTGTAAGCTTTGAACACTTTTTTTACTAAACTCAGATTTTTGATTGGCCCGCTCTTCTTTTTCCAACCATTCTTTTCCCAACCTGGTGCCCATTTTGTCAGCACGTTAATCCAAAATTCTGAGTCCGTCCAAATTTCCGCTTCCTCACCAGATAGCACCTTTAAGGCTTCCAGAATTGCCGAACCTTCCATTCGGATATTCGTGGTCAAATCTTCTCGCCCCATCGCTACCGGTTTTTTGTCTTCAATTACAGAAAATCCCCCCGGCCCCGGATTCGGTGACGCACTTCCATCTGTCCATAATTTTCTCATTTTGCCTCTATTTCTGAATTTGCGACACCAATTGGTAAATCGGCATAAGCACACCGGCAATAATTACTGCCACCATCAAAGCCATAATCACCAACATAATTGGTTCAATCAATGTCGAAATTGTATTAATTTGCTGATCTAATTCGTCTTCGTAGACGTTCGCTGCCTTACCCAGCATTTCATCAATTTTACCAGATTCTTCACCAATTGCCGCCATTTGCGGAAGTAATGGCAAAATATAATCTAGCTCCTTCAGTGATGCCGACAACGTTTTACCCTGCTTCACTTTTTCTGAAACTTCCTTAATTTCTTCTTCCATAATCAAGTTATTGATCGCTTCTGCTGAAATTGCTAAAGTATCCTGAATCGACACGCCTGTCGAAAGCAAGTTTTCCGCTGTACGCGCGAAACGTCCATTATACAGACGCCAAAACATCGATTTAAAAACCGGAATATTTAATTTAATCCTCGCCAAAATATGTCGTCCACTATCTGTGCGCACAAATTGAAATACGAAATAAATAGTCAAACCAATTACGATCGTTACTAACCACCACATATTTACCAAGAAGTTTGTTTGCTCCACTAGTAGCTTAGTAATCATCGGTAAATCCTTCCCCAGGTCATGGTAAAGCTGTTGCACCTGCGGCACCACCGCGATCACCATAAATACCAAAACTGCAATAATCACCGCGAGTACAATCGCTGGATAAGTTAAGGAATTTTTAATCCTCGTCACCATCGCGTGATCTTTTTCTTGCTGATCAGCTAATCGTCTTAAAGATTTATCCAGCGTACCAGAAGATTCACCAGCCTTCAAAAGTGCTAGATAAATTCGGTTAAATACCTCTGGAAATTTCGCACAAGCCTGCGTCAAACTTTTACCTGCTTCCACGTCCGCCAAAATCGATTCCGTCACCCGACGCATTGGCTTACTCTCTGTCTGTTCAATCAAAACTCTTAAAGAATTCGAAAGTGGTAAACCCGCTCCGATCAAAGTCGAAAATTGTCTCGTGAAAACGATTTTATCTTTCGTGGTAACTTTGTTTTTAAATTTATCAAAAAAACTATCACCCGAAGTATCTTCCGTCACTGTATCCGGCGTATAACCGCGCTCAATCAAGAGCTTACCAGCGGCGCGTTCATTCTCTGCCTGAATTACACCCTTAATAATCGCGCCCGACTTACTATCGCGGGCCTTATAAATATATCGGTTCATTAGGCGCCTTTCACAATCCTTTCAAATTCACGTACGTCTACCGCATATTCTCTTGCACTATCATAAGTCACCGTTCCCTGTTGGACTAATTTTGCCAAAGTGCGATCCATGGTCTGCATCCCCTCTGACGCCCCGGTTTGAATTGCCGTATCCAGTTGGTGAGTTTTGCCTTCGCGAATAATCGAACGAATTGCGGTATTCGCCACCATAATTTCTGCCGCACAAACACGTCCACCACCAATTGCTGGCACTAAACGCTGCGAACAAACTGCCATCAAAATCCCCGCCAGCTGTGAACGAATTTGTGGTTGTTGCTCTGCTGGAAAGACGTCAATCATACGATCCACCGATTGCGCTGCTGAATTAGTATGTAATGTCGCGAATACCAAGTGACCAGTTTCCGCAATTGTAATCGCCGCACTAATCGTCTCAAGGTCACGCATCTCACCGAGTAGCACCACATCCGGGTCTTCACGTAGAGCCGACTTCAAAGCTCGACTAAACGAATAAGTATCGTAGTGCACTTCACGTTGTGCCACCAAGCTTCGCTTCGATTTATGGGTAAATTCAATCGGATCTTCAATTGTCAAAATATGCACCGATTTTTCACTGTTAATCTTATTAATAATTGCTGCCAGTGTTGTCGACTTACCAGAACCGGTCGGGCCCGTCACCAAAACCAAACCACGTGGATAATCCGCAAAGCCCGAAATCACTTGTGGCATACCTAATTCTTCAATCGTTGGCATCTTGGTCGGAATCAAACGAAATGCTGCCGCAAGGTGCCCTTTTTCATTAAAAGCATTCACACGAAAACGTGCAATTTCGCCAAAAGCAAATGAATAGTCGAATTCTTTATCCTTCGCCAAAGTTTCACGTTGCATCGAATCTAGTGTCGAGAAAATTAAAGTATCGACAATTTCCGTCGTCAAAATCGGCGTATTTGGAATTGGCACCAGTGACCCATCAATACGTAAGATTGGTGGCAACCCCACCTGAATATGCAAATCCGAAGCCCCGTGCTTGATACAAGCCTCTAATAATGTCTCAATTTTCACCGAATTTGGCACGGCAGTTGGTGATGAAGCGGCTGCAGCAGCCTGCGCTGCGGCTGTTGAACGTACGCTCGTCTGTGCTTGATTTTCTTGCATATTTACCTCTTATCTTTATTTTACCATAAACTTTTTTATCTTCACTACGCCAAATCTGATGCTACGCGGTTTACCTCACTTACGGTCGTCACCCCAGTCAGCGCCTTCAACATTCCGTCTTGTCGCATCGTCAAAGTCCCTTTTTCTTTCGCGAGCTGCATAATCTCCGAAGATGTCGCACGTTTTACGATTAACTTCTGAATATCATCATCAATCTCAATCGTTTCGTAAAGACCCGCACGTCCCTTATATCCACCCGGCGTCTCCCTTTCATCAATTCCCCGCATCATCGAGTAGCCATTTGGATTTACCACCGGCAGTCCCGGATAACCCAAATCTTCCGAGACCATCGCCACCTGCTCCTGACTTTGTGGCAATAATTTAGCCACCAAATCATTAATCTGCTTAGTTTCCATTTCTGTCGAATGCACCACTTCTCGCTTCGGCGCCACACGCCTCACTAGACGCTGACCGATCACCGTATTTAAGGTCGAAGCTAAAAGAAATGGCTCAATCCCCATATCCAGAAGCCTTGGCAAAATACCTGCCGCCGAGTTAGTGTGCAAGGTCGAAAATACCAAGTGTCCAGTTAGTGATGCCTGCACCGCCAAGTTCGCCGTTTCCGCATCACGAATTTCCCCCACCATCACTACATCTGGGTCCTGACGCAAAATACTACGCAAGCCCGCCGCAAAAGTCAAACCCGCATCCACATTCACCTGAATTTGGTTCACGCCGTCCATCTTATATTCGACCGGATCTTCCAGGGTCACAATATTAATCTTGTCAGACTTAATTCGTTTAATCAAAGCATAAAGCGTCGTCGACTTACCAGAACCGGTCGGCCCCGAAGTTAAAATCATTCCATTCGGGCGTTCGATTCCCCGCTGCACCATCGCCAATGCATGCCCGGTCATCCCCATTTGTTCAATATCGAGTGTCGTACCACTTTTATCCAAAATACGAATCACCACCTGCTCACCCCAAATCACTGGTGAAACCGCAATACGTAAATCAATTTCCGTGCCTTCCACCGATACCGTAAACTGACCGTCTTGTGGCACGCGGTGTTCATCAATTTTCAAGTTCGCTAAAATCTTAATCCTTGAAACTAGTGCTGGTTCAATTGATTTCGGCAGTTCCATCACCTTACGCAACACACCATCGATGCGACAACGTACTACTAATGCCGCTTCCAGTGGTTCAATATGAATATCCGAAGCTTTCGTTTTCGTCGCATAATCCAAAATCGTAGTCAAAGCCTTCGAAATCGGTGAATCCTGTGTAATGGTTTTTACACTTGAAGAATTCACATCTTCCTCGTCGCTACTTTTAACCGCTTTTTCGACCGCTCGAAAATCACCCTGGTACTGAGCAATCGCACTCTTGATTCCCGCCTCACTGGCTACCATGCCGCGAATTTGCTTCTGCGTCAAAGTCGAAAGATAATCAATCTGCTGCACGTTCGAAACATCCAGCATCGCCACATACAGCACCCCGTTCTTCTCCCCTAATGGCACCACCATTAATCTCGAAACCACATCATAAGGCAGCAAAGTCAAAATCTCGCGGTCCATTTTCACGTTATGCAAACTCACATACGGCACATTCATAATTACCGCCGTGGCATGCGAAATTGTTTCCGCATCGCAAATTTTTTGCGCTACCAAATTAGCTAGTAACGGCTGTTTACGTTTCTCTGCCTCTTCTACTACTCTTTTTACATCCGACTCAAAAACCAACCCTTCTTTAATCAAGAGCTGAATTACTTTTTCTTGCGAGTCATGTGTAAACAAAATCTTTTCCTTTAATTTTCTTTCTTAGTTTCTGAAGTCTTATCTGAAGCTTCATTTTTCGATTGTTTTTCACTCTCAAAAGTTTTATCTGAATCTGTCTTCGACTTAGAATCTTCCTCTTCACTGTCAGAAGTTTTCTTGGTCTCTTCTTTTTTCTCTTCCGCGGCTTTTTCTTTCTTTTCTTCCTCTGCCGCAGTTTCTGGCGTAGCACGACCACAAGCCACTAATTCGGCGCGATCCAAAATTCCGTTACGGTCCACGTCTTCACAACTACCAACGTAAACTTCTACCGTTGGGTTAATCGCATCCACATTGAAGACTTCCGGATCAGGGCTCGTCAAATCTGCCGTAATTTTACCAATCGTCTTATGTTTTAAATAACGCGTATCTGGATCGCCCAGCAAGAAACTACAAGCGATAAATGTTAGTAAGACCCCCACGCTCGCTATAAAGGTTACCGTAAAGATGTCTGAGCGTCTCATTTCTCGTCCTCCTTTTCCTGCTTTTTCTTTTCTTCTTCCGCCTGCTTCTTGGCTTTTTCTTCCGCCTTCTTCTTTGCTGCCGCGTCTGCCTTGTCTTTTGATTCTTGTGTGCGAGCCTTACCCGAAGCATAAACCGTCGAATCTTTTTCACGCACCGCCGCACCCTTCGTGTAATAAGCCGCGCCTTGAGCAGTTAATTCAAGTCTCGAAGATTTGGTAGTTAAATTCGAACTCCATTTAATCTGCGCACTTTCAATATTGAATGAACGAATTGATTTTTCCAAATTCGAGAGCACTTTCATTGTATCTTTTTCGTCTTTCTTTACCGAAATCGAAACTGGAATCGTTGAAACACCGACAATTCCACTATTCTTATATGAATTCCCTGGTGATAATTGTTCCGGCTCAAATCCCGACAAAAGGAAAATCTGGTTAATGGAAGCTAAAAGTGCCTCATCATTCTTCTGTGCTGGCAACGCATCTGGAATTACCCGCAGTGCCGAACACATCTTGATCATATTGAGATTGTAAGCTTTTTCGTTATCGGTTTTTGAATTCAAATACAGCTTCGAATAATCGATACGATTTTTATTTTCATCAAAACAACTCTTCTGACCGTCTCTCGCAATCGATTCCAAATTTGTATTATTTGCCATCGTCACCAAAGCGTTATAACGCAACGTATTAGCCAACTTCGAAACGTCCACCTTATTTGGATCGCATTTCGCCAGTTCCTTATCGTTATATTTACCATCCTTATCCGTATCTTCACAGATACCAACATTTTTAATCGTCTGGTAATAATTATTGATGGAAGTATCTCGCGCCGCAATTACCTTGCCATTAAAACTCATATATTTAATGAAGTAAACTGAAAGCACCAAACAAACCCCGAAACAAACCGAAGCTGCCAAAACAATCAAGGTAATTTGTTGCCTAATTTTATTAATTCGTACGCGTTTTGTTAAAATTAATTCACTCATTTTTACCTTCTTTAATTGTTTGTTCCTGCTGAAGTTTTTTGCCCCACACATTCCGCATCATCTTTTGCACAATCCTTGGCTGGTGCTGCGAACATACCTTCCACTTGGAGATAAGAGTCGGTTACGTTTTGACCTGAAGGGCCGAATGTCAAAATGTGTTTATTAGTAAACTTGAAAAGTTCTGGATCCACATTAATAATTGTCGAGAAGCGCAAAACTAAATTAGAACTCGAATCACGACCGTTTGAAGAATCCGTCACACGAATGCCGTTTGGCACCATCTTACATTTATTTTCCGCTGACCATTTCACATTATCACCGTTCTTTTCGCCCTTATAAGTAATACAACTACTTTCGAAGTGAGGCACGCTCGAAATTTTACCGTCCAATCCCATCGAAGGTGTATAAATGTAATTTTTCACATTCTTAATTTTTTGCGTGCGGGTCTTTACGCCATTCACTTCTGATTCTGAAACTTCTGCGTTGGTATCAAGCGTATCTTGAATTCCGTCATCCGCCGTACGCATTTTTTCGTGCTTATACCAAAGATCAAATAGTGGGCTACGCCAAATCTTTTCATCTGGAATAATTGTCTGAATGTCTGTCTTGACCACATCGCCATTACTCTCTACATTGCCACTCTTTTCCGTATTTTCCACATGCTCGACGTCGTCCGAAACATTTGATTTAGCTTTTACTTTGCCAAAATCACTCTTTAAGTTTGTGTTCGAAACATTCGAATTATTATTTGACTGTGTTAAAGCCGATTTCTTTTGGTGGTCGTTCCGGGTTGGGTCACAATCTGTTAAACCGCGCTTCCAAATCGCATAGGTATTACCATTATCGGTCAAAATATTACCCGCCGCATCCGTTTCTTCGATACAACGTGATGGAATCAAATTCCCCTGTGCATCCACATAACGACCATAATCATATTTCATCAAATTCACTGATTTCTTAAATGATTCCAGTACGCGGTAATCAATGTATGGTTCTTCCCCCGCATTGGCTTGCGCATCAAAATTTATCGTCGAAGTCGAAAGATTCACATTCAAATCCGAAATTTTAATCGTATCTTTATTGGTTGGAAAAAGATTTTTTAACACCGGAAAAACTCGCGACAACACTGAACGATTATCGTTAATCGATTTCAATTTTGCCAATTGATCTTGGATATTTAAGAAATCTGGCAATTCCGAATATTGGTTAATTGTATTTGAAAGATTCTCGATATGCTTTCCCTGACTTGCAATTGTCAAATCCTGGGCGGCCTTAAAAATCGCCAGAAACGCCGTAAAAACCGATGAAGCAATAATCACCACCACACAACCAAACACAATCATATTGCGTAGCTTCATTAGCTTCAGCATATCCGTCTTGATATCTGGCACCAAGTTAATTTCATATTTACCGGTTTGCCCCGTCATCATTTCATTATCGGTTTCACCAGTAAAAATACTTTTAATCACATCAGGAATATCAGAAAGATGCATGGTTTTAAAATCGATTTTTTTCATTAGTCATTGCTCCTTTCTGCCAGACCGATCGCCACTCCGAATTCTGAGGCTACTGGAAGTAGTAATTTTTGCTGTTGCTCGTTAACTCGTACGTACTGCCATGGATTACCCTGAATCGTCGAAATACCCGTCTTCGCTTCAATATATTCTGCCATAAGAGGAATAATTCCCGCGTAACCCGAAAGAATAATTCCCCCAAATTGCGCACCAGTATATTTGTTCTGAAAGAAACGCACCGACTTCACTAATTCCATCGTAAAACCTTCCAAATTACTTGAAAGAGTTTGGTAAATTTTTCCCTCAAACTGATCCTGCAAAAGTCCATACTGCAAAATAAACTGCTTTGCCTGTGCTTCCGAAATCGACAGTCCATTCGCTACGGTTTTAATAAAGGCAGAAAGTCCACCCGGAATCGAGCGCACTAATCTTGGCGCCCCTAGATACATCACTACGAGGTCCGTCGAATTTTCTCCAAAATCGATAATCATCCGCGCATCTTCCACCCCAATCTGCGCCAACGCTCTCACCATCGCAATTGGTTCTGGCTCCTGCGCAATCACATTTAAGCCCAACATTTCGATATCTTCGAGTCTTTCTTCTGCGTAGGCGCGATCTGTAGATGAAATCAAAATTTCCGCCTTCGTATTATCGTTAGGCGATACTCCAAGCACTGCGAAATCAATCTTCGCATCATCCACTGCCATCGGAATATATTGATCAGCTTCGTACTTAACGGTTTTTGCTAGTTCCTTTTCAGGTGCATTTGGCACCTCAATAATTGCTGTGTAAGTTTTACGTGCTGGCAAGCCAATTGCGATATTTTTGGTAGTAATACCCGCCTGCTTTTTTGCACCCAAAATCGTTTCGGCCAGTTTCCTACGACCCTGTTCCGAATCATCCATCGTAATTTTTTTATCCACCGGCACATAGGCAAATTTTTCCAGTGCCCAACCCTTCTCAACATCGCCTGATAATTGAATCATGCGAATTGAGTTGGTTCCAATATCCAATGCGAAGAAATCGCCCACACCACGTAATAGACTCATATAGCCTTATTATAACATAAGCGAAATAGAAATCTTTAATTTTTCTTACAGGATTTCAATCGACTTTTTACTCTTCAAGAAACTAATTTCCTGCACCACTAAATCTTTATATTCACCCTCTGATTGAATAAAAATTCTCTGCTTTTCTTCAAAGTGAATCGTCTTATTTTTTAGCTTTTTCCCAGGAATTCCACTAAACATCGCTTGCAACATAAAAAACACCATGGCAAACAAATTATTCAAACGTTGTTCGGTGTAAAGAAAATTCTCCCCCAAATAATAATCCCCACCCTTCATCAATCTCGCCACGTTTTTCCCGTTCACTACCAGAATATCCGAATATTTTTGACCATCAATCGTAATGTAATCTTTTTTTCGATTCACAAAAAACCACATCAAAAGCGTCTTCAAAGAAAAGATTAAATTAAATTTCGATTTCCTCAATTTCCTACGTACTTTTTCATCATCAAAAATTTTCGTCGATTCTGCCATCATCCCTACCGTAAAATACGCCAAAGCGTAACGAAAATGTTTTCCGTCTATCAAAGCTTCAATTGGAAAAACTTTTTTACCCGAATTTGACCGTAAAATCTGAATAATATCATTAAAGTTTCCGTATGGAATCACATAAAATTTTGCCGTCTTACCAGATTGCATAATCCCGTTCACTCCGATCCCCGCCGTACCGTCACCTCCGGCCACTAGCACCACGTCTCCATCCCCAATTAGATTCGCCAGTCTCTTCGCATTTTCTTCCAAAGTCGGCGACTCCACATCGAAGCGCAAAAAAGTAATTCCCTTCTGCTGCAAAATGAATTCTCGAAGTGTTGTCACCACTTCTTTTTCCACGCGTTTATAACCCGTACTTTTCCGGTTACAAACTAAAATCACTCTCGTTCTCGTCCCCGCGAGCGCAGCCAAACGTTCTCTAATATGTTCCAGATCGGCTTTTTTCGACATTTTAATTCCCGTTGCCGTAGATACCACCAGGCAATAGGAAGTTCAAAATTCCCCACATCAAAGCATAAACCAGAAGTCCAATCACAATTTGCATTGCGCGATCTTTTGCTATTTTGATTTTTCCTGGATCATTTTGTGAAGTCATATAAAGAAAACCGACATAGGTAAAACCCGCTACTGCACCGACACCCACACCGTAGGTCAAAATATTTACTACGCTACCAATAATTGAAAAGAAAGCTTCTTGACTGTCAGAAGTCCCACATTTAATAATCGCAGTTGGCACACCACAGTCTTCCCCCTCCGCGAATACTCTAGTCACCGGCAAAAAAGCCACCATCGACACGCAAAAAATCGCGAGAACTGGTAGCAAATTTAATAATTTTTGACAAAAATTTTTCATTACTTTCATTATAGCGTATCTTGTGATTTTCGCACAGTTTCCCGTCCGAAAATCACCCGCTCCCCTATTTTAATGTAAATATTCGTGCAATTTTTTCGTATCTTTGTGCTTACGAAGCTTGGACAAAGCCTTCGCCTCAATCTGACGAATACGTTCACGCGTCACAGAAAATTCCGCGCCTACTTCTTCCAAAGTATGTGGACGACCGCCACCGATACCAAAACGTAGTTTCACTACTTTTTGTTCGCGTTCTGAAAGACTAGAGAGAATTTCCGCGATTTGCTCCTTCAACATCTGCGCCGCTGCCGCATCTTCTGGCGAAACCCGACCTTCATCCTCGATAAAATCACCGAGTACTGAATCTTCATCATCACCATCGCGGCCCACTGTCGCATCAAGCGAAGCAATATCTTGCTTAATCTTCATCACGTAGTCGACTTTTTCCGGCTCCATACCCATTTCTTTGGCAATTTCTTCCACAGACGGCTCACGGTTCAGTTCATTCGTTAACTTACGAGTCGCACGCAGCACCTTGTTAATCGTTTCCACCATATGTACTGGAATACGAATCGTTCTCGCTTGATCAGCAATCGCACGCGTAATCGCTTGGCGAATCCACCAAGTTGCATAAGTCGAAAACTTGAAACCCTTATCAGGATCAAACTTCTCTACCGCACGCAAAAGCCCCGTGTTTCCCTCTTGAATCAAATCCAAAAAGTCCAAACCGCGACCAGAGTAGCGTTTCGCAATCGAAACCACTAGACGCATATTAGCTTCCACCATTTTATCCTTGGCTTTTTTCTCACCCTTCACGATGCGATATGCCAAATCTACTTCTTCCTCATTTGAAAGTAGTGGAATCTTACCAATCTCACGCAAATATAGACGCACTGAGTCATCCGCAAACTGATCTACGTTCTCTGCCGTGATTTCCAGATCTTCATCTGTCAAATCATCTTCCGAGACTAAATCGTCATATTCTGGCTCTGGCGAACCATCCAGGCTAAAGGAGTTGAGGAGGTCTTCTTCCTCATTAATCTTGTTCTTATCTTTTTCCACGACATTTTTTCCCATTGCACCAATTTATATCACAAAAAATCAAACACGTCAAAATCTCTCTCTTGATTTTCCGTTTCTACCCATTTCTTTATTTTTTCAATATTTTACTAGCCTTACTTAATGCCATACGTGCATGGGCTAGAAGTATATTATGCGGCATCTTCATTATTCCATTAATCTTCTGAAGGAAAAGATACCTGTTCACATTCTTCCTTTCATTCTCTGGCACCGAAGCAATTTCTTCATTGGAATATTTTTCACCCACATGTGAGCCGATATTTTCTAGGAAGCCTTCCTTCACCTGGTCGAGCATCTCTAGTTCTTTTGCGGCTTTTTGTTTTTCCTCTTCACTACTTCTCTTATCATCAATAATTTTTTGTAATTCATTTCTCGAAGCATCTATACGATAAAGTCCAATACCAAATTCTTTTGCCACATTTCCGGTATACACCGCACGTCCGACATCGAGCTTAATTTGGTCCAAATCAAACTTCGCCTCAAAGGCCTTCATCTTCTCAATTGATTCATTATGTAACTTATTTCGTTCTTCGAAAGATGCGAGATCTGGGTCGTTCGCTTCCGGCTTTTTTAACGGCATCAAGAAATTTCGATTATCCATCTCTTTATAGCCATTCGCCGCCATTGCCCCACCAAGCGTTTTTAAGTTCTCTTGGAAGAATTTATCTTCTGCCTGTTTCAATACGTTTTTTTGCACTTCATTCAAAGCTTCGCTTTTCGCATCAGCTAACTCGGCAGAACCCGACGCCGAACCTTCTCCCGTTTTACTACCAGCCGCACCATTTTCAGTCGTCGTATTTCCAGATGTAGCGTTTTCAGTCGTACTATTTTCGGGTGTGCCGTTTCCAGCTGTACCGTTCTCGACCGTCTTATTCACCTTTATCGTTGGCGCACTTCCTCCAGAAAAGAACATTGGTCCACCCACGCCACCAGTCCAAGAAAAAGTACTAGTTGGTTTTTTATCTGGAGCTTTAGACTCTTCATCCTTCTCCGGAGCTTCAGATTTTTCAGTCGACTCTTCGCTCTTGCCTTCAGTTTTTTCTTCGGTCTGACTCTCAGTTTTATTTTCGATCTTTTCCTCTGACTTATCTTCGGTTTTTCCCTCGGTTTCTTTTTCCGTCTTCTCCTCAGTCTTGCCTTCGGTTTCTTTTTCAGCCTTTTCTTCGGCCTGCCCCTCAGTCTTCCCCTCAGTCTTTTCTTCAGTCTCGGTCTTCGCCGCCACTTCGCCCGATTTCCCACCAAATAACTGATAGACTCGCTCATCCATTTCCCGAGCCTTCTTTATCTCTTCTATCTTATCGGAACTCTCAACTAGACGCTCTGAAAAGCTCTCCATTAGCTTCATTTTTTCGTCTCGTGGCAGTTCTTTGTCTTGGCTAAGCTTTCTTAAAGAATCTTTACTCTCTTCAAGGTGACGATTTTGAATCTCCAGTTCTTTCTCACGCTCCGCCTCGTTCACCTCACGATTTTCATAAATGTTATAAAGTTTAGTTAATTTATTCTCAACTAAATCCAGCGCTTGCTTCTTAGTTTTATAATCATCAAAACCTAGTTTCCCATCTACTTTCATCTGCTCAATCATGTCACGGCGATCCGCAATCTGATGCATCTTCAGTTCAAAAATTTCCGCCCCCGTTTTTGGCTTTTCTGAATTTTTTTCTACCTCAAAATTCTTCACCGGATTTTGCTCCGCCGCCGTACTATTCACTTTTTCCGCCCCACCTCCTGGAGCCGCGCTACCTAATTTATTTGGATTCATTGTTATTTTAGTCCCTCAAATTAGATTAAGTATAACGCTTATTCTAATCTTAATCAACCAGTCAGTCCCAAAAACTAACACTTAAATTCAAAATTGTTCCCTCAAAATTTCACTATCCTAACCGTTCAATTTCCTTCAAAATTTCCGTCATTCGCTCTTCATCTTCACAAGATTCAAGCTCTAAAATCAATTGTTTCTTTTTCTCTTTATTGCGTTCCACCTCGTAACGTTGACGAAGCTCCTGACTTAATTTCAAAAGTTCCGCTTCACTCTTTTTTGCAAATTTTTCCTCAAAAATCAGCGACAATTCTTCCAATTTTACTTCATCCGTCGGAATTTCCAAATCAATTTCCGCTCCTGCGGTTCCCCCATAAACCAAAATTGCGAGTAAATCATTTTCGAGTATTTTCAGAATACTCGGTGAAGCCGCCTCGTTCACTTCTTTCACTGGCTTAAGCCTCACAGTTTCCACCTGGACTTTTTTCTCTTTCAAGTCTTCCACTGTCACTTCCAATTTTCGTGCCACCATCTGCTCGTAATGCTTACGCTCCACCGGGTCCTGAATTTCCACGATCAATTTCATCGCCAAATCCGAATATTGTTTCTTCCCCATTCCGGTGCGCAAATTACATCGAATTTCATATTTTCCTAACACCCAGTCAATCGCTGGCACTGGCTTCATCACACATTCTCGCCACTTTTCTGGCGCCGAACGAATCAATTCATCCGGGTCCTTCGCCTTACCATAATCCGACACCACCGACAGAGAAATCCCCAATTTACTTGCCATCAAAATCGCGCGCTCCGTCGCTGCTACACCCGCTGCATCGCCGTCATAAGCCAAACGAATATCCGAAGTCAGACGCGACAAAATCTTCAAATGATTTTCCGTCATTGCCGTACCCGAAGTCGCCACCGCCTCCTGCACCCCCGCCTGATGCGATGAAATCACATCCATATTTCCTTCCACAATCACACAAAAACCATTTTCCCTGATCGCTTTTTTCGCCAAATTCAAACCAAAAATAAATCGACCCTTATTAAAGAGTAATGTTTCTGAAGTATTCAAATATTTTGGCTCACCCTCCTCCGTAATTCGCCCCGTAAAACCAATCACATTGTCAGAACTTGCATCAATAAACGGAATCATCATTCTGCCACGGAAAAAATCTCCCCCAAAGCGGTTCATCAGTCCCGCCTCTTTAATTTCCGCTTCTTTATAGCCACGTTTTTTCAAAAAATTTACCAAAAAATCTTTCCCACTCGGCGCATAGCCAATCCGAAAATTCAAAATTGAATTACGATCCAAATTTCTCTGATAAAACACATAATCTCGAATTTTTTCATTTTTCACTAGGCACGCCTGATAGAATTTCGTCGCGAGTTCCAAAATTTCTCGCATTTTCATCTTCGTACGCGATACTTGCATATCTCCGCTCGAATATTTTTTTAGTTCCACCCCCGCCTTTGCCGCTAGTTTTTCCAAAGCTTCCGGAAAACTAATCCCCTCTACCTCCATTACAAACGAGAAAATATCTCCACCTTTATTCGCCGAAAAGTCGTGCCAAATTCCCTTATCTGGCGACACCATAAACGAAGGTGTTTTATCGACACCCCATGGCGAGTGACCTTTCAAAGTCGCACCACTTCGCTTCAGCTCAATATATTCCGATACCACATCTTCGATCGGCAACCTGGCTCGAATTTCCTCCTTCGCATCTTGCATAACTCAATTATAACAAACCTCTATGCTATAATTAAAGCATGGACAATATGGCTTATCTTCAACAAATCGCCTCTAATTCTTCCAAGCCGAATTCAGGCAAAAAGAGTTCTCCTTTTGGTTTTCTCGATAAAATCATCCCTTTTCTTACCCTGCGCAATATTTCTATCGCTCTTGGGGTTATTTTCATTCTGATTCTTTTCAGTGTTTTTTCTGGTACTAAAAAAATTGTCGAAAATCGTGATCGCGACAGTTTAATTTCAAGCTTCTATCTTGCCAAATATATGAACGAGGAACTTATCGACAAATATAAGGATTATATGCAGTCCTCTGATGTTCGCGGTATTACCGCCTCGCTTCAAGCCGTGCTTGCTGAACTTGAATTAAATGAAAAAAATCTTCTCAACTCTGAATTTGGTATTCCTGAATTAGAATCTACTTATGACGAATCCAACCTTGCGACTAACCAAAAAAATACCGTCGCCAAAATTGCTGAACAATTCGAAAATGGCCGCATCTCCGCTCGCCTCGACCGCTTCGCCTTACGTGAATTCCCTCTACTTCTTGCCTATTTGATCAATTATCAAACCGAAGCCGAAACTCGTACTACTAATCAAAAAGTTAAGGCCAACACCGTCGAGCGCGTCAAAAATCTCGAAAACATTAAGTCGCAATACGAAAATTTCAAGTCCTCCGCTATCTAAAACTATAAAAAAATTTTTCCAAAATCCGTTTCGTAAAACTCAAAAATGCGCTTCGTAAAACTTGAGAAGCCATCTCGTAAAACTCTTAAATCACGGCATAAAAATAAGTCGCTCCTCGCGACCTATTTTTTCTAAACTTATTTCTGATGTTTGCGAATATCTTTCAAGACTTCAAGAATTTGTTCATCAGTGGTTGGTTCAGCCTTCTCTTCCTGTTCCTTCTTGAATTTACCGATAAACTTGTTCATGATTTTAATGATTAAGAACACACAGAATGCAATGATCAAGAAATCTACCATATTTTGCAGGAAGTTCCCATAACGAATGTGAGCTGCGGAATCTTGACCGAATAGATTTGGGATGGTAATTTCCAAATTGCGAAAATCTACTCCACCTGCGATTAAGCCGACCAGTGGCATAATGATATCGCTTACTAATGATGAAATAATTTTTTGGAAGGCGCCACCGATGATCACACCGACTGCGAGGTCGAGCACACTACCACGATTGATGAATTCCTTAAATTCTGTCACAAAGCTCGATTTACTCACTTTTTCGACATTTTTCTTGAGTTTTTTCAATTCTTTTTTCATAGGCTCATTATATGAGATTTTTCTTTTTCCCGCAAATAAAAATAGGCCTCTCGACCTATTTTCAAAATATTTTTCAATCTATTTTAGGACTCTAGGATTTTAGTCCGCCATCTCTTTCGTCAAATTATAGCTTAATCGTACCAAGTCTTCGATTTTATCTTCTTCCACTTGGCCACTTAAGACTATTTCTACTCCCCCCACACCGAAATAACGCGAAGTCATCACCGACTCAAACTCTTCCTTTAGAAGCTTCGAAAGATTTCGATCACATCTAACTTCCAAAGTATTTTTTCTTTCCACCAAAAAAACTTTTCCATTCGGCGCCAAATAAATATATTCTTCTAAATTCGGATTTTTTGCATCTGCACGTTGATCAAAAAATCTTTCTTTTTTAAATTCACCAATTCCGCTAACTTTTTCTATTTCAAACATCTTATTTCTTTATATATTTACTGTAATATTTTAATTCTTCAATCGATCCCAAAATATCATCGAGTGCCAAATGCATTTCCCTTTTGGTAAATTTTTTCTTCATCACATTTTCGAAATACAATTTAAAGGCTGACACATCGAGCATGCGATAATGCAAGCGTTCGTTCAATTTTGGCCACTCTTTCACGATAAATCTTTTATCCTGGTGAATTGAATTTCCTGCTAAATATACTTCCTCGCCGAAATGATCATCGATGAATTTTAATAGCATTTCTTCCACCTCATTCACTGGAAGTCCAGCCTTATTTTGTTCACAAAGTTTTCGATAAGTCTCTTCGTGTTTTTCCCAAAACTCCCCCACCATACGTTCTTTAATCAATTTTTCCGAAACTTTTACCGTCGCGGTCATTTGCGCCATCGGATTTAATTCCCAATCCGTCGCAATCACCGCCACTTCCAAAATCTTGTCTTTTTCTGGGTCCAAACCTGTCATTTCCAGGTCCATCCAAAGTAATTTCGCTTTTTTTGGCATTACATTTGCTCCGGCACTTCAATTCCTAGTAAATTCAAACCGTGAGTCAAAATCTTTAGGTAAACCAAAATAATTTTGCCTCGTTCTAGCTCAAATTCTGAACCCGCCACCTGTACGTGTTCATAAAAACGACTAAATTCTTGCGCCAATTCATACAGGTAAGTACAAATTTTATTTGGCAAAAGTTCTCGCACAGTTTCTTTCAAAACATCTGGGTACTGAATCAATTTCTTCATCAAATTACGTTCATAAATCGAAATGTCCGCGAGATATTTTGCTTCTTTTTCCGCCGAATCATTTTCTGAAATTAGAGCTTCAGCCTCCGATTCAACCTTATTTAATTCTCCACTAATACGGCCACTGAAGATTTTACCCAAAATTTTCTTCGCACGCACTGCCGAATATTGCAGGTATGGACCAGAATTTCCCGTCATCGAAACTGACTCTTTTATATCAAATATGATATCTCCGCCAATTTTATATTTAGCTAAAGCATACTTCAGGGCGCCCATCAAAACTTTCTCGTCGCTCGATTTTTCCATCGCTTCACGTACCATTTCGATCACATCAATCGCGCGTAGGAAGTTCCCTTTTCTCGAAGACATTTTTTCATTGCCTGGCAACTTCACCTGACCATGTGTAATATGTAAAGTTCTGCTCGAAAGCTCTGGCGCATATTGCGAAATTGCCGAAAGCACCACTTTCATATATTCAATGATGTCGTTACCAGTAATAATGATTGATTTATCAAAATGAAAATCTTTATATTTCTCAAAAATCAAACCCGTATCTTTGGCTTCGTAAGTTGGCAGGCCATTATTATTAATAAATACCCTGGTATGAAGTCCATGCTTATCGCCACGGTAAACTACCGCCCCATCCGACATTTCATACACGCCGTTCTTTAGTTCCCTGCGCACGGTTTCCAAACCAGTCTTCGCCACCGTCGATTCAGGGTAATATTTATCAAATTTCACTTGCAAACGCTTATAAAAATTCTCAAAATATTGGTAACTATTCTTGCGACCCCAGAAATAAAGTTCTGCCACTCTGGCGCGTTCCGGGTCGTTACTATAATCCGCACCTTCCCCTGCTTCCGCAATTTCGAAAATCATCTTATTTAATTTCACGATTTCCGCGTGCGCTTCTGCACTATCTTCATCAGCCCTGGTACCAAACACATAGCATTCTGCCAGTAAATCCGCCACTTTCTCCGGTGTCAAATCCGTCGGAATCTGGTCAATTTTACGCAGCATCCCATACATATTCCTTGCCACATGCAGACCAATATCCCCACCGAAAT
This sequence comes from uncultured Candidatus Saccharibacteria bacterium, assembly GCA_963515485.1. Classification (GTDB taxonomy): domain Bacteria; phylum Patescibacteriota; class Saccharimonadia; order Saccharimonadales; family Saccharimonadaceae; genus Nanosyncoccus. The sequence goes on along the minus strand of CAUPWD010000002.1, from coordinate 110,233 downwards.
TCGCGCGCACTACTTTACCACCAGCATATTCAATCACGCGTGAAATTGCTTCGCCCACAATCGAAGTATAAAGATGGCCAACATGTAGCACCTTGAATGGGTTTGGATCTGAAAATTCACAAATCACCGTCTGACCAGAATATGCGTCTGATGATATATTTTTCGTAAAATCTTTTTCGAACTTATCGATATTTTTTAGAAGATTTTTATTGCTTAATTTGAAATTCAAAAACCCAGGCCGTGCGATTTCCACTTCCAAATCCGTCTCACCAAGTCTACGCACGATTTCTTCCGCGATTTCCATCGGATTTTTCTTTAATGTTTTCGCTAATAACATCGCCACATTTGTCGCGAAGTCGCAGCCAGTATTCTCTGGCGCTGGCGTCAAAACTACATCCATTTCTACGGCGTATAGTTCGACGATCGTCTTTTTTAGGGTATTTTGAATTTCTTCCATACCTCTATTTTATCACAATTTTAATTACACAACATTTTTCAAAAAAACACAAAAATTCCATAAAATCCCAGACGCCTTCCCCTAGCCAAAGAAAAAAATAGCAGTCCTTAAACTGCTATTTTAAAACTTACTTTTAGAACTTTAAGTTTTTTATTTTAAGCTTTTTACAAACTCCATAAATAATGGATGTACACGTAAAGGTCTCGATTTCAGCTCTGGATGCGCTTGTGTTCCCACAAAGAATTTCTTCCCTGGTGCTTCCACAAATTCTACCAATTTTCCGTCTGGCGAGGTACCCGAAACCACTACGCCGCCCTTTTCGATTTCCTTAAGGAATTTTTGATTCACTTCATAACGGTGACGATGACGTTCTACGATATTAGTTTTTCCGTAAATCTTAGCCGTTTGACTCCCCTTAACCAATTTCGCCGGAAAATCCCCGAGACGCATACTACCACCAGTCGACTCCTTACCCTCTTGGCCATTCATCAAATAAATCACATTTTCTTTCGTCTCTTTATCAAATTCTTCCGAGTTCGCATGCTTAAGTCCTGCTCTTCTCGCGCTCGCAATACAAGCCACCTGCATCCCTAAACATAATCCGAGATAAGGCACATCGTGATCCAGAGCATAGTTTGCTGCCGCAATTTTTCCTTCTACCCCACGATTACCAAAACCACCTGGCACCACTAGACCGTCGACTTCTGCTAATGTTTTTTCATCGACTTTTTCTGCGTTAATCCAGCGCAAATCCAGATTTACATCATTCCAAGCCGCCGCTGCTTTTAAAGCTTCCGTTACACAGATATAAGTATCTTCATTCCCGACATATTTTGCTACCAACCCCACCTTCACGGTTCGCGCGTTTTTCTGCGCTCGCTTCTTCGAAAATTCTTCCCAAGCAGACATGTCTGGTTCACTGTCATCCCCCACAAAATCATTCAAAATCTCTAACACCCCAGATTTCAAAACATTAAATGGCACATCGTATACCGAATCAATATCTGGCAAATTCAGCACTGCCTCATCTGGAATTCCCGAAAATCTGGCAATTTTTTCACAAATTTCGCGTGGCGCTGGTTTTTCCGTACGACAAACCACCACATCTGGAATAATCCCAAATCCACGTAAATCCTTTAGTGCATTCTGTGCTGGTTTACTCTTTAATTCTTTCGAAGTATTAATCCATGGCACGTAAACCACATTCACATAAAGACAATTTCGTCGCCCCACTTTGTTCCCGAACAATCTAATCGCTTCAATAAACGACAGCCCCTCATAATCTCCCACCGTACCACCAATTTCTACGATATGAATATCCGAATTTTTCGAAGCATTCATAATTTTTTCTTGCACTAATTCCGTAAAATGCGGCACCAACTGTACGGTTTTACCATGAAAACCTCCGGCGCGTTCTTTTTCAATCAATTCTTTAAAAATCGAACCCGAAAGTGTAATTGAATAGCGGCTCGTTTCAAAATCTAAGAAACGCTCATAGTGACCCAGATCCAAATCGGTTTCCACGCCATCATGCGTCACATAACATTCACCATGTTCCACCGGATTTAAAAGTCCTGCATCCACATTCAGATACGGGTCGCACTTTTGCATTGTCACCTTAAAGCCCTTGGCCTTCAAAATAGCCCCGATCGAAGCCGCCGTAATTCCCTTTCCTACTCCAGAAAGTACTCCGCCGGTCACGAAGATATATTTACATTTATGCTTCTCGTTTTGTTTTTCGTCTTTATTTTTCATGGGACACCTCTCCTTTCGCCCACTCCATTAACTTTTACATACCTTCATATTAGCATAAACGTTAAATAAAAATAGCCTATTTTCTCAGACTTTTCTTCATTTTCTCCCTAAATTCTGTTATAATATAGAAAATTGTTGGAAGTGTGTCCGAGTGGTTTAAGGAGCACGCCTGGAACGCGTGTATGCGGGGAACCGTATCGGAGGTTCGAATCCTCTCGCTTCCGCCATTAAAATAAAATAGACCCAGAGGGTCTTATTTTATTTTAACTTGTGAGAGGATGAGAACCGTAGGTTCGACCGGACGACGAAGCGAGTAAAAGACAAAAAGCTTGCTTTTTTCTTTTTGAGCGAGGAGGAACGGAAGGGTTTTGCGAAGCAAAAGCCTCACACTCTCGCTTCCGCCATTAAAATAAAATAGACCCAGAGGGTCTTATTTTATTTTAATTATTTTTTAGCGATTCCCTTTATTATGCAAGAAATATACCAACGCCGAAACAAATGAACCGAGTGTTACCATACTACCCACTACTATAGTCGCTATCATTGTTGCAGCAATACTTTCTTCCGTCATATGACCCAAGCGACTATAAATAAATAGTGCAGCTTCATTATTCGTCACATCTGACGCATCCTCTTTTTCCGAGCTCTCGCAAAGTCGGGCATTTTTTAAGAATACTTTTTCCAATTTTTCACTTTTATCAAAACAGATCGCTGGCACATTATCCACCTCGACTCCTGCACGCATTGCAGTCTTAATTTGACTCACACCCCAAACCGTCAAAGACCCCGACACAAATCCTAAAATTAGTAGTAGCACCGTATTGCAAACCACGAAGCGTTTCTTATTATTTTCTCTTCCCGCCATTTTTTCTCCTTAAGGTTATTTATCTTCATTATACAAAAAATTATCAGAAAAAAGATTGCGTTTTCCGCAATCTTTTATGCCCCTCATTTTATTTCGCGTCAGTCGAAGTTTCAGTTTTTATTTCTTTCGGCACCACAATCTGGCTACGTAGATACCTCTGGAAATTCGTGTAATTATATAACGATCCTTCCGAATAAGTCGAAGCACCCGCCGGAATTACCACACTCGATAAGCCAATTCTTCCCGTACCAAATTGATCAATCGTTGAAATTGGCTGAATTCCTCCTCCTAATTTCGTACCAAAATCAATTAAAGTCCTTACTTCCGACATCACAATATTAGTTCGCAGATTGTCCCCCAGCCCATCAATAATACTCATCACCTTACCAGGATTCATCAAAATTCCGATACTCGAAACCTTGTTTTTAATCGCATTCATAATTCTCTGCTGATTAATCTCTCGATCAAAATTACTACGTGATAATCCATAATCCCCAGGTTTACAAGCTGCATTCCTTGCTCTTGCTAATTTCATCGCGAGGTCCCCGTTCATATTGTAGTACATGCCTTTTTTCAAATCGATATTTTGGCAGGAATCGTGGATCCCATCCTCATCATCCGCATAAACATCCACATCAATCCCGCCAATTTTATCCACAATCATTTTTACCGCACTCCAGTCCGCCGCCACATAATAATGCATTGAAAGACCTGTCACTTCAGAAATTTTCTTCGCAAAATATAGTGATGCCGCATCCTTCGCATTGCTCACACTCATCGAATTCTTATATTCTTCCAATGCACAAAGATAAGTCGCATTAATCTTCCCTCTATCTCCAACCGTACAGCTCATTGGCTCGCTTCCTGCCACCGAATAATTCACCCAAAGATCCCTTGGCACACTAAACACTTTTGCCGTTTTATATTCCTGATTAATCGAAGCCACCAAAATCGAATCGGTTAATTCTTGTCCACCGTGGCCTTTTGCATCTTCCGAAGTACCAAAAATCAAGAAATTCGTCTGCCCATTTTCATCCTTTTTTAATTCCGAACTAATCAAAATATCCATTGGATTACCCTTAAATACCGCGGTCGAATGAGAAAGCAACATATACATCAAAGTGATTGCCGTAATAATTAAAACCAAAATCACCGACAATGCAATCATCACAATTTTTGCCCAAAGTGGCACCTTGTTCTTGTCTGATTTTTTTGTCGTTGGTTTTTTGGCTTTTACATCAAGTTCCGCTTCTGCTTTTTTTGAAATAGTTTCTGCATTTTCTGGAATCGCTTCCGCTTTTTTTGATTTCGCTTCCGCTTTTTCTGAAACCGCTTCCGCTTTTTTCAATTCCGTTTTTGCTATTTTTTCAGTTTCCTTTTTTGATGTCTCATTTAATTCAACTTCATTCAAAACCGCTTCTGCTTTTTCTACCGAATTTTTAACCTCAGAAAAATCCTTCACAGCCATTTGTTTCTTACTGTGATTATGATTTTTCTTTTGATTTACCCCACTTTTCTTCGACTTTTTTTTCTTTGCCATAAAAACCCGATAAATTTCTACATAATCATAACATATTTTTCTTTTTAGTTTATAATAAGACTAATGGCACAAGAGGTAAATAATCAACAAACATCCCCAAACAACTTGATTGAACTTCATGATATTAATCGTGTTTTCGGCATCGGCGAAGCGGAATCTTACGCTTTGCAAAATTTTTATTTGCAGGTCAAACCTGGCGAATTTATCATGATTATGGGTCCATCCGGTTGTGGTAAAACCACGTTACTTAATATTCTCGGTTTTCTCGATCACCCCACCTCTGGTCAATATTTCTTAAACCAAACTCCGACCTCTCATTTTAGCAGTCGTCGTCTCGCCAAACTTCGTTCCCAAAAAATTGGTATTATTTTCCAAGAATATAACCTCATTCCTACCCTCACCGTTCTCGAAAATGTCGCCCTACCCCTTATTTATGCCGGAGTTAGTCATACTAAGGCCATCATTAAAGCTTCCGAAACTCTAAAAAATTTTGATCTTCAAACTAAAGAATATTACTATCCATACCAACTTTCCGGTGGCCAAAAGCAACGCGTCGCCATCGCTCGCGCTCTGGTCGCCAATCCTGAAATTATTCTCGCCGATGAACCGACCGGCAGCCTCGATACCAAGAGTTCCGAAGCTGTTATGCAAGAACTTCATCGCGTTCATCAGGCCGGTAATACTATTATTATGGTCACCCACAACCCAGCCCTCACCAAGTACGCCACTCGTGTCCTCCATATGATTGACGGTTCGATCGATCGCGATTTCAAATTCGTCGCCGACCATAATCTCCCAGAACGTATCGATATTCATTTCAATCCTAAAACTGCTAAATCCGAAACCACACCAGTTTCTTCTTGCTCTGAAGAAATTCCTGTTACTAATAAATCCGAAATTCCACGTATTATTAAATCGGAAACTCCACGCATTGTTAAACCAGAAACTCCACGTATCACATCAGAATCAAAACCTACTTCAATGCGTCCGAAAATTACTCGCGCCCCTGAACCATCCGCCAATCCTTTTGAGCCAAAATTTATTCCAAATACTCCAGAAAAACCTACTGAAAAATCCGTCGAGAAACCTCTTTCCTACAATCTAGGCACGGTTTCCGAACTCCCAACTTCCTCCAAAAAACCGGTTTCTACCCCTGTCAAGGAATATTTCCCACCAGTAAAATCCGAGACCGAAGAAACTAAACCAGAAACTCCTAAAAAAGAAACCGAGGAAGTCGAACCAGTCTCTCAAATCGCCACCATTACTCCAATCAAGCGTAATAAATCTAATTCCACCCTCAAATTTAATCTTAATTTCGGCAAAAAATCCACTAAAAATAACTCCACTCGTACTAAATCTCACTCTAAAAAATCTGCAAAAAAGAAAGGTCATAAATAATGTCATTGTTGCTTCGCACAAATTACGCCATCGCCCGCTCTTCTTTGAAGCGTCAAAAATTGCGTACATTTCTCACCTCTCTTGGTATCGCCATCGGTATCGCCAGCATCGTCTATACTTTTGGCATTATCGGCAGCTTCAAAAATTTAGTTAAATCCGAAACTAATGACGCCCTCCTGGTGCTCCAACAAAAATCTGATGAAGCCACCGATATTTCTTCCATTCTCACCGCCAAACCTCTCATTTCTTCCCCTTTTAATAAAGAAACTGTCGAACTCGTCCAAAAGTCCATTAATACCACTGCCGCCGTTTCACCTCTTGCGCCTATCACCTGTAATCTTTCTGGCGATAATCTCGTCGCTAATAGTAATATTCTTGGTGTCAACGAATCAGCTCTCAAAATTCTCGGTCTCAAAATCAAAACCGGTTCCTTCCAAAGCGACGCCAGTCTCAAAACCATCGTTCTCGGTCATAACCTTTCCCTTCAACTTTTCGGCACCGCCGAAAGTATTGGCAAAACCGTCAATATCAAGGGTGAGCGCTACATTGTCACTGGTATTCTCGAAAACCAGGACAACCCTCGCAATTTTACTCGCTTCAATTTAAATCAAGTCGGTCTAGTTAATTTCGATCAGTTGGCCACCCTAAATCCCATTATCGAAAAAGTCCTCATTCAATTACCAGATCATGCCACCATGCTTTCCATCAAAGATTCTCTGAATAAAAAACTTTCTGAAAATCCTAACCTCGCCGGAGCCTTCCAACTTGCTTCCGAAGAACAAATTTCCCACCCAGCTTCTTCTAATGTCAAACTTATCACTGTTCTGCTTTCCATTATTGCCATTATTTCTATCGTCGTTGGATCCATCAGCATCACTAGTATTATGATTGCCACGGTTACCGAACGTACTCATGAAATCGGTGTTCGAAAAGCCATCGGTGCCACTCATTTTAATATTTTCTTGCAATTTATTTTCGAATCCATCCTCCTTAACCTCTCAGGTGCTGTACTTGGTTTCATTATCGGTTATGCCGCACTTCTCGTCACCGCCTTCCTCACCGAGTTCAAAATTTATTTCTCCCCAGAAATTCCTGCCATCGCTCTCGGTGTCTCCCTTTTCACTGGCTTTATTTCTGGCACCATCCCATCTCTAAAAGCTGCAGGTAAGAATCCTATCGATTCCATCAAACAACCAAATCGCTAATCTCAGCCAATCATTCACCTCGATTTTTCTCCACCTCACCCTTTTTCAGCCCTAACCGCTCCTCTGTTTCGACCATTCTTCCCTGTTCGTGGTATAATTTACTCATGAAAATTTTAGGCATCGAGACTTCTTGTGATGAAACTGCTGCCGCCATTGTCGAAAATGGTGATCAAATTTTGAGCAATGTCGTAGTTTCTCAAATCGATATCTTCGCCAGTTACGGTGGGGTCATTCCTGAAATTGCTGCCCGTTCCCATCTGGAAGCCATCCAGCCAGTCATCCATCGCGCCTTCACCGAAGCCGGCTTAAAACCGAATGATTGGTCTAAGATCGACGCCATTGCCGTCACCCACACGCCAGGGCTACTTGGCTCACTTCTCGTTGGTACACTTTCTGCTCGCACTATCAGTATTTTGCATCATATTCCATTTTACCCAGTACATCACCTCAAGTCTCATATTTATGCCAACTGGCTCACTGAAAAACCTGAATTTCCTCTCCTTGCTCTCGTCATCTCTGGCGGCCACACTCAAATCATCCGCATGAAACATCACAATCATTTCGAAATTATTGCCTCCACTCGTGACGATGCCGTCGGTGAATGCTTCGATAAAATCGCCAAAATACTCGGCCTTCCCTATCCAGGTGGACCAGCCATCTCCAATCTCGCGAAATCCGGCAACTCTCATCGTTTCACCTTCCCTCACCCACTCGCCAATTCTCTCGATTTTTCTTTCTCCGGTCTCAAAACCGCCTTCCTTCGCACTGTCCAAAATCTAGTCAATGTCCCGATTTCTTACCCTTCGTCGAAGCTTGCCGAGTTACTCGACGATACCACCAAGGCAGATCTCGCCGCTTCTTTTGATCAAGCCGTCACTGATATTCTCCTCGAAAAAATTACTGCTGCCATCAAGCAGAATCCTGAAACCAAATCCCTCGTCATTGCCGGTGGTGTTTCCGCTAATCAAACTCTCCGTGAAGACACCAAAAAACTCGAAACCAAATTCCACGGTCTCAAATGTTATTTCCCACTCCCTAAATTCTCTGGCGATAACGCCGCCATGGTTGCTTCCGCCGCCTACTATGAAATTTTATCGGGTGTCAAACCATCCGACCCCTACAAACTCAACATTCTTCCCCGTTCCGAGATTAAATAATCTCCAAATTATCATCCAATCTCAATTTTTTCATTTGAAAATCCGACCAGTTTCATATATAATTAAGCATAATTAGTTTATTGGAGGTTTATTTGTGTTGAGACTTTTCGGTCTTAACCGAATTAATTTTTTGGTTAAGAGAAGTTTAGTTCTACTTACCCTACTTGGGTCGGCCTTTCTTATTTTTAATTCCCCAAATAATGTTTACGCCGAGGATTCATCTGCTTCTCTTACAGTTACCGGGAATTTTAATATCGATCTCACCCCTCAGGGCACCGAACAAGTCATGCTTCGCGCTTCCGGCATGCAAGCTACCGCTAAAACCACTAGTGTAGCAGGTTATTCCCTTTATGTATCTGGTGGTGACGAAAATGGTAATTTCGTTAATGAAAAAGCTTCAAACTCTATTCTTAAACCAATAAACGGCTCCGCTTATTATTCTTTTGCTGCCGACCAAATCAATATTTGGGGATTCTGTGGCCAATATTACGGTAGCACCACCAAGTGTGATTCTAACTACTACCCAATCGGCAAACCGAGCACTCCAACTCTTTTAAAGAAATCCGACACTGCCACTCCTACGGATGGTTATACCTACAAGGCTAATCTTTTCGCTCGCGCCAACCAACAAATTGTCTCCGGAAAGTATATTGGCGATATTACCTATTCTCTTGTCGTTAATGAAGAAATTAGTTCTACCTTAGTTACTGGTCGTGAATTCAATAAGCTACTTCGTGAAGCTGTCAACACCACGGATCCTACCATTCTTAATGATCCAAAATCTGAACTTCCAGTTTATATAAACAATTTAACTTTTGCAAAAACTGAACCAACGGCTACTTCCAAAAAGACCGTCAAAATCTCTACTGAGAACTCCGAAGAACCAATCTATCTTACCGCCGTTCAATCTTCAACTAATAGCTACGCCTTAACCATCTGGTCCAACGCGCATCACATCTACACTAATGTCGACTCGTCTTATATGTTCTCTGGTCTAAATAGTGTGTCTACCGAATTATTTAATTATAATTGGCCGAACGATGGGCGAGTAAGTTTTTCGAAAACTAAAGATTTTTCTTATATGTTCTATAAATTGGGTAATGTGAATCAATCTGCATACTATGACATTAAATATTCATCCAATATGGTAAATTCAATTGCAAAAGCCAATCCAACCAATTTAGATTCCATGTTTGAATTGTCCAATCTTCAACCAAATATCAAAATTAATACTACGAGTCCAGTTTCCACTAATTCCATGTTTAAAAACAATGGTCAAAGAGCCTTTAGTAGCATAAGCCTTGAAGGTAATTTTCTTGAAAATAGCTCGGATATGACTTCCCTTTTTGAAGGTAGTCAAATTTCCCTCTCCTCTGCATATGCCGCATCTGAAAACTTTGGTAAATACACCACCTCTACTAATTCCATGTTTAAAAATTCAAGCACCACTATGATTGATTTTGGTAAGGCTAATTTTGTTAATCTCACTGATACTGAAAGTATGTTTGAAAATTATTCCAGAAACTACGTTCGTTTTTATATGCCGAAAAAAGCTAATAATTCTAAACTCAAAAAGATGCGAGCTATGTTTAAAAATATTCAAACCGACTCTGATACTACCATAGATCTTTCATCGTTTAACACTGAGGCGGTTACCGATATGAGCTATCTTATCGGTAACGATCAGACTCAGCGCTATAAATATAGTAGAGTTTCCAGTATTACTCTGGGTGATAACTTTATCACCAAAAATGTTACTAATATGGAAGGCATGTTCCGTAAAGTTTATAACGTTAGGACTTTAAATTTAGGCGCAAACTTTGATACCAGTAAAGTCACTAATATGTTTGCAATGTTTGAAGGTGGATATTATCTTGAAAATCTTATTCTCGGAGACAAATTTAAAACCGACGAAGTCACCAATATGAGCCGTATGTTTGCCGGTTGTTGGTATGTAAAAGATATTGATTTTTCAAAATTCAATACTAAAAATGTTACCGACATGAGTTACATGTTTAACGATGCTACTGCTTTTCGTAACTTTACTAACACCGCGAAATTTAATACTGAAAAAGTTACTGATATGAGTTACATGTTCTCCAATACACGCTTTACTACTCTCGATCTTTCAGCCTTTAATACTAAAAATGTCACCAATATGGCCTACATGTTTGATCGCACCAGCAATAATGTCACAATTACCTATCCAGCAGTTTTTGACACCAGCAAAGTTACCGACATGAATCATATGTTCAATGAATCTTATATCAAAAATCTTCCTACTGCAGGCTTTGATACTAGAAATGTGACAAATATGTCTTACATGTTTAGAAGAGTTTATTATATGAAGGATCCCCAAGTCTTCAATCTCAATACTAGAAATGTCACAAATATGGAAAACATGTTCGAACTCGCCTTTGAATCTCAACCAAATCAAAATGCTATCTTCGGTTCAGATTTTAATACTGAAAAAGTTACAACCATGGCTAATATGTTTAAAGAATCTAATATTAGCGAGATTGATGTAACTAATTTCGTAGGCGCACCAGAAGCTACCACTTTGGCATCTATGTTCGATAAAACCAAAGCAACTAAAATCACCTTCCCAGCCACCTTCAATACCTCGAAAGTTACCGACATGTCTAGGATGTTTGCTCAAATCTATACTCTTCCAACCAATCTCCATCTTAAACTACCATTTGACACCAGTAGTCTTACTACTATGAATCAGATGTTCTATAGCTTCCCAGGTGAATCTATTGACGTCTCTTCGTTTAACACTCAAAACGTCACAGATTTTAGTATGGCCTTCTACGGTGCGAAAATTACTAGCCTCGACCTTAGCCATTTCAACCTCGAAAATGTCACTACAATGTCTAGCGCCTTTAATGATTGTTATAATCTAGTTACTCTTAATTTAACCGGAGTTAAGACCAGTAATAAACTAACCACAATGAGTTCCTTATTCTATCGCAATTACAAATTAACTTCAGTCGATTTATCAGGTTTTGACACATCAAACGTTAATAGCTTCTACTACATGTTCTACCAAAACCGTGAACTTACCACCATCTATGTGTCTGAAAAATTTGTCGTTAAACCATCTGCCGATAGATCCTACATCTTCGATGATGATAGTAAACTCGTCGGTGGTGCCGGAACTGTCTATAATTACTACAATAGTAACGCAAATTACCTCCGTGTCGATGACCCATCTAATAGCAAACCTGGCTATTTTACCTATAAAGCCGCACCATAGTTCTAGCCATATCGCCAAATATTCAATTACATAATTGCGTACACCCCCTCAGCCTCCTCGTGAGGATGAACTGATAATTCCCTCTTTCCTCTCTCACTCTCCGAGAAATTTCAGCACGTAAAAAAGACTCGTCCTCCGCGAGTCTTTTTGGTTGAATAAAATTCTAACGGCAAAATTATTCAGCATCATCATCAAAAATTTCAATATCTTCCACTAGTACTGGAATCGCCTGCTGAAAAACTTCGTAAATTTGTCTAGCTAGCTTCCGAATTTCTGGATGTGCCATTCTCGAACCACGTAATTTCAGAAAATGTCGCCATTCTCTGAAATTCGCCGTCATCATTAGTTCCGTTTTCAAGCAAAGCGGCAACACGTCCCGCGCTTTTTCCGGCTTTACGCCAGCATCAATTTGATGCAGATACGTCCTCTCCGACATCTCCATTAAATTCAGCCATTCCCTCGCCTCATTTTCCGCCAGACCACTCGATTCTATCACTGTAATCTCCCTTGCAAATTTCCCATTCGCATAATTACAATATCTCGTAGATTCCTGGGAATAAGACGCCAAACGATGTCTCACAATTTCCTGCGAAATCGCTCGATCCGTCACAATTTTGAACGTACAACTTCCATGCTCCAGTGGTGACTCATGCCCATTTTTAATCAGCATCCGAACAAACTTCTCCGTGCTTCCCTCCGAATCCTTCGGCTCACTCAGATAGCAGATTCTGCCACATTTTTCTACATGTCTTAACAGCATTTGCAGATAAAATTCATCCGAAAGCTCATCCAAAAATGGATTCAACAATCTTGCACTTGTTTCCATGATTTTCATTTCAACCTCCTAATGTACTAAACCAACGTTTCTCTGTCGAATAATAATTCAAGCTAATTCAAATCATATCAATAATTCTAAATTTTTCAAGCATAAACAAAATTAGTAAAAATTAAAACATCAAAATTAAAATCATAATAAATCTAATCTCAAAAACCAACCTTAAATCAAAATAAAAATCTATCAAAAAGAAACCTCTTTTGCAGTAGCTAGTCAAAAACTTCTGACGGCAACCCATCAAAAATAAACAAAATTTAGTTATTTTTAACCGCACCTATTAAATCGCTCTTCAAACAAATTTAACAATCAATCAAAAATAACCTTAATTTGCGATCATCCAATCAGAAAAGCCTACGCTTCCCTGCATCGATAATATCTTGGGCTTTTCTTAAAAGTTTCGTCAGCCCCAATTCCGAGTTACTTGAACCCACATGCACCAGTTTCACAACCTTGCCATGCTCTTTATAGCAAACTTGCACCCCAGTCGCACCGGAAGCTGTCTTAAACTTTCTAATATATGCCACAACCACATTTTAACATAACCTTCTTCCCTTTTCCATCCCACTCATTTTCACCATCCCACCTCAAAAAAATCATCCAACCCGTGCATTATTTGCAATAGTTCCCTCCTAAGAATCCTATGCAACCAAATCCAATCTTTTAAAATCTCAACCTGTGCAGTTTATGCACTAGTTCCCTTTTTCCACTATTATTCCCCCGACTTTTCCCGAAAGTGCATAAGTTTATTTTAATTCTTCCCTATATTTAGAACCCACTTGACTTAGCAACCCGCTCACGCTAATATAGACATAACAATTATCGAATTTTTAAAACGGAACACATAATTTTAACTACGATAGCGCCTCGGTAATTGGGTCATAAAAGAACAGATCAGTACCTTATTAGGAAATGTTTATGCTTATTTGTCAAGCATATAACATTAGCATTTTACATTATGCAAGATTTTTCATGTGCTTAACAGGGAAGCATCGTATTTTCACGCCTTTTTTCACGATAGGCGAGGGAATCATATATTTTCTAGAAAGTGCATAGTATTTTTGTGTCATAAATTTTATTAGTTAAGAAAATACTCTTATTATGATGCTAAAAAACTAAATTTATCATTAAGATTATATCTGGGATGCTAAATAACCTCTGTAAATTAAAACTGGAAGGGAACTACTCTAATTATTTTGCATTTGAAGACACAAACACGCATTAAACTTAAATCTCAACCTCCATCTCAAATATCACAAAAAACTTCGGTTTATCACCGAAGTTTTTTAATCTATATACAACTTCCAGTACATTCTAACAGGGAAGCGCCAGACTTTTTTAGATTACATCGTAGCAGTGAAGCACCGAAATCTTTAGATTACATTCAGCTGTATCTTCATTTCTTCGATCAGCTTTTCTTTTTCTACAATCAGATTACGCGTCTCTCTCACTAATTCAACCGGTGCCCTTTCGACATAATTTGGATTCATCATACGTGAATTTAACCCATCAAGTTCTCGACCTACTGCCAAAATCTTTTCCGTCAGTTCATCCTTATATTTAGCCACCACCTCAGCCGTCACGTCGAGGTATAATTCATGGTTTGCAATCGCTAATTTCAAACCTCTTGGCGTACCATTGGTCGAGGAAATATATGGCACATGTGAGAGGAATTTCAAGAGTAAGGTATTTTCAATCGCCATTACATCTTCACCAAAGAGTAGACCGAATTTCTTATTATTATTTAGAAGCGACAGGGAATTATTCGTCGCACGAATCTTCGTCACCACTTCGATCATACGCTCAAAGTTCATCGCTGAAATCTCATCATATTTCATAATTTCAGGCCAACCTGCATCGATCACCATACCGGAAGTCCAAGAAAGATTTTGCCAAATCACCTCTGTTACAAAAGGCGCAAAAGGATGCATCATCATCAAAACATTCTCTAAAGTCTTCTTAAGCAAAGAAATATTTTTGAAAATCTTCTGACTCTCCAGGAACCAGTCTGCATACTTATCCCAAACCAAACTATAAACAATTTCCATCGCTTCTGAAAAACGATATTCACTCATCGCCTGTTCAAGCATCGAACTAGCGCGGTTAATTTCATGACAAATCCAGTCTTCACCTGCATTTTCCGTTGTATATTCTACAACGCTTGTCTCTGTTGAATCCGCTGCAGACTCATCCACCATGCCTTGCACGAAGCGTGAAACATTCCACAATTTATTACAAAGATTACGGCTCGAAATCACTGAATTCTCTGAGAAAGCCTGGTTTAAGCCCGCTGAGCGACCACGCAAAATTCCCATACGGAAGGCATCTGAACCATATTTTTCAATCAATTCCATCGGGTTAATCACATTACCCTTGGACTTGGACATCTTTTTACCCTTAGCATCGAGCACTAAGCCGTGTAGGTATACTTCACGGAATGGCACTTCGCCCGTCACGTAAACCCCCATCATAATCATTCTGGCCACCCAGGCAAACAAAATATCTGCCCCAGTCTCCATCACATTTAACGGATAGAATTCATTTTTAAAGCCCTCTTCCCAGTTCGTACAAACAATTGGCCAGTGCGAAGAAGAGAACCACGTATCAAAAGTATCCTCGTCACGACGATATTTTACACCCCCAATTTCAATCTCAAACAGATGAGTTCTAGTATCAAACACCCATTCTTCACCTTCCGCGTTCGGATCGATTTTGTGGAACATCGGAATTGCAATCCCCCAAGGAATCTGACGTGAAATATTCCAGTCTTTCAACCCCTCGAGATAGTTAATCAAAACCTTCTGCTTGTTCTCTGGATAAAACTTAATTTCATTATTATTTAAGCGCTCGATTGCCATCTTCGCTAACTTCGAGGTATCGATAAACCACTGTTCTTTTAGCATTGGCTCAATCACCGTGCCGCACTTATAACAGTGTGCTACCGAATGTTGCATTTTCTTTTCGCCGATCAACAAGCCAGCATCCTTCAACATTTTTATCGTCTTCTTACGTGCTTCTTCTACCGTCAATCCTGCAATCTCTTCACCACAAATTGGCAACATCTTACCATCAAATCCAATCACCTGGATTCTCGGAAGGTTATGACGTAACCCCACTTCAAAATCATCATTATCATGCGCCGGTGTAATCTTCACCACCCCTGTACCGAAGCCCATCTCGGCGTGTTCATCCAGCACTACTGGAATTTCACGACCTGTCAGCGGCAAAATTAAGGTCTTGCCATGCAAAAATTCATAGCGCTTATCATTTGGGTTAATCGCCACTGCCGTATCGCCGAATAAGGTCTCTGGACGCGTAGTTGAGACTACCACACCACCCTCAATCATTCTCTCAACTTCACCATTTTCATCTAGAAGTTCCACCTTAGCGTCACTGTCCACACCCGCCCCGAATGGATATTTAATCTCGTATAGAATACCTTTTTCATCCTTATATTCCACTTCAATATCCGCAAAAGCCGTCTGGTGTTTCGTACAATAATTTACTAATTTCTCACCACGATAAATCAGGCCATCCTTCCACATCTGCTCAAAGGTCTTATAGGTACGGCGCACTACATTTTCATCAAGAGTAAAAGTGAGGTCCTGCCACGAACAAGAAGCCCCGAGCGCCCTTAGTTGCAGTTCCATATCCCCACGTTTACTCTGTACAAAATTCCAAACTTCGCTATAAATTTCATCACGACTCATCGAGAAACGGGAACGACCCGATTTTTCCAGTTCACGTTCATAAACCACCCAAGTTTCAAAACCAGCATGGTCCGCCCCTGGCACGTACCAAGTCCTACGTCCGCGCAATCTGTTATAACGGGTCAGGGAATCTTCCACCGCCACTGTTAAACCGTGACCAATATGTAAATTTCCGTTTGCATTTGGCGGTGGCATCACAATCGAATAGCGTTTTGCTTTCTTACCATCTGCTTCAATTTCATCCTTCTTTGGTAAAAACTTAACCGCCGCCTCCCAAGCTGCGTAAATATCCGCTTCAAAATCCGCCGGATTATATGCCGGAGCAAATTTCATTATTTTTCCTCACTTTCTAAGAATAATTTTTCTCTAATTTCAGCCATTTCCACCTCGGGAACTTCCACCACCTGGCCATATTTATAATTTGGATCAAAAGTCGTAAGGTGGACGTGTGCGTGTGGTACATCGGTACCAATCACCTTAATTAAAGTCCTCTCACCCAAAACTTTTTCCATATTGGCTGCCAATTTCTTCACGGTTTTCATCACCGCCAGATAATAATCATCCGGCAAATCGTAAAGTTTATCGACTTCAAGTTTCGGTACTACCAAGGTGTGACCTTTAGTTTCTGGGTGAATATCCAAAAAAGCCAAGGTTTTCTCATCCTCGTAAATTTTATAGCAGGGAATCTCACCTGCAATAATTTTTGAAAAAATACTTGCCATTTTGCCTTCCTTCACCCCACCATCCAATTAATTTTCTCCCTTGATTATACTAAATTTCTCCCCTGATTTCTACCTGTAACTATAAAATTCATCAAAATATTCCAAATTAAAATATCTCATATATGATATATTTTATTAGCAAATAATTTTATATTTTCTGCAATCATAAGCACTAACAGGGGTGATTTTTTTATTTAATCTGTAAAATCTGAATATTTATGTTACAATAAATTCAATATGTCAAATCATCGTCGTGTTGAGTTATTTACCGCTAATCTTTTTGCCATTACCATTTCTTTTTTAATTACCTACTTTTATCGCTTCGGCTGGGAGCCTAACGATATCGCCTTTTATAACATTCGCACCGTCTCTATTTATCTCTATCTTCTTCTTTCATATCTCATCGTTTTTACTTTCTATCATAGCAACCCTGACACTAAAAAACGTGGTATTCTTCGCCATGCTAAATCCGCTCTTCTTACTAATCTATTTATGGCCATTATTTTTTCCGCCATTGTTTATCTCACTCATACAAGCAATAGTATTCCACGTCTCTTCTTCGGCACTTTTTTCTCAGTTAATTTCATAGTTTCCTTTATTACGCTTTATTTAATTCATTTTCTAAAACGCGAATACCTCGGACATCATACCAAAAAGACTGTAATTTTTACTGATAGTTGCAACCTTCGTAATGTAATTAGTAAAATCCAAAAACTTGACGCTGAAGATTGTGAAATTATTGGTGTTAGTTCACTCTCTGGTAAATGTAAAGATCTTTTTTATAAATTAAAACCCCTCACCAAAAATAAACTTACTCCTGAAGCTATTGCTAATCCAGGCGAAGCTTACGATTTAAAAGAGCTCACCACCCCGGCCACTGAATATCTCAAGCGTCATCAGGTCGACTTTGTAATTTTTAGTGTTGCTCATACTGATCGCGAAAAGATCCGCGAATTAATCGAACTAGTTAGTAAAATGGGTATCGATTCACTTATCACGATCGATAGTTTTGCGATTGAAACTCTTGAAACTAAACTCGAAGACTTCGGTACATCCAGTGTAATCCGCCTTTCACCTCGTATTTTTACCGATGGGGAATTAATTGTCAAACGCCTCATGGATATTCTTGGCGCCTTAGTCGGATGTCTGATTTGCATTCTTTTTGGTATTATTGTCGCACCATTAATTTATCTAGAAGATCCAGGACCAATTATCTTCAAGCAAAAACGTGTTGGTCGTAATGGTAAATTCTTCAACATTTATAAATTCCGCTCCATGTATCAAAATGCCGAAGAACGTCTCAAAGATTTGCAAGAGCAAAACGAAATGCAAGGTTTTATGTTTAAGATGAAGAATGATCCACGCATTACTAAAATCGGTAAGATTCTTCGCAAAACCAGCATCGACGAATTACCTCAATTCTTTAACGTACTCGGAGGCAGCATGTCACTCGTTGGTACTCGTCCACCAACAGTGAACGAATATAATCAGTATGCCGCCCACCATAAACGTCGTATTAGTATCAAACCTGGCATTACTGGACTCTGGCAAGTTTCCGGCCGCAGTGAAATTACCGACTTTGAGAAAATCGTCCGTCTCGATTGTTACTATATTGATCACTGGAGCATCACCTACGATATTAAAATTCTCATCAAAACTGTCGCCGCCGTTTTTACTGGCAAGGGAAGTGAATAAAAAAATAAGGATCTCCATGATTCTTATTTTTAACTTAAAAAGATAAAAAGACTCTATAGAGTCTTTTTTGGTTCCGACATTTATGGCGGAAGCGAGAGGATTAAAATTTCGCTTCGCGAAATCTTTCCGTTCCTCCTCGCTCTGAAAAATTAGATTCGCCTTCCAGGAGGAGTTCGCAAAAGTGCTTGCATTTTTGAGACGACGACGCAGAAGACAGAGAATCCTCATTTTTAAGTTTTAACTTAAAAATATAAAAAGACTCTTTAGAGTCTTTTTGGTTCCGACATTTATGGCGGAAGCGAGAGGATTCGAACCTCCGAGACCTTTCGGCCCACACGATTTCGAGTCGTGCGCCTTCAACCACTCGGCCACGCTTCCACCTCTTATTTTAACAAAAAAATTCCCTCACTACAACCGATAGCTTTTTATCTCAGAATTCTTTTTTAAACACAAACTTTTTCACATCAAAATATTAAAAATGTTTACATTTTCATTGACAATGTAAACAAAATCATATAAAATATTTACATTAATAAAACAATGTAAACGAAATACTATTATGAAAATTGGTAGATATATTCAACAATTAGAAGGATATAGATCTTTTATCCCTTACGACTTTCCACCCGAAGAAATCGCTAATTTTGATGATAACATTATTACAAAGCATTCCAAAGCCATCCGTCTAGTAGGTAAGCTAGACGGTATCACACAACTTTTACCAGATAAAGACTGGTTTTTGACTATGTTTATTAGAAAAGATGCTTCTTCCTCTAGTCAAATCGAAGGAACTAATGCTACTTTAGAAGATTCAATCAAACAAGAGAACATAGAGCCAGCATCTGGTATTGCTCAAGATGTAGATGATATTTTACACTATATTCAAGCCTTAAACTACGGCGTAGAGCGTCTAGAAAATTTTCCATTCACTATTCGTTTTATACGTGAACTTCATAAAAAATTAATGACCAAGGCGCGATTTACGCAAAATCCGTACCCCGGAGAGCTTCGTACTGCCCAAAATTGGGTTGGTGGTACCACTATTCAAAATGCCAAATATATTCCACCTACTCCAGAAGAAATGAAAAGGTCTTTATCTGATCTCGAAAAATTTATTCATTCTAATAAGCTAGAAACTTTACCGCTTGTTAAAGCTGCGCTTCTACACGCTCAATTTGAAACCATTCATCCATTTAACGACGGAAACGGTAGAACAGGACGAATGCTTGTTACTATGTTTTTGTGGCATGAAAAGCTTCTAGAAATTCCTATTTTATATCTATCTGAATATTTCAAACGCCACCAAAAGTTATATTATGAAAAGCTTCAAAATTATCACGATGGGGAAGTTGCTGAATGGGTAGATTTTTTTCTTGATGGCGTAATAGATATCGCAGAATCCGCCATTTTAACTTGTGAAAAAATTACAAAATTGCGCGAAAAAGATATGATGAAAATTCAACAAATGAGCAAAACAGCTTCAGAGTCATCGATGAAGGTATTAATAAATTTATACAAAATGCCAATCGTAGGTATTGCAGATATTGCTAAATGGACCGAACATACAAGACAAGGCGCATACAAAGATATAGAAAGACTTATCAAGTCTGATATCCTTACACCAATCAAACAAGGTGAAAATATTTACGCTCAAAAATGGAAATATGCAGAATATTTGAGTTTGTTTGAATAATCTCTTTGTTGCACTAAAAAATCAGCTCCGAAAGGAAACTGATTTTTCTCATAATTTCATTTGGTACACCCGACAGGATTCGAACCTACGACCTTTTGCTCCGCAAGCAAACGCTCTATCCAGCTGAGCTACGGGTGCATGTGTGAATACCACATAAAGTAATATTCACCTAGAAATTAAATGAGCATCGTATTGCTACGACACTCATATTATAACATATTTCCTTTTTGATTTGTACCCCTGAAATTTAGATTTTTTTAATTTCACAGCCAATCAAATTAAACTAAATACGTAATCTCTTTACCAACTTATCTAGTAGATCCAACTCCACCGGCTCCATCGGTAATTTCGCCCCAAACATATCGACAATTCCTTCACCCTTGTTTTCCGGGAAGTAAATTGTCACCGCTGGCGATAAGCGCTTTCTTGGTGTCAAGACAATCGCAAAATGCACATCGTCCTGTAAAATCCCAAATGACTTAAATTCAGAAAACGCGTAAAACTTATCACCTTCCGTGAACCCCTTATCAGTTAGAGTATAAGAAATTTTTCTGGCTGGCCTCACTGCTAGAATCAAAAGCGTCAAAGCCGATACAATCACCAAAGCCAAGAAAGTCCACCACTGTAAATAAAAAGAAAGCAAACTCAAAACTAAGGTCACTGAAAATAGTCCCACATACCACCCCGCACCGTTATTATGTGATATATATTCTTCACCTTCCCACTTTACAATTTTTTCGTCCATATTAGCACCTTTTAACTATTAACATTATAACATAATAACGCATTTTTGAGACTACGACGCTGAAGACAGAAAATCGCATTATTCTAAAAAGAATTTTTAGAATAATAAAAGACCCTTTCAAGGGTCTTTCCAATCGACGTCATGTAATGGCGGAGAGTGGGAGATTCGAACTCCCGCTGCAGGTCTCCCCACACTAGCGATTTAGCAAACCGCCCCCTTCAGCCACTTGGGTAACTCTCCGTCTATCTCTATCTTATCATAAATTCACCACATCTCTAATAGTTTTTCCAAATATTCCTCAAAATCTCTACTAGAGAAATTTCTTTGTCTCATCTACGCAACACCTTAAAAGGTCAATTCAGGCAATTCATTGCTTTTTCGCATATCTGTGTTAAAATAATATTGTCGAATTTAACCGCGAGATTCTATATTTCATGAAAAAAATTACCAAAATTATTACACAAACTTTTACTGGCCTCGGTGCTTTTGCTTGCCTCTTTTCTAGCCGTCTTCTAGCTTTTGCTACTAGTGTCCAAGAAGGTGCAAATGCCGCCCGTGCTGATGGTATGCCTACTGAGCTCATCGGTGACAACGGCGTTTTCAGCCGCATCACTAATACTGTATTACTCATCGTTGGCCTCATCTCGGTCATTATGCTTGTTTACGGTGGCCTTCGCTACATTCTCTCTGGTGGTGATTCCAAAAAGGTTACAGACGCCAAAAACACCATCCTTTATGCCATTATCGGCCTCATTATCTCAATGCTCGCTTACGCCATCGTTCATTTTGTCCTCAACTCCGTGATCGGTGTCGGTACTACCAATTAATTAACGTTCTTTCATCAATACTGCAGCCCATACAAGGTTAGCCTGCAGTATTTTTTTCGCCGCCGCAAGGGAAGCGCCCGTCGTCGTCACATCGTCCACCAATATATAAAGTGTACTCGTATCTAATTTTACTCCTTCATAAATTCCATACGCTTTCTCCGCCTGCTTCATACGTTCTTTCTTTTCTTTACCCACCTGCACCGTCTTATTTTTCCTCACCAATAAATCTTCATATTCTACCTTCATACCTAATTTTTCTAATCTTTTCTGTAAAAAATTTTCCAGCTCAAAACATAATCTTAAAGTATGATCGAACCCTCTCTCCCGAATATGTTTTCGAATCGTCGGCAAGGGAACTAAAACATTTTTACGAATTTCCCGTATCTCAGTATCCATCATTCTTAATACCTCAACTGAGGCATCTCCCGACTCATCACTCGACCTATCACAAAGCACCCCTCTCATTATTTCATCAAAAATCACCTCCCCCAATTTCTCCGCCAAAAACTCTCCATAATCTCGCCTCCCTTTATATTTAAAATATCGCACCATCCTCTCAAACCACCCCTCTTTCAGTCCTGCTACCAATAATTTTTCAAATCCATATACATCCTCCATCACATAGCCCGGATTGATTATGCTTATATATTTTTTACAACGGTCACAAAAAATCCCGCCTCCTCTCTGGCATCGCACGCATCTGTTTGGCAAAACCATATCTAAAATAAATTTTTCTATTGTAATTTTTACACGATAAAGCTGTTTACTCTTGATTTTTACCATAACCACTCTTATAATAGTTAAGAACAATAGTTAATGTGGAGGAATACAAGCAATGGCTCGTACTAATGACGAAGACATGCTTATGGAAGATGAACTCGCGGCCGCTTTTCTGGATAATGATGGCCTAGACTCTGAACCAGTTTCAGCTCTAGAAGAACAACCGAGTCCACTTCCAGCAGAAGAAGATCCAGAGGCGTGGGAAGAAGAACCTGGTGATTTTCCAGGACAATTAGCAGTGGATGTATACGAAACTGCCGACAAGTTAGTTGTCAAAGCTCGCACCGCAGGCATCTCCAAAGGGGACCTCGATGTTACCATTTCTGACAATATCTTAACCATCTCCGGCGTCCTTAGTGGTGGCGAAGATGAACAGACTACTCGTTGGCATATCCAAGAGTGTTATTGGGGAGAATTTTCTCGTACAATCGCCCTTCCAGTCCAAGTTCGCGAAGACGAAGGTAGCGTAAAAGCAGAATTAAAAGACGGCGTGCTCACCATTTCTTTTGAAAAAGAAAAGACCGAAGCACCTATCCGCATCCCAATCGCATAACTCATTGTCTAAAATTAAATATACCGTGAATTCGGTATATTTTTTTCGAATCCACTAATTTCAATATATGCCGTTTCCCAAATACTGCAAGCATGAGGGAATTAAATATCAATTAAATCTAGTCAAAAATCTAAACTCAAAAAATTATCCGACAGTTAAAAAAGACCTCTAATATAGAGGTCTTTTTTTTAGGAATTTATCTTAAATTTTTATTCCACTATTCATTACAAAGTTTACGATTGCGTAAGCTAGCATCACTAAGATTAAACCGATAATCGAATAGGTAACTACATCTTTTCCGCGTTTGATTTTTGCCGGATCACCTTGGGCGGTGAGCAACATAAATCCACCATAGATTATCATACCGACTGCCAAAAATCCCATCACCGAAGCAAACACATTAATTAACATACTCACATTCGACATTAAGGATTTATCACCATCAGTTTTCTCTACATTACACTCCGAAAGTGCCGATACAGATTCACCCACACGTACCGTTTTTTCTGGACAAGTAAAAGCAGAAACTGGTTTCACTAAACTGGCAAACACCAGACAAGTGATAAACAGTAGGGAATAGACGATATTTCTTAAACTATTTTTAATCATGGCGCTGTAGTTGTGGTAGTACTATTTTGGGCTGCTGGCGCACTCATCGTACTACTTAAGACAAAGTTAATAATCGACCAAGATAATAATGCAATTATCAAACCGATAATACCCCAAGTAATCGAATCCTTGCCCTTTTTAATCTTACCTGGATCACCCTGGGCAGTCAGAAAGAGGAAACCACCATAAATCACCACCGCTACCGCGACTACGCCAAGTACACCAATCACAACATTTATAATCTTGTTCGTATCGCTAATTAGGTCGTCACCTTTATGGTCAGGATCAATATTACATGCTGCAATATTAGCTGCACCTGGATTTTTTGATCCCGGAGGACAAATACCACTGGATCCACCAGAACCAGAACTATTAGCGGCACCAGCACTGGAATTGCCTGCCGCTGATTTTGGTGGCTTAGCAAACACCGAGCCACTTAAAGCTCCGCCCGCAAATAATCCAGCTAACATAAATACGGCTAGAAATTTTTTAAAACTCTTTTTCATTTATTCTTTTCTCTAAAATTAAATCTTAAAAATACCCCCTTAGGGGTATTTTATTAATTAACCCTTAAAAACACTGGAAAGGACGAAGTTCACGATTGCGTAAGCAAGCATTGCAACGACAAGACCGATAATTCCGTAGAGAATAGTGTCTTTAGCCTTCTTCACTTTACCTGGGTCACCCGCAGAAGTCGTGTATTGAATACCACCGAAGATAATGAAGGCCACAGCCACGAAGCCAACCACACCAATCACTACGTTAATAATAGTATTAGCTTGTGCCATTAAATCATTCTTATTTGAGTCATTTTTTAATGCAGTACAATCAGCTAAGCTACCACCGCTAGCAGTAGAACCATCAGGACACTTCACTTTACTAACAGCAAAAGTATTGACGGAGTTACCTAGAACTGCCACTACGCTCGTGCCACCCATTGCCAAAGCTTTTAGTTTATTTGAAATTTTCATATTATTCCTTTAATATTAATTTACCAAAATTATAACATATCTTCTGGAAAAACAGAAACATTTCTCTCTGGAATTAATCTGTAATTATTTCAAATTTTTCGTCACAAAAATCACAATGCCGTAAGCTAAGAATGCGACTACTAGTGCCACCACCGCATAGACCACCATATCTTTACCACGCTTGATTTTCGCTGGATCAGATTGGGCGGTAATATAAGTGAAACCACCGTAAATAATCGAAAATACCGCGAGCATCCCAACCAAAGAAATCACTACATTTACCCCACTTTGCACAATTTCTACTACATCCTTATTTTTCCCAGTAGGCTCATCACAGCCAGCAATTTTTTTCATATCTTCATCTTCAATGTCATCGCAAACTCCGTAAAAATTCTCCCGCGAAGACCCCGCATATACGTGACTAGAAAATACTAAGCTAAATAAAAACCCGAAGCACCCCACAAAGAGCATCAGACCCGTCATTATTCTTCTCATACCTTGCTTCATCTTTGATTCCTATTCTTAACTAATTTACCTATATTTAATTAATTCAATGCCGTTAGTGCGAAATTCGTCACTGCAGCAGCTAGCACCACAATAATCAAACCAATCACTGCAAAAACAATTGTATTTTTTGCCTTAGTCACTTTACCTACGTCACCTTGTGCCATCGCAAAATTCACTGCCGCCAGCACTATATAAAATACCGCCACTAGACCAATCAACGCATAAACATAATTCAAAATCGTGGTCGGCGTAAAATTACCTTCTTTATTTGGCAATCTATTTAAACCTTCATTTAAGGAATCAATATTTTCTAAATCTACTGTTGCAAAAAATTTCATTTCTCTCCTTAGGTTGCGCTAATAATTACACTAATAATCGTATTTGTAATCACCGAGGCAAAAATTGTCAAAATCAGACCAATCACTGCACCCTGAATAATATTCTTACCCTTTGCCGCCTTATTCGGGTCGCCCTCACTCATGACGTAAGAAAGACCACCATAAATAATAAATCCGGTTGCCGTAATACCTGCCACCAGGGAAACATCATAAATGATATTCATCACCACTACCCAAACAAAAGGCGCCCAGTTCGTCGTACCACTATCCGAGGTCGCAGGTTTACCAATCACACATTTATCATTATCATCACGTGTAGCCAATCCCTTATACCAAGGACGAAAGCCCATAAAAACATTCGCTTCACAACTTTCATCTACGCCACCATCAATCACCGCACCTACCTGAGTCAAAACTTGTCGACCTGAAACTCCTAAATCATTCAAACCTAAGGCACTCACGGAATCACTCGTCGTAAGTCCCAAAAATCCGGCTAATACCAGAGAAAAAATCCCTAAATTCTTCAAAAATTTTACACCTAGCTGTCGATTGACCTTTTTCATACATATATTATATCATGAGTATAGATTTTTCTGCTTTTTATTATTCGGTCCTTTCAGTGGTCAATATTGACGACATTACCGTTATGTGATATAATAATAAGCATTAATTGAGTTATTTTTTATGAATAAGGGAATCAACCATAGAGGAAAATTCAGCACGGCAATTTTTGTCTTGTTTTTTACTCTATTTTCTCTTCTTTCTCCTCTAACTACCTTAAATACTTACGCAGCCCCAAATAACTCAAATAATTCTTCTAACTCATCTGAAAATTCTTCCCGAGAAACCACTAATTCTGAAAACAACGATTCCGACGAAACCGATTCTGAAAAAGCTGAAACTCAAAATCAAAATCAAACTCAAAATCAGAACCAAACCAATACCACTAATAACTCTGAGGGAACTACTAATTCCGAAAACCCAGATTCCGAGAAACAAAATGAACTCAGTTGTTCTGAACAAATCGGCATTCTTTCTTTCATCGTCTGTCCTACCACTGGTCTCCTCGCCAAGGGAATCGACGCGCTCTATTCTACTATCGAAAATTTTCTCGTCATCAAGCCAATTACCACCGATAATAAATCCCCAATTTATATCATCTGGTCTTATGTTCGCAATATCGCTAATATTATTTTTATTATCTTCTTGCTTTTGATTGTTTACTCTCAGGTTACTGGCCTGGGTTTTTCTAATTACAACATCAAGAAGATGTTGCCAAAGCTCATCATTGCCGCTATTTTAGTTAACTTCAGCTACTTAATTTGTCAGGTTCTCGTCGATGTCAGCAATATTATTGGTAACGCCATCAAATCTTTCCTTGAAGGCATCGCCACCACTGCTATTCAAAGCCAACATCCCGAAGCCAAGCTCGATGAGCCTCTCAATATCTATGATATTTTCCTTGCTATCGCCGGTGGTACTTCACTTACTATTCTTGGCGGTGTCGGCATCGCCACTGCGGTTGCCGCTTCCGGTGGTTTACTTAGTATCCTCTTCACACTCATTCCAATCGTTTTTGCCGGTTTTATCGCCGTCGTCGTCGGTCTCATTACTATTTCACTCCGCCAAGCCGTAGTAATTCTACTTACTATTACTTCACCGATTATTTTTGCACTTTATGTCTTACCAAATACCCATAAGTATTATCTGAAGTGGAAATCGATTTTCGCCCAAATGCTAGTCTTTTTCCCAGCCTTTAGCTTCCTTTTCGGTGTTTCTAAGGTACTTGGCTACCTCTTTATTTTCAGCTCTGAAACCCCCTTTGGCGTAATTATTGGTATTGCCGTCCAGGTTCTTCCAATTATGTTCGCCGTTAAAATGCTCAGTATGTCCAAATCCGTCCTTGGTGATGTCAATCAAGCCCTTAGTGGTGTCAGCGGTAAGCTTAATAATGCCGTCTCTAAAGAATTCTCTACCGCCGCCGAGCTCGCTCGCGCTAATTACCAAAAACGTGCCCTCGAAGGTAAAGGTGGCGCCCTTCGTCCAGATATGACTATTAGTCGTATTGCTATACAAAATCAAGCCTTCCGTGAACACAGAAAAAAACGCAACGAAGAAGATAAGGACCTCTTACTAACTGAGCAACTTTTGGCCCGCCAAAATAACACGCCAATTATTGGTTATCATAAAAACGGCAAGCCAATTTATTCCAAGGCCGATCCAATCAAGAAAAACTCTGAAATGTTGGACGAATATCGCCACCGTGAACTTAAATACCGTACCGAAAATGCTGGTAAGCGTGTCGAGAACTTCATGAGTAACATGGGCGATTATATCGATAAATATGGTTACCAAAACAGGGAATTAAAAAATCTTGCCAAACGCCAGACCGAAAATTTCCTCGAGCAAAAGACTGTCGATCGCGAAATCCATAACAATGATGTTGCTTCTGATAAATTCTATCTCAATAAGATGAAAGAAATTAACGAAAAATACATCGACTCTCATTCTGAAAATAGTGCTAAGCGCTTCAATCTTACTGAAGCTGAAATTGCTAAAAACGATAAAGAATATCAGAAATATATTGTTCGCGCCGCTGGTACCAGTGCCTGGGATTATGATCCAGCTCTCAATATTAAAAATCCTAAGCATGTCATTGATGCCATCGATAGTGTACTAGGTGATATTTCCGTCGATTATGACAGGGAATATCAAGCCAGCCTCAACCGCCGCACCACCTATTACAGCCGTATTCACTCTGGCGTACTTAATAATGACTTCAAGAAAGCCATTAATGACGCCGACTTCGAACGTGTGATTGCCACGATGCGCGTCATGGCTACTCGTGGTGACTACGATAAAGTTCTTGAAGGTATCATAGATCTTTCAGATAACGGCAAAATTATTGCTGGTACTGAAAACGCCAACGTTCTCTTCAAAGAATTAATGGCCTTCAAAGATGCTGATCCAGTGCTTGGTCGCTTCGGTAAGTTCGGTAATATCGAAACCGCTGCCTGGAGTACTGGTAAACGTCAAGATAACCGTATCACCTTCGAGCAGTTTGCTACTGGTAAACTTAAAGACCTCGATGGCGAAGAAAAGACCACCAAATTCAATCTCGCTCAAGCTCTCAAAGGTACTTCTCTCATTAAAGCCGAGCGCACCGTCTTCGGTGAAATTAATAACGTTTCTCAAAAATACGGTGTCGATCTCTTCGACGCTACACTTTCCAATGTCTCTAGTGCCGCTCTTAACTTCCAATCTGGTGGTGATCAAATGTACTCTCTCATTAATATGATTACTGGCCTTGATGCTGCCGACTGGAATAATGCCGATACTCGCGACGATAAAGTTCTCGAGCTCACTCAAGATCCTAAGAAGAGTAGTATTCTC
Source organism: uncultured Candidatus Saccharibacteria bacterium (assembly GCA_963515485.1). GTDB lineage: Bacteria > Patescibacteriota > Saccharimonadia > Saccharimonadales > Saccharimonadaceae > Nanosyncoccus. Next base: position 81,222 of record CAUPWD010000002.1, on the reverse strand, counting down.
GAAGCTGGTCTGAAGAAAGCTACCACCTTCCTTTCTAAGCAGAAGGCTGCCAATATTATTTCCATGAAGTCTGATGTCTTTAACGGTATTATGCAGCTCTTCACTGCTAAATCCTTCAAGGATCTCACCGCCGATGAATCTGAAATCCCTACCGATCCAATCGAAAAGCAGAAATACTACGAAGAAAAACTTGCCGAAGCTAAAAACGCCGCCAAAGAAACCTTCATTAAGCAGATTGAAAGTTCTGATGCTCGTAATGTTATTCTCTCCAGCCAGAAGAGTGGCGCCATTACTCAAATGGATAACAATGTCCGTGCACTTGTCTTCTCTGATCAGTATGGTAATTTAGCTGAAAAAATTAAGACCATGAAAAATAGTGAAGAAGGCCGCCTCGAACAAGACGCCAAAAAATATAACAACAAAAACAATAAAAAATCTTCGAAGTAATCCTCAAATTAACTCTAGCCTTTTATGCTAAAATAGTATTATGGCTACATATAAGGTCCCACAAGACGTTGAGGCAGAGGATAGACTCCTTGGCCCCTTCACTTTTCGTCAATTCGTTTATCTCTTAATCGCCGCAATTGCCGGTGCCTTAGCTGCTGCTCTCTTTCAAATTTTCCCGTTACTTGCGATTTTACCGCTACCGGTCATTATCTTCTTTTTAATCCTGGCCCTACCTCTGAAAAAAGACCAGCCGATGGAAACCTACCTTGCTGCCATCGTTAGTTTTTATATGAAACCTAACAAGCGCTTCTGGCGTCCCGGTCAAGGTGAGACTACTATCCAAATCACTGCGCCTAAAATCGTCGAAAAATCTCGCACTCGCGATATTAGTGAGGAAGAAGCCAGTCACCGCCTGAGCTTTCTTTCCAACCTCGTCGACTCCGAAGGCTATGCTATTAGTGGCAATCACAATGGTAATTTTACTGAGAATTTCATCGCTGACACCGAAGATGTCAATGATTTTATGGATGATAGTCAGAACCAAAATCTGATTAATCTCATGCAAAAAGAAAAGGTTGCTCGTCATGCTGAAATTATCAATCAAATGAAGGCTGCTATTAATAACACCGAAAATGCCATGGGCCCTGCCACGATTTCTTCCCATCAAGCCACTCTCGGTTCTAATCCATTTACTCAAAATCAGTCCACGCCGAATCAGCCCACACCTAATCCATTTACCCAAAATCAAACCACCCCAAATCAAACCACCCCAACCCCTTCAATCCAAAACGCCAACACCCTCGCTAACCGCAATCAATCCATTTTGAATTCTAATTATCAAAACCTCGCCAACAATCAGAATTTTTCCATTAATACCATTAGTAAAGAGGCGAATCGTTACCGCGAAAATCTCGCGCCAAATTTAGCTCCTCAGACCTTCGTCACGCAAACTCCCTACACTCCGAATTTCACTCAGCCACCGACAAACAACCCCAACATTAATCAAAATCCATTTATTCAAAATTAAAGGCGCCTATGAATCAAAATAATTTCACCCCAAATCAAACTAATCCCCAAATGAATCAGGGAATTATGCCAGGCTATCCACAGGCTAACAACCCTCAAATGATGAATCCTCAAACCATGGGTTCGATGAGTCAATTTATTCCACAGTCGCCTCAAGCCGCTGCCGCTGCTCCACGTCAAATTGTTGACCCTTCTTCTACTCAATCCACACTACTCTTTTCCGAACTCCGTGACGGTTTAATTATTATGAAAGATGGTTCTTTCCGTGCTGTGGTCGCCTGTAAATCCATCAACTTCGACCTCATGTCCGAACCAGAACGTGAAGGTGTCGAATATTCCTATAAAGGTTTTATTAACTCTCTCAATTTCACCACCCAAATTTTAATCCGTTCTCAACGCATCGATATTGCGCCATACATCGAAAAACTCACTGAAATTCGTAAAAACAACGACAATATGCTACTTGGCGTTTTAATGGATGATTATATTAACTTCATCGACCTACTTTCTCAAGAAGCCAACATTATGGATAAGTCTTTCTTTATCGTGGTGCCATATTTTATTAACAACGACCTCGAAAAAGCCAGCACTCAAACCAAGAACATCTTTAGTAGTTTCTTCGGTGGTAACGACACCAATCTCATTACTAAAATCGATCGTAATACCTACGATAAAGCTACCGCCGAAATCGATAAGCGTGTCGAAACCATCGTTAGCGGCCTCTTTAGTATCGGTGTCAATGCCGTTCGCCTTAATACTAAAGAACTTTCTGAGCTCTTCTATAACTTTAATAACCCTGACACCGCCGTCCGCGAACCATTTATTGATTTTAATAAAATCGGTACCATTTATACCAAGAAAACCCCTAGTCCATACGACCAAAACCCAAGGCTAAATCCAGAAGCGCCAAGGCAATTTAATCCTGGGATGAATCCAGTTCCAACGCAAAACTCCGGTCAAATCCAAAATCCAGCTCCAATGCAAAATCCAATGCAAGATCCAGGTCACGCATTATCCCAAAACCAAGCCCCAATCAATCAAACTCCAGCTAATCCCACTCCCACCAACTATCCGGGGAATCAAGCAAGATAATTTTAAATAATTTTATAAACATAATAGAGGAACTACATGGCTAAAAAACTTACCGCTGCCGAAATCGCCGCCCAAAAACAATCGATGGAAGAAGCAGAAATTCAACGCGCGTTTGAGCAGGGTATCACCACCCTTCGCGATTTAATTTCTCCATCTTCTATTGAAATTCAATCCGATCATTTCCGTCTGGGCACTAAATACGGTCGCACTATTTATGTCTATGGTTATCCTCGTACTCTCAGTACCGGTTGGCTCAGCCCTCTCATTAACATCGATGAAGTGCTCGATATCTCTATCTATATTTATCCAGTCGATACCACAGTCGTAATGAAAAACTTGCGTAAAAAAGTCACCCAGCTGGAAGCCGATATTTCACTTAATGCCGAAAAGGGCCGCATTCGTAATCCAGAAACTGACGCTGCCATCCAGGACGCCGAAGAGCTTCGTGATCAATTACAACTTGGTTATGAGAAATTCTTCCGCTTCGGTCTTTATGTTACACTCTGGGCCGATTCACTAGACGAATTAAATTACGTCCAACACAAAATTGAAACCATGTTCGGTCAATTAATGATTTTTTCTAAGGTTGCCACTTCTCAGCAAGAGCAGGGAATGAACACCACTATGCCAATGGCCACCGACCAACTTCAAATTCGCCGCAATATGAACACTAGCGCCATCTCGACTTCCTTCCCATTCACTTCCGCCGATCTCACTCAGGAACGCGGTATTCTTTATGGTGTTAATATGCATAACCAGGGTCTCGTGATTTTCGATCGCTTTACTCTTGAAAATGCCAACCTCGTGGTCTTTGCTAAGTCTGGTGCTGGTAAATCCTTTGCCGTGAAGCTCGAAGCTATTCGCTCCATGATGATGGGTACTGAAATTGTTATTATCGACCCAGAAAACGAATATCAAAAACTTAGTGACGCCGTCGGTGGTTCTTATGTCCGTCTCTCGCTTAATTCCGACGTGCGTATCAATCCTTTCGATCTACCAAAAGTTATCGATTCCGAAGATGCTTCTGATGCTCTGCGTGCTAACCTCGTTACCTTACACGGTCTTTTCCGTCTCATGCTCGGTGGTACCCAAATCGGTCCGAATGGTCAGCCAATTTCTTCACTTTCTGCCAACGAAGAAGCTGACCTTGATCAAGCCCTTATCGATACTTACGCTCGCGCCGGTATTACTTCCGATCCACTCACTCATCAATCCACTCCACCAACCATTATTAATCTCTACGATACTCTCGCTCATATGGGAGGCTCCGGCCCACAACTCGCTCAACGTCTTCGCAAATATGCCACCGGTACTTTCGCGGGTATTTTCTCTCAGCAATCCAATATCGATATTAATAACCAAATGGTAGTCTTCAATATTCGTGACCTCGAAGATGAACTTCGCCCTGTCGCTATGTATATCGTCCTTAACCATATTTGGAACATCGTTCGTGCCAAACAAAAGCGTCGCATTCTCATCGTGGATGAGGCTTGGCAACTCATGAAATATGATGACTCGGCGAACTTCCTTTTCTCCCTCGCTAAGCGTGCTCGTAAATATTATCTCGGTCTCACCACTATTACTCAGGACGTCGAAGACTTCATGAGTAACAAAATGGGTCGTGCCATCGTCATGAACTCTTCTATGCAGCTCCTCTTAAAGCAATCCGCCGCTGCCGTCGATGTTTTGTCTGATGTTTTCAAACTTACCGAAGAGGAAAGAAAACGTCTATCGAGTTTCCCAATCGGTCACGGTCTTTTCTTCGCTGGTCAAAACCACGTCCATATCCAAATCGTTGCTTCCGATACTGAAACTAGTTTAATTTCCACCAATCCAACGCGTTACGATAAAACTAACTAATTATTTAGAAATTAAAAAAATCTTCATAATAATATAAAAAAATAACTCTGAAAAAAGAGTTATTTTTTTATCTAAAAATCAGTCTAACCCACTCGATTTTTTTCCAAAAATTTCATATAATATTCTTATGTCAAAGGTCTATTACGGCGAAGATAATATTAAGCCTGATTTTTCTGTGTCGAAAAATTCGGATAATGATTCTGCTGTTTTTAGAAACCAAATTGCCTCTCAAAACACTAGTTCCAGCCAAAACGCCTTACAATCTCTCGAAAATTCTAGCGCTGTCGCGAATTCTGAGACTAATTCTTTAGCCAATCTTCGCGATCTTGAACAAAAATCTTTCTATACCGGCTCCGGTAATTTCCAAAATCAAAATCGACTTTCTGGTAAAGAAAAAGCTAAAAAACTCAAAAAATACGCCCCGCTCATCGGCCTCATCGTTGTACTTTTTGGTGGACTTTTTAGCCTAATTTTTGGTATCTCCAATATTGCGAATCACATCGAAACCCTCGTTACTCGCGCTACCGACACCATGTTCGGCACCTATTCCGCCACTTCTCTCCAAATGACTAAAGAATATATGCAAAAGAAGCATGGCAAATTCCCGGATTATCTCAAGCAGCGTCTCGCTAAGAACGATATTGAAGTTCAGGAAAAATCCAACGAATACGTACTTATCTATAATAATAAAACCATTACCGCCGACAAACTTAAATCTGTTTATGATTCTGATCAAAAATTTCAGCTAGCCTTTACTAAATCCAAGCGCGGCCGTTCTGCGAATTTTTTTGATCCAGGTGCCGCTGCTACTTTTAGTTCCATTAAAGTCACTAGGAATCTTTTTAAATCCTTCAAACGATCGGATAATAAAGCTGCTGACGAAAAAGCCTTTATGGAGACCGATATTAACCAATATAAAGGTCAAGGAGCTGAGGGTCGTTATGTTACCGAAGAAGAAAAACCAGAAACCGATGAGGATGGTAATACTAAAACCGTAGTCGAAAATGAACCTCAATCCGTAGAGAGTAAATCTTATAACTCCGACACCCCAGACGTTGATACCGATGGCCAAAAACCAAGTTCTATTGAAACCGAAAAGGCCAATCTCAAAACTGCCAACACTAAAGCTCAAAAATTCATCGACGGCTTATCCGTAATGGCTGGTGGTGCGGCACTCGGTTGTGGCGTATTACGCGTCGCCAATATGGTAAGTTTAGCCGTAGCTGCCTCTCAAATTATCAATATGGTACATCATTTCTCCTCCACTATCGAGCCACTCAGTAAGGCCAAGGCTGGACAGGGAAATACTTCACCGATAGATGAAGCTTTATCAAGACTAACAACATCAAAAAAAGCCAAATATATTGATACTTCCGATGGACAAGAAAAAGAAATTGAAGGCGCTCCAGTTCAGGCCCAAGGTGCTTATTCTGTACTTTCAGGCGAAAAAGCTCAACTCAGTCAAACCAAAAACTATGCCATTGAAAATGTTTTTAATGCCGCTCAATTTAGTATTGCCACTTCCACTACCGCTAATGCTGGATGTGCCGTTGCTAGCTTCGCTGCCTCTGTAGTTGATATCGCCTCTAATGTTGCGGCTGTGGTTGCTACACCTTTTAGTGCTGGTACTAGTATTGTTGCTGTAACTGTACTTAAAAAATTCGCCGCCCAAAAAACCCTTAGCGTTATTGCTGGTTTTGCTATCAAGGCTGGCCTCGCCGTACTTATTCCATATGTCGCTAAAACTATTTTTAGTAACCCAGCCCTTGTTTTACAGGGTATTCCTGGCGGTGAAAGCTTTGTTGGTGGCGCAAATATTATGAACGGACGTATCGGTCGCCAAGCTGCTGGTCAAGGTCCCGCCTCAAAGGAAATTGCCGATGCTTATTTCCAAGAAACCGTCATTGCTGCTAATGAAGAGGCTAAACTAGATCGTATGAATCGTAGTCCATTTGACGTTTCTAGTCCAAATACTTTTCTCGGTAATCTTGTAGTTCGTTTTGGTTATATGCCATACAATAATAGTCTCCTAAAGAATCTCTCCAATCTCACCACTAACACTTCTAGAAGTATTAGTTCACTCGCAAATATTACCACCACGAATACTTTTGCTGCCAATGGTGTAGTTAGTACAGTTTATGATTCTAATATTGCTGGTGTTAATTTCAAGAATCAGAGACAAGATTCCAAAATTTGTCAGCGTCTTGCTAATATTGGTGCCGTCTGTGATATGTATGGCTCAGATATTAGTGCCTCTGATCCAAGTCTAAAAAATCTCGATGAATCCGATTCCACCTATCAAAGTATTATTAAAAAATATACAACTAAAAAAGATAATAAGACTCAAGTTATTGAAGCCAGTCTTCTTGATAATAAAATTCGTTATTGTGATAATCGTGAATCTCCATTTGGTGTCTTCGACCAAAATATTATGGATGATTTAGTGCAGAAAAAAGAAAATGCCCTAAAAAATAGTGGTATTCTTGGTAAAATTATTCATCAAAATCTCTTTGGTTTTATACCTGATTTAATGGGACTAAAAGATGGTATTGAAAAACTTATCGCCGCCGATCCAGACGCACAAGCTTGGGCTTCTGGTAAAAACTGTGTCATGGGCGAATCCAACCCACATTGGAAAGAAATGCGTTATCTTCAAAAATTTGTCGAACGTAATCGTATTTGTACCCAAACTAAATGTGAAGATAACACAGATTCCGCTGGTAACCTTCAAGATCCAGTTCTAGCCGCAGCCACTAGATATCGTCAAGAAAATCCAATTGATAATTCCGCTTCTGGTCAACTTGCTAGATTCTCCGGACTTCGTAAAACTGATGCCGAATTCGTTCTTGCTACTATTGATTATTATAATTATCTAGCCGAACATCGCCCACCAGAAACCTTAGCTGATATTCTCGTAAAACCAGTCAAGACTTTAATTAGTGGGGAATCACTCTACCGCTCCACTCTAGCAACTCAAATTAATCATCTAAAACAAGACTCCGATACTAAATCAAATCAAGAAAAGGGAACTAAATACGTCTTGGACTATAAGTTTCGATTTCAAACTTCTCTAGTTTAATGCTATAATTAAATCACATGAATAAGGTCAAAAATCTTTCCGAAACTCTCAAAAATTTCTTTTTGAATCCTCGCTTTTTGGTTTTATTTTTCATTCTTCTAACTTTTACCATTATTAATGCCACCTACGTTCACGCTGAAAATGATGACAATATTTTAGACTTCTACGATAGTAATAATATTTTTTATTATGATGGTAAGGCTAGTGGCGGATGTAATTCACCATTAGATTTATCAAATAACACCCTTTATAACGGAGATCCTGTTTTACAAGAATATGAATTAAAGAAAATTGAAGAAAATAAACCAGTCTACGAGGCCGCCGCAAATGAACAGGGTTTTGAATGGCAAATATTAGCAGCTATCCACGGTATGGAATCTAGCTATGTAAATAATATGAATCCAACAGATAACGCACAAGGTGTTTATCAGTTTTTAGAACTTGATGGTATGTTTCCACCTGGACAAAAAATTTCACCCGCAGAATTCGAAAAACAAACCAAAATGGCTGCTGCACAAATTCGAAAAAGATATGCTGAAAAATTAGATTTATCCTCAGAAGATGGTATTAAGGAAGCATTTTTCCGTTATAATGGTACCGCAGATCGATATAAAATGCAGGCCAGAGTACGTGGGTTTGATGAGGCTGGTGTAAATCGCGGTGAGGGATCACCATATGTTATGAATTTAGCTGATGCATCTCGTGATTCACGTAATGACAAAGAGTGGCGCGAATTTAGATGCGATCATGGATGTATTTTACCAGCCACTATTCGACCTGGTGCATTTCTGATTTACAAAGCCCTAGGCGGACGCGGATCAGCTGGAGGTAATAATTGTATTGGTGGTGAGACCGGTAATCTAATTGTCGATACCGCACTTAAATTAGCTTGGCCACAAAATGAATTACATAAAGCTAAAGCATATCTAGTGCCTGATACCTATAAACTTGCCATGGAACAAAATGGCTTAATAAATAGGGTTAATCCAAAAGGAGCATCCTGTGATGTATTTGTTTCTACTGTTTTTACTTATTCTGGGGTTGATCCAGATTTTGCCAAACATTGCTGCCAAGTCTCTTCGGGCGGACAAATGTATCAATATGTTACGCAAACACCGAATTTATATCAACGTCTTCCATACGATGATAATTATCTAAGAAATAAAGATAATTACAATGATCCAAATATCCAAAATGGAGATATTCTTTTAAAAACTTCTGGTAACGGTAATGGGGAAAGTAGTGGGCATATCGCTATCTTTTATCGTGATTCTGAAAAAGTACCACATATGATTCATGCATCCATCCCAGGAGATACACCTGGAAGAACAGGTGCAGTTACCGGAGTCTATGGCGCTCCATTTGAAATTTGGCGTTATATTGGCAATAAACCAATAAATAATACTACAGACAATTCAATTAAGACAGATATAAACGAGAATAAGGCAACTAATAATACGGAAAATATCCCTATTTCTCAGTAATTAATATTAGGATTATTAAATAATGTGGGTAAATAAATTTCAAAATCTTACAAAATTTCAAAAATTATTAGTTTTTATTTTACCTAGTTTTTTATTTATAATCATTTTTTTGGCTTTAATGTATACCTCAATTAATTCAGCCAAGGTTGAGATTATGGTTGCTCCAAGAATGGCTGAGGTTTTTATTGATGGAAAGAAATATTCAAATAATACCATTTTCTCTACAACTCCAGGTAAAAAAGAAGTGATTATAAAAGCAAAAGGTTTTAATGAATTAAAAACAAATATAGATTTTTCTAATCAGAAAACTACATTTTTATACCGATCACTAGATCCGAACGAAGACAATAAAGATTATTATGATAAAAATAGCGAAGAAGGCGACCTTAGAGATCGTATAGCCCAATCTCTTTTTACTCTTGAATTAGAGCAGTACAATAATGATCCAATTTTTAAGGTAACTCCAGTCGCTAATTATAAACTCGGTTTTACAGCTTCAGCTTCTCGGGGTGAAAACAATTTTAATGAAATTACATTAACTATCGATCTTATTACTTGTTATGATGAGCGTGTAGATAAATTAAAAAAGAATGCCGAATCTTATTTTAAGCAAAAGGGAATCAATCTATCTAAGTATAAAATTAAATATACCCACTGCGAAGATAAATCCACAAATTCAAAAATCAGATCATTTAAATCTACCAATAATTAATTTTCACCCCTTATTCCACAGACGTCAATATTACCTGATGGTTTTTGAATTTTTCCACCAAGGCAGTTTGTCGCCCCTTATCTAATTCCGAAAAAACATCATCGAGTAGAATCACCGGCTTTTTTCGCGTCTCCGTTTCGATTAATTCCGCCTCATTAAATTTTAAAGCTAAAATAATCGACCGTGTTTCTCCCCGACTCGCCGTCCCATCCGCCAGGACTCCATTAAACTTAAATAAAAAATCATCCCGATGTACCCCAAACTTCGTAGCACCCCGCATTAAATCTATGCGAAATTCTGCATCTAAGCGCTTGTAATAGCTGTTTTGGTCTAATCCGCATAAAGAGTCATAATAAATCTCGATCTCATCTAAATTTTGCGCAATCGAACGATATAAGGTCGTCATTTTTTCATTAATTCGCCCGATATAACGCTGCCTAGTTTGATTAATCGCCGTACCATATTTACTCAGCATAATATTCAGTGAAAAAAACACACTTTCACTCTCCAAACCGAATTCTTGTTCCGAAATCGCAATCTTCTTTAGTAGATCATTACGCTGCTTCAAAGTTTTTTCATACATCAATAAATTATGATGATAATTTAAATCAAATTCCTCCAGGATTCGATCAAAATAATTTCGTCGTTTCGTCGGGCTTGTGGAAATCAAGTGCATATCTTCCGGTAAAAAGAGAATTACTGGATATTTATCCTTCTTTGGTAACCTCGCGCTTTTTTTATCTTGTATTAAAAATTGTTTTTTATTTCCGTCAAAAGTCGCTACGATTTTTTCGCCATCAGTTTTACCTAGTTCGACACGATAAAATTCACTCTCACGATTTAAAATTTCTTTATCAGTCGCCTTAAAAGATTTTCCACGCAATACCAAATAAATCGCTTCAATCACCGAGGTTTTGCCAATGCCATTCGCCCCCAAAATTAGCGTCGTATCCGGTTTAATTTTTAAATAATAATCTTTATGAATCCGAAAATTATTTAATTTTACATAATCAATTAACATTTAACTCTTCAAAGGCATAATAATATGCGTATAATCGAAACTATTTTTATTCTGAATTAACACCGGTGAAAGTTTTCCAGAAATGCCAAATTTTAGTTCCTCTTCATCTAACACTAATAAAACATCATTTAGATATTTTGAATTTAGGACTACTTTTGCATCATTCGAAATTTCTGCTTCAATTTCTGATTTATTCTCACCAAATTCATTTAAGACTGAAGACACCACGAAGATCTGCTCATCTTTTTTCGATTCACAAACAATTGATCCGCTTGTCGCGCGCGAAAACAACGCCGCAAGTTTCACGCCACGTAATAATTCCGCCTTATTTAGTAAGATTTCCACCTGAGATTTTTCTGGAATTAATTTACGATAATCCGGAAAAGCCCCGTCAATTAATTTTGAAATAATTTCAATTTCACCTAGACGAAAACGCACTTGAAATTCATCAAATAAAATTTCAATATTTTCCATATTATCCGAAATTGCCCCCAGCACATCCACGATACATTGCACTGGTACGATCGCCTTAATTTCGCTTTCAATTTTATTAATCAGTTTTTTCTCCGCTAAGCGATAACCGTCGGTAGCTGCTACATAAAGCCCGCCCTCAAAACTATTAAAGTAAATTCCCGTTAAAGTCGGACGTGTCGTATCTGATGAACAGGCAATTTTTACCGCATTCATCCCCAAACGAAAATCATCAATACCCATCTGGAAGGAAATTGCTGATTTTTCATCAAATTCTGGTAATTCTGGAAAATCTTCTGCCGCATTTCCGTTAAATACCGATTTATATTTTCCCTCACTCACCGTTAATTTTTCTTGATTTACCTGAATTTTCACCTCGCCTTTTGGTAAATTACTCACAAAATCTGCTAAAAGTTTGGCTGGTACGGTAATTTTTCCATCTTTGGCTAAAGTAGTAGGCAGATAATAATTAATTGCCATATCTAAATTGGTTGTCACTAAAGTTACTTTATTATCTTTAGCTTCCATTAAAACATTATTCAGAATCGGTAAAGTTGTACGACTTCCTCCAGTAATTCGACTGACAATACTTAATGCTTTGGCTAACTTACTTTGTTCAACATTGATTTCCATAACTCTCCTTTCTTATATATTTATTAGTAGTATTAGTAGGCTATGTGTAAAAGTTGAAAACTGCATTTTTAATAGGGGTAATTTTTAAAATTTGCTTGTGTAAAACTGTGGGGAAAAACTTGGAAAACTTTATGGAAAACTCGATTTTGTTTTCCACGAACTGTGTAAAACCTAGACTTTTCCTCAAATCTTCCTGACTTTTTAGCAACCTTTTCCATTTTATTCCACATCGTTTTTCACCATTTTTCCACAATTACTTACATGATGCTATTATTTAATTGATCACGAATCTCATTTAGCTGATCGCGTAGTACGAAATCTGTCTTCGTGTCGGTTTCAATTTTTTTAATCCCGTGCATCGCCGTCGTGTGGTCTTTTAATCCCACTTCATTGGCGATTTTCGTTGTACTCATCTGTAAATCACGCGACATAATGAACATGGCGATCTGTCTAGCGGTTTTTATATGCGCTACACGACTACGTCCACAAATTTCTTCTGGAGAAATATTAAAGAAATTAGCCACGGTTTCAATCACGGTGCTTGGCGAAAAAACCTTCGACCGTGTCGTATTGCCGACTACTCCCACCATCCCCTCATTAATTACCATTAGTGGAGAAATACACTTCACGTCCGCCATCGCGATAACCTTACTATACATACTTTCCAGGTCGCGAATATTAGTTTCTACACTCTTTGCAATATATTCAATCGCCTTATCCTCGATTTCCACGCCATTAAATTCCGCCTTCGCGTGTAAAATCGCGCAACGATCTTCAAAAGAAGGGAATTGAATATCATAAGCTCCGGTCTGCGTCAGACGTGAAGCTAGTCGCTCATCTACTGTCTTTAATTGACTTGGCAAACGGTCGGAAGTAATAATCACTTGGCGATTCAATTGTTGCATGTCATTAAAGATATTGAAGAATTCTTCCTGACTTTTTTCCTTACCCACGATGAATTGAAAATCATCCACAATCAAAACATCAAGTTCCGAAAAACGCCTGCGGAAATCATCCATCTTACCATTACGCACCGATTGAATAAAATCATTATAGAAATGGTTAATTGGAATATATAAAATCTTAAATTCTGGGTGTCTTCTCGCTAGTTCATTACCGATGGCTTCCACCAAGTGAGTTTTACCGAGACCTGCTCCGCCATAAAGAAAGAATGGGTTATATTTCATTCCTGGATTTTCAATAATATTTTTCGCCACCGAAACCGCGAGATCATTATTCGTACCAATGATGAAATTATCCATCGTGAATTTTTCACTTAATCCGGTCCGATTTTGACTGCGTGTATTTAGAGAAGAATGTCTTTCTAAATCAATTCGTTGCACCGTTCCGACACGATCAGAAAGATTCTTGAAATTATTACCACGAGAATTTGTCGTTTCGCGCGATCGATTATTTTTATTGGTTACAATTAGATATTCGGTAGTTAAAACCTCGACACCATTATTTTTTAGAGCCACTCGAATGTCGGTATCGAATTTTTTACAGATATTAGTCTGCATAAAAGTGTTAGGCACACTAATTTGGATATGACCATCCTTATTGGAAATTAAGGAGGTGTTCGAGTCTTTAAAGAATGTTAAGTAATGTGATTCTGGCAGTTTCTTTTCTAATTCAGCAAGCACATTATTCCACACATCAAACACCGACGCTACCTCCAAACATTAACTAACCTTGATTACCTCTATTATAACAGACCTTCAGACTTTTCCACAGGTTTAAAAAAATATTTTTTATTATATAGCTATATAAAAATTAACAGGGAAGAAGTTTTCCACAATTTTCGCCTAATAGATATACCCATGTGGAAAACTTATTGAAAAAAGTGGAAAACTAAGGTATAATTATACAAAGTTTACAAATCAGATAAAACTCTGTAATATAGTTTTATTAGTTTTAAGGAAAAATAATGCCAAAGCGTACATATCAACCACACAAGCGCCAACGCAAGCAAGAACATGGTTTCATGAAGCGTAACGCGACCAAAAACGGTCAAAAGGTACTCAAGCGTCGTCGCATTAAAGGCCGCGCTCGTTTAACTTACTAAAAAATTCACCAGCTAGTCTGGTGTTTTTTTATTTGAAATCACAAAAACCTCTTATGCTATAATTATTTTAGTGAAAACTTATATTAATGTTTTTAAAACCGTGATGCGGATTGCCCCTGGTAGGCGTCTGCAAGTTTTTCAATTAATTCTCAGTTACACGATTAGTAATATTATTAAACTTCTTCCACCGATTGCCACTGCTGGTATTATTTCCGTAGTGACGCGCGCTTCTAATTTTAATGCCATCTGGTTTTATGTGATTTTATTTATTCTCTTTACTATTCTTTATTATTCGGTCAATTCCTGGAGTTATTATCTAGAAACTGGCTTAGTCCGCTATTATTATTCCACCACTCAGCATCTTCTTTTTAATCATATTGCGAAAAACCCTTTGATTCTTGAGTCGATTTCTAAGGGTCGTATCACCGATACTTTTACGGAAGATGTTAGTTATATGTATAGTACGGTGCGCTCTGGAGTTTACGCCTTAACTAGTTTTTTCCAGCTCTTTTTGATTTTCCTCATTTTTAGTGCTAATAATATTTTTCTCGGTCTCCTCGCTCTTATCGTGGATGCTATTTATATTTATTTAATGAATCAAAATTCCAAAGCCGCCGCTGTGCGTTTTGATGGTATTCGTAAGAGTCAGGATAAAAACTGGGATCTCCTTTTTCAGATTCTCAATAATTTGAAGCAAATCACCAGTCTCAGCCTCATGCCGAGTCTCACTTCTAAAATTGTTTCGAATAATGAAGTCTTTGATATTCAAAATTCCAAGCGTTATAAAATCCTTAGTACTCGTTATTGTAAGATTCCACTGATCACTCAGATTGGCAAGATTTCTATATATGTTTTTTTGGGCTATTTAGTTTTTAATAATCAACTCACCATCGATAAGCTTGTGCTTCTCGTTGGTTATTATGAAATGGTGATTCGAAATACCGATAGCGTGCTCGAGGAGCTTTTAAATCTTAGTAATTATAGTATCCGTATCAAGCGTATCGATAATATTTTGAAATTTAAGAGTGATAATCAAATTGATTATGGTGATCTAGATAATGATTATATCGAGGGTGAAGTAGTTTTTGATCATGTTACCTTCAAACTCAAAAATAAGAAAATTCTCGATAATATTTCTTTTCGCGCCCGCCCAAATGAAATCACTACCATTGTTGGCCGTCCAGGTTCCGGTAAGACCACAATCATTAATTTACTTTATCGTCTATACGCGGCAAATTCTGGTAAAATTCTCATCGATAATGAATCAATTTATCATTATTCGAAAAAAGTTTACGCCTCAAACGTCTCCGGTGTTTTTCAAAATCCCTTTGTTTTTTCTGCCTCAATTCGAGAAAACCTCAATATTATCAATCCCAACATTAAGGAGCAAAATAAAGCTCTGAAGCGTGCACGGATTTATCAAAAAATCATTAGTCTCAAGAACCAATTTAATACTAAAATCGATCTCGAATCGAAAGTTTTAACCGATGGTGATCTTCAAAAACTTGCCATTGCTCGTGCCATTCTTACTAATGCGGAAATTTTAATTTTTGATGAAGTGACCTCTCACGCTGATCCTGAAACCATTAAAGAAATCGTGGAAATTCTCGAAGACCTCAAGCAGGATCATACGATTATTATTGTTACGCATCGTCCAGAAATGATGAAAATTGCTGATCAGGTGATTGTCTTAAAAGAAGGGAAAATTATTTCGAAAGGTAAAAATAAAGACGTACTTTCCAAATCCGCTCTCTATCGTACTCTTCGTACTGCTACTTTTGTGGAAAATTCCGATGATGAGAAAGAATTCGAAAAAAGTGATCGCTCTTCCGATATTATTCCGCTCGATTCCATCTCTAATTCTATGATAAAATAAGGTAATGTTAGCCAGTAAATATCGTTTTCATTCCAGAGGTGGCGTTAAATATACTTACCAAAAGGGAAAGACTATTCGTACTCCGAAGTTCTCCCTGGTTTTTGCACCGAATCAACGTGGAAAACAACGTTTTGCTGTAGTTATTTCGAAAAAAGTTATCAAATCTGCCGTTGGTCGTAATCGTGTGCGTCGCCGTGTTTATGAGGCGATTCGTTTAAATCTTACTGAAATCCCAGAATCGAATGACTATATTTTTATTGTCTTTTCTAAAGATTTTAAAACCATGGATTTCACTGAAATCGAGAAATTAGTCTTGAAGCTTGCCGAACAGGCGAAGATTGCCAAGAAATAAAATATCTTTCATGATATAATTAATCAAATGTTTGAGTTAATTGATTTTTTAATTGTTAATCCTATTATTAATATCCTTTTTGTAGTTTATAACTACATTGGCGATTTTGGTCTCGCTGTAATTATCTTTACCGTTGTAATTAAGTTAGCTACCTGGCCCCTCGTCAAAAAACAATATCACCAGACTAAACTGATGAAGAAAATTCAGCCAGAGCTCGTCGAAATTCGTAAGCGTGCCAATGGTAATAAGCAGCTCGAATCTCTCGAGATGATGAATCTTTACAAGAAACATAATATTAAGCCAATGGCTTCCATCTGGTCACTTCTGATTCAGTTACCAATTTTCTTTGCGCTATTTTTCGCTGTCCGCGTGATGGTTCTACCTTCTACTTCTGATAATGTGGAAAAACGTGCCTATCCAGTGGTCGCTAAACTCGAACGTATTGATGAGGTGATTGAGCTTCAAAAATCCTATCTCGAAAATACTGGGGAGAAATCCTATGATTTTAAGCCTCAGCTCTTCGGCACTATCGATCTCTCTACTCGTGCCGACATGAAAACTAAAAGTGGTCTCTTCGTAATGGCTCTCGTCCTACTCGTGGCTGTCACTAGTTATTATATGGCTAATATGCAGATTGCTCGCTCCGGTAAGAAAAAGCAGAGTACTTGGAAGAAAATGATGGAAGACGCTAAGGCTGGTAAAGATCCGGATCAGGCGGATATTAATAGTATGGTTTCCAAGCAAATGAGTTTCATGATGCCTTTGATGATGTTATTCTTCACCATGAATCTCCCTGGTGCTCTCGTCCTTTATTATTTCTTATCTAATCTTATCTCGGTAATTCAACAAAAAATTGTTTTTGCCCATGTCGATGATGAAATGGATAATAATACCGACCGCGCCATTCTTCGTGAATTAAAATCCGCTAATAAAAAGCTCCAAGAGGCCGAAATTATTGAAAATAAGAAAACTGGTACTAAAATCACTCGCATTAAAGCTCGTGATTCAAAATCTCAAAATAAACAGAAACATCAAAACTCATCCCTAGATTCAAAAAGCTAGGAGAAGGAGTTTTTATGAATCGTGATGAATCGGTTCGCTTTGCTACAAAATATCTCGAAGATCTACTTTCTTTCTTCGGAATCAACGTTGCTGTCTGGTCGACTATTGATGACCAAGTTATTCAATTAAGTGTCCCTAGTACCAGTTTAAATTCACTTTTAATTGGTAAAAATGCTGGTAATTTGCGCGCCTTGCAACATATTGTGTCTATGGGGCTCACTATGAAAAATGCCGAAATTACTCGCGTCAATATCGACATTGCTGATTATAAACACCAACGCATGGAACGCATCGAAAAGAAGGCAGAAGGTTGGATTAACAAGGTTCGTCAGACTGGAGAATCCATCACTCTCGAACTTAATGCCGCTGATCGCCGTGTTGTCCACAAATTAGCCGAAGATTATTCTGATATTTATACCCACTCGGAAGGGGAAGGACGTGAGCGTCATCTAATTATCTCGAAGAAGAATCTCGACTAATATAGATTAAACTTCTAAAAACTACCGCCTTCTGGCGGAAGTTCCTAAAGAACTACAGCTTTTTAGTGGTAGTTTTTTATTAAAAAGAGACCGCTTAGGGTCTCTTTTTTAGTAATATTTTTTGGGCTTCGCGTTTTTAGTCTCGCAAATTTTAGTTTGCAGTCTTTTTGGCGGTTTCTTTACCGCGGATAATCACAAAGTCATAGCCATGACTCTTAACGCTCTGTGGCAGCTCAGATTTATCTTTTACTTCAATCTTATAGTGATCCGTCAGACCCTTCTTTGCCACTGGTTTTTCACCGATTTGATAAATCGTTATATCTTGATAATCTGAAGTTGGCGCATTGTCCGTCTCAATATTCTTAAAGCCCACTTTTTCAAGCTCTAATTTTTCATCACTGGCTGCACCACGTTCACCAGAACCATTCAGAACTAGGAGTCTGGCTGTCGCTACACTATCTACATTCTCCGTGATAGCTTTCTGGATGTATTGGTGGATTTTCGTGTAATTATTTAGCCCAGCCACTGGAATCACATAGGAAATATTAATCCCTTGCACTGGATAACTGGCATTTGTCACGTAAGTTGTACCATCTGGCAAATTAGCTAGCGGCAGAGTCTTGATATTTTCAGAATTAAACCCAGAAAGTAAATGTGCGCCAGTCTTCATTTCGTCAACCTTAATATTGGTGCGAATATTATCTCCTAGTGCATTTACTAAGGCAATCATGGCTGGAATATCCATACCTTTTTTCACGATTTTTTCTTTCACTGCGGTTAAAATGCGTTGTTGATTTTCACCACGCGCAAAATCTCCACCTGTTACCCCATGTCTAGCACGAGCAAGCGCCAAGGCCTTCTCACCATTCAAGGTAGTTGGTGTATTTTTCTTAATCACAATATTAGTCCAACCGTAGTCGGTAATATCTTCATCAAAAGTCACTTCGATACCACCTAATGCGTCAACGATTTGGATTAGTGAACCCCAGTTCAAATGAATGTAATATTGATTTTTCAGTCCGGTCACGGTTTCTAGTACATTCATCACTGCCTGTGCGCCAGCTTCTTCATTTTTACCATTATTACTGGAACAAGTATAAACTTCATTAATCTTACCCGCATAACAAGCTTCACGACCGACTTTCAAATCGCGCGGAATACTAATCATATTAGCGTTTTTCGATTCCTGATTTAATGTTACTTCCATCAGGGAATCGGTGAGTTGTGCGCCGTCATGTACTCCACGACCTTCGTTGCCGCTCATATCGTATCCAGAAGTACCAAAAATTGCGATATTAGTCTGGCCGTTTGCATCGGCTTTGAGCGGAGTATATTTTTCACTTACTATGGTGCTGACGAAATCAAAAAGATTGGATTTACCACCGGTGATTTTACTAATAATTTGGTTTCCGTAAAAATATCCTAAGCCACCCACGACCAACAAGAAAACTAAAAATAAACAAAGTTTTTTGTGGCGGAAGATGAAAGGTTTCTTTTTGGGTTTTTTATCCTTATTAATCTCTTCGTCGATTTCTTCCGAATTGATATCCATTTCATCTTCGTCATTTAGAGAACTACGTTTATTATTGCGGTCCAAACCAAATTCATTCTGTTTCTGATCTTTTTCGAGATTAAAAGCTGAAATTGGTTCCAAAAAATCGTCGTAATTATCAGTTTGAGAAAAATCTTCTGCTGTCACTTCTGGCTCATTCGATATAGTCTCAACTCTAGCGATTTTTGATCGACTATTTTTTTCACGTTGGATTTTTTCAATTTCCAATGGATCAAGTAATTGTTTCCTCGGTAAAGGATTCGTCATATTTTTCTTAAAAACTGCAGTGGTATTTTTAGAATTCTGGGAGACCACCTTACTGCGTCTCGGGGCTAAACCATCAATATAAGCGCTCTTCATTATTTGCCTCCCATCCTTAAGTTTTTATTTACCAAAAATAAATCAATAAACAAAATACTCTGTAAAAATCTAATTTTATTTATCCTCATCTAATATATAATTATATCAAATATGCGTTACAAATTGACTAAAAAACAAAAGCGTTTAATGGATTTTCTTTCTGAATTCATTGCCGAGCATGATCACTCACCATCCTATCGCGAAATCGCCTCTGGTCTAGGCTTGAAGAGTCCCGCTTCTGTTGCTGAACATATCGATAATTTAGTTGCTCTAGGTTTCTTAAAGCGTGAAGAAGGCTCTGCGCGCTCTCTGGTGATTATTGACCGCTCCTTCCCAGAAACTACCGAGTTATTTAAGCAACGTCTCGAATTTGCTACCGACGAAGAATCGGAAATCCTTCATCAAGCTGCCGAAATTCTTGGCCTAGAGCTTGAGAATTTATAGTTATTGGTCTAAAATAACCTTAAATAAGTTAGGTGTTATTATATGAAGAAAATTTCCGTTGTCGTCCCAGTTTATAATGAGGAAAAAGGAATATGTCATTTTTTGTCAAAAGATTTAATTCCGGAATTAAACAGATTAGAAGATAAGTATAATTTTGAGTTAATACTGGTTAATGATGGCTCTTCGGATAATACTTTAACTATATTACAGTCATTTATTAATGATAATAAAAAAACATTAAACTCGCCAATTAAACTTGTTGCATTTGCTAGAAATTTTGGTAAGGAGATTGCCTTGTCTGCTGGTATTAAAGAAGCAACTGGAGATGCTGTATTAACCATAGATGCGGATGGTCAGCAACCACCAAAAGAAATTCATAAATTTATTGAATCATGGGAAAATGGTAATGAAATAATAGTTGGTGTTCGTGACCATTTTACTAAACATGGGTTTATCCCGCGTCTTGGCTCGAAGATGTTCTATAAATTATTTAGAATAATGGGTAATAAAGATACTGTACCTGGTAGTACTGATTTCCGCCTAATGGATCGAGAGGTTGTAGATGAATATAATAAATTTACTGAACATAATCGAATTACTCGTGGATTAATTGATTGGATGGGGTATAAAAAAGAATATATAAATTATGTTTATGGAAATCGTTTTGCCGGTAAACCGTCTTATACTTTTAAGAAATTATTTAAATTAGCTATAGATAGTTTCGTATCGATGTCCGATACGCCACTGGTAATTTTTGGCTATCTTGGTTCATTGATTTCAATATTTTCTGCATTGTTAGGATTATTTATCATTATTAATCAATATGTTTTAGGTGATCCACTTCGCTTATATTGGAACGGAGCCGTCCAGATGACTGTGTTTATTACTTTTCTCATTGGCCTAGTAATGATTTCTCAATATGTAACAGCACTCTACATTTCGCACATTCATTCAGAGACGCAAAATAGACCACTTTATATTATTAGTAAAAAGAATTCCAAGAATTTAAAGAAATAATATATTAAAAATACTCCAAACTCTGGAGTATTTTTTATAGACTAAACACTAGTTATATTTTTAAAAAACATATAAAACACCTCTGTTAAAATACTAAATCCGAACAAAACCAAACACTAAAACCGAACAAGATTTTATTAAACCAAACACCAGTGTGGAAAAGTTAAAATGCTTGTGTAAAACCGTGGAAAATAAAGCCGAACAGAATATTTTTCTTAAAATATAAAATACAATATCTGTCAATGTGAATATGTGGAAAACTCGGAAAACTCTACATCAAAAGCCAAAAACCCTCATCTCTTTTTGTGGTAAAATTAAGCAAAGGAGGTTGATGAATTTTTCTGAACTGAAAGCTAAGCTTAGTAAGTCTGCGTCATCTATTTTTGGCGGGACAGAAGAAACTCAACCAAAAACTACTTCTTCCGAATCTGATTCTTTACGTGCTCCTGGTTTTGAATATCTAAAATCACACGATTATTATTTTGACGCCGCCTGTCAGTCTCTACGTCCACAGCCCGTTATTGATAGTTTAGTAGAATATTATACGGAATATAATTCCTGTGGTGAACGGGTAAAATATGCTTGGGGTCAGAAAACCGACCAAAAAGTCGCGGAAACTCGTGAAAAAGTTCTGAAGTTCCTTAAGTTCAAGTCTAAAGATTATTTTGTTAGTTTCACTCTGAATACTACTTACGGGCTTAATCTTCTGCTTAGTCAATTTAATTTTAAGCAGGCTAATATTAAAACTATTGTTACTTCTGATATTGAGCATAATTCAGTTTTTCTTTCCACTTTATCGGTTTCTCAAACTGCTAAAATCGAGCGAATAGTCCTTACTCGCGATAATGATGGCTCGGTTCAAGTTTCCGAAATTCCCGATAATTCTATCGTGGTGATGAATGCCATGAGTAACTTTAATGGTGCGAAACTCAACCTCAAAGAAGTGGCTGAATATGTCCACTCCAGGAATGGTTTTATGATTGTCGATGCTGCTCAGGCGATGGCACATAATTCTGAGATCCTCCACGACATTGAACCTGACGCCATCTGTTTTTCTGCGCACAAAATGTATAGCGCTTCTCTCGGTATCATTGTAATGAAGAAATCTTTCGCCAAATTTTTCGACACGACTTTTATCGGTGGTGGGATGGTAGATGATGTGAAAAAATCTTCCTATCTCCTCTCTGCGGATAATCCCGATCACTTACATACTCAGTTCGAACCAGGTCTTCAGGCTTGGGGTGAAATTATCGCGCTCGGGCGTAGTTTCGATTGGCTGAATTCTTTAGAAAAATCCGATCACGAGCGCCTAGAAAATAATATCAATACCCTTTATGACTTTCTGAAAAACCATCCGAAAATTCATCTCTTGAATCAAACCCCAGCTTCCACGATGTCTTTCTATGTCGAAGGCCTGGACTCACATCTTCTTGGTGAATCATTATCAGACCAGGGAATTATGGTACGTACGGGCTATTTCTGTGTCCATTACTATCTTTCTGAAATTAAAAAATACTCACCTCTCCTTCGCATTTCTCTAGGTTTTCATAATTCCACCGCCGATGTCGCACATTTAATTAAGGTATTATCAAAAATTTAACAAAGGAAAAACATGGTTTGTATAGCAGCATTTATTATCTTAGCGCTTCTGTCGGTTTTCGTCGGCTTTCTTAGTCTCTTCAATAAGGCCCTTGGAAAAAAATATTGGGCCACCTTTAAGAAAGCTTGGCACTGTGTTTTTAAGAAGGTACGTTTGCAAAAATGTGACACCAATTTTAAGGATGAAGTTAAAAATAGTCTTCTAAAGAAGGTAGTTTTGAAAAATCCTAAACTCGTAAAACCCCTCAGTGCTTTGATTGAAATTGTTTCCGTAGTGATTGTTTTTGTTACGGTTTGGTCCATTGTGATTGCGATTAAATCGCTTCTTGCTCTTTGGGTTTTTGGTACCTGTAATGTCTCAATGCCAAGCCAATGTGGTCTCGGTGCAGAAGTTTGTAGTATTGATCAAGCCGAGCCAACTGATCCAATCGGTAAAATCGGCCGTAGGTTTGCTGAATGGGGTGAAATTTTTACCGCCATTCCGGATCATCTCAAAACTTGGGATGCCAAAGATTATATCACCAATGTTTCTATTCCTATGATTACTATGGAAGAGGATAAGAAACTTGCCGATTATGCGGATTCTTTTGATTCAATCATTAACTATTATCGTGACGGCAGTACTACTAGTGGATCGATTGCTGTAGATGTCTTTGATCCAGGCTGTGTGGTTTGTGCGAAATCTTACCAAGCTCAAAACAAATCTGGTTTCTTTAATAAGCACTTTACTCTCGCCAATATTTACGCTATTCCAAATGGTGATAAATATAAATTTGAAAATTCTGGTTTTATCCGTGATTATCTCTATGCTACCGTACTTCGTATCAAGGAGCGTATTAAGAATCTCTCTAATGATGAAATTAAAAACAATTCCGAATTGATGGCTCTGATTATGGCTCCAAATTTCTTGATTAATGAAATTTATAGCGGGGAAGAATCTGGTGTGCCAAACTACCAAGCCTTTAATTACAAGTACGAAACCGATCAGCTAACTTTTATGCTCGGTCAGCACTATAGTTTTTATAATGTTAGCGACGCTGAAGTTCGTATTATTAGTCAGGCTGTTGATAAACATCAAAACCAAAATATTCCTTACATTAAAATTAAGGAACGTGAGCTCAATCAAAACCTCGCTAATCAATTAGAAACTGAAGCTAAGAATATGCAGTCACTGGTTCAGGATAAAATCCGTGCCAAGGGTATCCCAGTCGAAATCTATGATGGTAAAAAACATAATGGTCTTTATAAAGCTTCCTCATGAAAAAATCCACTGGCTCTAAATTAGTTCTCTTTAGTTTTCTTACAGTTTTTCTTGGTACAATTATTGGGTTAAAAATCCTTAATCAAAAACATGAAATTCCTAAAATCTCCAAGCAGGATTGTCTAAAAAATATTGATTCTTCGATTAGTGGTAGTGACGAAATTTGCACAAAACTTTCTGAGTCTCTCACTAGTCTTGATTTTAAAATTTCCGAAAGTGCTTCTTTTGATTTAAGTAATTTTAACCAATCAAACACTATCCTTACCGAAATTCTTCTTCCGGTGGTGGATTTTTATAGTCCACTCAGTGATATTTCACAAGCCGAACTAAAGGATGCGGAAATTATTAAAAAATATAATGTCGAGTTAGTGGATTTTCGAAATATCACTAGTAGTCAGAAGGTAATTAGCCTTGACCAAAAATATTTTCTCGATGATTTTACTGTCGGTGCTAAATTTATTACCTGGAACCTCACTGGCAACCCGACCGCATTCCCAGCCGTTCAGGAGGCCTTGAAGAGTCTTAGTTTTTCTAACCCTCCGAATAAAACTAATGTTGTGAGTTTTGTTGAAACTGGTGTTACTGCACTTTCGCGTCGCCTCACCTATAAGCTTGGTCAAGTTGGGGGTAATGCCGAATATTTTACCGAAAAAATTAAAGATTTTCTCAGTAGTAAAACCTATACTCATATTAGTAACGAAGTAAGTTTTGCGGATAATTGCCAGGGTGGCTATACCACTATCACGCTTTGTGCGGACTGGAAAATGATGGGTGTTATCACTAGTCTCGGTACAGACATTGTCGAGCTGACAGGGAATCATAATAATGATTATGGTGCTGAAAATAATATCAAATCCATCGCTGCTTATCGCGAGAAAAACCTTAAAATCGTCGGTGGTGGGGAAAATCTTGCTGCCGCCAAAGTCCCACTTGATGTGAACGATCAAATCAAATTATTCGCCTTTAACCACTCCACTAGTAGTGTAGCTAATGGTCAAATTGCTACGGAAAATTCCGCTGGCGCCAATCCATACAATGAAGAAGAATTTAAGGCCGAACTCGCCGCCGCGAAAGCCAAGAATAAATTCGTCATTGTGAATGTGCAGTACTTTGAATGCTATGCTTATCCAAATAGTAAAGTAGCCTTCCCAGAGTGTGATAAACCGATTCCTAATCAAAAAGAATTCTTCCGCCACTTCATTGATCTCGGTGCTGATATGGTGGTTGGCACTTCCGCCCATCAACCTCAAACTTATGAACTTTATAAGGATAAACCAATCTATTATGGACTGGGAAATCTCTTCTTCGATCAGATTAGCTGGCCAGATACCATGCGTAGCTTGATTTTGACTCATTACTTCTATCAAGGGAAATATCTGCAAACCCGTATCTCGCCTACCCTCTACGATGAAAATTTTCAGACCTATCTTATCGATGAACCCGCTTCGCGTGAATATTTAAGACGTCTAGTCTACGCCTCGCCAAAAGGCTACTAATAGGGTAAAACACAAAATAAAAAATGTGTTAAAATATAAACATAAAAGGTTTATTTTATATGAAAAAAATCTCTCAGAAAAAAGCACGCAAAAATAAGGTTATCATCTGGTCGCTTTTCTTTTTAGTATTGGTTATTTTAGTGAGTGTAATTGTTTACCAAATTCTGAAAGACAATCAATCCCGTTCAAAAACACCTAGTTTAGCGGAGAGTACTCAGAATATTGAAAATAAGATTGAAAATCACAATATACCAGAAGCTAAAACTATTAATAATGAAGATGGCACACTTGAAGATGCTGCAGCAGGTTATACTCCAAAAACCCCAGAAAAATACGAAGGCCAAGATGTGAACCAGTTAGAAAAACTTACTGGCACTATTACATACTCCGCAAAAGCTGCAGATAAATATCGTATCCGGGTAAATATTGATCAATTTTTAAAACTCCCTGGCACCTGTAAACTTACAGTTCTTTCCGCAGGTAAAGTTGTATATACTGATTCGGTAAGTGTGATATCTAATCCGTCTTCAGGCACCTGCGAAGGTTTCGATATCCCGTTATCTAGATTGACTTCTGGTGATTATGATTTAAAAATTGAAATTAATGCTAATCAAAAAACTGGTATTATCGAAGGGAGGGCGACTATTTAATGCGAATTCAAACTGTAAAAGTCATACCTAAGAATACTAAGACTACTTTTCGACATCTCCCATTATTGGTTTTTGCTTTTTTTATGGTTTTTTCTTTGAGTTTTTTACTAGTGAAAAATTTAAAGAAATCCAATGCTCTCAGTGTCTCTGATTTTCATGCCGGTAATATTATTTCTGATTACATGATGTCGAATACTTCGACCATGAATGAAAATCAAATTCAGGAATTTTTAACTAAGAAAAATCCTTGTGGAGATACTAATATTTGGCGCGCCAATCACTATTCTGGCTATAAGTATCATATTGAAAATGGTAAATTTGTTTGTTTATCTCAGGAGACTTTTGAATATAATGGCGTTAAGCAGACTGCCGCTCAGGTGATTTATGAAGCCGCACGTGATTACCGTATTAATCCTCAGGTTCTTTTGGTTTTAATTGAAAAAGAGCAGAGTCTAGTTTCTGATACTTGGCCAAATAGCATTCAATATCGCAGTGCCACTGGTTTTGGTTGTCCAGATACTGCAGAATGTGATTCGAAATATTATGGTTTTAGAAATCAAGTTAGGCACGCTGCTAAATTATTTCGCGATGTCCTAGATGGTGGCTACACGAATTATCCTGTTGGTCAAAATTTCATCTATTATAATCCAAACTTCGCTTGTGGTGGCTCTCAGGTTTATATCGAAAACCTCGCCACCTCCGCCCTCTATCGTTACACTCCGTATCAGCCAAATGCGGCCGCTGTAGCTAATTACCCAGGTACCTCTTATTGTGGTGCTTACGGTAATCGTAATTTTTACGCATTGTTCATTCGTTGGTTTGGCGATCCAACTGCCACAGTCCGTATATCTCAAGAAAAAAGCGATTTTATTAATGATGGTGAATATTATATAAAAACAACGAAAGGTTTATTTTTAAAAAATCAGAATAAAGAGCTTATTTTAGATCAATTAAATGGAACTGAAATCAAACTACAAAAAAATAATTCTGGTCGATATTTTATTTTAAACCAGGAAAATCTCTATCTAACAAATTCCGATTATAATGTTAAGTTTCAAGATTTTAGTAATTATTGTAATCAAGAATGGATATTAAAAAAACAAGATAATTATTATTTATTAAGTACTGCATGTAATGATTTTTATCTTGATGTAAGAGATGGTAATGTTGACAGGAATGGCAATAGTATTTGGTCTTATTCTCGTAATAATACAGAATCTCAGAAGTTTAAGCTAGTACGAAAAAAAGAAATAAATAGTATTGATGAAAATATAGTTTATAATTTGATTACTCCTGAAAATAAAGCCATTGATACGGTTAATATTGGTGTTGAAAATGGAACAGAATTACAAACTTACATAAACGCTCAAAATGAAGCTCAAAGATTTAAGTTTAAGGAGACAGATGACGGATATTATCAAATTACAGGTGTAAAATCTGGTAAGGCTATTGATTTACGTAATGCTAGCCTTTCAGGTGGTAGTAGTATACAACTTTATGATATTAATAATAGTTGTGCTCAAAAATGGTTTTTAAAGAAAACTACAGAAGGTGATTATCGTATTCAGTCTGCATGTTCAGGTATGGTTTTTGATTCTGTTAAGGCAAATACAGATGGTGAAAGGGTAAAAGTATATCCTGAAGATTTAAATAAAAAGACTCAGCTATGGAAAATTCAAAAAGACGAGAAAATAATTACTGAAAATCAAAAGACAGCTAATGAAACTCTAAAAAATAATGTAATAAATGATATTCAAAATGGTACGTATATCATTAGCAACTTCTCAAACAAAGAGAAAGTTCTTGATGTAATGTATGCCGGCACTCTGAATATGGCAAATATTAGTCTTTACCAAAAATGGGGAAACAATAATATGGCTCAAATGTGGAAAGTTGAAAAAGATAGTACTGGCTTTTATCGTATGAGTAACCTAATTTCTGGCCGGTCAATGGATGTGTATTCTGGTTCCATGCGTGATCGTACTAATATATGGCTTTATGATAGTAATAATACGTGCGCTCAGAAGTGGAAGTTAATGATAAATAACGATAAAAGTGTATCTATATTAAGTGCCTGTGATGAAAAGATGTCACTAGATATTGATGATACAAAAATAGAGAACGGAACAAATATTCAGCTTTATCAAAAATGGGGTGAAAATAACATAGCTCAAAAATGGTATTTTGAAAAAGTTCAGTAAGTATTTGATATGATATAATTAAATTAATAAAAAAGGGTAATACTATGCTTTCGAAGAAAAAAAATACTGAAAAAATATTAAGTACTATCCTTTTTCTTTTTGTTCCTATATTTTTTGTTACGTTATACATAATTATGGTTGAGTCTTATGAAGATATCAATATGCGAGCTATGCACAGTGGGGAAAATGTAGGTTTTATTATTAATTATGTTTACCATTACGTTCCTCGCATCGGAGAGTTTTATCAGCAAATTGCAGCAAAGTTTATGACTAATACTGTTTCATTCGGACCCGATCTTTTATTCAGACTAGTTACGGCGTTAATTGCTTGGCTTTCAATATATTTTACGACCGTATTTACTATTGGTCATAAAATCTCTATGAAATACAAGGATGTCTTAGTATATCTATTATTCTTTATTTTAATTATGCTCCTACCAGTTAGTGAAACATATACTTATCGTTTTTCGTTTGTTAATAATTACGCTACTTGTATTTTTGTTACGATGGCATTCTTCTGTTTCTACCGAATTAATTTTAAGAAAATAAAATTATCCTACTATCCATTAATTGTATTATTTGGATTTTTGACAGCTATTTCCACCGAATTAATTCCTGTTATCTTTCTGTTCTTATGTGCAGTATATTTTATATACCAATTATGTATAAAGAAGAATACTATTAAGGAAATTATTCAATCTCACAAATTACAATTATTTGGTATTCTTGGTATTATTTTTGGATTAATGTTCTTCTATATGGGTGAAGGGTTGGAATTTAGGACCAGTGGAATGTATGCTGTTCTATATGATTATCTAGCACCAAAAACATTCTTTAGTAATCCACTGGGCTTTAGTTATAGATATTATATGCATGTTTGGTATAATTTACGTTATATCTCATGGATGTTTATTTTAGATTTAATAATTATTATTAGCTCGTGGGCATTAGTAAAGAAAAAGATGTATGATATTAAAAGTTTTACTTATCAGGTCATCCTTAGTGTATTCGGTACTTTATACTTACTAGGAGCATCATTGATTACTATACACGACGAATTATATATGCGCTTTCTTAGTCCGATGTATATATTCTTCTTCATCATTGTAGTCTTACATATTATGCAAATGGTAAAAATAATGGCTATTAAACAAATTATATTTTATAGATTATCTATTGCTGGAATTATACTCGCAAGTGTAATGTTTGTGGATATGTCATACGGATATATAAAATATCACAATCGTGTTAGGGAAGATGCTCAAAAAATTAACGTCATTCCGAAGCAAAATATAGTTGTTGGTGATATAAATCCAAATAATGCTGGAGATATGAGAAGCACCCCTATATTTAGATGGAAAACTCTCTCGCCTTTTAACTGGGGGGATGACACTAAATATACGAAATTTTTCGTCAATAAATAGATAGTTATTATAGTAAAATACAGATTAAAGCCGATATTAATCTGTATTTTTTATATGATATAATATGAATAGAAAAACAAGCGAGGAAAAATCTAAATGAAAATCATGTCCGTTTTTGGAACCCGCCCTGAAGCTATTAAAATGGCTCCATTGGTTAAAGAGCTAGAGAAAAGGCCTAACATTAAATCTATTGTTTGTCTTACTGCGCAGCATCGTGATATGTTGGATCAGGTAATTGAGATTTTTAAAATCAAGCCAGATTATGATCTAAATATTATGAAGCCAAACCAAACATTATCTGGTATTACTACCGAAGTAATTACAGGTATAGATGATATTATTAAAAAAGAAAAACCGGACGTTATTTTAGTACATGGTGATACCACTACTGCTATGGCAGCTGCATTAGCTGCAATGAATAATCAGGTTATGGTTGGGCATGTTGAAGCTGGACTGAGAACCTATGATAAGAATTCTCCATTTCCGGAAGAGATGAATCGTCAGATTATTGATCGTATTGCCGATTTTCTTTTTGCTCCAACCGAAGAGAGCAAACAAAATTTATTGGATTCTAAAATTAATATTAACCAGAAGATTACCGTTACTGGTAATACTGCTATTGACGCATTAAAGAGTACGGTTTTAAAAGATTATACTGATGAAAATTTAGAATGGGCAAAGGGGTCACGCTTGATTTTACTTACAGCTCATAGACGCGAAAATATTGGTAAGCCAATGGAGCAAATATTTACTGCAATTAATCAAATTACTGAAAAATTCCCAGATGTTAAGGTAATTTATCCAGTCCATTTAAATCCAAAGGTTCGTGAGATTGCTAAAAATAAATTTGCTAATAATGATAAAATTAGATTAATTGAACCACTTGATGTCTTGGAATTCCATAATTATATGGAAAAAGCATATCTTATTATGTCGGATAGTGGTGGAGTTCAAGAAGAGGCTCCATCTTTAGGAAAGCCGGTATTGGTTCTACGTGATACTACAGAACGCCCAGAAGGCATTAAGGCTGGAACTCTTAAGCTTGTTGGTGTCGAGACGGAAAATATTTATAATCAATGCTCGGAATTATTGACTAATAAGGAATCATATGAAAAAATGGCGCAGGCTAAAAATCCATATGGTGACGGTTTTGCAAGTAAATATATTGTTGATGAGTTAGAAAAGGAATTTAATAATGTCAAATAAGACTTCTGAGAAGAAAAAAGAGTATAGCAAATCAGAAATTGAATCTATTCTTCGCGAAAATGATTGGTTAAAAAAAGAAATTAAATATCTTCGTAAACTGACAAATTCTAAGAGATTTAAATTTGCTGAAAAAATTGCCACAGGCTTTAATGGGATTTTTCCTATTAACACCAAGCGCAGGGATATTATTGACTCTGTTACTGGTGTATCTGAAAAAATACGCGCTAAGCAGATAGAGCGTAAAATAAAAAACAAGAGTCGTCAAATTTTTGATATGTCAAAGCAATATGAAAAGGTTATTGTTTTGAATAGTATTCCATGGGATACAAAGTTAAAACAACGCCCGCATCATCTTGCTGATCAGCTTACTAAATTGGGTTTTTTTGTCATATATCTTGAAGATAACCCATTAAATCAATTTAGAATAATTAAAGATAATTTAGTAACTATAAATAATAAGGATCTTTTGCAAGCTTTTGCCGAGTCTAATCAGAAGCTATATTTCTTAACTCCAAACAATATGCCAACCTCGTATAAAGAATTAAACGAGGTTAGAGAATATGGTTTTGAAATTATTTATGATTTTCTGGATGAATTTCACGAAGATATTTCTGGTGACTTAAGCATTCAATTAAAGGTTTGGGATAATCTTAATAAATTATCTCCAGTACTGTGCTTAGCTACTGCTAAAAAACTTTATAATCAGCTCGATGAACATCTTGCTGGTAAAAAACACAAAATTATTATGGCTAGTAACGCCGTAAATATTGAACATTTTGACTATAGTCACAATAATACTCAAAATTGTCCATTAGACCTTAGAAAAATTTATAATTCTAAAAAACCAATTATCGGCTTTTACGGTGCTTTGGCTCCATGGATTGATTTTGATTTAATTAATGAAACAGCAAAAGAACACCCAGAATGGGAATTTGTTTTACTTGGTATAGATTATAATGGTGCAGCTAGTGAGCTGGCTAACTATAAAAATATTCATAATCTTGGATCAAAAAATTACGAAGATTTACCAAAATACACTAAATTTTTCGATTGTGCAATTATTCCATTTAAACACGGTGAAATTGCTACAGCTACATCTCCGGTAAAATTATTTGAATATATGGCCGCAGGTTTACCAACAGTTTGTACGAGGGATTTGAATGAATGTAAAGGCTACGAGTATGTCTATATGGCCAAAAATAATAATGAATTTGCCGAATATCTAAAACAGGCCATTAAAGATGTAAAAAGTAAAAAAATACGCGATAAACTACTAGAACAAGCTAAAGAACAAACTTGGGAAAAACGCGCAAAAGCTATTAACGAAGCGCTTTAATAAAAAGGAGTCAACCCACATGAAAATTCTCGTTACTGGAGGTACTGGCTATATTGGTTCGCATACTGTCGTAGAATTAATTAAGGCTGGTCACGAAGTTACAATTATCGATAATTTATTTAATAGTAAAATTGAAGTCTTAGATAAAATTGCCACTCTCACTGGCACCAAACCAGAATTTCATAAGATTGATATTTTGGATTTTAAAGGTATGCGTGAACTTTTTCAGTCTCACGAATTTGAAGCCGTCATTCACTTCGCAGGATTAAAAGCAGTCGCTGAATCTATCAAAAAACCCCTCGAATATTATGAAACCAACGTTCAAGGTACCGTCAATCTCTTGAAGTGTATGGCTGAATTTAAGGTCAATAAAATCATCTTCAGCTCTTCCGCTACCGTTTACGGCGCGAAGAATTCCGGCAAGCTTAGCGAAAATCTCACTACTGGTGTCGCCATTACCAACCCATACGGTGAGACTAAACACGTGATCGAAAAAATCTTGGAAGCCGAAGCCGTGGCTCGTCCAGAAATGTCCGTAGTAATCTTGCGCTACTTTAATCCAGTTGGTGCTCACGAATCCGGCCTCCTTGGTGAAGATCCAAACGGTATTCCAAACAATCTCATGCCAATCGTTATGAAAGTGAGAAGTGGCGAAATCAAAGAGCTCGCTATTTATGGTAATGATTATGACACTCGTGATGGTACTTGTATCCGTGATTACATCCATGTCGTCGATCTCGCTCTTGGTCATTTGAAATCTATGCAAGCTTTCGCCAAGACTGGTACTTCCATCTATAATCTTGGTTCTGGTTGCGGTACTTCCGTGCTTGAAATCATGCACGCTTTTGAAGAAGCTAATCATGCCGCCTTACCACACCATTTTGCTGACCGTCGTCCAGGCGATCTTGCTGAAATCTTCGCTGATCCTTCTAAAGCCAAGAGGGAATTAAACTGGGAAACTACGCACACAATTGAGGATGCAATGCGCGATACGATTAACTTCCTCGATTCCGCTAAATAAAGGAGCCTTATGAAAAAATCATCCTTGCCAGTTTTTGGTGTGGGGCCAATCTATGTAATTACTTGTAGTTTAATTACCGTACTAGCTTTTCACTTAAAACGGCAGGGATTTTTTCAGGCTGGCGAAATTACCTCTTTTAATCTAGTTTTTCAAATTTTTGGAATCATATTAATTTTTACAGGCGTTTTTTTCTGGATTTATGCCGTATTAATTCAAAATATTGCTCACGAAATTCAATCTGGTAAACTCGTCACTACCGGAATTTATTCCGTCACGCGTCACCCGATTTACACGGCTTTTTTCTTTATTTTTAGTGGAATTTTAATTACCGCTCATAATTTATTTATGCTCGGATTTATTCTTTTCTTTTATTTATATCTCGTAATCTTTATGCGAAATACGGAAGAAAAATGGTTAACTAAGAAATTTGGTCAAGAGTATCTTGAATACGCCAAGCGAACTCCGCGCATTCTTCCCAAAATTAAATTTAAATAAACTTATTTGCGAATTTTTGCAGCCAGACTTGCAAGTGGAAGTACTACTGGATTTAGGTACTTCCATTTTTTTGTCAGTGGCATCGCACTTCGCGCCACCGCCAAAGCATGAGAAATCTTAAAACGTAGATACAATTTTTTCAGCCACTTTTGTTTGAGTTTCTTAATTTCTTCTGAATCATTTTTATCTTCTGCCCATGTCGCAATATTCTGAAAAGATTTCTGCCAGTTGCTAAATTTCATTGATGAATTTGCCACCGTGCTTGTTTCAGTACCGTAGTTATAAATATAATTGGCTTTCAGAACCATACCGATTCGATTAAAACCAGCCTCTTCCGCCGCTTTCAAATATCGTAAAACAAACATCGTGTCTTCCGCAAAATCCCAACCTACCGGGAATTCCACCTTCGCTTTTTTAATCACCGAAAGCCGAAACATTTTATTAATCGCCGCGTACATCCGGCCGTCACTTGCTAGTAAACTTAAGATATAAGCGCGAAAATTCACTTCTTCCAGCCCCGTCCAAATTTCATTAGTAAAGAAATTTTTTTCCGTCTGCATTCTCAAACGACGATAAACGTAGCCACAAACCGAAAGCGCGTTTCTCGGTTCTTTTTCTAGGCTTTTAAATAAATCTTCAATATGAGTTTTCTTCACTTCGTCGTCTGAATCAATGAAAGTGACATATTCTCCTGAAGCTTTTTTTAGCCCCAAATTTCTCGCCCCCGCGGCCCCCTGATTTTTTTGGCGGGAAATCGTCATATTTAGATTTTTATTTTTTAGTTTAGTTTGTCTGATAAATTCTGCAACCAAATCAAAACTACCATCCTTTGATCCGTCATCCACACAGATAATCTCTAAGTTCTCGTAGCTTTGCTTGGTTAATTTATTCAGCAATTTGACTGCCGAATCACCCGTATTATAGATTGGAATAATTACAGAAATTAATGGTTTCATTTGTTTTGATTATAACATGCACCCTTGTCAAAACTCGCATATGATATAATTTATTTATGAATATTCCAAAAATTTGGAGCCGTAAAAATAGCATTCTTCTGAAGGAATTAGTCAAGACTGACTTTAAAATTCGCTATCAAGGTTCCGTCCTCGGTTATCTTTGGGCCGTCCTTCGTCCAATGCTTTTATTTGCTATTTTATATACTGTTTTTGCTAAAATTTTGAAAATGGGTGGCGATATTCCACATTATTCCGTCTATCTGATGACCGGTACGGTTTTCTGGAGTTTCTTTTCGGAATGTACTAGCCAAGGTATTCAGGCTATCGTCGGCCGGAGTGACCTACTTCGTAAAATTAGTTTTCCCAAGTGGATTATCGTCGTCTCGTCTACTATCACTGCCTTGATTAATTTCTTGATTAATCTTTGTGTTATCATTGTTTTTGCCTTGCTGAATGGCGTCACACCTTCCTTCACTTGGCTTCTTGCGCCACTCGTGATTCTTGAGCTTTATCTACTCAGTCTTGGTATTGCTTTTTTCCTCGGCTCCATCAATGTCAAATATCGCGATATTTCTTCCATTTGGGAAGTCTTAATGCAGGCTCTTTTCTATGCAGTACCAATTATTTATCCGATCACCATGGTTTCCGCCAGTAGTGTTGTAGCGGCCAAGGTTTTACTGCTCAATCCTATCGCTCAGGTCATTCAAGATGCTAGGTATCTTTTAATTACTAACCAATCTATTACCGTTTGGAATTTTATTGATAATATTTTCTTGCGCTTTTTGCCAGTCTTAATTACCTTATTTATCTTAACTATCGGTAGTATCTATTTCCGAAAACACTCTAAATATTTTGCGGAGGAAGCCTAATGTCGAAAACTCAAAAATCTATTCAAAAGTCTACTGAAAAAGCCGCCGAAAAAACACAGGAACGTAAAGTAGCCATCACTGTTTCACATCTTTCTAAGACTTTTAAACTTCCTACCGAACGTTCTTTTGGCTTGAAGCAAGTGATTTTTAATCGTCTTCGCGGCATCAAAGGTTACACTGAACAGCAAGTTCTAAACGATGTTAGTTTCAAGGTTTATGATGGTGAATTTCTCGGTATCGTCGGCCGTAATGGTTCTGGTAAATCTACTCTCTTGAAGTTACTCTCCCAGATTTATACTCCTACCAAGGGTAAGATTGAAATTGATGGTTCACTTGTACCATTTATCGAACTCGGTGTCGGTTTTAATCCTGAACTCACTGGTCGCGAAAATGTCTACCTTAATGGCGCTATGCTTGGTTTTTCTAATCAAGAAATGGATGCCATGTATGACGATATTGTGAATTTTGCCGAACTTCCAGAATTTATGGATCAGAAACTAAAAAATTATTCTTCTGGCATGCAAGTACGTCTCGCCTTTTCCATCGCGATTCGTGCGCGTGGTGACATTCTCATTCTCGATGAGGTTCTCGCCGTTGGTGACGCTGCCTTCCAGAAAAAATGTAATGATTATTTCGCCTCACTTCATGGTAAGCAAACCGTAATCCTAGTAACTCATTCTATGGAAAATGTGATGGCTTATTGTGATCGTGC
Organism: uncultured Candidatus Saccharibacteria bacterium; assembly: GCA_963515485.1. Classification (GTDB taxonomy): domain Bacteria; phylum Patescibacteriota; class Saccharimonadia; order Saccharimonadales; family Saccharimonadaceae; genus Nanosyncoccus. The sequence continues at coordinate 44,964 of CAUPWD010000002.1, read as the reverse complement.
TATTCTCATTGAAAAAGGCAAAATTATCGAAGAGGGTGAGCCGGCCAAAGTTACCGAAGCCTACCTCAAGCTCTTCAATTTAAATTCCTAAATCTCTAAAACTGATCTACTAATCATTTAACTTAAATTCCTAAATCTCTAAAATTAATCGGCTAACCACTAGCCGATTTTTGTTTCACCTCTATTTTGATTGTGTTATACTTAAAACATATTTAATTATTCAGAAAGGATTTCTATGGAAAAAACCGCTTCGGAAAAAGCTCCTGCAAGCACCAAAGAAACCACTTCAGTCAAAAACACTGCGAGTGCTGCCAAAGAAAAAATTAACGAAAACTTCGAGAAATTTAAAAAGATTCCAGCCGTTTCTTTTATTCTCTCGGTTTTTAAAAACCCAGTCACTGGCGTAAAGAAGGGAATTGCGGGCTATTCTGATTTTAATAATAGCTGGTTACTTCCAGTCATTGCTGCCGGTACCTATACCGTCTTTAATTTAATTTTTGCTATTTTTAGAACCGTTTCTCGTCCAGCTTCACTTTTTGGCACCAAGAAAGCCGGTCTTGATTTTAGCCTTTTAAACAAATTCGATTGGTTCCAAAACACCATCGGTAATTTCTTGATTGTTCTAGCTACTATTGCTGCCATTGCTGGTATTTACTACCTCGCTGGTCTCATCATGAAGAAAAATCAATTGAATTACTTCCGTTTGGTTACTATTGTTTCCGTGGCTTCCTTTGCTTGGATTCTTACCGCCAGTCTAATTTCACCACTTATCTTGAATGTCTCTGCTCCAATCGCTGGCGCTATTGGCTATGCTGGTATGATTTTCTCTGGTCTCGTAGTTTACGAAGCTATGAGCGCAGAACTTGAGCTTAAGGAAGATAAGAAGGTTATCGTTAATATTTTCGTTGCCGCTATTATCGCTCTTGCTATCACTTTGATCAGCGCTTCTTTGATTAAAAGTAGCACTAATAGTATCGTGGATAGCTTGAATACTCTAGATTCACTTTGGCGCTAAAATCAAACTAAACAAATAAAACCAGAATTCATCTCTGGTTTTATTTTTTGCCCCGAACTGTGGTATATTTAAGATATGGACAATGCAGCAAATCTCAAATCCCGTCCGAAGAGTCTTAAAGTTAGACTTCTCGCACACTATTACGAAAAAATTTTGAAGGACCTTAAAATTATTTGTGTCACTGGCACCACTGGTAAAACCGTGACCGCTTATTATGTTTATTACATGCTGAAGCAGGCTGGTTTCCGCCCAGCAATCTTAGCTTCTGATGAGGAAATTAAGGTTGGTAATCTCTATAAGTTTATTAAGGACGCTTGGAAGGCTGATGTCGATTATCTGGTTTTGACGGCGCCAGCTCATTCTTTGCGCAAGGATGTCTTTTATAAGATGCCAATTCAGGTCGCTGCTTTGACGGATTTTGTCCCAGCTAGTCTCTCTGATCTCACTGCTGAGGAATATCTCGAAGCCGAAAATACTTTATTCTCCATGAATCCAGATTCTGTCGTGCTTAATCGTGACGACCGCCATTATCTTGACTTTGCGGTCTTCAAGGGTGTAACCAATACTTTAACCTACGGTACTGACTATAATTCGGATTTGCGTATTGAAGATAGTAAACTTTATAAAAAAGGTTCTGAAGCTGAATTAAACTATCACGGTTACCGCTTCAACGTCGCCTCCTTCCTCACCGGTGAGCCAAATATTTCCTACATGGCCTGTGCCGCTACTATTGGCCAAGCTCTCAATCTTTCGAAAGAACACATCATCAACGGTATTGCTGATTTCGAAGTTAATCAGGAAGAAACTGAATAATCAAAAAGACACCTTTACGGTGTCTTTTTTGCTTTTTTACTACTTGCTACTTTTGCATTTCTTTTAGTAGTTCACTCGTTACCTTGATATCTTCGAAAGGTACCGCCTTATCTCTCCTCAGAATGGTTTTTTCGTGACCCTTACCCAGCACTAATACGATATCGTTCTTTTTGGCTAGGCTCAAAGCTTTACGAATGGCTTCTTTTCTATCTTGAATCAAGAAGAGATTTTTCTTACGCACGAAGCCCTGCTTTTCGGCACCTTTTGCAAATTCTTCCATAATTATCTGTGGATCTTCATCGCGTGAATCATCTTCAGTTACTACGATGTAGTCACTATTTTTTGCGCCAATCTCTCCACGCTCTTCACGTGTCGATTCGTCGCGGCGACCCGCTCCACCAAACAGGGAAATTATCTTAGTCTTATCAGTGCGCGCGGATTTGATTGCTTCGAATACTTTCAAAAACGCATCCGGCGTGTGTGCATAGTCCACAATCGCGGTAAAATCTTGCCCCTCATCGATGCGATTCATTCGTCCTTCGACTGACTCTAGGCTGTATATACCATCATGAATTTGCTCTTCTGAAAGTCCGAGAATCAACCCCACTGCTGTGGCAGCCAGGGAATTATAAACCGTGAAAGTTCCCGGAATTTGAGTTTCGATTTTGAAACGTGGTAATTTTGTAGTGTTTTTCCATTGATGATTGATGCCACGCATGTTTGGGTTCACGATGTATTTTACGCCACTGGCTGATTCTTCCACTTCCTCTGCCTGCAGCATTCCGTGTTTTATACCATATGTGATATAATTTGAAACTTTGGTGGCGAAGTATAGCCAGGATCCATCATCCTCATTAATCACACCGGCCTTCGCCATTTTGAATAATTTTGCTTTGGTAGCGCGATAATTTTCAAAAGTTTTGTGATAATCAAGGTGTTCATGTGTGACATTAGTTTCCACCGCAATTTCAATTGGCACTCCGAAAATTCGATGCTGAGCCAAGGCGTGCGATGTGACCTCCAGTACTAAGAATTCTGCCCCCTGTTTTTCAATCTCATTCATGCGATAATTTAGTGTTTCCGCATCCACCGTGGTCATGTGTTCGATCTGCTCTTCCAGCTTATCTACTCCCCAAGCTACTGTGGTCATTAGTCCAGTTTTATAACCCGCATGATTTAGCATCTTCCAAATCAGAAAACAGGTGGAAGTCTTCCCGTTAGTTCCCGTCACTGCGATCACACGCATTTTCTTACCCGGAAAATGATATTTTTCTGCCGCTAGCACTGCTTTTCCCAGATGATAGGGAATCACTAGGCGATTATAATCCGGTAAATTATCCATCAAAAATGTTTTAATTTTCATAATACCTCTTTACTAAATTATATCACACCAGATTTTTGCGATAATTAGCACTCAAAGCTTGACAGTGCTAATTTTTCGACTACAATAGATATATAACCATCAAACAGGAGGAACATGATACTACATCCATTAAGTGACCGTGTCGTTGCAAAAAAAGCAGAGCCTGCTGAAAAAACTGCATCTGGAATTCTTCTCGCTGGTAATCAAAATGAAAAACCAGCCTACGCCATCGTTGAATCCGTTGGTCCAGATGTAAAATCTGTCAAAGCCGGCGACAAAATTATTTTCAAAGAATACTCTACTACCGATGTAAAATTTGAATCTCAGGAATATCTCATCGTTCGTGAAGAGGATATTTTAGCAATTATTAAATAAGGAGCATTATGGCTAAGAAAATTTTTTATGCACAGGAATCTCGGGAAAAAATCTTGAGTGGCGCCAAGCAACTTTATGACGCTGTGAAAGTGACTTTTGGTCCTAAGGGTCAGAACGTCGTCATTGAAAAGTCTTACGGCAATCCAACTATTACCCATGACGGTGTGACCGTCGCTGAAGCTGTCGACCTTGGCAGTACCGAAGCCAATCTTGGCGAGCAGGTCGGTGCTAAGCTAATCAAATCCGCCGCCCAGAAACTAAATAAAGTTGCTGGTGATGGCACTACCACCGTTACAGTTTTAACTTACAATATTTTAAGTGAAGCCAATAAGCTAATTACTGCCGGTGTAAATCCGATGGAGCTTCGTGCTGGCATCGAAAAAGCTGGTGCAGAAATTGTCGAGAAGATTAATCAGTCTGCCGAACAAATCACCGGTGATAGTAAGAAAATCACCGAAGTTGCCACTATTTCAGCTGGTGATGCCGCCATTGGTGAATTGATTGCTGGTGTAATCTCTAAAATCGGTAAAGATGGTGTGGTGACTGTCGAGCCAGGTCAAGGTCTCGAAATGGAACAAGAAATCGTTGAAGGTTTCAGCTATGACAAGGGTTACAGCTCTCCATTCTTTGTTACTGATGTAAATCGTCAAGAAGCAATTTTTGATAAACCTCTCATCCTCCTTACTGATAAGAAAATCTCTACTAATAACGAAATCCTGCCAATTCTCGAAAGAGTCATGCAATCTGGTCGCAAGGATCTCGTGATTATTGCCGAAGAAGTTAGCGGGGAAGCTCTCTCACTCCTCGTCCTAAATAAACTTAAGGGTGTCTTTAATACTCTCGTTCTAAAAGCTCCAGCCTTCGGTGACCGCCGCAAAGAAATTCTAGAAGACATCGCAGTGCTTACTGGTGCCACTGTTATCTCCGAGGAACGTGGCATGAAGCTTGAAGATGCTGATCTTGATCTTTTAGGTTCTGCTAAGAAAATTATTGCCACCAAGGACGAATCCACCATTATCAGTGGTAATGGCAATAGTAAGGAAGTTAAGGCTCGTATTGAACTGATTAAATCTCAAGCCAACCTCGCTACCTCTGATTACGATCGTGAGCAATTCAATAAGCGTGCCGCCGCTCTTCTCGGTAAGGTTGCGGTGATTAAAGTTGGTGGAGCTACTGAAACCGAAATCGATGAGAAAAAATATCGCGTCGATGATGCTGTGGCCGCCACGAAAGCTGCTCTGGATGAAGGAATTGTGGCTGGTGGTGGTGTCACTTTAGTCAATCTCGCTAACACCTTAGACGATTCTGATCTCGGTGCTAAGATTGTCAAGAATGCCCTTAAGGCGCCATTTATTCACATCACCGAAAATGCTGGTTTGAATTCTCAAGCACTGCTTTCTGAAGTTGAAAAAGCTAAACCAGGTTTTGGTATCAATGTTATGCAACCAGAAAAAGGCTTGCAAGATTTGAAGAAAGCCGGTGTGATCGATCCAGCTCGCGTCACCCGTGAAGCTGTTCAAAATGCCATTAGTATTTCGGCTACTGCTATTACTATGGGTGCACTCATTGTCGACATTCCAGAAAAATCCGAACCAGAAGCCATGGGTGGAGGTATGTACTAAATAAAAAATGGAGGCGTTAGCCTCCTTTTTTATTTAGTTGTCAGCTTTTTCGATGAGATAGAGTAATGCTTCTGCGCGCTCGGTTTCATCGGTCAAACTCTTAGCGGTATCGTAGGCGGCAGTAATCATTTCTTTGTCACCAGTCGACTCGATCATTTGTTTATAAACTTTGAATTTTTGATCAGGGTTGATTTTGATTTTATCCATCAAAGGATAAAGATCTTGCAGCATTTGCTTCTTTACGTCTTCTAATTTACTATCTTCATTTGCAGCTTCAGGGGTTACTGGAGTGGCAGTCTCGAGATTGATTGCTGGCGCTGCAGCTTCGGTATTTACTTCAGTAGTCGCTTCTGCAGGTTTTTCAGCTGTACTCTCTACACCTAGATTACTTAAATCCATAGCTGGGGCGGCAAAAGTATTTTCCGCACCTGTGTTTTCAGTTGGCTCCAAAATTGGGGCTGGACCTTGATTAGTTAAATCTTGCATGACTTGTGAAGCTCCATTATTTTCGAAAGTTGGGGTAGAATTCGTACTATTGCCAGTAATAGTTTCTGTCGGTACACCAAAAGTTGCGCCAGGATCAAAAGCTGGCATTGCGCTATCGGTTGGTGGCATCGGAGGGATGCCGAATTGATTTTGTATTTGATTTAGGTCGGCGTTATTGCCATTATCTGTCCCTGATGCCAGATCCATACCCACCTCTCTTTTAATATTTTACTATTTAATTAACTACCAAGATTTTACCATAAACACGATGAAAAAACAATTTTAAAATTAGCTTTTTAAGGTATTTAAATAAGTTTTTAATAAATTAATTTCAGTATTATTTAACTCAACCTCGATTATTGAAGCATTTTCTATTTTAGATTTTTTAATTTCTTTCTGGCAAAGCTCTTCAATTTTTTTACTCACAATTGATAGTAGACGACCATGTGAAAGAATAATAATTTCGTCATTTTGATTTTCTTTATAGGTATCAATTAAGAAACCTAAAAACCTTTCCAGAATTTCACGTATATTTTCTCCGCCGCCAAAGCGAATTTCTTGATCGCCAGCAATTTGTCTTTTGGCGATATTTTGCATCTCAGGATTATCTCGATCATCGGTATAAATCCCGTAGTCGATTTCCTTTAGACGATTATCAATTATAATTTTTGGTTTATTAACCAGGCTAGATTGTAGTATTTCTGCGCTCTTGATAGCTCGTTTCATCGGTGAAGAAAAAATTCGTACAATATTACAATTCTGGAAGGCCGGTATAATTGCCTGTATTTGATTTTCACCTTTTTTGGATAAAGTATTCTGATTGTCCATAGAAAAATTCGCTGATACTAAACCTAGATTAGCTAAACTTTCTCCATGACGAATTAAATAAATTTTCATAAAATTGTTAAAATCATCATAACGCTTTTGTTTGGCAAATGTCCACACCTGTCTTATAATTAAAAAGACTTGTTAGTACATTACTAGTTTTTGGAAAATATGAAAGGGGGGAACTAATGGTTATTTTAGATCGTGAAGTTGTCGTTTATTTGGAAGAATCTTATTTGGCGCAAGCGGAAAAAGTTCACCGTTTACATTATAAGTTACTTCAAACTATCGATAATGCGTTGCTGCAGTCGCAGGAAATTGCGCTGGATCCGCATCGATGTAATGAGGAAAAACTTTTTTCCACCGAAGAACGTCATCAGACTTTTGCGCGCATAGCTTTTTATCACGCGAGCTGTCATGAACTTACGCGTCCACTCAGTCAGGGAACTAATTTCTCGGCTATTTACGAAAATCTTGCCCAGAGTACACGCTTACTTTCTGAACTGTATGCTTTTTATGAGCAATATTTAATCCGAAATGGGGAGAAGGAATTATCCCATACGGAGTTGCCTCAGCAAAATCGTCAGCAAATGGAAGATCTCGATCAGGCTCGGCAGGAATTGACTCGGCAGCTAAGATATTTTTCGATTCAGGCTACTAGCCTGGAGCCAGATATTAAGTCAATGCTTTTAGCTCAGCGTATTCCCATGGAAAAAAGTTATCGCTTGACCGACGGTATTCAATATCGACCGGTCTGTCAAACTATTCGAAGGCTCTTTTCTCAGAAGAATTCTAAGCTAAAAATAGCAAAATCATCATTCAATAATCTTTCCGAAAATCTACCGGTGCGAGTTGGTCCTATGAAACCAGTGGACCCTAATGTTATTAAAATCATTGAATCACTCGCCTATCTCTCATAAAACATCGCTCCGGCGGTGTTTTTTCTGATATAATCGAAAAAAAGGAGGTTATATGTGTGGAATTGTCGGATATGTTGGAAAAAATAACGCTCAAGAATTCTTACTCTCAGGCCTTAAGCGCCTAGAGTATCGTGGTTATGATTCAGCCGGTGTGGCAACTCTTGATCAAAACCAGAACCCTACGTTACTACGTGCGGTTGGTAAGATCGTCAATCTAGAAGCTAAAATTAAAGATCATTATACGTCTGATCATATTGGCATCGGCCATACCCGTTGGGCTACTCACGGTAATCCATCGGAAACTAATGCTCACCCACATCATGTCGGTAGCATTTTCTTGGTTCATAACGGTATTATCGAAAATTATAAAGCCTTGAAAAAAGAGCTTTCTGAGAAATATCAATTCAAGTCCGAGACTGATACAGAGGTGCTTGCGGCTCTCATCGATAGTTTTTATCAGGAATCACATGATTTGCTCGACTCTGTAACTCAGGCGCTCAAACTTGTCTCTGGTACCTATGGTATCGCCGTGATGTCTGCAGATGACACTGAACATCTCGTGGTCGCTCGCTCTGGTTCGCCTCTCGTCATTGGTGTAGGTGAACATGAAACTCTCATCGCTTCAGATGCTTCCGCGCTTATCGGTAATACTAAGAATGCGATTTATCTTAATGATGGGGAAGTTGCCCTCATTTCCAAAGATCATGTCGAAGTTAAAACTCTCGATCTTCAGCCAGTTTCCGTGAAAGTTGAAAAAATTCTCACCGATCTCTCCGCTATTCAAAAAGGTGGCTATGATCATTTCTTGCTCAAAGAAATTATGGAGCAACCAGACAGTTTGAAAGAAACTTTGCGTGGACGTATCAATGCGAAGGACCATACCGTTCATCTTGGTGGCCCAAATCTTTCCGTCAAGGAACTAAAAGAAATTAAGCACATCATCCTGGTTGGTTGTGGTACCGCTTACTATGCTGCTAATACTGCCGCTTATCTCATCGAGCAAGTTTTGCCTGGCGTCACTATTGAGCCAGTGATCGCTTCCGAATATCGTTATCGCCATGCTTATATTCCAGATCACTCGGTGGCGCTCATTATTTCCCAGTCTGGTGAAACCGCTGATACTCTAGCTTGTCTTCGTGAAATTAAATCTCAGGGTACCAAAACTATCGGCATCGTCAATGCTATCGGTTCGACTATTGCGCGTGAAGTTGATGGTGGCACTTATGTCCATGCTGGTCCAGAAATTTCTGTCGCCAGTACCAAGGCTTACACTTCTCAGGTTATTGCCATTTTAATGTTCGGCCTAACTATCGCTGAAGCCAAGGGTCTGAATGCTCGTCAAGTTGCCTCCTTGGTGGACGAAATTAGTCTTCTGCCAGAGGAAATTAAGCGTATCTTGCATGAAAAACAGGAGGAAATTTCCAAGCTCGCCAAGAATTATACGAATTACGAACACGCGATTTATCTCGGTCGTGATGTGAATTATCCTATCGCACTCGAGGGTGCTTTGAAGCTCAAGGAGATTTCTTACATTGATGCTAACGGTTATCCGACTGGGGAATTAAAGCACGGACCTATCGCACTAATTGATGATCGTTTTTTCGAAGTCGTGATGTTGCAATCTGGTTTCTTGTTCGAAAAATCCGTTTCTGGTATTCAAGAAGTTTTGGCGCGCGGTGGCCATGTGATTGTCTTTTCTGACACAGAAGTTGATTTGCCAGTGGAAGGCGTGGTAAAAATTGACACCAAGCTTCAATTACTCACTCCGCTTCTCTTTAATCTCTTAAGCCAGATGTTCGCCTACTATCTAGCGGTCTATCGTGGTAATAATGTCGACCAGCCACGTAATCTTGCTAAGTCAGTTACCGTCGAATAAGTAAGATAAAGACCCACCTCACTCAAAAAAATAAACTATGCAGCCAATCTGCATAGTTTTTTCTTTCTCTTTAAAAAAGCTTTCTCTTGGGTTAAAATAAGACTAATGAAGAAAAATTCCGATTTTATTTTTCGTTTGTTTCTCATCTTAGGCGACATTATTGCAATCATCGCTTCTTTTGCTTTTGCCTACATGATTCGCACTAAACTCGATACTCGTCCATATTATTTTGAGCTTACTTCTATGGAATTTATTTTGCCGCTGGTTTTCTTGGTCCCGCTTTGGATTATTATGCTCTTTATTATGGGACTTTATCGTAAAGATGTGATCTTTGCTAAATCCAGGTGGGGCGAACTTTACCGTCTCTTTGTGGCTTCGGTGGTCGGTATTATGGGCATTATTACCTTAGATTTTTTTATTCAAGAAAATCTCTTTCCCGTCCGTTTAATTGCGGTTTATGCGGTCTTCACTTGCTTTATTTCACTCCTCTTTATGCGAATAATTTTAAAATTCTTCCGCAAACGTTTTATGTTGCAAAAAATCGGTATCAAGCGGGCTATTATCGTCGGTAATTCAAAAAATACCACTTACCTAATTAATCAAATCTTGGCCTATCCCGAGGATGGTTACCGTCTAGTCGGCGTAGTGGCTGGAAGTAAATATATTCCGAAAGAACTCCGCCATTTTCAATATTCTTCCTTGAAAGATGCCTTGAAAGATCAGACGGTTGATGTGATTTTTCAAACCGATGAACGTCAAACTGAGTATGTTTATCGTCAGTCAATCAACCACCATCTCCTCTATTATTTCATTCCGTCCGAGGCCGCACTTTCTCAGCATATGGGTCAGCTTGAGCTCATCGGTAGTACGCCGGCTATTTTGGTTAAGGTTACGCCACTCGTGGGTAACGCTCGCATTATTAAGCGCTTTATGGATATTATTTTTAGCCTTATAGGTATTATTTTAGCCTTTATTCCCATGCTAATTATTTGGCTTTGTATCAAAATTTCCGATCCGAAATCGAAAACTATTTATAGCGAATATCGTCTCACGCAATACAATCGCAAATTCAAGATTTTTAAATTTCGCAGTATGAAAACCGCTTACTCTGGCATGACTCCAGAAGAAGCCTTTGTCAAAATGGAGAAAGAAGGGAAGATTCCTTCCGCCGCTGAGCTTTCTCATCAATATCGCAAAAATGGTGATTTCTTAGCCAGCGATCCTCGCATCACGCGTATCGGTAAATTCTTGCGCGCCACCTCACTCGATGAATTACCTCAGTTATTTAATGTTTTACGCGGCGATATCTCTCTCGTTGGTCCACGCGCCCTAGTGCCGGGGGAATTGCGTAACTATGGTGACCGCTCACTTCTCCTCACGGTTAAGTCTGGTCTCACTGGTCTAGCCCAGGTCTCTGGTCGTCGTGATATTAGCTTTGATGAACGTCGCTCCCTCGATCTTTATTACATCCAAAACTGGTCTGTCCTCTTCGATTTACAGATTATGCTTCAAACCATTCGCGCCGTAATCTTCCAAAAAGGTGCCAAATAAATGGCTGAATCGAAAACCACCAATACAAAAGCCGCTAAGTTGAAAATCGGCGAGCCAAAAATCGCCCTGGTTTGTGATTGGCTCACCGTGGTCGGTGGTGCCGAGCAGGTCTTGAGGGAATTACATCACATTTATTCGGACGCACCCATTTATACCTCTCAATATCGCCCGAAACAGATTAATTGGTTTCTCGATGCCGAGGTTAAAACCGGTTGGCTGAATCTCCTGCCAGCCTGTCTCCGAAAATTTATCGCACCTTTACGTCAAAATTATTTCAAACATCTTGACCTTACTGCTTATGATTTAGTCATTTCAGTTTCTGGCTGTGATGCCAAATTTGTTAAAACCAAACCCGGTACTCATATCTGTTATTGTCATGTCCCGACCCAGTATTATTGGGGGAAATACAGGGAATACCTCCAGGACCCAGGTTTCGGAAAATTGAATTTTTTGGTTCGTCCAGTTTTTCGCCTGATGGTAAAAACTTTACGACGCAAGGACTTAGAGGCTGCGGCTCGCCCAGATTATTATTTAACCATCTCAGATTTTGCCCAGCAGGAAATCAAACAATTTTACGAAAGGGAAAGCACGATTATTTATCCACCTGTGGCTGTGGAAAACTTCCAACCTGTCGCTCCATATCGTGAAACAATTCAATCAAATTGTCAAATATTATCACAACATAATTTAAATAAAAAGCAAACAAAGATAAAACTAGAAAACAACATAAAACATAATAAAAGTCAAATTATCTCTGAAAAATCCACTAGGGAACTCCCAGAAATTTTACAAAAACTTCCAGAAAGTTTCCTCGCTGAAGGCTTTTATTTGAATTTTTCTCGTCAAGTCAATTGGAAACGTTTAGATTTAATTATTGCTGCTTGCAAGAAGCTTAAGCTTAATTTAATTCTCATCGGCAACGGTGCGGCCCATGAATCACTAGTTAATCAAGCTGCCGGCTCGAAGCACGTGGTCTTTTTCGATGTTTTACCTCAATCTAATCTCAAGGAATTTGTTAAATACGCCAAGGCCTTCGTTTTTCCGTCTAATGAGCCTTTCGGTATTGCTCCGGTTGAGGCCTTAGCCGCCGGCTGTCCAGTCATCGCTCTTAAGCAAGGTGGCGCCATGGATTACATTCAGAATGGCAAAAACGGCCTCTTCTTTGAAGAGCAATCCGTCGATTCCCTTGTTCAAACTTTGAAAAATTTTGAAGAAAAATCTGTAAATTCTTTTCTTTCGCCTCAAGAAATTTCCGCCACGGCTACCAAGTTTAGTACTGAAAATTTTCACAGCAAAATCCGTCAATTTGTCGAAAAGGTCCTAAAAACGCAAAAAGAACCAAAATAAAATCATAACCCACAGGGAAAACAATGCTAAAAAACCTCCAAACCAAACTTGAAGATATAAATCAAAAACTCCTCCCTCTTCACCGCGGTTTTTTCTGGGTGCTACCCATCGTTCTCTTCTTTTCCTACTATCCAGTCATCCCACTTTTTTCTACCGAATCCTCCAATTACGAATTTTCCCTACCTCTGTTATGGCTACTTTTGATGGGTATTTTATCGTTGCCAATTTTTTTCGCCGACCTCTGTAATCTTATTACGAAAAAAACTCCACTTACTAAAGTCCCTGTGCAAATTCCTTTGATTTTGAGTAGTATTCCACTCTATTTTTCGCTCACCCTCTTCTGGAGCTCCAATAAATTTCGCGGCCTTATGACCGCTGGCATTATCTGGTGTCTCTATCTTTCCCTCTTGACTTTTTATAAAAATATTATATTAAAAAAGACACCCCTCTCACTCGAAAAATCCTTTCTTTTGGGCGCCACCTTAGCTTCCGGTTTTTGTTGGCTACAAGCTATTTTAAATACCCTTAATATTCCGGGCGATCGAATTTTACTCTGTCTTGGTTGTACTAATCTCTCTTTTGGTTTTCCTCACCCCAATGGTTTTGCCATTGAGCCGCAGTTCATGGGTAATCTCTTGCTCGCCCCAGCTATCTTCTTGGTTTTTCGAGTAATTCATCCGAAAACCCATCAAACTCGCAAGTCTAAAATTCTCTATCTTGCCCTAGCTGGTTTTGTTATTTCAACACTTTTCTTGATTTTTTCAAGGGGTGCAACCTATTCCTTCTTCCTGTCTGTCGCGGTGATTTTTCTTTATGAAGTATTTCGCGCCAAAAAGAAACTCCTTGTCGCCTCAAAGATCGTCTCAATAATCTTATTCCCTCTGATTTTTGTTACGCTCGCTCAAGGTTTGATGTCGGAACTCGGTCCCACCTCTGATACTTTTCTGGGTGGGGTTAGTCGTTCAATTAGCCAAATGACGCTTGGTCGCGTCAAGATTCCTCTCCCTGAATCTAAAAAATCTCCAGTCGACCAGAGTGAATCGTCTAGTATCTTGCCTCATAATAACTCATCTAGTTTTTCTGCTAGCGACACCACCAATATTAATACCAACACTCATGCCCCACTTTTCGATGGTTATATTACAGAATCAACTGACATTCGTGTCAAGCTATCACGGATGGGTTTACGCCTCGCTTTTAGCCACCCGGGACAATTCTTTTTCGGCTCTGGCCTCGGTTCTTCCGGTGTTGCCCTCTATCAGGCCTTTCCAGAGCTTGGTTCCACTAAGGAAATTACCCAAAATGAATACATCGCCATATTGGTCGAGACCGGTTTTATCGGTATCTTGATTATTTTCTGTGGCGGTACTTGTGTATTTTATCTCTGTTATTCTCGCCAAAAACCTGTAAAGCTATCCTCTAGTCAATCCTCCAAACAATCTATAAAAAAATCTAACTTCACCAGCCAAATCTCTCGCATTACCCCGGCCAAACTCTATTTCGCCTCTCTAATTTTAGCTTATGCCGCCTCTGTTTGCTTCTTCTCAGGCCTTCCGAATGCTCTGCATATTTACCTGGTTCCTATCCTCTATCCAGCACTTTTTGCCGAAAATTTTGAATTTTTATAAAAATATGATATAATACCTGTGTTACTCTAGTGACAAATTGGCTACGGCTAGTTCTTTGACAAGGAGTTTTATATGCTTATTTGTTACTTATTGACTCGCAAGAAAGGGAGGTGGAGTCATGAAATCTCTAGCGGAAGAGAAAATCGAGCTTGATGCTCTGCTTCAGGAAGTCAAATCTGCGAAAAGATTGATGGACGAAGCCGAAAAGAAGTGTAAGGAAACTGATGTAGAAATTGAAGATTTGAGAAAAACGATGAGCTACTTTGGTGGAGATGAAGCTGCGAAGCTTTACAATGAAACCGGACAAATCATCTCTCAGATTCAGCGCAATTACGAACGTCAACAGCAGGACCCTGCTAATCATGATCTAAAAAAGGAATATCTTGATCTCATCAAGAAAAAAGATCAGCTGATTAGCGAGAAGAATGCTTATTACAATCCCAAGCTACACCCCGAACTCTGCAGGATTAGGGAGAATCTTGAAGAGACTAAACAACGGAAAGTGACTTGGGAAAAAATCTTTTCCCAACGAAAGGAGGAATATAGCGAGAAAGACGCTGTCTATCAGAAGAAAAAAGACTTCATCGAAAGTTTAACTTCTCCTGAAGATACTAAAATTCAGTCTTATCTCAACAAAATACTCCATCTGATTGGAGTGCCTACCAATAGCGACTTTAAGCTAGTTTCTAGGCAGGGTAGGATTGACCTCTATTACGGCGGTCAATGGTATCCAGACGGAGTAAATCACGGTCATATCACCGCCATTAAAAATGAGGATGATTATGATGTGTCCTACCGCCGCGAACCTAGCTGCAATGTCGGCTAAAATGACAAAATGACAAAATTAAGCAACACACAACTTCTAAAAGAGGCTAAGTTTTAGCCTCTTTTTTCATTTCTTCGCTATAATTGAGATATGAAAACACGCATCGTCTTTCCTGAATTAGAAAATCCCATTATTAAGTCTGCTATCGAAAAAGCTCGCGAAAAATTTCCTGATTTTGAGCTAGTTGGTGCCGATTCGCTCGAGCATGCCTGTCTTGCGGTGAAAAATCAGCTCGCCGATTCTCTAATTGCTGGCATTGATTACTCCTCACGTGACGTAATTTTGGCTTGTCGTGATCTCATCGGGGTGAAGAATCCGCGTAATCTCTTGAAACCGACTTTTTCCGCTAGTTTCATTCTGGAGCGCGAAAATGAAACTTATGTACTGGCTGATGCGGCCGCCTGTAAACATCCTACCCCTGATCAACTTTATGATATTGCCGTGCAAACCGTTGAAACCGCGAGTAAAATTTTCCCTATTCCGAAGGTTGCCTTCCTTAGTTTTTCGACCAAGGGGTCCGGTGGTCGCGACGAGACCATTGATTTGATCCAAGAAACCATCGCCAAACTGAAAACTTCTCACCCTGAACTCTTAGTTGATGGTGAATTACAGCTCGATGCCGCCATTAATCCGCGCATCGGCCAGAAAAAAGCTCCAGACTCTCCAGTTGCTGGCTTCGCTAATACTTTAATTGTTCCCGATCTTAATACGGGTAATATCCTCTATAAGGCCATGGAACAATTCGGTGGTTTTACGGCTGCCGGACCGATTCTTCAGGGCTTTAATGCGCCAATTTCCGACCTCTCTCGTGGTAGTACCGAAGAAGATGTCTTGAAAGTTATTGAATATATGTTATTGCTTGCTAAGCACTAATCTTTGCGCCGCTTACCTCCAAGATGTATAATAGAAATTAGTTGAAAATGGAGTGTTATGAAAGGTAAAATCAAATATTTCGGTACTGACGGTATTAGACAAAAGGCAGAAGCTTTTACCCCTGGCTTTATCCAAGCCGTTACTCTCGGTATTGTGCGTTATTTAGGTAATGCAAAAGAGGATGAAAGTGGTCTCGAACGTCCGGCTCGAGTCTTGATTGGTGGTGACACACGTGAATCTACCGAATGGATGATTCGTTATTTTGAGGAAGCCCTGGAAACTGTCGGAATTGATCACGGTACGGTGGGTGTCTTGCCTACCCCAGCGATTAATTACGCTTTTTATGAAATGGGTTACGACCTAGCTATTGATATTACCGCTTCTCATAATCCCTACACTGATAATGGTATTAAAATTTTCGAACGCGGTGATACGATTGGCGGGCTCGAGGCTACCATGCCAGGTGGCGTCGCTTTTTCCGGTACTGGCACTAATGATTCCGGTGAAAATCTCGCACATCTAGTTAAAAAATACCCCTACGGCATTAAACTTTCGCAGTCCGGTGTCAATGCGATCGAAAATGCTCTAGAAAATGAATCTGGTTTTGATGTGCATAGTCCAGAATTTCGTGAAGATCTTCATGAAGACGCTCTTTCGCGCTATCTTGACCATCTCCGCACTTATCTCGCCCAATTTGGTCCAGCTACCACCTCAGTACGCCAAAAGCCTGATTTTTCCGGTCTGCGCATTGGTTTAGATCTCGCCTGCGGTGCCACCTCTGTTACCGCTAAGCAAATTTTTGAAGAACTTGGCGCCGAAGTTATCACTATTAATGAAGACTCTAGTTTTGGTGAAAAAATTAACGCTGGCTGTGGTAGCACTCATCTTGAACCGCTTATTCAGTTAGTGAAAGAAAAACAACTCGATTTTGGTGCGGCCTTCGATGGTGACGGTGATCGTTGCTTAATGATTGATCGAAATGGTCAGATTATTGATGGTGATGACATGATTGTGATTCTAGCTAATTACTTGGGTGTTCCAGAAGTCTGCGTCACGATTATGGCTAATAAAGGTCTTTTACGTTGGGCAGAAAAAACTGGTATTAAAATCGCCATGACCGACGTCGGTGATCAAAATGTTTCCGCTAAAATGCGTGAAGACGGTATTCTTCTGGGTGGCGAACAGAGTGGTCATATTATTCTGCCCGGTGAACCAATGGGCGATGGTGTGCTTACTGCGCTCGTAATCACTAAGATTCTTTCCGAAGCTCGTGAAAAATTCCAGAACGAAGATACCTTACTTACGAATTATCAGACTATTCAAGATGAAAAGGCTGGCCAAACTTCTGAAAACCTTGAGCGTTCCTTACCGACCCTAGCTACTCTTTGCCAAAATTTCCAAAAACTCCCACAAACCATCAAGAACCAGCCAGTCGATAGTCAGACCAAGCAGGCTTTTCGTAATCTCACGGAAACCGCTCAGCAATTCATTGCCACTGAAACCGCCAATCTTCCTGCCGGCTGGTCAATCAATATCCGCGCCTCTGGTACCGAAGATTTAGTGCGCATTACTATCTGGGGTGACGACGCAGAAGCTATACAAAAAACTGCTGATGCTATTGCCAAGCGCCTCACTGAAACTGTATTTGAATAAAGAAAGGGAATTATGGTTAAAATTGAACGTCTTAAACAATATCAACCAGAAATCGCCACGCGTGTGCGTGAACTTCTGATTCAACTTTCCCGTAGTGGCAAGGATAAGGGTGAAATCAGTCCAGATTGGTTTACGGAAGTTGCTCATTCTCCATATCATGATCTCATTTTTGCCGTGGAAGATGGGCAGATTCTCGGTATGGCTTCGGTCTCTGTAACTTTTGGTGCAGGAATCTACAAGAATGCTTACCTCGAAGATTTTGTCGTAGATAGTGCCGCTCGTGGCAAGGGTGTGGGGGATCTGATTTTTCAGGCCTACGAAGATTGGGCCAGGGAAAAAGGTTGTAAGAATCTCGAATTTACTTGCGGCCATGGCCGTGAAGTAGCCCAGAATTTTTACAAAGCCCACGGCGCCGAAATTTACGATACTAACTTCTTTAGGAAAAAATTATGAACATTTTTATCTCTGGTATTTCCGGTACCGGCATGGGACCACTCGCCCTTTTTGCTCATGATGCTGGACATCAAGTTTTTGGCTCCGACCTTCACGAAGGCCCGATTACTAAGGAGCTAAAAGCTAAAAATCTCACCTTTGCTATCGGTCCCCAAACCGGCGATTATTTGGCGGAAATTCATCAGAATCATCCTATCGACTGGTATGTCCATACTTCAGCCATCACCGAGTCTCATCCCGAATATCAACGTGCCAAAGCTCTTGGTCTGAAAATTAGTAAACGCGATGAATTGATTGAAACCCTTGTTGAGAAACATCATCTGAAAATGGTGGCCGTCGCCGGCACTCATGGTAAAACTACCACCACGTCTATGTTAATTTGGCTTAGTCAAAAACTCGGCTTAAAGGCTTCTTACATGGTCGGTTCCACTCTTAATTTTGCCCCTTCTGCTAAATATGATCAGGATGACCAATTCTTACTTTATGAAGCCGATGAATATGACCGAAATTTTCTGGCCTTTCATCCTTGGCTCTCACTGATTACTTTTGTTTCCTATGATCATTCAGATATTTTTGCTACCGCAGCTGAATATCAAGAAGCCTTTTTAAAATTCGAATCCCAGAGCGAGCACCTCATTTTTGGTCCACACGCCAATCTTCACCACGCTGAACTTCTGGCTGACAAACATCCCGATGTAGTTTTAATGTCGGCCAAGGAATTAATGTTGCCGGGTGAAGCACGCCGTCTCGACGCCACGCTCGCTATTAAAGCGGTACAGCGAATCCTCGAATCGCTCGGTCGCGAGGTTAATCATGAAGAAATTATCGAGGCGATTAATCAATTCCCAGGTGTCGGACGTCGCTTTGAGCGCCTAGCTGACGGGCTTTATTCGGATTATGCACATCACCCAGAGGAAATTCGTGCCACCATCAATGTCGCTCTCGAGGAAGCCAAGCGTACGCAGAAAAAAGGCGTGGTGATTCTTTATCAGCCTCACCAAAATATTCGTCAGCATGAATTCTTTAATGAATATCGGGATATTTTCCACGGCATAAAAAAGCTTTATTGGTTACCAACTTATCTTTCGCGCGAAGATCCTAAATTAAAAATCCTTACCCCAAGTGATTTTATTAATTCACTGGATAATCCTGAAATCGGTACCGCAGTTAAACTAGACGATGCGCTTTTTGCCAAGCTTCGCCAAGATCTTGCCGATAATTATCTGGTGATTTTGATGTCCGCCGGCGACGCCGACCCATGGCTCCGCCAAAATTTCTTATGATATAATTAAACTCAGTATGGGTGGTGTTTTGAAGCAGGAGCGTCAGGAAGACAAGAGGAAGCGTTTTTTGACCTTCTTGAAACAGATCAAAACTTGGCAATTATTTTTGAGCCTATTGCCGCTACTTTTTCTTTCCGCCACTTTTTTACGTTTTGATCATCTGAAAATGATGGACTTAAAAACCCAAGTCGAAAAAGCTGACGAGGGTAAGGCTGCCGACGGCACCGACCTTCCACAGGCTGAAATCGATCAAAACATCCGCACCGCCCTGAAAAACCTGCGAGATTTTAGCTCTTCTCACACCATCGTGAATTTTGTTGAAAAAAATGGTCACACCACTCTGACCTTCGGTACTGGCCCAATCTATTTGGAACATCAATATAACCGCCAGGCCACCGTTGCCTTGCGTGAAGCCGAGTCCAAACTTACTCAAAATCCTGATGGTAATCCCAATGGTAATATCTTTGCCAAGGCTATGGAAACCTGTAAACCTCAGGCTATTCGTAACGGCTGGGGTTGGAATAGTCCAGGTTATCTTAATTGTATGACCGGCGTAATCAATAGCTATCCGGCCACTGACAAGCTCACCACCAATCTCACAGCTGATTTACCACCGACCGCGCTTTATCGCTACGATTTTGTTTCGCCGATTTGGACCCCAAGCCTCTCTGGGATTACGGTTCTGCTTTGCGTCGTTATCATCATTACTATCGTGATTCGTTTAATTATTTTTGCCTTCCTTCGTCTCGCCCTACTCTTTTTGAAATAATTCCTTAAAATAATCCTGTCAATTTTCCAGATTACCACCCCTGTTAAAAGCATAAAAGTTTTCCCACCCCTATTTCACCCCCATAAAATCTCTTGACACTTATCTTTATCTAATCTAATATAAAACTATACTTATTTAAAGGAGGACAAATGGCCTATAGTCATAAAAACAGCAAGGGAATTACCTACTACCTACACAAGTCAGAAGTAACCCTTCGCGGTGGTAAGCCACAAACTATCTATTTCTTCACCAAGACTGAGAACAACCCTAAGGGTACCCCAGTTGATCTCCCAGAAGATCGTGTTGTCAACGAAAACCCACGCAACGGTTTCTTGACTCTTTCCAAGAAGAAATAATCTTCAACCGATTACAAAATCCCCTAACTTAAATTAGGGGATTTTTTATCGAAATAAATTAAAACTTAAAATAAAAGCTAAATTCTAAACAAGAACCTCATCCATTGGTGAAAATTCGAGTTGTCTTGTTCCTGTTTGTTTGAACTGAACTTTTGATTCGCGTGTTTTTGCTTCGCGATATCGCTATTAATCGGCAACATTACCATAGTCTCACCGCTAGCTTTTTTATCCTGTAACTTTCGTGCCATCAGTTCCTGATATTCTTCGGAAGCATAGTATTGATTTTCCAGTTTCATATTTGAAACTTTAAGTTCCATTAGTTGTTTTTCTTGCAACTTCGTATTCAAAGTCTGTTGCAGGTTCCAATTTTTTGTAATCGATTGCACGGAAAAATAAAGCAAAAACACAAACATCGTCGGTAGCAACAAAAACATAATTCGCTCTTTACTAAACAAAGAGTGTTTTACCCAGTAACGCAACTGATTAAGTTTCAGATGTAATTGAATTTTGTTATTTGTTTTCATAATTAGAATTCTCAAGAATATCTGGTGCCACCCTAATCCTTTCCCCTATTATAGCATTTTATGATAAAATAAAACTACCTTGGGGGCGTAGCTCAGGGGTTAGAGCAGGCGGCTCATAACCGCTTGGTCGTTGGTTCGAGCCCAACCGCCCCCACCAATTAATCTCGTATAGAGATTTTATGGAACGGCAAACTTGCGAATCTAGTGAGCTTTAACTTTTCGGCATCCTTAGCCGATTTTTTATGCCGAAATCTAAAATCGCGTTATAAATTTTTCACCAATTCCAAAATACGATTTTCTCGCTCGACTGTATTCTTTTCAATCGGTTCACCTTGGAAATTATTATTCGTCCGAATGGCCTCATCGATTGGCACAAATTTTAAGACAAATCCCAACTCTTTTTCGCCATCGTCCAGACTTTGTGTACCGATCTCATTCTCAGTCTCACATAAATAATAGTAATTATATTGCACCAAAATCACATCTTTGCCATCTTTTTGTATCTTTTGTGTTCGCAAAACCTCGCCAAATTCTCGCACTGATTCGGGCCTCAAAATCATCCCGGTCTCTTCTTTGATTTCTCGTTTCAAAGCTTCAAGATGGGTCTCGTTACCCTCGATTCCACCACCCGGAAATTTATAAAAATGATATTTCTCACTGTAAATCATTGCCACCTTACCGTTTTGATCCAAAATAATCCCGCGTACCGACGGGCGATAAAACTTTTCTAAACTCAAATCATAATCTTTTAGATCAATCGTAAAAAGTCGCTGCATAATCCTATTGTAGCACCACCCCCCACTACTAACCACAAAAGAATATTCTTATTAACTCCACAAGTAGTATTTGACAAAATTATACTAGGCTGTAACTCACATTGACAAAATAACATAAACATGATAGAATACAAGAACTAATTCAATAGTGGATTAGATAGGCCGACCCATTTTACGTATATATTTTGGGTAGAACATTAAAAGGAGGTATTCGTATGAATACAAGTAAGAGTGTAACTTATTGTTATGACATCGTGGATGGACCAAGTAAGAGTACTTTGTTTGATGCATGTCAGTACGCTTATAATAAGGGTACGAAGATTAGTGTAATGTTTGAAATCGTTCAAGGATATTCAGAAGACAGTAATGATGATCCTAAGCTAAAATTACCTCTATTTCTGCCAATTGCCAATATTTTGGTAACCGGAATTCAGCATGAAGACGGTTCTGGAGAGAGCTTTAATCTGGAAGGTTATTGTTGTGCGGATATAGATTATTACGAGAAGAAGTGTTATACTAACACGTATTTTTATGAGAATTACCGATTTTCGGCATATTATAATACCGAAAGTCGCACGGGGAAGTTCACTCTTATTTCCAACTAAGAAAAATACTTCCTACATTACCTATGTACCCAGGCGCTTAGTCTGGGTATTTTTTTGCGTAATCCATTAAATATGTTATAATATAAAAAGGGGGTTGCATCTTAACAGGAGGTGATAGTAGTGAAGGATATTAATATTCTAATTATCCCCGCAGAGGGTGACTCTGTGGATACCGAATCATGGTATGCAAACGATGTTTCTTGTTATTATGCCACTAATCAGGTGCAAATTTTCCAGTATAACGGTAATAGGTCTGTTGTTGACGGTATACGGGAGAGTGTAGCTGATTTCTTTGACCAACATGAAGGAAAATTTGAAATTCATGCTCAAGGTGGTTTTGGCGCCGCTGTCGCATATGAGATGGCTTTGTACCGGCCAAATCAAATTGCGAGAATATTTTTCATAGGTGGGGCACCCTGTACCGCTATGCGATTTATTCAAAGGGTATTCCATACACACTTATCACGCTTATGGTATTTTAGTAAAATTCCATTTTTTGCCGACGATCCGAACCCGCACAATGACGAAGTTATAGCCGCAATCAAGCAGTCTTCCACCGATTGTATGAGGAAGGATCCATTATTATACTGTAATCAACTCGGTCTGATTGGCAGATGGGAGCCCGAAAAACGCCTGGAAAATATCGAGGCATATTTTATATCAAATGGGGATTCTCTTCGACCAGATTGGTGGGATAACAGTTATGATAATAAGAAGGCGGTTCAAATATGGGCCCATTACGGTGTTAAATCCTTGCCAAAACCGAGTGGCGGCTTTAGCTTTTATAGCCTAATGCCATCCAAGGAGTTATTCAAGGTACTAGACAGTGTTAGAAATTAATTATTGCAAATAACCTCCCAAAAGACTGCGTCAAGCGGTCTTTTTTAGTCTTGATATGCTTGATTGACAAAATAAGCATTTTAATGTATAATATATAGATATTATTATATAAATTTACTTATTAATTTATATAAAATTGCACCTTGAAAGGAGGAAAAATATTATAAAGTAATAGGTGCATCTTGTTTCTAATTCATTTTTAATTTTTACATAAGGGAGGGAAGTATGATAGAAATTGACGAATTTAAGAATTTAAGGAAGATACAATACGAGGAAGAAAAAACTCAGGCCGAAAAGCTGAAGGAGCAGCTCGATCTTTTCGATGCATCCAACTTGCTCCGAATTGTTGGCACATTGATCCTTATGGCGATCAATCTTCTTTATCGAGATGGTTTTGGCTTCATGGTTTTAACTATGGGTTCAATTCTAATGGCTGCCATTTCGGTATTATTGCTTGATAGATTGCCAGAAAAAGACTTTGAATGGGCTCATGACCCAGAGGTTGATGGTAATTATTACTATGCAAATCTTACCACTATGGTAACTTTAGTTGCTGTAGCTGGATTTGAGGTTTGGACTACTTCAAGATTTGTGATGACGATTATCTTCTTCAGTGCTATTGTCTTTGCTTTGGGTTATTTTCATATGGTTTTTCACGCATCAAATCAGCTCTTAAAAAAATGGGCCACCGCAATGCGCGTCCTGAATTTTACGTTCAGTGTTTTAATTGCCGCGTTGATACCTGTTTGTATGACGCTCTTAATCTTTGGTAATTTTTCCTAACTTAAAATACCCCGAATCTGGGGTATTTTTTTCTGCTTAAATTCCTTTGGTTCTAGCTTCGTAGGAAATTTGTTCTTGCTGCTCATTTTGATAATCAATTTTTCCCGACAAGAACAGTTGGTCAAACAATTCAATGTCATCGATGTGATCTTCGATATGTTTCCAAACTCGATTCGCCCCGTTGTAATAGGCTAAATCTTTGTTATTTGGTAGTTCACCCGTCCCACGAAAACAGCGTTGCACCGCATTGAAAACTGGTTCAATTTTACCGCCGGTTAATTCACGCAATTTACATTGAATATCATAAACTTCACGAAAATTCTTGCCCTTAAAATTAGCTAAACCAATATTAATATAATGGTCGATTCCCGAATCTTCATATTTTCCGTTGATGGCTTGTTCTACCGCTTTCGCTACCCCCTCATCAAACTCTTCGTTATTTGGGAAGCCCGTCGAAAAAGCTTCTACTTCATGATCCACGTAGGGAACCGCACGCAGTACGTGGGTGCCCAGTTCATGCACGATTAGACCGCGAGCCCGCTTGGCACTATAAGTTTTGTCTTCTGGAAAATAAATCCGGCGTTCCTCATGATCCGCCGAAGCATTGGTTGCCCCAGCTTTGATTTCTGCGCGGTATGGATTGCTGCCATCCTCATTTAGCTCGTCTTCAATAATTTCATTAACGATATTCACCATTTCTTGTGAGCTAAATTTTTCTTGGTCTTCTGGAATATGTTGCAGGAAACTACCAAAAAATTCGTTTGTCATTTCCGCGAAACGTTCAATGGTTTCTGGCTTTGGTTTAAATCTTTCGCTTCTGGTTTCTGGCATTGGTCCAATCTTATCGAGCAGTTCAGCAAAATTTTGTTTTTGCTCTTCGGTCAAATCCTGCGTCTTAATTTGGTCAATTTTTTCATTTAATAAAGCGTAAAAAGTCCCCTCGTCTGGCTTTCCATAAAGTGCCTCATTGGCCGCCTTGTGATGTTCTGCCGCAAGTTTCTTTGTTTCTGGTTGCGTGACTGTATTATAGGCTAAATTAGCCACTAAAAAGTCATTTTTCTTAAAGCAGTCATCGGCCAAATATTCCAACAATCTACGTTTTCCGCTGGATAATTCTGCGCTTTCAAGTTCTGTTTTTGCTTTTTCTAGGTTAGCCAAATTGTTTTCAATCTCTTGTTTATTTAAATTTCCGTATTCATAGTTCGGATGAATCAGGTCAGGATTATTTAAAAATTCTTCCTTCGCTTCCTTGGCGTTGGTCGGATTTAGGCGTTCGTAAACCGTCAGGTCTGCACTGGCAATTAATTCTGAGATTTCATCTTCTTTTAATTTTTCTGCTGTATTTTCTAGGCCATCAAAATTAAATTCCTTAGCGCTCTCGATTTTATTTTCCGGGTTCGCTTGCTCAAATTTTTCGCGTGCTAATTCTGGATTAAATTGATTTTCGAGATTAGTTAATTTTTCAAAAAAGTTTTCTTTGTAATTATTATTTTCAAACCGATTAAAATTTGGAAATTCCGCCATAAAGCTCCAGGTTAATTTAGTATTTTTCTTTTATATATTATAACCTCTTATGCTATAATTTAGTTATGAAAAAGAAAACTTGGTGGAGGTCAGGCTTTACGATTATCGAGGTAACGCTTGTATTGGCGATTACTGGTCTGCTCGTCGTTTCCGTCATGGGTTTTCTTTCCGGCAATATTAATAATCGCCGCTACATCGATTCTTATAATGAACTTTCTGCTACACTAAAGTCAGTTTATTCTTCGGTAATTAATGTCAAGAATCCTCGCGAGGCCGATGAAGGAAGCAGTATTTATTGCACACTTAACACTATGTGGAATGAAAATGGTGGGTTAGTTTCTAACTCTGCCTCAGATAATTTTCCAGGACGTACTCGCTGTGCCGTCTATGGTAAGTTAGTTACCTTTGGTGAGACTAATCCCGAGACTAATCGACCAGATCAGAATGTTCATATTTATGACGTAATTGGCCATATTTACACCCAAAATCTCGACATTGAAAATGCCTCTGGTGATAACGCTCTGGTTTCTTTAAGAAGCATCGGTGCCAATGTGGTTACCATGAAAAGTGAAGCTAATACTTGTCGTATGACTACCGCAGGTAATCACGATGTTTATGAGCCACTCTGGCAAGCTCGTATTGAGAATACCGAAAATCATGATCCGTTCGTCGGGGCATTTTTGGTTACTCGCTCACCAATTTCTGGTACTGTCCACACTTATATTTATGATGAAAAAGGCAAAACTTTTAATATCAACCAACTCATTCAAAAAGTGAATAATGAATACGTTGGCAATGGTAGTTGTGAATATGGCGGTATTGGCTCAGTCACTAGTGTAGTGGCGGATGCTGGTCTTTATCCAGCTTTTGGCACCCTAAATCGCACCGATGCCAAAGGTCTCTATCTTGAAAATGTTAAACTTCAGAATAAAAAAGATCTTGATATTTGCGTTGGTTCGGAAAATCATTCTTTGAACAGTATCGGTCGCCGTGCTATTCGCATTCATGCCGATGGTAGTAATTCTACAGCTGTTGAATTGATTGATATTGATAGTGAGGAAAATCCATGTCGAAGCTAAAGCCAATCATTAGTCGTCGCGGCGATACTATTATCGAAGTGACTTTTTGTTTTGTAGTTTTTATTTTGGTTTCTGCCATTTCGGTTTCCATGATGAATCGTAGTTACGCAAAAATCCAAAATTCCTTGCAAATTACCACGGTGCGTAATGAAATTGATGCTCAAGCCGAGGCTTTGCGTTTTATTCATGAGTCCTATATTTCTGAGCGTGCTTTGGTTAAAACTAGTGGCCAGGACGACTCTGGCAAATGGCAGGAGTACCGTGCGATTTGGGATCGCTTGACTAGTTTTAATAATGGTATGTCCAATAGCCCGACTGATATTTCTAAATTTGAAGCCAATAAGTGCTCTGAATATTATGATAAAAATAATATTGTCGGTGATAACCATAATATCTTTACCGATAAAGCCTTCATTTTAAATACCCGCAAACTCAAAGCTTCCGATCCAGAAAATACTATTCTTTCTGCCAAAGATCATCCAGAAATTTTTCAAGAATCTCCGCTTTCTCCTCGCCTAGTTTTTTCCTCAACTTCTACGGCTGGTACTTCGAATGGTGAAGACACTGAGACTACTAATCTGAATGAAATTAATGACGGTACTAATTACAAAACCACTCCAGTTTTTAATAACCTTTATCGTGCCGAAGGTATTTGGATTGTCGCCGTTCGTGACTTTACTAACGTTCCATCCAGTGCACACTTTGATGCTAAATATCGTGAAGATATGGATAAAAATTACCCTCCAGAATTTTACGATTTTCATATTCGCACCTGTTGGTATGGTCCAGGAGAAACCGTCCCGACCACTATTGGTACCATCATTCGTTTATATAATCCGGACTACATGAAGAGAGGTTAGATTAATTTATGCGTCAAAAAACTATACGATCAAAAACCAACAATCGACCCCTTTCTGGCTTTACTATTATCGAAGTGACTCTTTCCTTGATGTTTATTTCGATTCTGCTACTTTCGGTAATTTTTGTCGCAGTACATCTTTCCACCATCTACCAAAAGGGAAATACCATGAATGCAATTAATTCCACTTCACGCCTACTTGTGGACGATTTTCAACGCGGGATTGCTACGGCTCCCGCCCGCTCCCTCTCTGATATTTGCCGTGTTGAATACGCTTCAAATAATAACGAGATGAATAAATGTTTGCAGGACCAGGCTAGACTTTATGTTTATCAGCAAAATTATGGCACTATTAAGGCTAAGCAAACTGGCAAACTACTCGAGAGTGTACCGCTTTCTGGCGTCTTCTGTTCTGGTCGTTACACCTATCTCTGGAATACTGGTTATGTGTTAAATTCCACGGATTACGAAATTATGAGCGGTAGTCGTGCTACCTTCAGTAATGGCGACACGGAAATTGACGATTATCGTTTAATTAAAATTGAAGATTCTGATCGTGCAATTTGTCGTTCTCATATGGAAGCCGCCACTAATAATAATCGTGTTTATCAAGTGGCCGACGTCGCCCCAACGTATAGACTCACTGGCGCTGAATATAAAGAGGTCATGAAAAAAAACAACGAAGATATTGCGCTGTATGATTTTACCATCTTCGCGCCGACCGAACATGCTCTCACTATGCAGAATTTTTATAGTGGTACTTTCATTTTAGCTACCTTGCGTGGCAATGTGGATATCACTGGCACCGGCGAATTTTGCAAGACACCACCAGAAATGGGCTTGTCTTCTAGCTTCAATTATTGCGCCATCAATAAATTTAATTTTTCCGCTAGGACATCAGGTCAAAATAGAAAAGGAGAGGAATAATGAAAAAACTATTAATCACTAAACGCGGTTCTACTTCCATTATTGTGACGATTTTTGCCATGCTTTTATTTAGTATTATTGTGGTTGGTTTTGTGCGCCTTACTCTTTCTGAAGCTGGCCAAACTAGTAATTCTGACCTTTCCAAATCCGCCTATGATTCCGCACTTGCTGGTGTGGAAGACGCCAAGGTTGCACTTCTTAAATATCATGAATGTTTGAACCGCTACCAAGAGGGTGGCTCCGATACTAATTGTAAGGAAATTATCGAAGCCATGCAAAATGGTATTAAAAATCAAGACTGCAACACTGTCGCAAATGTCCTCAGTCGCACCACCGATGAACAAAAAGGTGTCACTATCCAAGAAGTGAAAAATAAAAATCTAGATCAGGGTCGTGGGGCCGACATGATGCAGGCCTATACCTGTGTAACGCTTCAGGAAGACCTTAGTGATTATCGCTCCTCACTCAGCAGTGAAAATCGTCTCCGCATTGTGCCAATCCGCAGTGACAAAATTAAAGAATTAAAATACGTCAATATTAAGTGGTTCTCTGACACTAATTACGCTAAGCTCCTAAGTAACGGCCATCAGCTATCTTGGAGCGAAAACGCCTCTCTTCCATCCGGTCAGTATTCCTTGGTGCCTCCACTGATTAATGCTTCATTCTATCAAGCCGACCGTAATTTTAAGATGAGTGATCTTATTACGGCTAGTGGCGATAATTCCACCGACCAAGGAACGATGTATTTAAGACCAAGCAAGAACGGCACTAATGAGATTCGTGCCAGTGAGGTCTCTCGTACTTTTGATAAGTACAAGAATGAACTTTTCTATGTGAAGTGTCAGGAGGGTAACTTCTTCTGTTCTCTCACTTTTGAAGTGCCAAATACCTTCCATAATTCCAATGACCGTAATACTGGCGCTACTTTCTTGGTGCTGTCGCTTCCTTATGGCGCACCTGATACTGATTTTGCTATTTCACTTTACGACGCCAAGCGCAACCCGATTGACTTTACTGGCGTACAAGCTAAGGTTGATTCCACCGGTCGCGCTAATACCCTTTATCGCCGTATCGAAGCTCGCGTCGAATTGATCGATAATTACTTCCCATACCCAGAATTCGCCGTTCAGTTAAATGACGACAAGAATAATGTCACCCGTAAAACTTTCTATACCACCAAAAACTGTTGGTATATGGAAGACGGTGATAAGGATACCTGTCCTGATTATCTGGAAAATGATGACTACGCCAATCCAGAATAATAATCTTGGATATGAGTAAGATTCTAATTGATTTTTTAAAACTAATATCATATAATAGAAACATTAGTTTAGCAAACTAAAAGTACTTTTTAGAAAGGGGGTGAATTATGTGGGTAATCAAGGCAAAGGCAAGAAAGCCTGGAAGGGGACCGCTAAAGGTTCTTCTCATATCGCCAAAAGCCTAGAACGTGGTGCTCCAAAGCCAAGTAAGAATTTTGGAAAATCTAGAGATCACCATGATTCGTTAAAAGGAAATCTGCGATAATTCAAAAGGCGCCCACCATTCGGTGGGCATTTTAATCTTGGATATGAATGAACAGAAGATAATCAAACAAGCAGAAGATAGAATTACTGCCAACGCGTACAGTCACTACGCTAGTGATTTGATTTATAGAAAAACCACTGAGCTTGGATTGTTTGAAGGTATAGATTTTGAGTACTACGCAGATAATTATGAAAATATCTCCGTATTCAGATTTAAACCTAAGCATGAAAAGTCGGTTTTTGATATGCGAAAATTTTTAGATGATTCGATAGTGAGTAATGAATCTATTAATCGAGCCATCAAACGAATCTCTCTTAAATTTAAAATAAACAATGAAAAAGTAGATAGTATAAAAACAAAACTCTATTCATATATACACACCTCAGATTTTCGAAAGGGGCAAATTTCGGATGAAGTTAATTATTTTTCTGTCAAAAGACGAAAGAATTCGGATTGTTTGAAAGTTATTTTGTATTTTCATAATATCGCTAACGAATTAGCTCCACTGGCTACCTGTCTTCTGCATTATTTGTCTTTGATCCTAGATCAAATTTTATACACGGATAATTCGAACATATTCTTGCTCGGTAATGATACTTATTCCGATTTTTCAGTTAATGAGGATTTTTATGGCCTGCAAAAAGAAGTGTTTTATGAAAATCCATTACAGAAAACCGCGCTAGAACAAAACATTCAAGATTTTAAATCGAAAATTTTACACGCAGAAATTGTGCATAGAATTTACAAACAAATATCCGACAATGTGGAAATTTCAGATGAATTATTGTTTGATAATTGTGGTTATATCGTAGATAAATTTTATTGGACTCAAATAAAAGAGACTCAAATTCAATATTTGCTTCAGGATATTAAGATAGAATTGGAACTAGGTAGTTAATATTTGACAGAAAAATCGTTGTAGATTATAATAGCTACATACGTCGCGGGGTAGAGCAGCCTGGTAGCTCGTTTGGCTCATAACCAAAAGGTCGTTCGTTCAAATCGAACCCCCGCCACCAAGTTTTAGAACCATCAGGTTCTTTTTTTATGTAAACTCCTCATTTTGGTATTTTAAATATCAAAAATGAAAGCCACAGTTTTTATCTCCGCCTATAGTTCATCCTACTTGTAGGTATGAGTTTTTACATCAAATTTTTAGCAGCTATTCTCACGATATCTGAGAAGCTCTCATTAATGTGAGGCATTGAAGCGTGTTCCAAGAGTGTTAAGTCACCATACATGCCAGCCACGATCTCCATCACCGTGAGATCGGCATTCTTGGCTACGATTGTCGCACCGAGCAGTTTCTTGTCTTTGTCGCAAATCAACTTCAAAAATCCTAGTTTCTCTCCCGCAATCAGGGAATGAGTAGTTTCAATTTCCGGTACAATCACAATCTTACACTTGATACCGCGTGACAAACAATCCTTTTCTGTTAGGCCTACGGTTACGATTTTTGGTGTCGTATTTAATACGGTTGAGAAATGGCGATAGGTTAGGGTTAATTTATTGCGCTTCAAGATGTTATTTACCGCCAGTGTTCCCTCGTAAGCAGCCTTTTCCGTCGAATAGCCCACTGATTGTTTCAAAGGATTTGCAGCCACATCTCCAGCTGCAAAAATATGACTTACGCTAGTTTCGAGCTGATTATTCACGATAATACCTTGTTCGCTGAATTTAACCCCAGCATTGTCTAATCCAAGTTCCGTGTTTGGACGATTATTAATCGCAAAAACAATCGCTTCTACGCGTACTGTTTTTTCGTCAGCGCCACGTTTCATCGTCACTTTTACCGTAGCTACTCGACGTCCATTCGAGACGGTTTCATTTTTGTCTTTTTGGATTGCTACAACTTTTGTGTTAGTTAGAATCTTAATTTTTAGTCCCGACACTAACTTATTTGTAACCACTTCAATGGCTTCTTTGTCGTAACCTTCTAGAATTGTCTCTTCTTTTTCTGCCACAATCACCTTGCATCCCATTTTGGCGAGATACTCTGCGATCTCAATTCCTTTCTTTCCGGCGCCCACTACTAAGACAATTTTTGGCAGCTTCTTTACGCGCATAAAGATGTCTTCCGGCAAATAGTAATTCGTAGTTTCAATTCCCGAAATTGTACTAAGATCCATACTTCTGCCAGTGCAGACCAAAAAGCGCTTCGCTGAATATCGTTTATTCGCTACGGCTACCTCGTAAGGTGAAATAAAATGCGCATCACCATGAATCAAATCAATCTTAAAATTAGCGAAAGATTTTTTCTTGGCTAGGATGTACTTTTTCACCCGCTTCTGGATGGTTTCGAAGAGGGAAGGGTAGTTATAAGTTAGGGTGTCTTGATTATTGCTCAGCTGTAAAAACTTCTTCGCATCATAATATTGATTTGCGATGTCAGAAGCCGAGAGCTGTGCTACGCGATAAATATCGGATTTACTACCAACCAATTCATTCTCGATAATTGCTACGCGAATATTATTAGCTGCCGCCGCTCTTGCTGCCGACATCCCTGCCGCACCACTACCGATAATTATCAAATCGTAATCAAATTTTTCACTCATCATTCATCCTTCTCTAAACCAGTTTGTTTCTTTGCTCAATCATGAATCCCAAGTCGGTGTTAAATTTCCTCACCTCACTCGCTAATTTTTTATCGAATTCACTTTGGGTAACAATAGTTTTTTTCTCCGCCCAAGTCACTACTTTTTTTACAATAAACTCAACAGTTTGCGCATTTAGTTCTGGAATATTTTCAATTTTACATTCCGTCTTTAAGATCTTTTTAATTAACTTATCTGTTACTGGTAGATTTTCGCTATTTTTCTTACGCATTAAAAACCTCCTGCCACTAATTTAAAAGCGATCAGAAAAAGTCCTAAAGTAATAAAAAGGATACTCGAGATTAGTTTTGTAAAATCTAAATTATCTAAGCGCCACTTTTGAATTTCAGCTGCTGTTTTGCCATGATGAATACTAAATTTTAATACTACTAGCGGCATTACTGAAATCGCCGTATAGGTTAAAATCATTATAATCTGCCAAAGTGCTGGAAGCTTCAAAAAACTATCGGCCGAAACCAACATTAAAGCTAGGATGAATGGTAATTCCGCCACCACCGACAAAACACCTAGTGAAAAGGCCTCGATATTGCTAGATGAGTTTGCCGCGCGTTTGCGGATGTATCGGATGATTGATTTTGGCAACCAAAGTTCCGTGGATCTGTTGGTTTTATAGTAGAAGAACCACACGCAAATTGCAAGACTAAAAATCAAACAAATTAAAATCGTCAGACACAGGATGGTTAAATTGCCGCCAAATAATACCATTAGGGCATAACAGATAGAGGTTAGGAGTAAACTTGTTAAAAAGATGTAGCCTACGATGTAATTTGAAAGAAGATTTTTCGTTTTCTTCTTCAAATATCTTCCGGCGCTTTCGCGGTACAGCAAAAGAAATACCCCCGTGCTGAGTTGCATGGAAGACTGGGCCAGGGCGCTCAAAATTATCACCCCAAAAGTCAATAGTAAAGTTTGAACCTCCATTTAGCTATATTATATCATGCTTATGGTCAATCATATCTTGCTTATGACAATTTATAACTTGCTTATGCTAAAAATTTTTAAGGCTTCTTTCTATCTGTAAAACCAAAAATCTTTCCGCTTATGCTTCTCCTTTTTTCTTAAACTTGCTAAATTGCAGTCAAACAAATTAAGTGAGGTAAATATGAAAAAAGTACAATTCAGAAAGCGACCAGAAAAACCGATTATGTGGTGTTTTGCTACTGGTCTATTTTTATTATTTTTGTCCATCTCATTTTTAGATTTTTCCAGCGCCAAAAAGGATGACGTCTGGAATCCTTTAAGTCTGAAAAGAGATGGAGGTCCCCAAAATTATTATAATATCGGTAAAGTTCCACAGGGGGCTGAGCTACTTGGATCTGTTAGTCTCGGCTCTCTGATGGGGAATTCTAAGACCGAAATTATTCTCGCCGAGGCGCCAACCGATGCCGAGCATCGCAGTGTTTTGCCGGACCCTAAATCCTGTCCAGAAGGGAAAATTCGTAATCCCTTAACTAATCGTTGTATTAAAACTTATGACGAACGTCACAAAAAGAAACCCAAAAAACCGCAGGAGTCAGGGAAGACTACAGAGTCAAAAGCTCCTCAGGAAAAACCTATACAACCTAAACAACCAAAGCCTACTAAGTCTAACCAGTCTAAGCCAACTGAAAATATTGCTAATAAACCCTGTAAGCCTGGCTATGTAAGAAATCAAGAAACTCATCGTTGTAATAAAATCGCCACGCCAAAACCAAATACATCAAAGCAATGCAAGCCCGGATATTATTTAAATCAAAACACTCATCGCTGTAATAAGGAGAATTCTCATGAAAATCAACCAAAGATCTGCAAGACAGGCTATTACCTTAACCCTCAGACGCATCGTTGTAAAAAGATTAGTCCTGCAGGAAATGCAAAGAAACCATGCGAAGTGGGTAAAACAATCAGCCCAAAGAGTGGCCGTTGCGTAAAAATTCCAGTATCAAAGGCCCCTAAAACTTGTGGTGAAGGCAAGGAATTAAATCCAGCTACTAACCGTTGTAAGAAGATTGACTCGAAAGACGAAAAAACTCCTGCACCTTGCAAAGAGGGGTATGAACGTAATCCTGAGACGCATCGCTGTCGCAAGCAAAAGGCTAATACTGGTGCTACCGATAAGCTTGAGGTGCCAAAAACTGGCGACCCTGAAAAAACACCTAAACAATTTAATGGTTCTACGGCAATTATCGGCTCTTCGGTAGCTGGCATCGGTCTTCTACTCTTCCAATTCCGAGTTGAATTAATCGAATTTGTGAAGAAAATTTTCATCAAAAAATAGGCAAAAATCTCAAAAATCTTTTTAATTTTTCTCATCCACCCCTGTTAATTTAATAATTAGCAGTCTTGACATTAGAGTGCTAATTAGCTATACTTAAGACAAATTAGCAGAATAACCGCTAAAGTGCCAAAAATAATAAACAAGGAGTATTTATGAGTAAAATTATTGGTATTGACCTTGGTACAACCAACTCCGCTTTCGCCTACATGGTAGCCGGAAAGCCGGAAGTTATTACCAATGCTGAAGGTGATCGCACCACCCCATCTGTCGTGGCTGTGACTAAAAAAGGTGATCGCCTCGTTGGTAAAGTTGCCCAACGTCAACGTGTTACTAACCCAAAGAACACCATCTACGGTATTAAGCGTTTGATTGGTCGTAAGTTTGATGATAAAGAAGTTCAACGCGATCTCGACATTATGCCATATAAGATTGTTAAAAAAGGCAATGGTGTAGCCGTAGAGATGGATGGTAAGGAATATACCCCAGAAGAAATCTCTGCTATGATTCTTTCCAAGATCAAGGCTGACGCAGAAGCTTTCCTCGGTGAGAAAGTTACCGAAGCTATCATTACTGTTCCTGCCTACTTCGACGACTCTCAGCGCCAAGCTACCAAAGATGCTGGTAAGATTGCTGGTCTTGAAGTCAAGCGTATTATCAATGAGCCTACTGCCGCTGCTCTCGCTTACGGTCTCGAAAAGAAGAGCGAAGAGAAAATCGTGGTCTTCGACCTTGGTGGTGGTACTTTCGATGTTTCCATTCTTGAATTAGGTGACGGCGTCTTCGAAGTGCTTTCTACTAACGGTGATACTCATCTTGGTGGTGAAGACTTTGACAATCTCATCGTTAACTTCCTCTGTGATAAGTTCAAAGAAGAATCTGGTATCGATGTCAAGAAAGACGCTGCCGCTATGCAACGTATTAAGGATGAGGCTGAAAAGGCTAAGAAGGAACTTTCTTCCGCTAAGGAAACCGAAATTAACCTTCCATTCCTCTCTGCCGATGCTGATGGTCCAAAACACTTTGAATACACTTTGACCCGCTCAAAGATGGAAGAATTAGTTTCTCCACTCATCGAACGTCTCGCTGACCCAGTTCACAAGGCTCTCAAGGATGCTAAGCTTTCTACTAGCGACATCAATGAAGTTGTGATGGTTGGTGGTATGACTCGTATGCCAGCTGTAGTTGAAAAGGTTAAGGAACTCTTCGGTAAAGAGCCTATGCAAGGTGTTAATCCAGATGAAGTTGTAGCCGTCGGTGCTGCCATTCAAGGTGGTGTACTTCAAGGTGATGTCAAGGATGTTCTCTTGCTCGATGTCACTCCACTTTCTCTTGGTATTGAAACTATGGGTGGTGTCTCCACTAAACTTATCGAGCGTAACACTACTATTCCTACCTCAAAATCTGAGACTTTCTCCACCGCTGCCGATAATCAGCCACAGGTAGAAATTCACGTTTTGCAGGGTGAGCGCGAAATGGCTTCCGACAATAAATCTCTCGGTCGCTTCGTACTCGACGGTATTGCTCCAGCTCCACGTGGTGTCCCTCAGATTGAAGTTACCTTTAATATCGATGCTAATGGTATTCTAAATGTTACCGCTCGCGACAAGGGAACTGGCAAGGAACAGAGTATTACTATTCAAAACTCTGGCAATATGTCCAAAGAAGATATTGAAAAAGCTCAAAAAGACGCTGAGCTCCATGCTGATGAAGACAAGAAAAAGCGCGAAGCTATCGATGCTAAGAATCACCTAGAACAAGCTATCTATCAATACGAAAAAATGCCTGATGAATTCAAAGATAAAATCTCTGACGAAGATAAAGAGACTATCAAAAAGGCAGTCGAAGAAGCTAAGGAAGTCTTAAAAGACACCAACGCTGAAGCTTCTAAATACGAAGAAGCCGCTAAAGAATTAGCTAATAAAGTTATGCCAATCGGTGCCAAACTTTACCAAGCTAACTCTGCCGACCAGGCCAATACAGAAGCTGGCAAATCTAACCCAGATGAACCAGTCGAAGGTGAAGTCGTCGACAAATAAGGCCATTAAAACTCGAATCTCTAAATACATAAGGCACTAAACAGCACCCCGCCCCGGCGGGGTGTTCTGTATTTACAACATATATGCTAAAATAAAGCAAATTAAAGAGTTCATTATGAAAAAAATTATTAAACAATTCCAAAAAACTTCCAATCTCGCTAAGCTAGATTTAATTATCAAGTTCCTTATTGCCTTTTCTGGTGTCGCACTCACTGTCATGCATTTTATCGATCCAGCTACCTGGCATAAGCTACCAAGCTATCTCGTGACAATCATTCTACCTTTCGTCCCGGACCTAATCGCGAAAATCAATCTTCAGACTTCCACCAAGCTTCGTCTTGCTTATAGTTCTTTTTTGGTTATCGCCATGGTACTCGGCATTGATCTCGATTGGTATAAAACTCTGATTATTTTTGGTTCTCCGAGCTATGATAAAATCGTCCACACTTTATCGGGTGTATTTTCCGCCTTTCTCGCCAAAGAAATTCTCGACAATGTCTATGATGGTAAGGAATCTGCCGTAAAATCCACTTCCACTTCAGGTACCTCAGCGGTGAAAATTAAGAAATATTCCACTGCCTTCGCCTTTCTCTTCATTGTTTCATTCGTGTTCTTCGTTGCCGCCGCTTGGGAATGTTTTGAATTTTCCTATGATCAACTTTGTGGTGGTCATATGCAAGAACTTAACGCTCCGGGTGTCGGCGATACCATGGGTGATATAATTTATGCTGGTATCGGTGGTATGATTTTCGCCTTTTTCTTACGCAAAGAGTAATTTTTTCAAAATAAAATTCAGTCGAAAAATCTAAAATAAATTCATCAAATGAAAGCTAAAAATTCTTCCAAAAATCAGGATTACATGCAACAAGTTACTGCCCGCGAAACGGAAATTCTTTTGCAGGAACTCACGAAAACCCTAAATCATAATGTGCCGGGTGATGTCGTAGAGTTTGGTTGCTATAAGGCAGACACCTCTGTACTTTATCAAAAACTTTTAGAATCAATGGGCCATGGTGGCGCCTTCCAACCAGAAAATCACACCCCTTCAACCAGTCAAAAAATGCTCTGGCTTTACGATTCTTTTGAAGGTCTTCCTGCCAAAACTCGTGAAGATAATTCGGCGGCTGGTGATGCCTTTCAGGCTGGTGAATTACTCGTCACTAAGCGTGAAGTTATTGAAAAATTCAAGAAAATGGGGCTTAAACTTCCTAAAATCAAGAAAGCCTTTTTCGACGATCTTGATATCATATATGATATACCAGATAAAATTTCCTATGCCTTTCTGGACGGCGATTTATATCAATCCATCAAAACCAGTTTGCGTCTTGTCACCGATAAAATGTCACCAGGCGGTGTAATTATTGTGCATGATTATAATAATCCAGAGTTACCAGGTTCCGCCCGTGCCGTTGATGAATGGTTAAAATCCCATCAAGCCAAAGTCGCTAGTTTCCACGTCGCCGAAACTCTCGCGATTATTTATTGCGCCTAATAATTTTTCGAAAATCTCAAAAATAGAAGATGATTCATATCGGTATATCGATGTTATACTAGGTTCATAAAAGGAATATTTATGGGTGTAGAAATTGAAGGTAGAATCATTAATATTGATCCAGAAGAAACCAAAAATAAACTCTTAGAATTAAATGCCAAGCTATTGGGGTTCTATAATTTCAAAAGATATACTTTTGATTCAATTCCAAAATCCAACGCTCGTTGGGGGAGACTCCGAACGGATGGTAAGAAAACGACTTTAACCGTAAAAGAGATTGTCGATGACTCGCTTTCTGGTACTAACGAATGGGAAGTTATTGTAAGTGATTTTGATGAAGCTTTAATGATTCTCGAAAAACTTGGTTTGTCGCATAAAACTTAT
This sequence comes from uncultured Candidatus Saccharibacteria bacterium, assembly GCA_963515485.1. GTDB lineage: Bacteria > Patescibacteriota > Saccharimonadia > Saccharimonadales > Saccharimonadaceae > Nanosyncoccus. The sequence continues at coordinate 6,702 of CAUPWD010000002.1, read as the reverse complement.
CAAGAAAATACCAGGGATGAATTTCTTCTAGGCGACTCCAAAATCTCGATTGATCATTGGCCAAAACTTGGCTATCTTCTTGAAATTGAATCAGAAAAAGTTGAGGATGTAAAAACCTGCGCAGAGCTTTTAGGTTTTGATGAAGATGAAATTATCACTACGGATATCAAATCGCTATATTTAGAACTCGGAATAAATTTGGATGATCTACGTGAGCTTAAATTCTAAAAAATTTAATTAGATATTATTAGTTACAAACAAAAAACGACCATATAAACAGTCGTAATATAATAATGGTAAGCTTTTGCTATCGCAAAATCTTTCCATTCTGCGTCGGTCAAATAAAGAAAATAAATTTTCTTTATTTTTCCTCCTGGAATGGTCGGGGCGACAAGACTCGAACTTGCGTTTACCCCTTGGGACGTTCCGCAAGTTCGATTAAGCTAAACACAAATAAAAAACGACCATATAAACAGTCGTAATATAATAATGGTAAGCTTTTGCTATCGCAAAATCTTTCCATTCTGCGTCGGTCAAATAAAGAAAATAAATTTTCTTTATTTTTCCTCCTGGAATGGTCGGGGCGACAAGACTCGAACTTGCGTTTACCCCTTGGGACGTTCCGCAAGTTCGATTAAGCTAAACACAAATAAAAAACGACCATACAAATAGTCGCAATATGTGATGTGGTCGGGGCGACAAGACTCGAACTTGCGACCTCAGCGTCCCAAACGCCGCGCGCTACCAACTGTGCCACGCCCCGAAACACTACTCCTTTAATCTACCACATTTCCGTTAATTATGCAATAAATATGTTAAAATTATAGATATGAATAATTCAAATACTGATTCGAATCGTCCTAAAATCAAATTTGTGAAATCAAATAATAACAAATCGAAGAAAAATGGCCCTTCGAACACCTTTCGCTCGCTCTTTTCTACCTTCTTATTAATTATTTTATCGCTTGCTTTTTGGAATTATGTCACCGGCAATGGTGAAAATGCTCATAAGGAAGTTCCGCTTTCTGAGGTAATCGCCGAAGCCAATCAAGAAAATGGCAAAATTCAGGAGATCAACGTCTCTGGTAATAATCTCACTATCACCTATAAAGACCAAAAAGCCAAAAAATATTCCCGTAAGGATGGCGCTGGTACCCTTTATGATCAGGGTCTCACTGTTAAATGTGCTGATAAGTCAGGTAACGATGCTACTGAATGTCTGAAAAAATATCCAAACATCACCTATTCGGATGATATAGATTTGCTTGGGGTCTTCCTCAATATTGCCTCCTTCGTGATTCCAATCGCCCTCGCCGTCTTCCTCTTTAGCCGCATGCTCGGCCAAGCTCAAAGCGTGAATAAGGAGAGCATGAGCTTCGGTAAATCTCGTGCCAAACTTTACGGTCCAGATAAAAAACGCGTCCTTTTCACCGATGTCGCTGGCAATGAAGCCGCCAAACAAGATCTTTCCGAAATCGTCGATTTTCTTAAGAACCCTAAAAAATACGAAAAACTCGGCGCCAAAATTCCTCGCGGTGTTTTGCTCGCTGGTGATCCAGGTACTGGTAAAACCCTCATGGCGCGTGCCGTAGCCGGTGAAGCTAACGTCCCGTTCTTTAGTATTTCCGGTTCTGAATTTGCCGAAATGTTTGTCGGTGTGGGTGCTTCTCGCGTCCGTGATCTCTTTAGTAAGGCTAAGAAAAACGCTCCAAGTATTATCTTCATCGATGAAATTGATGCCGTAGCTCACAAGCGTGATTCGCGTGGTGGTGCCGGTCGTGAAGACGAGCAAACTTTAAACCAAATTCTCGTTGAGATGGATGGTTTCGATAATGAATCTGGCGTCATCGTGATTGCCGCGACTAACCGTATCGATATGCTCGACAAGGCTCTACTTCGTCCAGGTCGTTTCGATCGTCACGTCGAGGTGACTTTGCCGGAGCGCAAGGATCGTCTCGAAATTTTGAAGGTACATTTTAAAAATAAACCAGCCGTCGAGTCGATTGACCTTGAATCTCTTGCCAAGAAAACTGCTGGTTCCTCGGGTGCAGACCTAGCTAATATTGCTAATGAAGCTGCTATTACTGCCGCGAGACTTGGCCATAAAGAAATCACCAATAAGGATCTTACCGAAGCTTTCGAACGTGTGGCGATTGGTCCAGAGCACAAATCTAAGGTGATGAATGACGAAGAAAAGAAACTCACCGCTTATCACGAAGCTGGTCATGCCGTGGTTGGTCATGTCCTTCCAGATTCCGATCCAGTGCATAAAATCACCATTATTCCTCGTGGTCATACCGGTGGTGTCACTTGGTTCTTGCCGCCAGAAGATCGTAGCTATAAAAATATCTATGAACTGAAGGATGTGATGGCTCGTGCTATGGGCGGTCGTATCGCGGAAAAAATTATTTTTGGTGAAGATCGTGTCACCACTGGCGCCGCTTCAGATTTGAAACATATCGCTGAACTTAGCAAGGATATGATTCTTCGTGAAGGTCTCGGTACTAAGACGCGCAATCAAGTTTTTCCAGCTGACGAAGCTTCCTACTATGCTCTTTCTAGCAGTAAACCTTATTCTGAAAAAACTGCCGAGCTTATCGATCAAGAAATGCGTGCCTTTACGGACGAAGCCGCTAAGCGCGCGGAAGCCGTTTTGCTCGCCAACCGTGAAATTCTCGATCGCGTAGCCAACGCGCTTCTCGAAAAAGAAACCCTCGAGGAAGAAGATCTCAAGGATATCTTCGAAGGTAGCAAACTACCAAAAGAAGCTAAACTTTACTAATAAGAGAACGCCAAACCTTACTAATAAAAGAATACTAAACTTTACCAATAAAAGAACGTCAAACCTATGCAAATCAAAAGTCCTTATTACCGCGTTTCCGTCAAAGCCAAAATCAACTTTAACGGAAAAACTCTCCTCGTTAGAGAAGATGGTAAAAAGTGGGATTTACCGGGTGGCGGGATTGAGCATTACGAGACTATAGATGAAGCCCTAAAAAGGGAATTAACTGAAGAAATTGGCGTGAGCGATTTTATCATCACTTCCGGTCCCAAGGTTTTCAAGATGATTGACGCCGCGGCGAATAGACCACTTATTTTTATTGTTTATGAATTAGAATTAGCCCCTGATACTGAATTTCATCCATCAGATAACGTTGAAATCGGTCTATTTGAGTCGAGAAAAATTCAAGACACCGTCTCCTACCTCCCAGAGTATGTTGATTATATAAAGGGTATAATATAATAAATTTATGATAATCTATGAACCATCATAATATAACTATCAAGTATATTCAGGAAGGTAATTACTTTAATGACGAGGTTAATATTGAGGTCTCCACCATTGAAGGTCAAAGCGATATTATCTTGCTAATTGTTCCCGGGATTGATGGCTCAGTCGATGGTTATAAAAATAAGTATAAAACCATTGCTGAAAACATTAACTCCAGATTTGGTGCAACTGTAATTAGGATGAGTAACCCCTCTAATATGGCTGGATTACATCTCAGAAATCTTTTTGAAGTCCTTGAGTTTATTGAAAATACTTATGACCTGTCGACGAAAACTCTCTATATCATGGGACATTCACTCGGTGCTTATATGACTAGCATTGTGTCGCTAATATTTGATTATATTGATAAAATTTTACCTATTAATCCCGCAACTTTGATTGATAATGATGTTTTTTGACGATCTTAGCCAACGCCCAAGACAATTAAACATTTTTCTAATTAGCGAGCAGGATCCTTCATTCAAGTTTGTCGATAAATTCAAAGAAGTAGGTACTGTATATATTCAGCCAGATGCGGACCATCATTTCTCTGGACAATCATTTGAAGCCTTTTTATCTGCTCCTGAAAAATATCTCTTTGCAGGGGTTTAATTTGAAGTCTTGTGATAAATTTCGTATTTTTGTAGGGGCAATTAATCGGCTTCGACGAAGTCCTTATTTTTGTATGGATCACCTGCAGTCGGAATAAAGACGGCTCTTTTTTCAGCTAATTCACCGCCTTCATTTTTAATAATTTTTCCCATGGTCATCATGGCATAGGATGCAAGATACACTTTCATGACAATCACCTAAAATTTTTCATTTATCTTTAGATTAATTTAATGCGAATCCCAATCACCCCAAATTCCGCCTGTTTCTCTTCGGAGTAAAATTCTCCAAGCACCTCTAGTAGTTCTTGCTTTGTCATAGAACTATCTGCGAGAATAGAAATATCGAAATCTTCAAATAAATCAGCAAAAGATTTATATCGCAAGAGACCAATCACCTCCGACTTAAGTTTTTCACCCTCAGATTTCGCAAACTCAATAATATCTCCAAGTTGAATTGATCGTCTCTTCTCATCATAAAGACGAAGCTCGATTCGCTTAGTTCCATCCTTAATGAAATCGAAATATTTTGGCTGCAGATTCATCTCGTGTATTCTCATATTTTTTATTATATTACAGTGTTACGATACGAGAGGATTTATTTTATTACTCAGGGATTTCTTTTTATTTAAATATTTCTTTATATTAGCTATGTCCTGCTGATCCTTAGGGAGATTACGTGATTCCTTAAAAGCTAAAATCGTTTTAATATCTTCAAGATTAAATTCATCACCTTCTTCCATGTCAAAATGATCCTTTTTATCAACAACTATCTCCAATGCGTCACTTAGGTGGTAAAAATTGCAAGAGTTTAATTTATCAGGTGTCATCTTTAATCTATCTTTTACATCACTAAATAATTCTTCGGATATACATAAGTCAATATCAGAACATATCTCGCGAATCCCCCGTAATACTAATGAAGCTCCAGAGAGAACGTAGTATTCATTTTTAGGCAATTTTAAGTCTCTTAGCCGTCTTATAATTTCTTGTCTATTCATCGCATTGGCTCCATAATTTTACATTTTTATAGCTTTTCCTCTTATTATTTCTATGTTCTTATCGTTACAATATGACATAAGGTAACCTTTTCTTGTTTATTGTTAGTTTCTAGAAATAAGTTTAAGAGCTACCTTATTTTTATGCAATATTTTGTTGCAAAGGTCCTGGACCTTAACGGATGTATTGATTTATTATTATTTATGTGATGTAATGAGCATGTTGGACGTTAATGTTTTAAATCCAAAGTTATTTAGGAGGCAAAAATATGAAGGAAATTCATGAATTCCGATTAGTTATTACGCCGTTTTGTAATTATGGATGCTTCTTTTGTCATGGCGAAGGCTTAACAAAAGAGCATACTCCACTTATGCTCACGGCAGAAGATTATGGTTTTGTCCTTTCCGCTGGACATGATGTCCTTGGCTGGGATACAACTACAATTACTGGTGGTGAACCACTTCTTTCTCCGAATTTTCGGAAAATTGTTGATCAGGCAATCAATGCCAATGTTCATATAACTGTTGTGACTAATGCATCTCTATTGACTCACCCATCTGAGATACTACAAGGAGTCAATCAAGTAAATATTTCGCTACATAGTACACAGCAAGATAAATATACATTGATAACGCAGACGACATATCCAGTTTGTGAGATTATGGATGCTATTATACGAACGCGCGTAGAATTACCTAAAATAGACATCCATCTTAATAATACAATCGTGAAGGGTATTAATGATAGTGCTCAAGATTTTGAGGCAATGATTAATTTTGCAAAACTTGCAAAAAGTGAGGCAAAATTCATCGATCTAGTAACGACTGATCAAGATAAGTCTATTCCTGTATCTGAGATCATTAATCGTATTTCTCAGCTTGGATATAAGGTAGTCGATACTGGTATTTGGCAGACGGTTTTAGAAAAGGACGGCAATAAGGTGTATGTTACTCGATGCGGTTTTGGCCGTACATCAAAAGTTGATGGGATTAGGAGTATATTTCTTAATCCAGACGGAACTTTAAGTACGGATTGTAAGGATGATATTCCAGTTGACGTCCTGAGCGAAATCAAATGTAGGAATCGTGAAATGTTTATTAAAAAGGTTAATTTGATTTTTGCCTAATTTTAATATTAATTGGGAGGAGTGTATTCTCCTCCCAGTATTATGAAAGGACGCATGAAAGAGATTGAAATTGAAAAAAAATTTTTACTAACGCAAGACAAGGCTAAGGAATTAATTATTGGAGTAAAACCAATAGATATGATTGATTATTATGTCCCAAATGGCCAACCACATATGCAGTTACGACTGAGAAAGAATGGCGATAAATATTGTATTACTCGTAAAATTCCACTCGAGACCGGTATAATGTCTGAGCAAACTCTTGATATAAACAAAACTGAATTCGAATATTTAATAACTGGAATACAGACATCGGTCGCAAAAGATCGCTATAAAACGAAGTGGCATGGTCTCAATGTTGAGATTGATATTTATAAAGGCCGTCATGAGGGCTTAAATGTTTTGGAGATTGAATTTTCTAGTAAGGAAATGTTTGATAATTTTCAAGACAAACTAGAAGGTTGTACGGATATTACAGGTATCGAGAAATACGCAGCAGGAAAGTTAGCTGAGATATAGTATTATTTTTATAGGTAGATTCTCCTTTTATTAAGTAGTATTGATTTAAGTATAGAATCTACCTTTTTTGATGGCAATATTTTTACCAATCTATGTTGCAAAGGTTGTGAGTTAATACGTTATGACATACAACATTCACAACCTATGCAACATTTCAGCAGGAGTTCTATAACCTATAC
>CAUPWD010000001.1:0-285883 GCA_963515485.1 uncultured Candidatus Saccharibacteria bacterium | reverse complement strand
GGTATAGGTTATAGAACTCCTGCTGAAATGTTGCATAGGTTGTGAATGTTGTATGAAACGCTTTCAAAATCATCCAATTTATGGTAAAATAAACTAAATGAGTAAAACAAACCGTCTAGTTAATAGATATGGTCGCAAAATTCTTGAATCGGAAAATATGCAAATCGAACGCACTTTTTTCCAGCATGGATGCTTTACGACCTATGATCATTCTGTTCATGTCGCAATTATGAGTGTGAAAATTGCCCGCTTTTTCCCGATGAAATTTTCTTATAAATCTCTCGTTAAGGGTGCACTTTTGCACGATTATTTCCTTTATGATTGGCACAATATCGGCGATATGCCAAAAGGCCACGCCTACATCCATCCGATTATTGCCGCATCGAACGCTAAGCGCGACTTCGATATTAACGCTAAGGAAGAAAATATTATCGAATCTCACATGTTCCCACTCGGCAAGGTTTTGCCAAAATCTCGTGAGGCTTGGGTAGTTACTGTCGCGGATAAAATCTGTGCCGTTACGGAATTTTTCAGCCTACGTCTTTCCAAGCGCTATCGCCGTATCAATAAAATGGTTGAACGCGAAACCGCTAAATCATATCGTCATACTGCCTAACCGGATAATCTAGAATACCTAGACCAGTAATAAAATATAGCATCTCTTGGTGCTGTATTTTTTTATCTTCGCCCGTCATTTTTAGCATAAATACGATATAATTATTTATAGATGAAAAAAATTCAATTTCGCTCCGTTGTCGCTATGGCGAATAGTAAACTCAGTATCAAATATGCTGCTATTTTATTGAGTGTTTCCACTCTGATTTCCGCACTGCTCGGCATCTTCCGCGACCGCTTGCTTAATTCTTATTATCTTGACACTTATCCGACTGGTGTGGATGCCTATACTGCTGCCTTCACCATTCCAGATTTTATGTTTTTTATTCTCACTTCTGGCGCTCTAGCCGTCAGCTTTGTTCCAGTTTTTAATCAGCGTCTTTCTTCTGGTAATAAAAAATCTGCCTGGGAGCTTTCCACTTCCACTTTGAATCTTATGGCGCTAGTGACTTTTATTGCGAGTATTTTTATTATGATTTTCGCGGATCCTCTGATTCGCTACATCGTCGGTCCGGGTCTCGATGAATCCGGCACTATTCTCGCCATCAATATGACCCGCGTGATCGCGATTAACCCATTTCTGTTCAGTATTGCCACGGTACTAAATTCTGTTCAGCAAGCAGTTGGTCGTTTTGTTTTTTACTCACTCGCGCCAGCTCTCTATAACATTGGTATTCTCATCGGTATTACGGTTTTTACTAATGGCATCAATCTCTTCGGTATACAAATTTTCGAAGGTGGCATCATGGGTGTGGCACTCGGTGTGGTCTTCGGTGCCTTATTGCAAATCTTTATTAGTCTCATCGGTCTCTTCGGTCTCGGTTTTGATTATCAATTCAAAATCTATTGGAAAAATCACGGCTTCCGCTCGGTCTTAAAATTACTTCCAGCTCGCTCACTCGATCAGGGAATCGATTACGTTTATTCTATTCTTGCCACCAATCTTTCTTCTCGCATGGGCACCGGCACTCTGCGCGCCTTCCAGCAGGCCAATAGTCTACATCAAATGCCAGTCAATCTTATCGGCGTCGCGATTTCTACGGCCTTCTTCCCGAAATTAACCGAGCAAGTCAATGAAGATTCCTCCGAATTTAACGGCACCTTCCGCCATGCGCTCCGGATGATTATCTGGATTTCGTTACCAGTCTCCGTGATTGCCTTTTTTGCTCGTGGCTACATCGTTAGTTTCATTAAAAATAGTGGTAATCCAGTAATCGCTAGTGTGCTCGGTTCGCTCGTTGTCGCGATTTTTGCTCAGTCGATTTTTCATATCGCTTCGCGTGGTTTTTATGCCAGACAGGATACCAAAACTCCGTTCGTCGTTAGTATTTTTGCCGTTGGTTTTACTATGGCGCTTTCGGTTATTTTTGCCATAACTGGTCTTGGTCCAGACGGCCTGGGCTGGGCACAATCTATCGGCGCTTTAGCTGAAATCATTATTCTCCTCACCATTCTGAATACTCGGTCTAAATTTCAATTACTCGATAAGACTTTTTGGCTAGCAATTTTCCGCATGATGATCGCTAGTTTTTTCACTGCTATTGCTGCCTATTTTATGACTAAACTTTTCCCATTGCGCGCCACTGATAATTCGATTATTAGCACCATTCCGAAGTTCATTTTAATTTCTGTTTTTGCTGGTCTGGTTTATTTAATATCGAGTTTCCTATTTAATCTTTCGGAAGTGGTACCAATTTTCGAAAAAGTGAGTAGTCTGATTTTTAAGAATGTTAAAATGTTGCCAAAACCTGAGAAGCCAAGCGAGCTGGAAGGTGAATCAGAAAATTCAGCTCAAAATCAGAAACAAGATAAATAATAAATGGTAAAATAGGAACTATGAATAAGACATCAAACAAGACTGCAAAGACTGCAAAATCTACCAAGGATACTAATTCTATGAAAAAATCTGCTACCACCAAGGATGCTTCTGCAAACACCAAGAATACCAAGTCTGATCACAAGGTCATCTCTGATTATAATGGCTATAATTATAAGAAAGTTTTCTGGGAAGATTCTGGGCGTGAGTATGAGGATCTTGCCGACCGCACTGCGATTCGTCGTTTGCTACCGAAAAATATGGATAATTTTGTCGATATTTGTGGTGGATACGGTCGTCTAGCTAATGAATATTTGCCACGTGCCAAGCGTGCTACTTTGTTTGATTATTCCAAACTTAACCTCGAGCAGGCCAGAGAAGAATTTGGTGACAAACTTCATACTGTTCAAGGTGATATCTATAAGACTCCATTTTCTGATGGTGAATTTTCCGCTCTGCTCATGGTGCGCGCCACTCATCACTTCGAAAATCTTGAGCAAGTTCTTCGTGAACTTAATCGCATCCTCGAACCGGGTGGCGTAGCAGTGATTGAAGTCGCCAATAAGCGTACTCTGCCAAAGATGTTCCGCTATTGGTTCAAGCGCTCTTCTGTCAATCCATTCGATAAACAGCCATCAAACCTGAAGGAAATTGATAAGGACGGTTTTTATAATTATCACCCAGCCTACGTCGAAGATCTTTTTAAGAAAACTGGTTTTGAGATCATGGATGTACTCTCTGTTTCGAATTTCCGCAGCCGTACCATGAAGAAAATTTTCAGCACCAAGGCTCTCATCAAGCTCGAAAAAGCTGTTCAGGGTCCGCTGGCTTCCGTGCGTTTTGCTCCAAGTATTTACTACCGATTGATTAAAACTAAATAATTCTCTCGAGTGAAAATTTTTCAAGAAACTACCTACAAACTTTATCGCAAAACGCCGCTTTTTTCCGGGCAATCCAAGTCTCTGAAAATCGCGGTGATTTCCGACATTCATTTTTCGCGCCTCGTGAAAAATCTTAAACTCCGCGCCATTATCAAACAATTTGAGCTTGCACGTCCAGATTATATTTTTATCACTGGTGACCTCATCGATACTTTGGAGTGTGTAGATTCTCTCAGTGAACGCGAGCGTTTTCTTGGTTTTCTACAGAATCTCACGGCTATTTCTTCTGTTCGCAAAATGATTGTCAGTCTCGGTAATCACGATTTTTATCGCATTCCGGAAAATAAAAAAGGCTGGCATATCGTGCGTGATAAGGAATTCCTTAAATCTCTTCGCGAGGTGCCAAATCTAGTTTTGCTCGATGATGAAATCTATCAAGATGATGATATTTTCTGTTTTGGCTACACTCAGAAAAAATCTTACTACACCGAAGATGGAGTGAATTTTGCTGAAAATGCCGAAGCGCAACTCGAAGATCTTACGAAAACCCTAGCGAATCTTCCAGAGCCACCTGCCGATAAATTGAAATTCGCTCTCATTCATGCTCCGACCCACCTTCAAACTCCTGATATTGAGTTTCTCCTGCAGCCCTTTGATTATATCCTGTCTGGACATATGCATAACGGCATTGTCCCACCCGTACTTGACGAATTTTGGCGTAATCAAAAGGGAATTATTTCTCCCACCAAGAAATTTTTTTCGGGCGCCTGTCGTCATACCTTGAAAACTTATGACGATAAACTAATCGTAGTTGGGCCGGTCACTACTTTTCATGCTCACCTTGGTTTGCTTGAAAAGCTCAATGTTTTTTATCCCACTTATCTCACCTATCTCGAAATTTCCGATAAAAAAACGTACGCTCGCAAGCCGTACGTCAAACATACTTATAAAAATTGGTAGCGCCAATAGGGTTCGAACCTATGACCTTGAGCTTAGAAGTCTCCTGCTCTATCCAGCTGAGCTATGGCGCCAAGTTATTTTTATTCTATCACTAACTCGGGAAAAAGCAAAATCGACTAGACTCAAGAGTTGTGTTGAGTTCTAAAATATACTCACAATTTTACAAAATTCATCTTACAAATTCCACCATTCATAACCTGAATTTAACCTGTATTTTTAAAATGTTTATGCTATACTAAGGTTAAAGAAGGAGAGAAAAAGTAGAAGACGTAGTTGTTGTAAATAAAACAATTGCATAAACTATTAAACTTATGTTATGATTACATGTGTGAAAAAATTAAGTATCACCGGGGTTCGAGTCCTTTCGTTCCTCGTTAACAGTTTTGAAAAACTTTTTCTCTCCCAAGATACTTTCTTCAAAATCACGATACTGATTTTTTCACTGGTATTATCCAATTTATTCTTTGAAGTACAATCATCTTATGCCCTGAAACCGACACCTACGCTGTCGGTTTCTTTGTTGTCTGCCTCGAATATCGAGCTACATAGTAGCGATATTTTAAGTAAACCAAATCATGCCGTAACTTTGCCAATGTATCTTAACGTAAAAACTAATAACCCTACCGGTACAGGTACTTATGTTGATGTGGAGAAAACCGCCTTTACCGACATCCATGATTCTTCTAATACTTCTTCTATTAATATGATTTCTAGCGGGGTAGGGGTTGAACATTTAGCCGATTTTGCGGAAAATACTTTTGCTGGTAGTTTTGATTGCGAAATAGAGCATCCCGAAAGAGAGCCAGAAGAATGGGATCCACTTGATTTAGCTAGTGGCTCAGTGCATGATACTCATTATGGTATTAGTAGCGGAAATGAAACGCTGGGCAATAATATATGTTTTGCTATCGGCATAAAGTTAGGTCATAATCTCCCTACCGGAACTTATCAAAATAAGGTGATTTTTTCTACGGTTACTAATGAGTATCCGACGGAAGCTAATCTAATTACAGGTACGGAATTTAAAACTAAAATATTTTCACTCCTCTCCGCACCTCTTACGGTCGTGAATGATATTAAAAAATTTGAGCATAGCACGGTTGCCCCACCGGAAGGAGCTACGGTAGTACATTTAGAAATCGATGAAACTTCCGATCGTGCGGTGTTAGCTTGGCTCGATAAGGACACGCAAACCGTATATTACTATTCCGAAGCTGAAAAGCTCTATTTGAACCCAGACTGTAAAAATATGTTTAGTTATTTTGGTGTTGAGAATCTCGATCTTAAACCATTCGATTCAAGTAAAGTTACTAATATGAATTTTATGTTTGCAAATATGTATGAGGTTAAGTCGATTGATTTTTCACGGTTTAATACCAGCAATGTTACCGATATGGGTAGGCTTTTCTTTAAGACATGGATTAAAAAACTCGATCTTTCTTCCTTTGATACTCGAAATGTTATCTATATGAATGCCATGTTTATGGAGGCTTACTCATTGAATGAACTTAATATCTCGAGCTTCAATACTAGCAATGTTTGGTTTATGGGTAATATGTTCCAAAATACTCATTCTCTAAAAAGCTTAGATATTCGTCATTTTAATACGCAGAAAGTTACTCATATGCAGAATATGTTCTATTATTCTGCGATTGAGAGTTTAGATTTATCCAATTTTGACACCTCAAAGGTTAAAGATATGAGTAGTATGTTTAGTCGTATGTCCAACATTGAAGAGTTAAATCTTTCAAGCTTTAATACTAGTAACGTTACAAATATGTCCGGCATGTTTAATAAAACCAAGAAACTTAGAAGTCTAGACATTTCTAATTTTGACACCTCTAAGGTGACTAATTTTAATGAGATGTTTAGTAATGAGGACAGTAGTGCGGCTACGGAAAAACTCGAACATATTTATATAAAACATGATTTTGATTTATCTTCTGGTGCAACTTTCCAAAAATTATTTAATGGGCGCACCACTCTCCGTGGTGGCGAAGGTTCCTTCCTTCCAGATCCATCGACCGCCGACAAAACCTGGCTCCGCATCGATGACCCAGTCAATGGCCGTCCAGGTTATTTCACTCGAAAACCATAAAATATTTATTGCATCCGATAAATTCTGACTCCAAGACCATAAAATTTTCATTGCGTTTATGGTAAAATAATACATATGCAAAGCCAAAAATCGCATAATACAAACCCCCACGGGGGGGGGGGTGGTTTAGATGGGAATTAAAAGTTCTCGGATTATTTTTAGCCTTAGTCTCTTTTTCTAATTTGGTCATCTTCCAAAATACTTCGGCTCTATTTGTGCCGACTTTGTCGGCTACGGTAGATGATTCTGCTGTTTCCGTAAACGGTAATGAAATTCTCAATTCTGCGAATCAAACCAGGGAAGTCTCATTATTACTAATAGTGAATACTAATAACCGGACAGGGTATACTGTGACTCTTAATTCAGAAACCGACGAGAATGCTTTGACTAATGCGGATTCAAGCACTAATGCCAAGATTGATTCGATCTCAGCTCCTAGCGCCCTAAATAGCTTTTCGAGTAATACTTGGGGCTATAAGTTCGGTACTTCAACAGATTATTCACCAATCCCAGCATTATCTAGACCAGCGCAAATTTTGCAAACAGCAGAGAAGACTAATGGCAGTGAATCGAACCATCTGAGTATTGGCGTGAAACTAGGAAACAACTTAGAGAGTGGTAATTATAAAAACAAACTAATCTTTTCTATCCTAACTAATCGATATGACCCAATCGCTAAAATGATGAATGGATATAGCTTTAACAATAGATTAAAATCGCTAGAAACCGCTACAGATAAGATTGAATATTTTAAGAAAAACTCTACTGCCCCAATTGCAACTATAAACACTGTAAATGTTGAAAATGATGATTCAGACTACGAAATTAAAATGTGGTTAGATCCGACTGATAAAACTGCCTATTATTATGCTGATCCGGAAAAAGTGTATCTAAATGAGAACAGCGTGTCTATGTTCTCTGATATGCGTAGTCTCACTTCCCTTGATCTTTCTAATTTCGATACTTCTAGAGTAATGGATATGGGTAGTATGTTCGCTTCTTCGTCCAACCTTACCTCTCTTGATCTTTCTAATTTCGATACCTCCAAAGTAACAAATATGAGTAATATGTTCTCTACCATGTTTAGTCTCAGCTCTCTCAATGTCTCTAATTTCGATACTTCTAAAGTAACGAATATGGATTATATGTTCGCTTATTTATATAGCCTCACCTCTCTTAATCTCTCGAATTTCGATACTTCTAAAGTAGCGAATATGAGTAGTATGTTCTATAATTCATTCGGATTCACTTCCTTAAATCTTTTTAATTTCGATACCTCCAATGTAACAAATATGAATAATATGTTCTCTAATATGCGTAGTCTCACCTCCCTTGATCTCTCAAGTTTTAATACCACTAACGTAACTGATATGTCTAGCATGTTTTCAGGTATGGCCGCATTGACTAGTCTTAATATTAGTTCATTTAACACGGAAAATGTTACTGATATGAATGGCATGTTTGCGAATATGAGTAGTATTGAAAGTTTGGATTTAAGTAGTTTTAATACAAAAAATGTGATTAAATTTCGTGGCATGTTTTACAATGATAACCCGAATTATACGCTTAAAAAGATTTATGCTTCAGCTGATTTTGAAACTCAAAAGGCTGTCGAAAATGAAGCAAATGACAATAGTGCAAATATTGATATTTTCTATAATCTGAAGGCTATCGAAGGTGGAAATGGTAGTCGAGGATTATCATTTTCATGGTCTCATCTTGGCGGTCTTAAAATTGATCGACCAGGTTCTCCTGGCTATTTCACTTATCGCGCTAAACCAAATTAATGTATAATTATATTAATGACTCAGCAGACAATTATTAAAATCGAAAATCTTGAGAAAAGCTTTGGTAAAGTCAAGGCTGTCCGTAAGATTAACTTAGAAGTTTATGAAGGCAGTCTCTTTGCCTTCCTCGGTATTAATGGTGCCGGTAAATCTACTACCATCTCCATGATGTATGGCGGACTGAAGATTGATTCCGGTCGCATTACTATTTGTGGCCAAGACGTTGCCACTCATCTCGATAAAATTAAAAATCAAATTGGCGTGGTTTTTCAGGATTCCATTCTTGATAAAACTCTCACCGTTTATGAAAATCTTAAATTCCGCGCTGGCTTCTACGGTATTTTTGGCCAAGAATTCAAAGCTCGTTACCAGGAATTGGAAAAACTTTTTGATCTCGCCGAAATTAAAAATCAGAAAATTCAAAAACTTTCTGGCGGCCAAAAACGTCGTGTTGACATCGCACGTGCTATTATTCATCAGCCGAAGATTCTCATTCTTGATGAGCCGACCACTGGCCTGGATCCAGGTACTCGCAGTAAAGTTTGGCGGATTATTTCCAAACTTCGTGAGGATTTCAAAATGACGATTTTTCTTACCACTCATTACATGGAAGAAGCTGCCGATGCGGACTATGTCACGATTTTAGACAAGGGAAGAATCATTGCTGAGGGTACGCCGCTCGAATTAAAAACTCAATACGCCACCGATGTTTTACATCTTTATGGTGTGGAAGAGGCAGATGTCAAAAAACTTAAATTACCTTATCAAAAAATCCATAAAGACTTCCAAATTAAAGTTAAAAATTCAGCAGTTGTTACTAAACTGATTACTAAATACCCGGAACTCTTTCAAGATTTTGAATTAATTAAAAGTACACTGGATGATGTCTTTCTCGCAGTTACGAAAAGTAAGCCAGGCGCCGATATTTCGGAATCAAAAAATAGCAAAACGAAAGCGGAGTAAAACATGAAAAAATTTCTCAATCTCACTGCACGTAATGTCAAAGTTTTCTTCAGCGACAAATCAATGTTTTTTGCTTCGCTGATCACGCCAATGATTTTATTGATTCTCTACGTTACTTTTCTTGGTCGCGTTTTTCATAACAGTCTTGATAAAGACGCCTTGGGTGTCGCACTTCCAGAAGGCGTAATTAACGCTGTGGTGAACGGGCAAATTCTCGCCTGTCTCCTTGCGGTCTGTAGTGTAACAGTGGCTTTTTCCTCGAATCTTTTAATGGTGAATGATAAGGTTACTGGTAGCACCAAAGATATCGATGTTTCTCCGATCAAAAATCATACCAAGAGTCTTGCTTATTTCACCGCGACATTTATTTCCACGATTATTATTAATCTCGTGGCGCTCATTCTTTGCTTACTTTATATCCGCATCCAAAATTGTTGGTACTACGAATTAAAAGATGTTTTGTTATTATTCGGTGATGTAGTGCTGCTTTCATTCTTCGGCACCGCACTCGCTTCTGTAGTAAATTTCGGCCTTAAAACACAAGGTCAACTCAGTGCTGTGGCCAATATCGTGAGTGCCGGTTATGGTTTTATTTGTGGCGCTTATATGCCAATTTCAAATTTCTCCGCCTTGCTGCGCGATAGTATTATGTTCCTACCAAGCACCTATTTTATGTCGCTGATCAAAAATCATGCCCTCACTGCACCATTTCAAGAAATGGCTAAGGATGAAATTCCATCGCAAGCTATTGACGCCGTAAAAACCGCTCTCGACTACAAAATCTCCTTTTTCAATCACGAAGTCCCACTTAACATGATGTATCTCATCGCCATAAGCTCAATCATTGGATTGGTTATTATCTTTATCTTGCAGAACAAATTCAAGAAACAAGATTAAAATATTGGATTTTTTAGTGAAGAGAATGCCGCTTGCCTCTGACGGAGCATAAGCTTGGCCGAGCGGCCTAGAGCGTCTCCGGAACGAGGCATGCGGCGTTCTCCCCCCCCCTTGAGTGTCTCCGGAACGAGGTATGCGGCGTTCTCTTACTTAATTTAGGATTTTTTGTTATAATTATTTATTCAGAAGGAACAAACATGCTAAAATCTATCAAATATTTAAAACCTTATTTTTGGCAATGCCTTTTTATTGTATTGGGTGTTGCGCTCCAAGTTTATACTGCTCTCGAACTTCCAGCCTTAAGTTCAGATATTATGAATAAAGGCGTAGCCGAATCTAATATGGGCTTCATTTTTCAAGCCGGCCTACTCATGCTCGGTGTGACCGCACTGGGCTCACTTGGTAGTATTGTTTCATCTTATTTTTCCGCCAAAGTAAGTAGTCGCGTCGCTATGGATATGCGCAAGGACGTCTTCGCCAAGGTGATGTCGCTTTCTTTTACTGACGTCGAAAAATTTTCTACCGCTTCACTCATTACTCGTACCACCGCCGATATCTGGACCGTTCAGCGTACTCTGATTATGAGTCTCACCATGATGGTGCGCGTGCCATTTATGGCAATCGGGGCGATTATTCAGGCTTTTCGTACTGCGCCGAACATGACTTGGATTATTGCCGTTTCGGTGGCCATTCTCTTTATTCAGGCGGCGATTTTAATCAGTCTTGCCATTCCAAAATTTAAGGTCTACCAAAAAATCTTGGATAAAATCAATTCCATTACGCGTGAAAATCTTACTGGTATCAAGGTGATTCGCGCGCTTAATAAGCAGAAGTATGAAGAAAATAAATTTGAACGTAGTAATGAAAAATTAAAGACTACGGATATCTACATTTCTAAAGTTATGGCTTTTCAGCAGCCAGTAGTGAATCTAGTTTTTAATCTTTCCGCCGTTCTCATTATCTTTATCGGTGTTTCTAATCTTCATACCGATATGAGTTATCTCGGTCGCATGCTTGCTTTTTCGCAATACTCTGCGCAGGTTCTCATGTCCTTCCTCTTCTTAACTTTTCTCTTTGTCATGATTCCTCGTGGTAATGTTTCTAGTAAGCGTATCTCTGAAGTCCTTGAAACTAAGAGTCAAATCACTTTTAAGGACCAAATGACTGAAACGCCTAGCGAGGTTCCTTCGGTGGAATTTAAGCACGTAACTTTTTCCTATGGTAAAAAATCTGAAGCCATCATCGAGGATATTTCTTTTGTAGCAAAAGCTGGCCAAACTACTGCCTTTATTGGCTCTACTGGTTCTGGTAAATCCACTTTGATTAATCTTGTGCCACGCTTTTTTGACGCTACTGAGGGTGAGGTTTTAATTAATAATCTCAATATTAAGGAATATACCGAAAATTCCCTTATGGATAAAATCGGTTACGTACCACAGCGCGGTTATCTCTTCACTGGCACTGTGCGCAGCAACATTCTTTATGGTGTCGAAAATCTTAAAAAATCGGAACTTGATGCGCGTATGCGTCATGCTGCTAAAATTGCTCAAGCCCATGAATTCGTCACTATGTTAAAAGATCAATACGATGCGTCAATTTCTCAAGGTGGTACCAATGTTTCCGGTGGTCAAAGACAGCGTCTCGCTATTGCCCGTGCTCTGGCCAAGCAACCTGAAATTTTAATTTTCGATGATGCTTTTTCAGCTCTTGATATGAAAACCGATAAGAAGCTCCGAGAAGATTTGAAGTCGGAAATTCGGGACACTGTCGTGCTGATTGTGGCGCAACGTATTAGTACGATTAAAGAAGCTGAGCAAATTATTGTTCTCGATCAGGGCAAGATGGTAGGGAAAGGCACGCATTTGGAACTCTTGAAAAAATGTAAAGTCTATCAAGAAATCGCCAAGTCTCAATTCTCGGAAGAAGAATTTGCGGATGAAATGCGCCAGGCTAAGGAGGGAAAATAATATGTCTAAAAATTCAAAAAGCACTCAAAAGAAAACTACTCGAGCATCTAAACAGACTATTAAGCGCTTCCTCGCTTCTGTGAAAAAATATCGTTTTGGTTTGCTCGGCTCGGCGCTGCTTGCTCTAATGTCGGCCGGACTTGTGGTGGCCGGTCCATATCTTCTGGGTCTCATTACTACTGAAGCTTTTGACGCTTTGCGTGCTGGTCAGGAAATTAATTTCACTCGTATCAGCTCACTACTTTTAACCCTAGTCGGTCTCTACCTTATCTCTGCTATCGTGAGTTACATTGAGGGTTACGTAGCAGCTCTGATTTCTGCTAAATATGCCAAAGAAATGAAGCGTCAAATTCTGGCTAAATTTTCTCGTCTACCGATGTCCTATTTTGATAAAACTCAAAACGGTGACACTATGTCGATTATGACTAATGATGTGGAAACCATCGCTGCTTCGCTCTCGCAAACTCTTTCCCAAATTATTACTAACATTACGCTTCTGGTTGGTTACCTTGGTATGATGATTTATATCTCCATTCCCATGTCGGCCGTTTCTGTAATTGTAGTACCAATCTCCATGCTTGCCGTTTCTAAAGTTGTAAAGAAGGGTTCAGAATATTACAAAAAGCAACGCAAAACTCTCGGTAAATTAAACTCTGAAATCGAAGAAAATTATGGTGGCCAGCTCATCATCAAGGCTAATAATCACGCGGAAAAATCCAAACAAGATTTTGCTACTGTCAACGAAAAACTCTATCAGGAAACTTTTAAGGGTGAATTTTATGGTTCACTCACCTACCCTATCACCCACCTTTTTCTCGATTTAGCTTTTGTTGGAATTTGTCTGCTCGGTGGCTACTATGCTCTAATTGGTGCTCTCACTGTTGGTAGTATTCTGGCATTCTTGCAGTATGTTAGTCGTTTCACTCAGCCAATTGCTGATACTGCGCAGCTTTCTTCTACTATTCAGCAAACCTTGGCTGCCGCTGACCGCGTTTTTAACTTTCTCGAAGAACTGGAAGAAGATGCTGAAGATTTTACTAGTCAATTTAAAGCTATCACCAAGGATGGTAAATTCCGTGGTGAAGTCGAATTTTCCCATGTTAACTTTAGCTACGATGGCGTCAAGCCAATCATTAAAGATTTTTCTGTCAAAATCGATCCAGGCATGCAGGTGGCTATTGTCGGGCCAACTGGTGCCGGCAAGACTACTATCGTTAGCCTTCTCATGCGCTTCTATGATATTCAAAGTGGAGAAATTAAAATCGATGGCATCTCCACCAAACAAATGAAACGTAGTGAAGTTCGTAGTCTTTTCGGTATGGTATTGCAAGATACATGGCTATTCTCAGGTACTATCTTAGAAAATCTTAAATACGGCTCTTCCAATGTTACTTTCGAGCAGGTCGAAGCCGCTGCCAAAATGACTGGCGTGGACCACTTTATCAAATCTTTGCCAGATGGTTACGAAACTAAGATTTCTGAAGATTCTGATAATATTTCCGCCGGTGAAAAACAGCTCCTCACCATTACGCGCGCCATTATTACTAATCCGAAGATGATGATTCTTGATGAGGCTACTTCCAATGTCGATACGCGTACCGAACAAATTATCCAGCGTGCTTTCGATAAACTCACTGAGGGCCGTACTTCTTTCGTGATTGCACACCGTCTTTCCACTATTCGTAATGCCGACATTATTCTCGTGATGAAAGAAGGGAACATTGTCGAGCATGGTAATCACGATGAATTGATGAAGCTTGATGGTTTCTATGCTGAACTTTATAATTCTCAATTCTCGGAAGAAGCGGAATAAATAAAAATGATTAATCTCACGAAACTCTTGGCATCCACTGAACTTTCGCCAGAATTTCGTGAGTTTTTTCAGGCCGAGCTTGCATCTGGAAAATTCGATTCCTTGCTAGAATTTTTTAATTCAGACTCGTTAGGCTACCAAGAAATTTATCCTGCTCCAACCCAAATTTTTCGGGTTTTTAAATTGCCCCTCGAGAAAATCAAGGTAGTAATTCTTGGCCAAGACCCCTATCATACTCCTGGCGTAGCAGATGGTTTAGCCTTTTCGGTTCAAATCAATAAGCTCGCGCCGAGTCTCCGAAATATTTTAAAAGAAGTAAAATCTGACATTGGTCAAACTATTATTCAAAACGGCGACCTCACGCCGTGGCTTGAGCAAGGGGTCTTTCTCCTCAATAATGTGTTAACTGTCGAAAAAGGTCATGCCGGCTCGCACCGTCAAATTGGCTGGGAACAAATTACGGAAGATTGTGTAAAGATGCTTAGCACTAAACTCCCACACGCTGCGTTTATTCTCTGGGGGTCGGATGCTCAGGCTAAAGTTAAATTTATTGATTCATCGAGGCACTTAGTTTTGCAATCGGCTCACCCCTCGCCGCTTTCAGCTTATCGCGGATTTTTCGGATCCAAACCATTCTCTCAGGCTAACCAATTTCTTAAATCGCATCACCTTCAAGAAATTCAGTGGTAAAATCACATAAAAAATCTCCCATTGCTGGGAGATTTTCTGATTCAAACTAAATTAGATTGAGCGGCAAATTACACCACCACCTTCACGCTTGTAAAGGACGGAAACTTTGTTACCACCAGTAGAGTGAACGGCAGTTTCACCATCACAGGAAGAGTTTACCACGATACTTATAGTGTGACCAGGAGTACCCTTGGATGCGTAACGGTCGTTTGAAGTATTATCTTCGGTACCTTCTGATTGTTGAGTAAAGGTATAGTGAGTACGTTGACCATTCTTACATTCCTTGGATTCTGGGTCGTAGCTATCAGCTGCCTTGCAGGAGCTAATCTCAAGACTGTATGGTTCTTGGTCTGGGTCAGCAAATTTTTGCTTAGTATCAGTTCCGATTAGATATGCATCGTAGAAGTAGGCCCAAGAAGTACGTTCTGCAGATTTGAAGACATCTTTATCAACATCTGCGTGACCACTCACGTAAGCATCTTTGTCCATGCTAGGAATTTTTTGGTTGTTGTTAGATTGGTATGAGTTTAATTGGGTGGTGATACGGTTTACGTCATTGGCACGTGCAGTATCTCTTTGCATGATTTGCATTGCAGGGAGTGCAATAAAGACCATGAGGAAAATCATTGCTGCGACCGCCAAAACGAGCACCACTTCGATGATGGTAAACCCATGTTTAAAATTTTTATTTTGCTTAAACATATGTCTGTTCCTTTCTGAGACTTTGTTTATCTATAACCCAATCATAATCTTTACGTACCAAAAATTCAAGAGGTTTATGCTAAAATAAAGCTAAACCATTATCGGGAAATATATAAAATGTTTGAACTTCAGTGGATTTTTCTAATTTTCGGCGCGATTTTTGGCGCCATTCTCGGTTCTTTTGCCTGCTGTCAAGCTTGGCGTATTCACCTACACTCGGAAGGTAGGAAACTCGGGAATCGCTCCGTGTGTCTACATTGTGGTCATCGTCTCAGTCGTTTTGAGCTAATCCCGATTTTTTCATGGCTTTTCCTTGGTGGTAAATGTAAAAAATGTAAAACCAAAATCGGCCTCATGGAATTTTTCTCCGAAATCACTATGGCTTTAATTTTTGCCAGCTTCTCTTTTCGTACAGGCTCATTAATCCAACAAATTCTACAACACACTGGTCCACTCAATTCGGCACCTCTAGTTATTTTTGAAGTTATCAAACTTCTGCTTCTCTTTGCGATTTTTACTATTATGTGGATACTACTGGTTTATGATAAGAAATGGTTAGAACTACCCGTCAATCTACTCCGTCTTGTGATTATTTTGTCTGGAATTTATTTTCTCTTTAATCTATATACTAAATACGGACTCAATTTATTAGTTGAAGTCCGTGGTAATGAAATTTTGCTAGTAAAAAATTCTCTGCACCTGCAAGATATTTGGCAATATATACTGCGTGATCTTTCGCGTTTTCTAGGCACTATGTTGGTTTTACCTGGCATCTACTTTGTACTCTATAAATTCTCGAAAGAAACCTTAGTTGGTGGCGGCGATTTTATCCTTTTAATTTCTGTCGCACTTTTACTCGGGCGATGGGAGCTCGGTGTCATCGAACTCGGTCTTTCCAATCTACTGGCTGCTATCTTTAATTATCGGATGTTGAAAAATCCTAAAAACCGTCAACCGTTTGGCTTCGCTCCATACATTATTCTAGCTTGTATGCTTACGCTGCTTTTCCAGACCGAAATCTTGCGTCTAGTTTTTCTGGTTTATTAATCTTCTGGTTTACTGCAGAATTTTTCCTAACCACTAATCTTCTGATTTACTGTAGATTTTTATCTTAGTCTTCTGATCCGTTGTAAGATTTTTTCCTACTTACTAATCTTCCGATTCGCTATGGAATTTTTCGTGCACTTCTTTTAGGTGCGGGTCGGTGATGTGAGTATAAATTTGTGTAGTCGAAATATTTGCATGCCCCAGCAAACTTTGCACTGAACGAATGTCCGCCCCATTCATTAATAAATCAGTAGCAAAACTATGGCGCATCGTGTGTGGCGTCACATGTTTAGTAATCCCGGCCAGCCTCGTATATTTTTGTACAATTCGCTCGATTGAGCGTGGGGTTAATCTACGAAAATCGCCGCTTGTGGATGGAATTTGTTGATTAGCGGAATTATTTAGAAATAGGGCCGGTAAAGTATCGGTTCGCATATTTAAGTAATCTTCGATGCATTCCGCCGTAGATTTATCGATAAAAATCGGTCGGTCTTTTTTGCCTTTACCACGCACCATAAATTCTCGACGTTCCAAATTAATCGAATCACGATTCAAACTACAAAGTTCCGATACGCGTAATCCGCCAGAAAAAAGTAGTTCAATAATCGCGCGGTCTCTTAGCCCCGATTCGGTGTCTAGCGGAATTTCTGCTAGCAATCTTTCAATTTCATCGAAGTGTAAAAAAGTTACTTGCTTTTTGGCGGCTCGTGGCAAATCAATTAGGGATGGATCCAGACTTTTAATTCCACGCTTAGCCAGGTATTTAAAAAATCCTCTTAGTGCAATCAAGTGGTAACTCTGAGTCAGCGCCGATAAACGCTCTTTATTTTGATTATCCGAAAACCGATTCAACTTCAAACGAAAACGACGTAAAACCTCCGGTGTAATATCGGAAGGTTTAATCATCTCTTGGCCTTCAAAATCTTCCGTAATCAAGTCAATAAAACGTGACAAATAGAGCCCGTAGTTTTCTATGGTTTTCGTCGAACGACCTTTTTCAATTTCCAGTGATTCCAGAAAATCTGCCACTAATTCAGAAATATCCATAAGAGTAATTATAACACCTTATGCTATAATGTGATTATGGATAAAACTGATTCTGTAAGTGAACTCTTTAGCGACCAAAACAACCAAAACGCCAAGCAAATCCAATATGATGAAGCCGTTGTTAAAAGTCAAATTGATATGGTAGGGAAGCGTATTGAATATGAACCAACTTCTGGTAGTTCTGTAGTGATTGAAGAAAAAGCTCCAACTTCTGGTGAGGTGCTTCCGAACGGTTTTCCAGCCGGTGTCGGCCCTAATGCCGCTCCAGAAACTCCAGTCAAAAAAGAGCGCACCAAACTCAATCTGATCCAGCGCGCCAAAGATTTTTTCACTCACGCCACCAAGCGCCAAAAAATTATCATGATTGCCGCTCCTGCTAGTCTCATTGTTTTAGCTATTCTCGTTACTATCATTGGCCAAGCTACCGGTGCCTTTAAAACCGATTATTCTGTGACCTATTCTACGGCCAAAGAAATCAAGAATCAGATCACCAAAATTCGCGGCGATGTCAGTTGTAATAAAATTTCCGAATACGCTTCGAATTCTGCGACCTCGAACGAAATTTATCAAAAATACATCGAGGATTGTAAGCAAAATATGGCCGGTATCGACAGTAATTTGGTTACCAAGCTTGGCGATTCTGCCGGCGTCTTGAAAGATCCGGAAATTGGTCGCAAATTTGATGCCTTCCGTACAGTTTTTAACGCTACGAATGGTGGCGATGAGGATATTAATAAAGCCCTCGACCTCTACGCCGTCTGGCATAAATGGAGTGTGATCGAAGGGAACAAAACTTCTGATTGGACCGAAGCCGATATTCTTAATGCTACCAAAATCCTGCGCGAATCTGGTAATCAGCGCTTGAAAGATTATGGTGAAAAATGGGCCACCCTCAAGGCTCAGGCTAATGAAGCCACTTATCGTTGGTTACATTCTTCCAGTAAAGATGATGGCTCAGTCGATTTTGTGGAAATGCGTCGTGCCGCGGATGATGCGAAAAATGCTTTTAATGATTTTGAGCGCAATGAGCGTCCAAATTTGCTCACCGAATTTCCTCTAAAATTTGTCGACCTCGCCAAGGTTTATGCCAAGTTTGAAGAATTGTATGAAGTAATTCGTAAAACCTACGAAGAAAATTATAATTTCCGTGCCGGTGGTTGTCGTGAATTAATCAATTCAGTTCGTTGCGAATAACCTCTAAAATTGTGATATACTGGGGGAAATATCATGATTTTAGAAGGGAGAAAAGCATGGACGAAAGCGCAAGAACAGATTTTATTGAACGCACTTTGGTAATTTTGAAACCTGACGCCGTTCAACGTGGTATCGTCGGTGAAATTTTACAAAGATTTGAGCGCGTTGGCCTCAAAATCGTCGGTATGAAAATGGTCAGCCCAGATCAGGAATTATTTAAGCAACATTATGAAGGTATCGGTAAGTTGATTTCGCGTCGTGGTGAAGAAACTTATCGTTACAATCTCGACTACATGATGAGCGGCCCGATTATCGCGATGTGTCTTGAAGGTATCGAAGCTGTCGCTTTAGTCCGTAAGATCGTCGGTTCTACCGAACCAAAATCCGCCGAGATGGGTACTATCCGTGGTGATTTTTCACATATGAGCTTTGGCCATGCCAATTCTCATGCTCGCCCAGTGCCAAATCTCGTGCATGCTTCTAGCAATCCAGAAGAAGCCAAGCAAGAAGTTGCCCTCTGGTTTACTGAAGCCGAGACTTATGACTACGAAGATTTGAACGAAAAGTATACTCGCTAATCGTTAGAATCAAAGTGCCCTAGCCGAGGTAAAATAAAAGTACCCTAACCGGGGTACTTTTTGTGCGCTCACCCGAAATAGCCATAAGCTTCTATCAAGTTTTTGGCTTTTATGGCATAATAAACATATGTGGTTTTGGATTTCATTTATCCTACTCGGACTGGTGCTTTATATTCCGCTCGGTATTCTGATTATTCTTTTTATTTTCTTCCCGATTGCTGGATTCTTGAATAAGAAAAACAATCCTGCCGTCTTTAATTTTGCCATGAATGGCGGTATGGTAGTGCTTTTCATTGCGGCTATTCTAGTTCACGGTGGCTTTTTTGGTTGGTATAACCAGGCCGAATCGCCCTTTGGTATCAATGTTTGGGTTGATCGCTCCGTGGAAAATGATTTTTATCGCAGGGAAGAGAAAAACGGCCAGATTCACCTCACTGTCACTGATAAAAATTATTCGCCCCACTCGCCGAATTTTCTTGAGAGTAATGGCAAAATTCATTTCGATGTCATGAATCGTGCGGCCGAAAATAAGCATCTCGATCTTACTTGGACTGTCGAACTGGATGGGCAAAAATACCAAAGAAATAATCTCCCTACCGATACTGATTCAACACTTTTTGGCCCAGGTTTTTCTCTGAAATATGGTGAAAATATCGTGAAAGTCACGGCCTCCAATAGTCTTGGCTATTACACCACTTCGTTAGTAGTTAATCGTTTACGCACGGAAGATATTTGTAACGAGGAAAGCAATCAAAAAGTTTCCATGTGTGAGAATATTCTTTCCGCCAAGGAATCTGCCGCTAAAAAGCAGCAAGCTAGTAATGGTTCCGAGAGTATTAATTACTGATTACGCTAATATTTCAAGAAATCTAAAGGAGATTTATGGATACGAAACACGAAAATTTATCAAATAATGAATCTAATGAGGAGTTTGATCCTAAGATTCAGGCGCTTGCGGATATGGCAGGCAAAATGGGTGAACTTGTTAGTAAGCCTGAGTATAATAAATTCGGGTTCGACCATAATGGGGTACACAAAAATGGAACTCGATTCGACGAAGAAGGCTACGGAGCGGATGGCTTCAATCAGGATGGCTATAATCGTTCGGGCTATAATAGAGAAGGCCTTAATAGAAAAGGCTTCAATAAAAAAGGTATTCATTATTTGACCCATATGAGATATGATGATGCCGGTTATGATAAGAATGGCTATAATCGTAATGGTTTTGATTGGAGAGGCTATGATCGTGATGGATATGATACACGTGGTTATGATAGAAGCGGCTTCGATAGAAAAGGATTCTCTATTGTTGGATGGAATCGAGAAGGCATAAATAGAATCACTAATACTAAATTTAACCTTCGTGGCTGGAATCAATTTGGCACCATACATGAGGATACGGGAACGAAGTACGATTTAGAAGGGTATGATGTGGACGGCTTTGATGAAATGGGAAGAGATAGGAAAGGCTATGATCGCAAAGGACGCGATAGTGATGGCTATGACAGGGATGGCTTCGATAAATCTGGAAGAGATAGAGATGGATACGATCGTAAAGGATTTAATAAGGAAGGCTATGACAGATATGGCTTCGGAGGATTTAATAAGGAAGGCTATGACAGGTATGGCTTCGATGAATCTGGATATAATATAAAAACTAATACGAAGTTTGATGAGAACGGCTATGATAGTAGGGGGATTGATAGCTATGGATTTGATAGGAGCGGAGGCAGGCGGCATCCTGATGGAAGTCCTATGTTTTATACCCATAGAAAAAATGGATATGATAAATGGGGTGTAGATAAGGATGGATATAAAGAAGATGGCTTTAACAGGTTTGGTTTTGATAGGGAAGGTTATGATCGTGAGGGGCTAGATAAAGACGGATATACACGCGAATACAATGCTAAATTTAATAAATTTGGTGTAGATGAAAATGGCTATATGAAAAATGGTGAGATTGATCCAGATGTTGAATTTGCGATTAGTTTTTCTGAAAGTGGAATTAAAGAATTAACAAAGTATGCGGCCGAAAAAGGAATGGAATATAAAGAAGTTCAGGATAGAATCGAATCAGCCAGGAAAAAATTCCCAGCCATTGATGAGACTATTACGAATATATTATTGACCGGCAATAAAATGCGAGCTGCCGCCATTTCGAATGATTGTGAAAAATTTATAAACGGCGAACTTGATGTAAAAGAATTTTGGGATAAACACCCGAGACTAAATATTTCTGGGATTCTCTTTAATTTTATAAATGACCCTGAAAAAAGAAAACAATTTTCCGATAGAACGGTAGAAAACTTAGTATTAGATTCTGATAGTATCGAGGAAAATTTACGAATATTTGGCACATCGCAATATGATGTTCCAGGTGCATTAAAAGGAATAGAAGATTTTAAGAAAACTTATGTTAGGTTTGGTGTGGATGGATCTCCAGAACAAATACAGAAAAAGAGGGAAAATACAAAAAAGATTTTTGATACGATGAAATATTTAAGTAAATATAAGAATCAAAATCTGAATTCTCTACTTGGCTCTCGTCAAAGCTTTGACGGTGGTCAGACCTGGACTGAATTTAATGGGGAAGTAATAGGTCAAGCAATGGACGCTTTGAAAAAAGATAAAAAACTAATATGCACCCAAACTATTAAAGATTATATTGTTAAACAAATCAAAAGTTCCAAACAATAACTTTCAGGTTTTGGTTAATCACCTCTGAGTATTAAACTTGGAGGTTTTTATTTAATCAGGTACTTTTGAATATTAATAATATCAGACTTGTCTTTCGGCAGATTACGTGATTTTTTAAAATCTAAAATAGTATTTATATTTTCGTAATTAAACTCTTCACCTTCTTCCATATTGAAAAGTGATTTTTTGTCCACAATAATTTCCAGAGTATCACTTAATTGATAAAAACCACATTCATTCAACTTATCTGGTGTCATTCCTAAATTATTTTTTTCCTTATTAAATAATTCCTCGGAAATACAAAGATCGATATCTGAGCACTTTTCTCGAATCCCGCGTAAAACTAAAGAAGCCCCTGAAAGAACATAGTATTCTTCTTTAGGTAGATTGAG
The DNA here is from genome assembly GCA_963515485.1 of uncultured Candidatus Saccharibacteria bacterium. GTDB lineage: Bacteria > Patescibacteriota > Saccharimonadia > Saccharimonadales > Saccharimonadaceae > Nanosyncoccus. The sequence continues at coordinate 263,739 of CAUPWD010000001.1, read as the reverse complement.
AATCCTTAATTGCTTTATGACTTCATCTTTGTTCATGGATTTATTTTATTATAATATGCGGTGTTTTGCATATTAAGTAATATATTAAGTCTGCTATGCTATTAAAAAACGACCCATAGGGCCTTTTCATGTTTGGTGATCTCTGCTGGAGGTTGCCATTTGCTACGCAAATGTCAAAACCTTCGGTGCGAACCCTTGGCTCGCCTCCGGCAAATATCATAAATAAAAAAACCACCTCGCGGTGCTTTTTATATTTATGGTGATCTCTGCGGGAGTAATGCTTCGCATTTTCTTTCTGCGTCGATTATTAAAAAGCAGAATAAATTCTTCTTTTTAACTCTCTCCTTGAAAGACCGAACCCAAAGGTTCGCCTCCCTCGAAAAAATAATCAAACATAAAAAACGACCCATAGGGTCTTTTTCATGTTTGGTGATCTCTGCGGGAGTCGAACCCGCGTTGACGGGATGAAAACCCGTTGTACTAACCGTTATACTAAGAGACCAATTCCGAAATGTACTTTTCTATTATAACAGATTTAAAAAAATCGGCAACTCTAATTTTTAAAAATCTCGAAGTTTAATTTTCAACTTTTTGACAGCTCAAAATCGGATCCATGGTGTAGTCGGTTTTACCGAATGGGGCATGTGGTTTAAATGTTACCGAAGACAAGTCTTTGTTGCAAGTTAATTTTTTATGTTCAAAATAAATCCGTTTGTCTAAATTATTTTCGTCGCTATAGCTCAGTAATCTGCGCAGTTTTACCATCGGAAAACCAGTTTTTAAATATGGCTTAAATACAAATTCCGCACCCTTGGCAGTCATTTCATCCTTATGGCTATTTACGAAATTATCATAGAAAAAATCCTCATAGTAGCTTTTGGCTAATTCTTGAAATTGTTTTTTCGCCAAAGCTTCGGCCGTCACATTTTTCTTTACTAACAAAGAAAAACCCACACTACAAACCGAAATCAGGACCACCACAATCATTAGTCCACGAATAATTTTCGAACTCAGAGTTTCCAGACGAATTTGATTGGAGAGTTTTTTGAAGTTAGGACTAAGTTTGGTCGCGTTCCTTTTGTGTTTGCGCTTGGCGCCACGTGGATCGATATTCATAGCTAAATTATAGCATAAGAATTTTCATTTTCGAACGGAGGGAATTATAATATACACATGAATACAAAAAATCTCACCCTAAAAAACGAAGCCGCCGTGATTGATTTTGCGGAAAATTTGATGCGCGAGATTTTGCAATCTCAAGACGCTTTGCCTTGCGTGATTGAACTAGTCGGTGACGTTGGAGCTGGTAAGACTACCTTCACTAAGGGCCTCGCTCGTGGTCTCGAAATTACCGAAGAAATTACTTCTCCGACCTTCACTATTTCAAAAGTTTATGAAAATTCCCGAGGCCTGAAACTTGTGCACTACGATTTTTATCGCCTAGAAAATCCTGGCATCATGGTGGAAGATTTGTTTGAAAACCTACAGGACCCCCAGACCGTCACGGTTATTGAATGGGCGGATACAGTTAGTGAAATTCTTCCCGCCAATCATTTGCGCTTAGAAATCCTCATTAATGATGACGGTAGTCGCACGCTTAATTTAACCCAAAATCTCACTTCGGAGCATTAAAATGAAACTTTACCTTGACACTTCTACGGAAAATACCATCCTCAAGCTCGACGACAAGGAATATTCCGCTCCTCTCAAAAATCAATTAGCCGAGCAAATTTTTACTTTTATTCATGATAAACTTGTTGAAAATCAGGCCGACTGGACCGATCTCACGGAAATCACTTTCTTCGCCGGTCCAGGCTCTTTTACTGGCCTCCGCATCGGTGCTGCCGTAGTTAATACTTTGGCTGATCAGTTGCAAATTCCATTGAAGAATCAAGACGGGGAAGTGGTGCCCATTATTTTGCCAAACTACGGTCGCCCGGCTAACATTACTCCTTCCAAAAAATAAATCTCCCATTCCGCCACTCATTTCGCTTGTGTTATAATATATAGTATAAGGAAATTCATGGATCAAGATCTTCATCAAAATCAAAATAATCAAAAACCTCAAACCATCGGTGGTGTGACTTTTTCTGCTGGCCTTTCACATCCGGTGACTCCTCAGGTCAGTCCAGGTTCTAATCAGCCAAGTTTCGCCAAGCCAGCTTCTGAACAGTCGAATGCCACCACCCCTCAGCCTACTATCCCTAGTCCAGCTGATCTTTTTGGCAATAATTCTGCTGCTTTTTCTGCTCCTCAGTCCACCCCAGCGACTGCTCCAGTTGCTGAAAACCCAGCTAATGCTTATCAACCAAATAACTACACTTCACCGGCCGCTTCTGCTGAACAGATTTTTGCTGCCGACACCACCAATAATTTTTACACCAATGACAGTTCCAATCCTTTTGGTGAAAATGGCTTCACGCAGGCTGCCCGTAATGGTAATCCTAATTCTAACCAGAACATGATCAATCAATCCATCCAAAATGCCGCCATGTTAAATCAAGCTACCGAAGCTCAAAAAAATCCAGGCCAAGAAGTGAATAATGGCCCAGAAATTGTCTATAATCAGCTCAATGTGCCAGTCGCTTCGCCAACTCATTTTGAAGAAAAATTCACCGTAGTGGATCCAAATGCCGATGCGATAAAATCTGCTGAATCCGCCAAGGCCGAAAAAGAAGCCAAAGAAAAAGACCCTCGATTTATTGCCATGAAAGCCTTGAAGAAGATGACTACCATGGCGATGGTTTTTGGTATTCTCGCTGTTTTATTCCTCGTTTTAAGCTTAATCGGTTTGGTTTATGGTATTTCCCAGGGTGATAAAATCACTACTGCGAATAATACTATCAAGAACCAAGCTCAAATTATCGCCGCCGTCGAGGAATCTTCTGGTGTGGCGAAAATTTCCACCCCGTCCGATGTGCCAGTATATAAAACCACTCTCGGTTACATTTATCTCTCTGACTGGAATATCAAATTGAAAGTCCCAGATAATATTTCCACCATGAGCTATGTCTTAAACACTTACGAATATCGCAATTCAATTTGTTTCAATGGTATTCAAAAAGGTGTCCAGGCCAAGCAGGAATTTGCCGATCCAGCCAAAAATCTTGGCAAGCAAGGCTGCCTCGTGCGTGTGCCAGTTTCCGAAGGTGATTTCGAAGCTTCCACCGGCAAACGTTTTGGCACCAAGGTCACGACTTACAAGGATTATAATTTCTTCTACACCGATCCAACTATTAGTAGTAAGGATGGTGCGGAGCTCGGTCTCGAAACTGCTTCCAATCAAATCATTCGTAATATGATTTTTGCCCTCGAAACCTACGAATAAGAGCGGTCTTTATGATAAAATCAAAACAGGGGGATTTTGATTTATTAAATAATTTTGTTAATTTTGTAAAACTGCCGGTATGATGAAGATATTGGCGTCGACAAATAGAAAGTGAAGTCAAATGTTTATTCCGATAGCACTCAGTATTATTGCTGGTCTTGTTTGTGGTTCCGGTTTTGTCCTGGTCTATAACAAAAAGAACGAATCTGGTGGTAAGGCTAAGGCCGAAGATCTCATTCGTAAAGCCAAAAATGAGGCTGCTGATATTGTTCTTAAAGCTAAAAAAGAAGCTGGCAGCATTGCCGATAAATCTCAACAAGAAGAAGAGGCTCGCCGCAAAGATTGGCGCCAAACCGAGAAGCGTCTCTCTGAGCGTGAAACCTCACTCGATAATCGTTTTGATCAATTAGAAAAACGTTCGGAAAAATTAACCAACAAAGAACGTGAAATTGATGATTTGAAACTTGAAATTCATCAAATTCGCGACAAACAGCAAGAAAAGTTGGAAAAAATTGCTGGCCTCACCAAGCTTGATGCTAAGGACAAACTGATCAAGATGACCGAAAAAGACATCAAGGATGATCTCGTCGGCTTGATTACTAAGGAACAAAAAGAACTTCGTCGCGACATCGACGAAACTGCTCAGGCGCTACTGGTTACCGCTATGGAACGTATGTCTTCTGAAGTTACCGCTGATCGTACGGTTACCGCTCTGAAGTTGCCAGATGACGAAATGAAGGGTCGCATCATCGGTAAGGAAGGTCGCAATATTCAGGCCCTCCAGCGTGCTACCGGTGTCGATATTATGGTCGACGATACTCCAGGCATGGTGGTGCTTTCTTCCTTTGATCCAATCCGCCGCCAAGTTGCACGTTACGCTTTGGAACGCTTAATGAAAGATGGCCGCATTAATCCATCCAGTATCGAAGACGCCGTCGCTAAGGCTGAACGCGAAATTGAAAAAGAAGTTGTGCGTGCCGGTGAAGATGCTGCTCGTGAAGTTGGCGTGATTGGTATTCCGCACGAAATTTTGCACTTGCTCGGTGAGCTCAAATTCCGTACTTCCTATGGTCAAAATGTTTTGCTTCACTCGATTGAAATGGCACACATGGCCGGTATGATCGCCGAAGAAATTGGTGCTGATGTGCGTGTCGCTAAGACTGCTACCTTGCTTCACGATGTCGGTAAAGCCGTTACTCATAAGATTGAGGGTAAGCACGCCGAGATTGGTGCTGAACTTGCCAAAAAATATGGTCTGTCCGATCAAATTACTCACGCTATCGCCGCTCATCATAACGATATTGAGCCAACTACCGTCGAGGCCATTATTGTGAAGATTGTTGATGCAATTTCCGCTGCTCGTCCAGGTGCCCGCAATATTTCCGCCGAGAATTTCGCTGAGCGTATGAAAGAATTAGAAAATATCGCTACTGGCTTTAATGGTATCGATAAGGCTTATGCCATTTCTGCCGGTCGTGAAATTCGTGTGATTGTCGAACCGAAACAAATTGATGATCTCACCGCTTTGAAATTAGCTCGTGATATCGCCGAAAAAATCGAAGCCACCATGAGTTACCCAGGTGTGATTAAAGTCAATGTGATTCGTGAAACTCGCGCTATCGAATACGCCAAATAATCTCAAAAATAAATTAAAAAATAACCCACATTCCAGGGGTTATTTTTTATTTGCCATAAGAACTTTTCTATAATATAATGCAGGTAACGGGGAAGAAAATCAAAACTGTAAAATAAAAAGGAAATTATGGCACAAGTAAAATCTAAAAAAGAACCATCATCTATGAAGCTGCAAAATATTGGCCTAATCGTATTGATTTTAATTAGCCTTGCAACAATTGTCTTAAATATTATGTTAGCAAATGCGGTAGGAACTATAATTAAATTACAGCAAGCACACTTTAATACTCTTTATCACCAGGTGAAAGTCTTGGACTTGAAGACCAATAACGACGAATCTTCACGTAATGAATTAAAAGAATATTATAATATCGACTATAAAAAAGATTAATTATCTATAACTAAAAAGACTGGAATCGCTCCAGTTTTTTTATAAAGTATGATATTATTATTTCAGAAACCCCTAGTGTTTAGTTCTTTAGAAAGCGAGGTAGCTTATGTTTAGAAAGCTAAGAAGTATCATTTTTGCCACTCTCTTACTTACGCTCACTGCGATGCCTATGACTTCATTGGCGACATCAGGATCAATTACGGATTATACCCCAAGTGGATATATAGCCGGTGTTTGGGTAGAAGTTTATGATGGTGATTCCGGCTGGGCTTATATTAGCCCTTATGGAAGTCGACAGAAAGTTAGCTGGAGCTATGATACTGAAGGATTACCATTCTGTTTACATATCGGAGTTGGCGGTAGCCCAGAAAATTGGGGTCATAACGTCCATACGCCGACACTCGTGGATAAGGGTAAGCGATTTTATATTGATGTACATTATAGTGCAAGCAGCTGGAATGCTCCGTCATATTTTACCAAAGTAAGGTCTTACTAACTAATAACTACTTCATTTTCTATCCTGAGCAAGATATAAAACTGCTCAATAAACAGGAATAAAAGGGTATTATTATGGCACAAGCAAAGGTGGTAAAGCCACAATCTAAGAATAATAGTTTAAAAATAATAGCTATTGTAGTGGCTTTTATTATGTGGGGAGCGACACTTTATATGAATGCCCTAATGCTATCCAAAATATTTTACGTGATAGAATTAGAGGAGAAGCATTACGGTACAATTCTTCGAAACACCGATGTTATTAATTATAAAGTTACAAATGATGAAGAGTCTCGCCGCAAACTAAAAGATTGGTATGATATCGACTATAAGAAAGATCAATAATTATTTATAACCAAAAAGACTGGAATCACTCCAGTCTTTTTTATTTGGTAGGTATAATTTCATGGTCTGGGTGACCAGATTAGGATTTTTTCAAAATCCTTCTGTTCCTCCTCGCTCAAAAAAATAAAAGCAAGCTTTTATTTTTCGCTCGCTTCGTCGTCCAGTTGAACTACGTTCTCATCTTGTTGCCTCAATACATATGAAAACAAAAATAATCCCTAAGGGATTATTTCTCTTTTCATAATGGTCTGGGTGACCAGATTTGAACTGGCGACCTCGCAGTCCCGAACCGCGCGCGCTACCAACTGCGCCACACCCAGATATGTTTATCTTACCACGAAAACACAAGATTATCGCAATTATGTTATAATATCAAACGATATGAGTAAACTATATAAAAGAACTAAAATTTTGGCTACCGTCGGTCCAGCCGTCTTCACTGAAGAAAAAATTGCCGAGTTAGTCATGGCAGGCGTTAACTGCTGCCGCCTCAACTTCTCTCACGGAAGTTACGAAGAACGCGATGAACAAATCGCATGGATTAAAAAAGCTGCCGAGAAAAAAGGCCGCTCCGTCGCTATCCTTCAAGACCTTCAAGGTCCTAAAATTCGCCTTGGTGTGATTAAAGACAATCATTACGAAGTTAAGCCAGGTGACGAATTGATCCTCGATTATGCCGTCACCGAACACGATGGTTCGAATCTTCTTCCAGTTCAGTATAATCTCGCTGAGCGCATGAAAGTTGGTGAACCTCTCTTCATCTTCGATGGTAAAATTCGCTCAACTGTCACGGAAATCGTCAGCAACACCGCTATTAAGGTTAAGGTTGAAAACGAAGGTACGATTATGAGCCGCAAGGGTCTCAATCTCCCAGATACCGACTTCGGTGGTGATGTGATTACCGAAAAAGACATGGCTGATATTGAGTTCGGTGCCACTCGTGACTTTGACTATGTCGCCATGAGCTTCATTCAGAGCGCAGATGATGTCGAAAGACTCCGTCAAATCTTGGTTTCTCTCGGTTCTACCGCTCAAATTATTGCTAAAATCGAAACCAAAAAAGCTATCGAGACTGATGAAAAAATGGAAGCTATCGTTCAGGCTGCTGATGGTATCATGGTCGCCCGTGGTGATATGGCTGTCGAAGCTGGCAACGAAGTCGTCCCTATCGTTCAGCGTAAATTAATCAGCCTTTGTCGCAAGCACGGTAAACTCTGTGTCGTGGCTACTCAAATGCTCGGCTCTATGGTCGACAATCCTAGTCCATCACGCGCTGAAGTTTCCGACGTTGCTAACGCTGTTATTCAAGGTGCTGACGCCGTTATGCTTTCTGATGAAACTGCCAACGGTAAGTACCCAATCGAAGCCGTGAAGCAAATGAAGCAAATCATTCTTTACACTCAGAACCATTCCAAGGTCGACCCAATTGATCAAGATGTGACTGGTGAAAATCGTGAATACAACGCTGTGGCTAATGCTGCTGTCAGTCTTGCTGAAAAAATTCATGCTGATGTCATCGTCTGTGAGACCGCCTCTGGTGCTACTGCGGTTTCAATTTCTGCCGAACGTCCAAATCTCCCAATCATCTCTGTGACTTCGAACAAGCGTGTGGCCAGCCAATTGGCTTTGAATTATGCCAACGCCAGCTTCGAGCGTCCATTCTCTGAGAATTATGGCATCGATCTCGTTCAAGAACTCAAGGCTTCTGGCTACATCAATACCAAGCCAGGTGAAGACAAAGTGCTCGCTGTGATTGTTTCTGGCCAACCTAACGTGATTGGTGGTACAGACACTATTCAAATTCGTAGTATTTAGTTCTAAGCTTTAGCACGATTAGAAGATTGCGGTATAATTAAAATATGTATCGCAATCTTCATTTTTTGCACCCCGAACATCAAACCGTTTTACTTCGTACGGATTATAATGTGCCGCTCGAAAATGGTCTGATTCAAAATAATTTACGCATCGAAAAATCTCTTCCCACTATCCAGTATCTTCTGGACCATCAGGTTAAAAAACTGGTAATCATTTCTCATCTCGGTCGTCCAGAGGGAAAGGTCATGCCGGAGTTTTCCTTACGGCCGGTCGCCGCTGAGCTTTCTCATTTATTACGTCGCGAAGTCTTTTTTGCACCCGAAACTACTGGTGAGGCTACCAAGCAATTAATCAACGAAGCGCCAGAAGGTGCGGTGATTTTATTAGAAAATCTACGTTTTTATCCCGGCGAAGAGGAGAACTCAAAAGATTTTGCTCAGGCTATTTTTGATACTGTTCAGCCGGATTGTTTCGTTCAGGACGGTTTCGGCGTCTTACATCGCGCTCACGCTTCCACTGATGCCTTGCCACGCCTCTTGTCTAGCGCTATGGGTCTGCTAGTCGAACAGGAAATTGAAAATCTGAAAAAAGTGCAAGAAAATCCGCTCCGCCCTGTACTTTTAATTATTGGTGGGGCTAAGGTCAAGGATAAATCTCCTCTCATCGAACATTTTGCTTCGCTTTCTGATTATATTTTTGTCGGCGGCAAAATCGCCGCGGATGGTTTTACTTCGGATTTACCCCAGATTACTGTTGCCTCAGATTTTAACGAGGATGAATCTGGCGCCAAACTCGATATCGGCCCCAAATCCCTCGATCAGCTAATCGATCTCGTACTAAAATCTCGTACTATCATCTGGAATGGCACTCTCGGTCTTACCGAAAAACTGCCTTTTGATTTTGCTTCTCGGGTCATTGCCGAATCTATTGGTGCTAAGAATCCAGCAGAAAATCTTTCCGTAATCTGCGGTGGTGATACCACGGGGTTCGTAGAAAACCTCTTACAAAACCGATATTCCGACCAGCCTCCACTCAAGTTTTCCTTAGTTTCCACCGGTGGCGGCGCCAGTCTCGAATTCTTAATTCATGGCACTCTCCCAGGACTCGAAGTTTTAAAATCCTCCTAAGCTAAAATCCCGCCTCTGTTAACTTTGTAATAATTACATGAACCTGTCTTAGAACTGGAAATAATTAGCACTCATCGCTTGACAGTGCTAATATTTGCTATACAATAGAATTATGCAAGATGAATTTACCGAAATAATGAATAAATTGACCGAGAATGCTCGTTTTGCGCTTCAGAAATCCGATTATTATGCCAAGCGTTATAATAACGGCTACATGAGCACCGAACATTTGCTTCTCGGTATTCTTTCGCAGGATACTTCCACTGGTGCGCGCTTTCTCGCCGATGAGGATGTGAATCTCGACCAGGTTGAAAAACTGATGAATCATACCGCCATCGAAGTTCCCGGTGCGGATATGGCCATGATGTCACTCTCGGAAGCTGCAGTTCTGACTTTACGCCTCGCTTCCAACTTCGTAAAAGAGCAGGGCATTAAATTGATTGGCACCGAGCACCTACTTTATGCTCTGATTCGCCAGCCAAATTCTCGCGCCAGCTTGATTCTTCAAGGTCTCGATGTCGATCTTACGGAATTATCGAAAACTATCGAAGAGTTTGCCGAAAAACAGGCCGAAGAAGCCAAGATCGATCAAAAGAAAAACGATTTTAAGCGTAAACGTCCGCTCAAGTGGCTCACGAAATACGGCGTGGATCTTACCGAATTGGCTCGTCAGGGTCGCCTCGATACTGCGATTGGTCGTGATCGTGAAATTGAACGCGCACTTACCGTGCTTTCTCGTCGCACCAAATCTAACCCTGTACTGATCGGTGAAGCGGGTGTGGGTAAGACCGCCATTGTCGAAGGCCTCGCCACTCGTATCGCCAAAAATGAGGTACCAGGTAACTTAATCGGTAAGAAAATTTACCAAATCGACCTCAGTTCCGTGGTCGCCGGTACTAAATTCCGTGGTGATTTCGAGGAACGTATTAAGGGTATCATCGACGAAGCCATTGAAAGTAAGGATCTTATTCTCTTTATTGACGAAATTCATCTCTTGACCGGCGCCGGCTCCTCTGAGGGTAGCTTGGATGCTGCGAATATCTTGAAACCAGCTCTCGCACGTGGCCTGATTCATCTGATTGGTGCTTCTACCATGGATGAATATCGCAAATCAATCGAAAAAGACAAGGCTCTCGCGCGTCGTTTCCAAACCGTGATCGTCGAAGAGCCTTCCGATATGATTACCGTGCGTATTTTGAAGGGGATTAAGTCGCATTACGAAAAACATCATGGCGTCGTAATCCCTGATAAGATTATCGAAACCGCCGTCAGTATGTCGAAGCGTTATATTAATGATCGCTACATGCCGGACAAGGTGATTGATGTGATTGATGAAGCGAGTGCTATTGCCAAAGTAGCCGCTGATAAAAGTGGCAGCGGTGAATATAAAAAATTGAAAATCGAGCGTGAGTCACTCCAGCAGAAGATTGAAGAAAGTGCTGAAGCTGAGAATTTTGAAAAGGCCGCTCTCTACAAAACTCGCCTCGCTAAATTAGAAGAAAAAATCAAATCCCTCGAGCAAGCTGGCGTGGATGAAAATGTTTCACCGGTCCTCACTGAAGAAAATCTCGCGGAAGCCATTTCCCTCAAAACTGGTATTCCAGTTTCCAAGGTACATGGCAGTGAATTGAAGATTCTTTCGAAGCTAGAAGCCCATCTCGATAAGGCCATTATTGGTCAGGATGAAGCGATTCATGACGTGGCTAAGGCTATTCGCCGTGGTCGTTCTGGTATTAGTGATCCTAGACGTCCAATCGGTTCCTTCCTCTTCATGGGTCCGACTGGTGTGGGTAAGACTGAGCTCGCTCGGGTGATCGCGCGTGAAGTCTTCGGCGGGGAGAATGCTTTAATTAAAATCGATATGTCAGAATTTGGTGAAAAGCACAATGTTTCACGCTTGGTGGGTGCGCCAGCTGGCTACGTTGGTTATGATGATGGTGGTAAATTGACCGAATCGGTGCGCCGCCATCCATATTCCGTGGTGCTTTTCGATGAGATTGAAAAAGCTCACCCGGATATCTTTAACATGCTTCTACAAATTCTCGAAGACGGTGTCCTCACCGATGGTCAAGGCAACCGTGTGAAGTTTAATAATACCATCGTGATTCTGACTTCCAACCTCGGTTCTGACGAAATGTATAACGACCAGGCCTTTGGTTTCTCTAGTCATCAAAAAACCAAGGATCAATTTATTACCGAAGATTACGAAGCCAGTAAAAATGCCGCGATGAAAGCTTTGAAGAAATCTATGCGTCCAGAGCTCATTAACCGTCTCGATGCTATCGAAGTCTTCCATGCTCTCTCTCGTAAGCAAGTCGAAGAAATCTTTGACAATATGATTGAAGATTTGAAAAAGCGTCTTGCTGAAAAAGCTATCGGCTTGAAGCTCGATACTAAAGTCCGTGACTTCCTTATCGAAAAAGGTTTTGATCCGAAAAATGGTGCTAGGCCATTACGCCGGGCTATCGAAGATAATTTGGAGACCCTACTCTCTGATGCAATTATTGCGGAAGAAATTTTGCCAGGACAAATTGCCCAAATTAGCCTAAAAGGTGATAAGCTTAAATTAAAGATCGAAAGCACTGAAAAATAATATGGAAAATTCACCGTCAGAAGTCTCCGTTCAGCCTCGTCGGCGTAGTCTAACATTCGCCGACTGGCTTAGCGGCCTTGTGATTTTTGGTACTCTTTTCGCCGGTGCTTTTGCCTTCATTTGTCTGCAAGATGATATTAAGGGTTATGATTTTCAAATCTCTGACACCTTGAAGCTTTACGTTCAGAAACTCAATCTTACGGAAAAAGCTTCGAAGACTTTGCTTGCCACTCATCCCGCCTTGCAGGAAAAACAGGCCTTCAACCAGAGTTGTCATTCCCATAATCACGAAGTTTACGTCTTAGGCTGCTACGTTCACGACAATGATCGCATTTATCTTTACCATGTCGAATCCAACGATCTTCCAGGGGTAATTGAGGTCACTACGGCCCATGAAATGCTTCACGCTGCTTATCAACGTGTCCCTTTCTGGGAAAAAGATCGCCTCAATGAAGAGATTAAAAAGGCTTACGATAATCTCCCAGCCGATCATGAAATCCGCACCTCAATCAAAAGCTATTCCGAAGATGATTTTTATGATGAATTGCATTCGCGTCTCGGCACCGAAGTCGCTGAGTTGTCAGAATATCTTGAAAAACACTATGCAGCCTATTTTCAGCATCGTCAAACCATTACCGATTTTAATCAGCAATATCACTCCGTTTTTCAAAAGCTCAATGATAAACTCACTTCGCTTAAATCTGAAATCGACGCCAAGCAGGCTACTATTAATCAGCAAACTGAGGCCTACAATAATGAAACTAATGCCTTAAATCAATTAATTCTGGATTTTAATCGACGTGTTGAATCCGGTAAAATTTCTGGTTGGCGCTATCAAAACGAACGTGCTACTCTGGAAGCACGTATCAGTCATCATGAGGCTACTTATCAGAGTATCCAGCAATCCATCGACGCCATAAACCAGCAAATTACCGAATATAATAACCATGTGCTTTTCGAAAATCAGCTGATGAACCAGATTAACTCCAACGCCGTTTCTAATGAACTCGAATCTCAAAAATAAGGAAAGGAAATTACCATGCAAACTAACCTAAACCCCAAAGAATATCTCGTACCGACCGTCATTGAAACTACCAATCGTGGCGAGCGTTCTTATGATATTTACTCTAGGCTCCTAAACGATCGCATTATCTTCCTCGGTGAAGATGTTAATGCCCACACTGCTAATCTCGTGGTGGCCCAGCTCCTCTTTCTCGCTCACGAAGATCCCAAGAAAGATATCAAGCTCTATATTAATTCTCCAGGCGGCTCGGTTTATGATGGTCTCGCCATTATTGATACTATGAATTATATCGAGCCAGATGTTCAAACTATTGGCATCGGCCTCCAGGCCTCCATGGGTGCCATGTTACTCAGCTGTGGCGCTAAGGGTAAGCGTTTTGCCTTGCCGAATGCTCGCGTGATGATTCATCAGCCAAGTTCTGGTACTCAGGGTAAGATTACCGATCAGGAAATTATGCTCAAAGAAGGTATTTTCTTGAAGAAACGCCTCGCCGAAATTCTCGCTAAAAATACTGGTAAAAAAGTCGACCAAATCATCAAAGATATGGATCGTGATAATTGGATGTCTGCCGACGAAGCCAAGGATTACGGTATCATCGACGAAGTCATCGCCAGATAATTTTATGAAATACTCGATGCCCATCCGGTGGGCGTCGGGCAATCTAGTAGTCTAATAGTAATCTAATAATAATCTAATATCGGTGCATCAAAGAATGGGTAATCGCGGCCGCCAAAGCGTCTGCCGCATCATCCGGTTTCGGTACACTGGTTAAATCCAGATGCAGTTTTACCATTTCCTGCATCTGTTTTTTATCAGCTGAGCCATAGCCGGTCATGGTCTTTTTGATTTCGTTTGGTGTGTATTCGAAGGTTGGTAATTCGTGCTGCTTGCAAACTAAAAGCACCACCCCCCTCGCTTCCGCCACGGAAATACCGGTCGTTACATTTTTGGTGAAGAAAAGTTTTTCGATACTCACACAGTCCGGCTTGTTTAATTTAATAATCTCATGCATCGATTCATAAATATCGAGTAAGCGCTCTGAGAGTGGCGTGTGTGGTGGCGTGGCAATTACACCATTATCAATCATCTTAGCGCGACCAGTTTGTTTTACTTCGATTACGCCAAACCCACAAATTCCCGTGCCTGGGTCAATTCCTAAAATTCTCATCTAGCTCTATTCGTTTACATATTTAATTAAAGTGGTGCGCAAATCTTTGACCGGGATCACGAATTTATCATGAATTGTCGCTGGCGCAATTGCATGTTTGAAGCCCAACTTTTTCGCTTCACCGATTCTTTGGTCGGGACGAAAAGCCGAGCGGATTTCTCCCCCTAGGCCCACTTCCCCGAATACTACATATTCTTCACTGAGCTTACGTCCTGCCGCCGCTGAAGCAATCGCGAGGCACACTGCCAGGTCCGCTGCGGAATCTTTAATTTTAATGCCACCCACCACGTTTAAGAAAATATCTTTATCATCCAGTTTTAATTTTGTACGTTGCTCGATCACTGCAATCAATAAGTTTAAACGATTCAGGTCGAAGCCCGAAGCCGCACGTTTTGGGTAGCCGAAATTCGTGGTCGAAACTAGGGCTTGAATTTCTACCAGCAGCGGCCTAGTGCCTTCTAAAGTCGCTAAAATAATAGAACCATCCGTGTTTTGTCTTTCTGCTAGTAGTGCCGCCGAAGGGTTTTGCACTTCCTGTAATCCCTTTTCTGTCATTTCGAAAATCGCCGCTTCACTAGTCGAACCGAAGCGGTTTTTAACCGCTCGAATAGTCTTAAAACCACCGTAGCGATCGCCCTCAAAATTCAGCACTACATCCACCAAGTGTTCCAAAACTTTCGGCCCCGCCAAGGTACCTTCCTTCGTCACGTGTCCCACGATAATCACCGCCGTGTCGGTCTTTTTTGCGGCCTGGATGATTAAATTACCTGCATTAGTAATTTGTGAAACCGTCCCCGGCGCCGAAGAGATTTCATTAATTGCCAAAGTCTGGATCGAGTCGACGATCACTAATTCAAATTCGCCATCGGCAATTGTTTTAGCGATGTCGTTACCAGAAGTCGAAGCTGCAAAACTTAAAGTTTCTGAATTCGCCCCTAATCTCACTGCTCGCATCTTCACCTGTCCGGCCGATTCCTCGCCAGAAACATAGAGCACCTTATGACCATTAGCAATCTTCGCGCAAATTTGCATCAGAATCGTTGATTTACCGATACCTGGTTGCCCCGCAAAGAGAATGACAGAGCCGCGCAAAATCCCACCACCCAGCACCTCATTTAGGGAACTAAACTCGGTTTTCAGCCGCTCTTTTTCGTCCGAAGCGGCAATCTCTTTGATGCTGGAAAAACTCAAAGTTTTTCCGCTGCTCTTAGCCTGCGCCAGAGCAAATTTACCCGCACTTGAACTATCCTCAACTACTAAATCCTCCACGATGGTATTCCACGCATCGCAGTTATTACAGTGGCCAGCCCACTTACTATAGCGCGCTCCACAGTTTTGACAGACATATTGTTTGGTAGCTTTCATATTGAAATTATACCAATCTCTCGGCGAAAACCCAAAATTCCATGTATAATGGGAGTATGAATAAAACAGTCAAAAAATCTGGTTTCACTCTTATTGAACTCGTGGTAGTTTTAGTTTTTGTTTCGATCGCCCTAGTTCTCTTCTTCCTGCAGAAGCAAAATCTCGACGCCATGCATCGTGATGAGCAACGCAAGGAAGCGATTAACGCCATGTATTATGCCCTCGAAGAAGGTTTTTATGCCAAGAATGGCTATTATCCAGAAACTATCACCGATGAAAACCTTACAGTCATGGACCCTAAATTATTTACCGACCCGAATGGTGTTTATATTAATGGTGAAGGTGGCTCACTTAATTACATTTCTGCCGATTGTAATAATGGCAAATGCCGCGAATATACGCTTCGCGCTAGATTAGAAAAAGAAGACGACTACATCAAGAAAAACCGTCACAATTAAATGAAAAATGAAGCCTATTTGCTTTTTGAGGACATAAGCTTGGGCAAGCGCCCTTGAGCGGTCCGAACAAAAGTAAATAGGTTCATTTTTTAACTTGTTTTAGTAATTAATTGCACGCAATTCAAAGTAGGCTCTTGGGTGTGCACACACTGGGCAAACCTCAGGTGCATCATTACCGACAAAGGTGTAACCACAGTTACGACACTTCCAGACGGTAACTTTTTCGGACTTAAAGACTACATCGTCATCAATATTTTTGATCAATTTGCGGTAGCGTTCTTCGTGCTCTTTTTCAATTGCGCCAACGCCATCGAATTTGTCAGCGATTTCGTCAAAACCTTCTTCACGGGCGATACGGGCGAACTCTTTGTACATGTCAGTCCATTCGTAATCTTCACCAGCGGCGGCAATTTCGAGGTTGGTCCTGGTGTCAGCTACAGCGCCGTCATTGAGGTACTTGTACCAAAGTTTGGCGTGTTCTTTCTCATTGTCAGAGGTTTCAGTGAAAATTTCAGCAATCTGTTCGTAACCATCCTTTTTTGCACGAGAAGCAAAGAACTGGTATTTCACACGAGCTTGCGATTCTCCAGCAAAAGCGGTTTTTAGATTATCATAAGTCTTGCTATTTTTAAAATTAGATTTATCAATATCGGACATTTAGCTCCTTTCTTAATGGTATAATCTATTATAACGCATTTAAGCAAAAGACGGAGGAATATGGCAATCGAGCGAGTTATCGATAATATATCGCACGAGGAGGATCAGGAAGAGCAAGCAGTAGAAGTCAGTCTTCGCCCAACTAATTTCGCTGAGTATATCGGCCAGGAGCGCTTGAAAAAGAATCTGAAGATCGCTATCGCGGCGGTAAAAAAACGTAATGATGGGACCACTTTGGATCACGTCCTACTTTATGGTCCACCAGGTCTTGGTAAGACTACTATGGCCAATGTAATCGCGCATGAACTTGGCTCCAATCTGCGTGTCACCTCTGGTCCGGCTATCGAACGCGCTGGTGATCTTGCTTCTATCCTTACTAATCTCCAAAATGGTGATGTGTTATTCATTGATGAAATTCATCGTCTGCGTCGCGCTGTCGAGGAGATTCTTTATTCCGCCATGGAAGATTACAAACTCGACATCGTGATTGGTAAGGGTCCGGCCGCTCGTTCGGTGCGTCTCGATCTGCCACACTTCACCGTAATCGGCGCGACTACCCGTACTGGTTCGTTAGCCGGGCCGCTTCGTGATCGCTTTGGGATTACGCATCGTCTCGAATATTATAATGAATCGGAAATCGGTCAAATTATTGCTCGTACCGCCAGTATTCTCGGTACGGAAATTTCCGAAGAAGCCACCGCTACCTTGGCCGCCCGCTCTCGTCTCACGCCGCGTATTGCTAACCGTCTGATGAAGCGCGTGCGGGATTTTGCTGACGTACATGGTGATGGTTCCGTTAATTTTGAAATTGCTACCAAGGCCCTTAATCTTATGGAAATTGACTCCCTTGGTCTCGATCCGGCTGACCGCAATATGTTGCAGTTAATGCTCGATAATTATGGTAATCGCCCAGTCGGCCTCACGACCATTGCCGCTCTCACCGGCGATGAAGCTACTACGATTGAAGACTATTATGAACCATTTTTGATTCAACTTGGCTTCATCGAAAAGACCCCACGTGGTCGTATCGTCACCGAAAAAGCCAAGCGTCACCTCGCTTCTCTCTAATCACCTGAAAATATGTTATAATATAACTAATTTAACAGGGAAGCGTATGAAGCAGAAAAATTATAATCCAAAATTGGGCATTTCTCTTGAGGCTGGCGAGCGAATTGTTCTCGAAATTAAACGTACTAAAATCATTCCAATTTTAATCTTTGCCGGAGCTTGTCTAGCTAGTATTTTGCTTTTTGCTCTCTATATTTTGATTAATGCGGGAAATTCCTTCGTCTTCGCCCTCGATACTAATGGGCGCGCTTTCTTCCTCTTGGTTATCGCGATTGTGCTTGGTACCGTCTGGATTGCGACCTTGATTAGTCTTAATGTTTATACCACCAATAAGCTTTTTGTCACCAATAAGCGTCTAATTCAACGTGTCGCTAATTCGCTTTTTGACACTGCGATGAACGTGATTGATTTAGTTTCTGTGGAAGACGTATCTTTTAAGCAAGCTGGTCTTTTCGAGCATCTCTTCGAGGTGGGTACCCTCCGCATGTCGACTATCGGTGATGAAACTACCTATATTTTTAAATATCTCGATACCCCTACCGACGAGCTTGAAACTATCACTCATTATGTTCATATCGAGAAGGGTGAAATTCCTGCCGACGATGAGTGTGAAGTCCCCGCTGACACCGACAAAAAATCACTTTCTGAAATTTTAGCCGCTAAGAAAAACCAAAAATCTGAAACCAAGCCAGAGACTGCCACTCTGAACACCATTCATATTGACCATCGTACCCGTCAAATTAAAGAAACTCCATCTGAAGAGATTAATACTTCATCTGAAGAATCCGACACTTCACTTGAAAAAACCGACCTCGCGTCTAACTCGGCCGACACTTCTTCTGATACACTAAATGTGCCAAATCTGGAAAAATAGATCTCATACCAAATTTCTCATAAAAATAGTTCTAGTCAGGAACTATTTTTCTTGAGAACTCTCCACTTTAGCGATTTTTTAACGCCAGACGAATCTGGTCTTCCACTGGCAAATCCGCATCGATCTCTTTTAATGCCTCAGTCGCTTCCTTTAGATTAAAGCCAAGCGCCATCAGAGCATCGAGTGCTTCATTATTTTTCGGCTTCTTCACCTGAATCTCTGCGCCCGTGTAATGACTTGGCAAACCCACCTTATCTTTTAGATCCACGATCACACGTTCCGCTGATTTTTTTCCCACACCACTCGCCTTGCTAATAAAACTACTATCCGCATTAGCGATGGCATTACGCACTTCTTCCGGCGTCCCCAGAGAGAGAATCGCCATACCAGCCTTCGGGCCAATCCCATTCACGGAAATCAACATTTCAAAAATCTTCTTCGCCATCAAAGTGGTAAAACCATAGAGATCCTCTGAAGTCTCGCGTACTGCGTGATAAGTGTAAAATTTCTTAGTCTCCCCCACATTAATCTCTTCAAAATCAATTGCCGAAAGATTCACTTCGTAACCCACGCCATGCACATCTACAATAATCTGCCCGGTGAATTTTTCCGCAATCGTACCTTCTACGTGTGCTATCATGTAACTATTTTACCATAAGAAAAAACGGCTCATCGCCGTTCCATAATTTCATTTGGTAGTACCGACTGGGATTGAACCAGTGACCTTAGGCTTATGAGTCCTACGCTCTAACCAGCTGAGCTACGGTACCACTTTCTGGCGGAAGGGACAGGATTCGAACCTGCGAAGCGTTAACTTGCCGGTTTTCAAGACCGGTGCCATCAACCACTCGGCCACCCTTCCACTTACTATCATAACAGAAAAATTCTTCCCCGTAAAGTGAAAAATCATCCCAAGAAGATAGATTAGGCTGCGTTGGTGAAGACGTTAATTACATCATCGAGGTCATCTACCGCGTCGAGTAATTTGTCGACCTTCTCTGCGTCTGCTTCATCTACTTCTACTGTATTGTTTGGTAGATATTTTAATTCTGCTGAATCTACTGTAAGTCCTGCATCAATTAGATTTTTGCGTACCTTCATCAAATCTGTTGGTTCGGTAATGATTTCAATACCATCTTCGGTTTCATTGGCGTCTTCTGCGCCAGCATCTAGAGCGGTCATCAGCGCATCTTCACCCTTATCCTCGATAAAAATCACACCTTTACGCGCAAATTGGAACATCACGGATCCAGGGTCAGCCATGCGGCCGCCATTCTTTGAAAGCGCATTGCGCACTTCTGGCATGGTACGGTTTTTATTATCGGTAGCAATCTCGATAATCAAACCAATACCGGCCGGTCCGTAAGCCTCGTAGGTTTCTTCAATCAAAGCTGCGGCGTTTTTATCGGCGGCACGAGCAATCGCACGTTCGATGTTCGCCTTTGGCATATTAGCCTTGCGAGCTTTTTCTAATACCATCGCAAGAGATGGATTCATCGTTGGGTCGGCACCAGCACGCGCAGCAATTGCGATTTGGTTACCAATTTTGGTGAAGGCTGCACCACGCTTTGCGTCCACGATTGCTTTTTGGCGCTTAGTGGTAGCCCATTTACTGTGTCCAGACATAATAACCCCTTATTTTTCCTAATAATAACTTTGTATTATTATAACATTTTTTCAAAAAAGCAAAAGGGGCGCAAATCTTGCGTCCCTTAAATTTCTTAGCCCGCTTCACTGGATTGAATTAAGTCATTTCTTAAGTTTTCAAATTTTGCTCTGACTGTTGGAATTTTAGTTTCCGTGGCCACCGGTTCGAAATTCCGCATTGGCCAAAACCTCTCCACGGTATCCCGAAATAATTTCGTGGTAGCATTGAAGCTTTCGATATAATTATCGAATTCTTCGATTGTCCACGCGATTGATTCAGTGCTGTGATAAGTTTTCTGTACCCGATGGCTATGCATGGTGGATTTACATTGGTTGAGAAGACCTCTCGCCATATCATTGATCAATCTTAGGATATTGCTCTGATAGGAATTACCCCTTTCATCCTGACCAATCAGTACACACTGAGCTTTTACCACAACCGTCATTCTGTCGATTCTTTCGTTCAGCGTCAGTGTGATTTCATCGGACATTTTTTGTAATTTACATCTGTCAAAATACATAATTTTCCCCTCTTTCTGTAAAATAAACAGGCTACCTCTATATTATATCACATTTTATAATTTTTTACCTCTTTTGCACCATATTCCATTAGTTTGTCAAAATCACGATATTTGGAATAATATTCGTGCAATTTATCTCTAAATGCTTGAAATTCTGGATAGCTTGCATCTGGCAAAGTCATAATTGGTTTCCAAGACTCATCAAGTAAGGCTGTTAGAGATTCCTTTAGAATATAATATTCTCCCCTCGAAAGGCTAGAAACTACAGAGTCTGGATTTTCTCGATAATAATAATTCGTCTGAAAATGCATTAATTCATGCAAAATTCCATCAAGTGGCATCCCCCAAAGTTCATTATCGATTTTTGCATAGGTAAAAATCACACCTTCTTCATAATAAACGATCATCGCTGGAAAAGTCGTAATCAAGAATAATAAATCCTCACTCGGCGATACTGCATCTGGTGAAAATTTATGAATTTCCTTAGCGCGATTTTTCGCACAATCTTTAATTGCTAGGGGATGCTCCGTCACTTCTTCGAGTCGTCTAATCGCTAACTCAAATTTTTCATTTAGTTCATCACTCATGATTTGCTTGAATCGTTCCGGCGTCATCTCAATTCGTGTGTTTCTTTCTTCAAGATAGGGAATCAGAGTCTTCTTTGCTTCCGAAAAATTTAATCCCTTAATTTGAGTAGCTACCTCAATATCCTGAGCGTCTTTTAGTTTTTTAATTCCACCAAAATTATTCAGGGAATTAAACCAGTTATAGGCGTCTTGCGTAATATCGTAAATTATTTTATAGGTTACCATCTATTAACTCTAATATAACCTAGTCCATCTATTCCGTCTACCGATTTTTCTCTCCCTTGCAATATTCCTCAAAATCGCTAAAATGAAACTAAAAAGGAGAGTTATTATGCCAATTTTAATCTTAGTTCTAATCGCCCTATTCGTGGTGATTCCGGGAATTCGCGTGGTTAATCAATACGAACGCGGTGTGGTCCAGCGTCTCGGTCGTTTTCGTCGTATTATGGAGCCGGGTCTTCATGTAATTATTCCTTACATCGATACTATGCGCACCGTTGATGTTCGTACTACTCCGATGGATGTGCCGAAGCAAGAAGTTATTACTAAAGATAACGTTACGGTTAATGTCGACGCCGTGGTTTATTTCCGCGTGATTGATGCTAAGAAAGCTGTCTTTGAAACCACTAACTACGCTTATGCTACCTCTACCTTTGCTCAAACCGCTTTGCGTGACGTTACTGGTAACTTCGATCTTGATGAATTACTCTCTAAACGTGACAAAATTTCCAGCCAAATCAAGGAAATCGTTGACACTCAAACCGATAAATGGGGTATCGATATCGAAAGTGTGAAGCTTCAAAACATTGAACTACCTTCTGATATGAAGCGTGCTATGGCTAAACAAGCTGAAGCTGAACGTGAACGCCGTGCTGCGATTATTTCTGCGGAAGGTGAAAAAGCCTCGGCTGCTGCTGTGGCTGAAGCCGCCAATCTGCTCGCTCAGACTCCGGGCGGTCTCAATATTCGTACTCTCCAAACTCTCGAAAAAATCAGTACCGACCCATCCCAAAAGACTGTCATTCTTCTGCCTTCCGATCTCGCTGGTGGTCTAAAAAATCTCTTCAAGTAGCCTCATCGGTTAAGTTAACGTAATAAAAATAGCGTCATCTGGCGCTATTTTTCTTCGAACATAATGTAATTTTTTAGAATTGTCACGAAGTGATTCTTCGGCAAATTAAATTTTTTGTGTGGCGCATAGGTTTTGATCGCAAGAAGAAAATCCCCCAGCTGTTTTCGCGTCAGGCCGTGTCCGCGCATTAAACAAATTTCCCTTAGAACTTCCAATGCTGCTTTTTCGTCGGCTACAAGAAAAAGTTCTTTTTTATGAAAATTTTTCCCTACTACGGTCTGCTTGGCTAATTCCGTCACTAATTTTTCGATTTTTTCTCTTAATTTATTTTGTTTTTTAAACAAATCAATAATATTTACTCGCGTCGTCTCATCTAGTTCCGCCATTTTTTCTCGTACTCGATTACGTAAATAATCTGCCTCATAGTTGGTCGGGTCCTGTCGAAAACATACCCCATGTTCGCCAGTAAATTTCAGTACGTCCCGTTTCCACATCTTTGAAATAATAAAAGGTCGCACAAGTTCGTCGCCATAAAAAGGCGTTAGCCCTCGCCAGCCGGTACCACGAATTAAATTGATTGCGATCGATTCCAGGACGTCGTCTAGATGATGTGCAGTACAGAGAGTGCCACCTTCTTTTTCTTGAATTGTTTTAAGAAATTCGTAGCGTTTCTTGCGTGCCAATTCCTCTGAAACCCCCTCACCCAGCTCCAGTTTGGTTTTATAAAATTTCACTCCCAGTTCCTGGCATTTTTGGCGTACAAAATCTGCATCGTTCGCACTAGATTTGCGGGTACCGTGATCAATATGCGCTACGATAATATCGGCATGTGCGTACATGGCAAGAAGCGCCATTGAATCCACGCCACCCGAAACTGCCAAGATTAATTTCATGATTCTATTATACTCCATCCCATCTCTGTTATAATAGAGGCATGAATTCCGCAAATATTCGAAATTTTTGTATCATCGCTCACATCGATCACGGCAAGTCCACTTTGGCTGACCGCATGATGGAGATTACTGGCACCGTTGAAAAACGCCAGATGAAATCTCAGCTGCTTGATTCCATGGAGCTTGAGCGTGAAAAGGGGATTACGATTAAGTTGACCCCAGTACAAATGAAATACAAGGGCTACGAGCTTAATCTAATCGACACCCCAGGCCACGTGGACTTTTCTTATGAAGTTTCTCGTTCTTTGCAGGCGGTTGAGTCGGCGATTTTAGTAGTGGATGCTACTCAGGGTATTCAGGCGCAAACCTTGGCCAATGTTTATCTCGCAATCGAACAAAATCTCACTATTATCCCAGTGATTAATAAGGTTGATCTGCCGGCCGCGGATGTCGAGCGGGTATCTAGTGAAATTATTAACCTCTTAGGTTGTGACCCTTCCGAAATTATTCCGGTTTCCGCTAAGACTGGCTTGAATGTTGAAAAAGTCCTTGATCGCATCATTGAATTCGCCCCCGCGCCGAACAAATCTTCTGTCGATACTTCACTCACGGACCATACAGTGGTTTCCGCCGCTAACTCCGAGACGCGCGCTCTGATTTTCGATTCTTACTTCGATGATTACCGTGGCGTGGTGCTTTATGTGCGTATCGTCGATGGCTCGATTAGTAAAAATGCCGCTATTGAAATGCTTGCTACCAAGACCTCTGGTATTGCTCTTGAAGTTGGCATCTTGAAGCCGGAAATGTCACCCAAAGATAGCCTCAGTGAAGGGGAAGTCGGCTATATCGTCACCAACCTTAAAACCACGCGCGAAGCTAAAGTCGGTGATACGGTTACTCTGAAAAAGGCTCCTGTCAAGAATCCTCTACCTGGTTACAAAAACGTTCTCCCATTCGTCTACGCCGGATTTTTTCCAGTTAGTAACGATCAGTATAAAGACTTGAAAGAGGCCATCGAGAAACTCTCGCTCTCTGATTCTGCCCTACGTTTTGAGCCAGAAAATAGCCCAGTCTTAGGCTTCGGTCTTCGCATCGGTTTCTTAGGGTTGCTCCACATGGATATTATTAAGGAACGACTTGAGCGTGAATTTAAATTAGATCTCGTGGTTACTAACCCTTCGACTAACTATGAAGTCACTTTAAATTCCGGTGAAGAGCTCGAAATTAAGTCTGCGGCTAATCTCCCGGATGCTTCGACTATCGCTGAAATTCGCGAGCCATGGGTGAAAGGAGAAATTATTCTACCAGTTTCTATGATTGGTAATGTCTTGCAGCTCATTGTCGAGAAACGTGGTTTGCAGAAAAATATTTCATACCTTGAAGATCGTGCCCTGATTGATTTCGAGGCGCCAATGGCTAATCTCCTGACCGATTTTTATGATCAATTGAAGTCTCTCACCTCTGGTTATGCTAGCTTTAACTATGAAATTAATGACTATCGTGCGGAAGATTTAGTGCGCGTCGATTTTCTCGTTGGTGGTGAGAAAATGGATGCCTTAGCTCTGATGTGTCACCGCTCGGAGGCTGATGCGCTCGGTCGTTCCATTACGAAAAAGTTAAAAGAAGTGATTCCACGCCAAAACTTCGAAGTCGCCCTACAGGCTGCCATCGGTGCACGTATTATCGCGCGTGAAACTATCGGTGCCTTCCGCAAGGATGTGACCGTGAAGATTCACACTGGTGACCGTGATCGTAAAGCGAAGTTGCTTGAGAAGCAGAAACGTGGTAAGGCGCGTATGAAACGCTTCGGCAAGATTGATATTCCATCGGAAGCCTTCACCGTCATGTTAAAACGCGACTAGTTTTTGCTTGATTTTCGCCAAAGTTTTTTCGAAAACTTCTTCTCGTGAGCCGCTTGCGTCAATCTCGATCAAGAGCCCCTTTTCGCGATAATATTCTAGCACTGGTAAAGTTTTTTGGTTAAATTCATTTAACCGCCTCAAGAAAACCTTCAGGGAAGCATCATCCGCGCGTCGCTCGCGACCGGCACCCACCAGATTTAACATAAAGCGACGAATTACTTCTGCCTTGGCTAATTTTAGATAGACCACCGCCCTTGTCGGATGTCCTGATTCGATAGTTTTTCTTAAAATTTCTTTCTCTTCGCCCGACCAACGCCCCACACTCGAGAGAATGAGTGGTGAATTTTTCAGTTCCACCTTATCGAAATAGGGAAGCACGATTTCATAAAATAAATCTGTCGGCGCGAGTGAGCCGTCCGCAGTTAAAGCCTGTTGGTTTTCCGCTTCATACTGGCGAATCATCGCTCCAGAAGAAAGCAGTTTCCCATCGAAATAGGCCGCCAATTTTTCTCCTACCGTATCCTTGCCGCACATCGGTAGACCGAAGATATTGATACTGCCGGTGCCTAATTTGGTTTTTAATAAATCGCGCTCGTCCATTTTCGCCCCTTTTAAATATTTTACATATTCTATCATGAATTTATCACTTCGCCCACCACATGTATCTCTTCGTCCACCGCACTTTTTGTCGAAAATTAGCACTCTTGAATTTTGAGTGCTAAGTGATATAATTAAATCATTAATTATGAATAACGAAATTAAACTCACAGAACGTCAAAAACTCATCCTCTTCGCCATTATCGAGGAGTATGCTGATGTTGCCACCCCTGTTGGCAGTGTTACTTTAGCTAAATTATTCAATGTTTCTTCTGCCACCATTCGTTCGGAAATGGCACGTCTCGAGGAGCTGGGCTATATCACTTCGCCTCACACTTCTGCCGGCCGCATTCCGACCGATTACGGTTACCGTTATTATGTAAACTCGCTTTCATCTAATCCTCATCTGGGAAATTGCATGGAGGCCTCCACTCAGGATTCTGCCGCCTTTGATTCTGAGTCGAAAAAGTCAGCTTCAAATTCTATCTTAACTTCTGATGAATCTGCAGAAGCTCTCGAAATTATTGATTCTATTTTTAACCATTGGCTGAACCCTTCGCCCCTCAAGGCTCTCGGTAGTGGGGAAGAAAACGAAGGTCGCCGCAGTCTTCACGCCTTGGAAGTTCGTATTAACGCTCAAGAACGCGCCGACTTTGCGATTCGTTCAGCCGTCGATATGTTGGTTGAATTGACCGGGAATCTCGGTCTTGCCACCATTGGTAACCAGCTTTATTACTCTGGTATTTCCAAGCTCTTTTCTCAGCCAGAATTTGTTGATTATGGCCGCATCCAAGCGGTTTCGAAGCTGCTTGATAATCTCGAGCCATGGCTTCATGAGGCCAAACCTGGCGAGCCACTCAATATTTTCATTGGTCACGAAAATCCTATCGGCAAAAACTCAGATGCTTCACTTATTATTAGTAAATTCCGTTCACCGTACTCAGATGATAGCTATATTGGGGTCCTCGGTCCTACCCGTCAAAATTATGCTAAAATTATGAGTCTCGTCCGCCATGCCGGTCGTTATTTGGAGAATACTTTGTAAGGAGAAAAAATGTCAAAACCACAAGATGATAAGTCAAATTTTAATTTCGAAAATTCTGAAGCTGAGAATCTAAATCAAGCTAGTCCAGAAGTGAATTTTTCGGATAATCTTGATCAATTTGCTGACCCTATCTCTGCAGAGTTCGCTAATCTAAAGCAGCAAAACGCTGAATTTCTGCTTGATCTAAAGCGCACTCGAGCCGACTTTGAGAATTTCCGTAAACAAGTCGAAATGCAACGCGAACAGGCTAAGAAAACTGCCACCCATAGCACTATTTTGAAATTTCTCCCTCTGATTGACGACATGGGCCGTGCGATTTCTGCTCACCCGGAAGCGCTTTCCCCCGTACAAAAAACTCTTGAAAAAACCATGAAATCCCTCGGTCTCGAAAAAATTGATGCCAATCCAGGCACGATCTTTAATCCAGAACTTCACAATGCTATTTCTATGGAAGAAGGTGAAGGTGATCAGGAAGTTATCGCTGAAGAACTGATCCCAGGTTATCTCTACCAAGGTGAAGTTTTACGTACTGCCATGGTTAAAGTTACCCACCAGGCCTAAATCATTTAGAAAAATCATTAAGTCGTGCCTTTGATCAGTGCTTTTGATTCGTGTCTTTGAGCCGTACTTCTGTCCGGCTCTTTTTTTACATCACGAAAATCCCTTAACGCTTATGCTATAATATTTAGTATGTATAGTGGTGAGCGCTTTATTGATTTAGATAATTTATTAGCTAGGGTCCGTTTTTGTAATTATTTGACGGTCGCCCAAATCTTCCTGCAAGATAATTTTCTACTAGAAACTCCCTTGAAACCTGCCGATGTTAAGCCGCGTTTGCTTGGTCACTGGGGGACTTGTCCAGGGATTAATCTGGTTTACGCTGCGCTAAGGGCTTATTTTGGCCAGCGCGACTTTACCTTTGTTTTGGGTCCAGGCCATGGTTTTCCTGCGCTCCAGGCTAACCTGTTTTATGATGGGGAATTAGCCAAGGTTGATCCTACACTCTCTCGTGATTATGCCGGCCTTAAAATTATCTCCAAGATGTTTTCTCGCATTGGCGGCTTTCCGTCTCATGCTAGCCCGGTCACCCCAGGTGTGATTTGTGAAGGCGGCGAACTCGGTTATTCACTCGCCACCGCTTATGGTTCCGTACTCAATCGCGCTAATCATACTACGGTAGCTCTCATCGGCGATGGTGAATTTGAAACCGCCACCATGCTTGGTAGTCTCAATCTTAATCGTTTGTTGCTCAGCGAATCAAATGGTCGGGTTTTGCCGATTTTACATCTCAATGGTTATAAAATTTCTGCTCCGACTGTTGCTGGTCGTCGTTCCGAGCATGAGTTAAAAGAGCTAATCAGAGGTTTCGGTTATACGCCAATTTTAGTTAAGGAAATGCTTTCCGAAACTTACGAAGAATTCGGCAAGAAGTTTAATACCTTCACTGATTTTACTCCTGAACTCGATGAAAAATTGCAAAGAAATCTCTTAGAAAATTTACTGCAAGCGCTCTTCCAGGCTGAATCCACGAAAA
This sequence comes from uncultured Candidatus Saccharibacteria bacterium, assembly GCA_963515485.1. Classification (GTDB taxonomy): domain Bacteria; phylum Patescibacteriota; class Saccharimonadia; order Saccharimonadales; family Saccharimonadaceae; genus Nanosyncoccus. Next base: position 235,638 of record CAUPWD010000001.1, on the reverse strand, counting down.
ATCCGCCATTTATTATATTTGCTTCCGAAAAAGGTCTCACCGGTCCTCGCCGAGCGGAAGGTATGAAAGTGCGTGATAATTTTAAATCCCACCAAGTGCCACTACCTAACGCTAAAACCGACGAAACTGAGCTTAAGATGCTCGAAAAGTGGCTCAAAACTTATCGTTTTAATGAACTATTTGATCAAGAGAAAGGATTTTTAATTCATGAAAACTAAATCTCCCGCTAAGGCTTTTGGCGCCTTGCTTTCCGAAAAGATGCAGAGTGACCCAGATTTTTACCTCTTTTCTCCTGATGAAACTACCAGTAATAAAATCGATGCCGTTTACGATCAAACCACACGTGCTTGGGGTGATTTGGCTATTGAAAAATGGGACATGCCAGAGTCTGCCACTGGCCGCATTATCGAGCTTCTTTCAGAAAATGTCCTTTTTTCTACCATGGTAGGACACTTGATGACCGGAAAAGATGCTTTGATGACTAGTTACGAAGCTTTCTTCTCAATCATCCTTTCACAAATTGTCCAACATCTGAAGTTTCTCGAACAGGCTGAAACCGTATCATGGCAAAAAGACTATCCGTCCGTCAACCTACTCAGCACTAGTACTTGTTGGCGTCAGGATCATAATGGTTTTTCTCATCAATCCCCAATTCTTCTTTCCGCCCTCCTCGCTCGTCCAGGCCATCATGTTTCTTGCCTCTTTCCACTCGATGCCGAAAGCGTAAAACCGTGTTTTAACTATCTTTTCGAACGCCCAAATCAAGTTAATTTAGTTACCTTAAATAAGACCGACCAGCCAGTCTTTCTGAATGAAAAGCAAGCCGAACTTTGTTTCCGTCAAGGTATTTGTTTCTTCGACACCACAAAACTCGGCACTTCACTTCAAGTTCTTGATACTTCAGGAATTCCGGAGTATGATTACATTTTTGTCGCAGCTGGCGATATTGGTTTTAATGAATCTTATCGGGCGGTGAAGCAGCTTCAGCAGGATTTACCAAAACTAAAGATTGGTCTTGCCTATATTTCTGCCCTCACCTACGCTGGTATCGGTTTTGCCGACCAAACGCTTCAAAACTCAGATTTTAATCAGATGTTTGGTTCCAGTGCGAAAATTATTGCGAACTTTCATGGCTACCCACATGATTTAAAAAATATTTTAGCTAACTACACTAATCCAAAGCGCATCTTCGCTCATGGCTACGAGGAGCAGGGAAGTACAGTTACGCCATTTGCTATGCTGGCTATGAACCGAACCTCTCGCTTTCATCTGATGCTCGATGTCGCTAAATCTGAAAAGGCTACCAGCCTCCTTGATAAATATCAATCTGAAATTGATCAGCGTATGGTCTATGCTTTGGAATATGGCGAAGATCAAGAATAACCCACAAGAATTACATTAATTATTTGTAGTAATTATCGAATCACTAAAAATAGCCCACACAGGGGCTATTTTTTTAAGACTTCTTTTTCAAAAATGGCTTACGTATTCGCTTCTGTTTTTCAGGTGCTAGCTTAGCAAACATCATGCGCCCAGAATTAGTCTGCAGGAATTTTTCAAACATCACATCCACTGATTCGCCAATTTTATCGCTGGCATTATCTACTACTACCATCATGCCGTCTGGAAGATAGCCTACACCTTGTTTTGGATTACTACCGGTACTAGTAATCTTCAAAGTAAAACATTCACCTGGTAGATATTCAGAGCGTAGTTCCACTACAAGCTCATTAATGTTGAGAACATCAATATTCATCGTCGAAGCTACCTTGCCAAGATTGTAATCAATCGTCATAATCGAGCCGTGATTTTCTTCAGCTAGTTGCAAAAGTCTTTCGTCTACTGGCGTACGATCCAGTTCGTCCTTCAGAATTACTACATCAGTCGAAGGGATACGCTCAAGTTCTGATACTACATCTAGCCCAAATCTGGCACGTGTGCGTTTTTCGCTATCTTTCCCATCGGCTAATAACTGCATCTCATGGATTACACTACGTGGGATAATTAAAATCCCGCCTAAGAATCCAGTTTGTGCCACTTTTAGTACGCGTCCATCCATCAAAGCCGATGAGTCGACATAAATTTTTCGTTTTTGGCCAAAATAATTAAAGCTCTTCTTGAAAGAACGGTATGCAAGAAAGCTAGTTTCAATTAAGATGAGGCCATGAATGATTAAAGAAATAATTTCCATAAAACCTTTCTTATTATGTTAAAAAATATCTAAGCACATCCCCCTCGGTATCCGAAGCTATTGTATCACCGATTAAGAAATAATACCAAAAAATCTTATGTAATTTTTACTATCCAGAAATTTCATAATTTCTGCCTAAAGGTTCTAGCTCCATAATAAATGGAGCTAGAATTTATTAAATTTAAACTCAGTTTATGAGCCTAATTTACTAGTAACGGTGCTACCAGCGCTATCTTTTAATGTTACTACGATAGAAGTTTCACTTCCGGTCATTGTGTAGGTTGTAGTATTGTCGCCAGCTTGGGCGGTTCCAGAAGCTACTACTGTGCCATCTACGGAAACCGTGTAGCTGTCTAATTGTTCAGAACCTGCTTTTGCTTCAAACTTCAGTACCGAGCCACTGTTAATCGTACTATTTTTAATCCTTACCGTAGGTGCACGATAGGAACAGTCATCTGTGGTGAATGGGTCGTAGCCGTCAGCAGATTTGGCAAAGCTCTTATTCTTCGAAATTGGATCAATTGTAAAACTGATATCTACTTCTTCGATTAAGCTTGGGGCAGTACAATCAGAAGCCTTGTGTTTGTTGACGCGGTTAAATTTCATTTTTTCAGTCTGAGCACCCGAGGTCTTATTATTGAACCAACTTGGGAAAATATCAGTAATTCCACTTACGGTAAGCGTTTGAATTCCAGCTGGTTTTTGGATCTTGTCTCCAGACTTCCACTTGCCGGCATTGGCATAAACATCCTTATGTACAGGCTCCATGTAGTCATTGGCTACGCGACGCACGACCGTGTTTGAAGAGTTCGTTAAACCGCGGCCATCGTGGTTACCATTCCAGACCACTGTTGCCACCACTGGTGAATAAGAGGCAATAAGAGAATCTTTCGTTACGGTCGAAACATTAGTCGTGGTTGTACCAGTCTTGGTAGCAGTCCAAACTCCAGGCACCACAAAACCGAATGACGCACCTAAACTTCCGAAGACCATTGAACGAGCAGAGGTGTCACTAAGAATGTCGGAAATCATGTAAGCGGCCTGGGAGTCAAGTACACGATTACCAGAGGTATCTTCCCATTTTTCGAGTACATCACCTGAACCGTTTTTGACTTCTAGGATGTATGAAAGTGGTTTATATACACCACCACGAGCCAGGGAAGCATAAGTATTCGCGTGCTCAATCAGTTTAACGGTACAACCCGAACCAATCGCGATCGAGAGGCCACCAGAAGTATCCGTACAATATGATATGTCACCTAAATCATGTGCAGTCTTAATGCTATCTTCGATACCGTTGATGTAGAGGGCTTTTACAGCTGGAATATTCAAAGAGTTGGCCAAGGCTTTGCGAATGGAAGTATTGCCATAGAAGGCGCCCGTGTAGTTACGAAGTTTACAGTTACCAGTGAAACCCGCACAATAGAAATTGTCGATATTTTCATCTTTCAAAATCGAACCAGCACCATAGTTCACCCCTTCACGCTGTTTGAAGAGTGGAGCGTAGTCCAAAATTGGCTTAATTGATGAACCTGGTTCGAGTAGTGACGTAGACGCATTTACTTCACCATATACCGGCTTGTTCCAGTCAGCAGAACCTACCATTGCAATCACTTGTCCGGTTTCCACATCGACAGAAGAGAGGGAAATATTATCACTGCCATTTTGGTACATCAATGCAGAACCGTTAGTTACTGCTTTTTCCGCATATTCCTGAGCCTTCAGATCTAGGCTGGTCTTGATCGTAAAACCACCTGCACGCATCGTCTTCACGCCATATTTTTCCTCTAGTTGGCGCTTGACTTCAAGTACGAAATGAGGAGCCTTAATATCAGTATAACGGCTAGACTCTGGCTGGATCGATTCAAGAACTTTTTCTTCTTTTGCCGCTTTAGCTTGATCTTCAGTGATATACCCCATCTTTACCATCACGTCCAAAGTTTTGTGTTGACGTTCGATTAGTGACTTATTGTAAGCAGTATTGTACGGACTAAGTAAGGTCGGGTTATTTGGGATTGAAGCCAGCAATGCTGACTCACCAAGGGTTAAATCTTTGGCGGATTTTTTGAAATAAGCCTGCGCCGCACTTTCTACCCCGTTACGACGACCACCATAAGGTGATTCATTGAGGTACATGGTAATAATTTGCTCTTTGGAATACATCTTTTCGACCTCGAGCGCCAAAATCATTTCCTTAATTTTACGAGGCAAACCAGATACTGTACGGTTGCCAGCTTCATCCGCAAAATAAACCTGCTTGATTAGCTGCTGAGTTAAAGTCGAACCACCCTGCACACCACGACCAGTCACAGTTGAAAGTGCCGCACGAATCAAGGCTGAGAAGTTTACGCCTGGGTGGTTATAAAAGTCACGGTCCTCAATTGCTACTGTCGCCTGGCGCATGTAAGTAGAGATATTGTCTCCATCTACTACTAGACGATAATCACCGTCACCCTTATCTTCCCAAAGGGTCTGACCGTTACGATCCAAATAAGTGTTAACTGTACCTGTAACCTTCATTTGGTCAAGGCGAATTTCATCCAAGTCTTTCTTGAAATAAAGGAATAAACCGCCAATCGCAATGATTGCAAGCAAAAACATCGCGGCGCCAAATTTCAAAAGCATAAACAGACCCTTCTTCGAAAAGAGATTGCGAATTACGCGCTTTGGCGCAAGTTTAGCAAAGAAGCGCTTCACTGGTTCTTTTGGTAGTTTGGCTAATTCTTCCGCTTCACGTCTAGCCTTAGCCTCCTGCTTCATTTTATTTTTGTAAACCAAGCTAGAGTAGACATTCATCTTACGATCACTCTTCATGAAAGGTGATTTTTTTGGTGCCTTTGGTTTATCCTTACTATTTTTTGCCGAAGTTTTATTCATTTCCTTGGATTCTGTAACTAAATTAACATTATTGCTTTGTACTTTTATTGTAGCATTTTCTGTTGGTTTTGGGGTATTCTCCTCGCGTAATTTAGTCTCGTTTTTTAGGTTGGACACCCCACCTAGTGGAACCTTTTTCTCTCTGTTATTAGCAAAATTTTTTTCATCGCGGCTCGTTAAATATTGTTTCATCGGCGTAGCTTCACGTTTCATCGGCTGACGTAGTTTTTCGCCCGGAGAAACTAATTTTACCGGTTGTTTATTAGTCACGAAGTGAGAAGTATTTTTGCTCGACAAAAATTCGTGCATAGAATTAGTTTTATTCGCCGCAGTTTGTTTAGAATTATTTTTTATGTTCGCACTTTTTGAATTGGATTTTGAGTCTGTCACGCAGCCCTCCACTTATTTGTTCAGAATTTAATTATAACACAAGAAAAAATGTTAAAATATACTTATGAAATTATCCGAAGAACTCATCTGGCGTGGTTTCGCCGCCGAAAATAGCTTTACTAATCCTTCCGAACTTGATGAAAAAGCAAATAAAAGGTTTTATTTTGGCGCCGATCCTTCAGCTGACTCTTTAACTATTGGTAATTTAGCCGCCCTCATGATGTGCGCCTGTTTCGTGCGTCATGGTTATGAACCAACTCTTCTTGTCGGTGGCGCTACTGGTCAAATTGGTGACCCGAAGGAAAATGGCGAACGTGAATTAAAGCCTCTCGAGGAAGTTGCGCATAATAAGGAATGCATTCGTCGTCAAATGGCTAATGTGATTAGTTTTGACGGTGCTGCCGATACGCGAAATGACGGCGATCCAGATAATGACCACTATGAATTACGTCTAGTCGATAACTATGATTGGTTCAAGAATATTAATTTCTTAGATTTTTTGCGTGAAGTCGGGAAAAACTTCTCCATGACGCAGCTTCTCGATCGTAAATTTATCCAAAATCGTATCGGCGAAGGCGGCTCTGGTATCTCTTATGCGGAATTTTCTTACTCTTTGATTCAGGGTTATGATTTTCTTCATCTCTATCGTCATTACGGAATTGACCTACAACTTTGTGGGGCTGATCAATTCGGTAATGCTTCCTCTGGTGTCCATCTAATTAAACGCCTCGAGGGTGGTCGCGCCGATGTTTGGTCTACTCCTCTCGTCATTGACCCGGTGACTGGTCGTAAATTTGGTAAATCTGAGGGAAATGCTATCTGGCTTGCTAGTCAGGATAATGGTTCCGGTAATTACACTTCTATCTTTGATTTTTATCAATTCTGGCTCAATCAGTCCGATCAGGCAGTTGAATCTTTGATTAAAATCTACACGGTTCTATCGAAAGATGAAATCGATCAAATTCTGGCCGAACATCAGGTTCATCCCGAACTTCGCATCGCTCAAAAGGCCCTTGCTCGTGGTGCGACTGAGGTGGTCCATGGTAAATCTTCTGCTACCGCGGTGATTACTCTCACTGAATTACTCTTCGGTGGACGTAAAATTGAGACGCTTACCGAATCAGAGATTGAAAGTATTGCTATGCTTCTGCCACATTTTGACCTTAATGGCACCGAAATTAATCTCATTGACGCACTAACTGAACTTGGTTTGGCGAGCTCTCGTTCCGAAGCTAAAACTTTGATTTTGGGTAATGCTATCTCTGTAAATAATCAGAAAATCCAAGATCCAGCCTACCAAATTTCTTCCTTCGCCATCTTGAAGCGTGGCAAAAATAAATTTGCTATTGTCAAATAATCGACAAATCAGCTTTTTCCATTGATTTTACTTCTCGACTAGCGTATTCTTAAAATAGAAAAAGTGAGGTAAGGTTTATTTTTCCGAGATGTAAGGAGAATATCACATGTGTACCCATTAAATTCTCGTTCAAAGAACGATTTACAGAGTAATTTTACAGAAATTCGATAAATAACGGAGGAATTATGGTCAAAGAAAAAGAAACTAAAAAAACTGATGCTGAAAACGGAAAATCCGAAGCCTTAAAACTTGCTATTGCTCAAATCACCAAGCAATTTGGTGATGGCTCTATTATGAAATTGGGCGATAATCGCAATATCGATGTTGAACTTTTGAAGTCAGGTTCACTTTCGCTTGATTTAGCTCTTGGTGGTGGTTACCCTAAGGGCCGTATTATTGAAATCTACGGCCCAGAATCTTCAGGTAAGACTACCTTGGCATTGCACGCCATTGCTGAAATTCAAAAAACTGGTGGCCAGGCTGCCTTCATCGATGCGGAGCATGCTCTTGACCCATCTTATGCTAAGCGTATCGGTGTTGATGTGGACAATCTTTTGATTTCTCAGCCAGATAATGGTGAACAAGCTCTCGAAATTTGTGAAACCCTCGTCCGCTCAAATGCCGTCGATCTCATCGTGGTCGACTCTGTTGCTGCCCTTGTGCCTCAAGCTGAAATTGATGGCGATATGGGTGATGCTCAGATGGGTCTTCAAGCTCGTTTGATGTCCCAAGCCATGCGTAAGCTCACTGCCATTATCTCTAAGTCCAAGGCCACTGTCATTTTCATCAACCAGATTCGTATGAAGATTGGTGTGATGTTCGGTAACCCTGAAACTACCACTGGTGGTAACGCTCTGAAGTTCTATGCTTCCGTCCGTATAGATATTCGTCGTATCGGTCAGATTAAAGATGGTGAAAATATCATTGGTAACCGCACCAAGATTAAGGTCGTGAAGAATAAGATTGCCGCCCCATTCCGCTCGGCTGAATTCGATATCATGTATAACGAAGGTGTCTCTAAGGTTGGGGATGTACTCGATCTCGCCGTACAATATGGTGTCTTCGATAAGGCTGGTGCCTTTATTAAATACAATGGCGAAACTATCGGCCAAGGTCGTGAAGCTGTGAAGCGCGTGCTTAAAGAAAAGCCAGAATTCTTCGCTGAAATTGAACAAAAAGTTCGCGAAAAAGCTGAAGCGAGCGAATAGTGTCCGCTCTTTCTCTGGAAACTTTCCAGAAGATTTCGCAACTCAAACCCGGCGTTAAAGACCCGAATCGTATTAATATTTTTGTTAATCATAAATTTTTGTGTTCACTTAGTTTCAGAGTTTTTTCCGAGCAAAATCTTAAAGTCGGCGATATTCTGACCGAAGAACGCATCTCTGAGCTTGTTGCACTTTCTTCGCTAGATAAACTCTATCAATCTACCCTAGAGTATTGTTTGTCGCGTCCACATTCTGAAAAAGAAATTCGCGACTACCTGTATCGTAAGCAACTGCGTCGTCGTCAATCGCAAATCAAATACGATAATTTTAAAAAACGCCTAGCTGAAGATGAGGAGTATCGCACTAAAATTCAAGAAATGCGAAAAAATGTTCGTGCTCAGAATGAAAAGATTCGCGAAATTGATTTCACAGAAAATAACACCTATGAATATACTGGTCGAAAATCTCTTAATCTTCCGACCAAGCCCGGCGCAGAAATTACTGAAACGCAGATTAATCTCGTAATCGAACGTTTGAAGCAAGAAAAATTTCTCTCTGATTATAATTTTACGCGTTTCTATATTGATAACCGTAACCAGTCGAAGGGAATTAGTCGCAAGAAATTACTCTACGAATTAAAGAGTAAAGGTATTTCTGAATCTTTGATGCGAGAAGTTCTCGAAAGTGACGAATTATTTTCCCAGCGCGAAGATGATACTGAAATCGATAAAATGATCGAGAAAAAATTGCGTCGTCCGATCACTAGAGAAAAACTAATGGCCTATCTTGTTCGCCAGGGTTTTTCCTATGACTTGGTGAAATCTAAGCTTTCAGCCATCGATACTGAAAATCTTCAAAATTAAAATCAAAACTTTTAGCTAGTCATTTTGGCGGAAGGGATTAACGAAATTTGGTACGAATTCTTCTTGCTCTAGTTTTTCGCGGCCCTTTTGTTTAGCTAGCTCATCCTTTACTATGATTGCTTCGTCATTAATCTCTAGGATTTCTGAACGATTAATAATTAGTTCTGGATTGATGAATGACTTCAGAATTGGACGCTTGACGATTAGCTGCTGAATATAAAAATCGTTTACATCTACCGTGTAATCTATTACTGTCCCTACGCTATTCTTGCTTTGGGTCTTTACCTTGAAGTTGATTGGCTGAAAATTCAGTTTCACCATTTCATCGATTTTTACTACATCCCCCACGTTTAGTAGCTCTTCGTCTGAATCAATAATCATTCCGAGGTGAGAAAATTCTCGTACACTACGGACATCCAAAATCGCTCCCGAGTCAAAGCTCACAGTATTTTTATTAAGGAAAAATCCCAAAATCTTCAAATCATTCGGATCGACAATGATTGATTCAATCGTGCTGATCACCCCACCGGATCTTAAGCTTAAGATGCGAAATCCGATTAATTTTGAAGCATCTAAAATCATAGTACTCCCAAAATTCCTTTCAGGGCATATTCGGTATCTTCGTGATTACGCACCGTAATCGTATCGATGCCCATCTGCACGACTGGATAATCATTGCCACCCTCTTGCGTCATGTCGCCAAAATAGAGAATATCGTCTTTTTCGACATTCAATTCTTCCATCAAATGGTTCATGCCGAAAGATTTATTTAATCCGTCACGGAAGGCGTTAATACTGGTAGTTCCAGCCACCTCAAAAGAGAAGTCCGGTACCTTTTCCTTGGCGAGTTTAGCAATCAAGTTACGCTTCTTGCAATCTGGATCCCAGGCGTATTTCGCCTCAGTACCCGCTTTTTGCCCAAGCGCCGAGAAAGTCACCTGGGATAAACGATTTTCGATAATTTCGTCACCCGGCTGGAGCTTGTCTTCTTTCCAATACCCCACTTCTTTGGCTGAACTTTCTAGGGCTTCGGTGATTTTTGCCACCTCATCTTCGGTTAATGGATAATTATAGACCTGTTCCCAGTTCCTCTCATCATAAACTGATCCGTCATTACCATGCGCGGTTGGCTGGTAGCGATAGTATTGTGTGCCTTGTGCTACAAAAAGATGAAGATGTGCCAGTTGAGCTGGCGTGGCATCGGCGACTTCGACTAAGCGATTCACGATTTGAATTAAAAATTGTTCAAATTTCTGACCCGAAATTGGACAAATTTCAAATTCATTCAAACATTCACTGAGTAAAAAAGCCATTTCATCTGGAATTGGCGTCTTAGCAATATTCAAAGTTTGGTCAATATCAAAGGATAATACTTTCTTCATCTCTATTCCTCTCTGCGGTATTTCTTTTGCTTATTATAGCAAAAACACTCACTTTTTGTGGTTAAAATTCTCAAACTGATTATGCTATAATAAGATTATGAAAACATATATTGTGGGCAACTGGAAGATGAATCTGACCATCGGTGAGTCTTCTATCTTTTTGCAGAAATTACTTAAAAAAATCAAACCTAGTCGTGGCCTCGAAATTGTGATTGCTCCAAGTTTTACTTCACTCCCAAGTCTTTCGCTCCAACTTGAACGTAATAAGTCCAAGATCAAGCTTGCTGCTCAGAATTTTTATTACCGTGATTTTGGTGCATACACTGGCGAAGTTTCTATCGCTCAGCTCCGCGGTCTAGTTTCTTACGCTATCATCGGGCATTCAGAGCGTCGCTTTGTTTTTGGTGAAACTAACCGAGAAATTTCTCAAAAGGTGGCCGCTGCGATTCGTAATGGCATCACTCCGATTCTTTGCGTCGGTGAGACTGAAAGCCAGCGTAATTTTGGTGAAACCGTTGACGTTTTGCGTGATGAAATTTTTGGTGGTCTCTCCGAGATTGATAGTGATGATATTAAAAAATGCATCATCGCTTATGAGCCAGTTTGGGCTATCTCTAGTACTAAGGCCGCCCATATCGCCAGTCCAGATGAAATTGCTGACGCCGTGAAGATTATTCGTGATCAACTCATCTCTGTCTATGGCGAGGAAACTGTTGCCGAAATTCCTGTCCTTTTTGGCGGTAGCGTTAATCCAAATAATGCTGGTGCTTACCTCACTGTGCCAGGCGTAAATGGTCTACTTATTGGTAGTGCTGGCCTAGTCTCTGAGTCATTTGCTAGTATTATTGAGACCGCAAAAAAGGTCCGTGAATAATCAAAAAATCGAGTATAATTAAACATGAATATGCAAGGAAAGAACACCCAAAATACCACTGTCAAAGGTCGCATGATGGATTTTTCTCCTGTCCGCAAAACTGCTGGCACTATTTCTGGCACTACGAATTCTGGGACCACCAACCTTAACGGTCGCAATTCTTTCTCTAGTACTTCCGGTACTAACAACCGTACTTCTAACTTTGCCGCCACGAATTCCGCCATCGCCAGCCCTACTCGTGCTCGCACTCTTACTTCGGCTTACACTTATTCGCTTTCCGAACGTGAACTAGAGCGCAAAAAACAGGCAAAAAAAGAGCGCGAACGTCGTGAGGAAATTCAGCGCCAGATTGAACTCCAAAATCAAACTATGGATTATAATCGTCGCCGTATCGAGGCCGCTAAGCAGGAATTAGCTCGTTCTCAGGCCGAAGAATCTTTGCGAAATCGCGAACTTAGATTGCAGCGTGAAATCGAAGAAAAACAGCAGGCTATTGCCAAAAAACAGGCTGAACAAGAAGCTCTTTTGCGACGTCAGGCTATTGAACGAGAAAATCAGGCCAAGCAAAGGCGCTACGAGCTAGAAAAACAACGTGCCAAGGAAGAACTCGCTAAGCGTAAGGTTGGTGAGTTACCACGCGCCACTGGTAGAATTCCAGTTGGCAGTGCTAGTTTAGCTCCGAAAATGAAGCCAGCTCCAACTGCAATCTCAGTCGCTTCCGCTGCTTCCACTGGGAAAATTTCAGTTTCTGGTGGCATAAATTCTCTTGCTGGTTCCGCCATTAATACTGTTAATTCTACCGCCTCCGCCGCTTCTGCCGCTTCCAAATTTAAGGCGCCTTCGCCGGTTTCTCGTATTCAGATTACCGCCAGTCCAAGCCGCACACTTTTTGGTCGCATTCGTCCAGCTAAAAAAGTTGAGTCTGAAATAAATTCCGAATCTCAACAGACTTACCCAGCTAAAGCTCCAGTTCCAACTACCCTGGTTTCTTCAAGTGTACGTGATGCCTTGCAAAACTATGATAATTATGATGAAATCGAGGATCTCGAGGCGCTCTTTGACTCTGTTGATAATCAGCAACTCCACGGTAAAAGTTCGGCATCTACCTCTGGTAATCCATCCGCTACCATGTATTATCCGACCGCCGGCCGCTCGAATACTATTTCTACTCTGCCAAAAAACCAGGAAAGCGCGCTCACCTCAGATTCTATTGACTCCGCTTTTGCCCCAGTTGATCAATCTGAACCATCTGAAATTATAGCTACGGTCGCTCCGGCTCGTTCAGTATATTCTTTTACAGATAACGAGAAGCCAAAAACTGCTTCACTTTATGCCGAATCTGATATCGCTAATAATAATTCCAACTATGTCCTCGGCGGTCGCAGTCCATTTATTAACACTGATAAGGTGCAAAAACGTCCGCTTGCTGCCGGTCAAGATAATTTCACTTCCTCAGATTTTTCTTCTGAACTCCTCGGCCCAGGCTCCAAGATCAAGGATTACACTTTCGAGGAAGATAATAATTCTCGTAAAACTATTTATGCGAAAAATAAATCCGAAAAGACCAAGGCTAAGCAGCAGGCCGTTATTATTGATGATCCTTCCATGCGCAAGACCAACCTTTCGCTAGTTTTCGCGCTTATCGCTATGAGTATCTTCGGTGCACTAGTCGGCGCCATCGTCTATTTTGCTTTCTTCCAATAAAGAAAAAGAGGTTAAAGACCTCTTTTTTATAACTTGGTATGTGTAGTTTTACTCCGTAAATTTTCTCGTACAAACAATAATAAAAAATAAGAGCATAAATGCTCTTCTTTTTATAACCTGGTGCGAGTAATCCCACTACGTGGTCTTTCTCGTACGGGCAATAAAAAAATAAAGAACGTAAACGTTCTTATTTTTTTAATTTTGGTGCGAGTGGAGAGAATCGAACTCTCATCCCAAGTTTGGAAAACTTGTATACTAACCGCTGTACTACACTCGCTAATGGGGTGGGTGATCGGAATTGAACCGACGACCTTCTGGACCACAATCAGACGCTCTAACCGACTGAGCTACACCCACCAAATTTTCAAAATGCGCTGTACGCTTCCTAGATTATAGCAAACCCAGTTTCTTTTTTCAATCAGAGATTCACTTTTCTTTCCGCTTGTGTTAAAATGAGCAAAAGCATCCAAATAAAAAGGCATATTATGAAAAACCACATCTCCACACCTTGGTTCTTTCTGCTAGCCATAGCTGCTAGTGTAGGTACCACATTTTTCTTACGACAAACCACTCATGCTCTCGTCAAACCAACTCTTTCCGCCTCTGTCGATAGTGCAAATATTCAGGTTAACGGCACCGATGTAATCGAGAGCGCGTCTGGCACTACTGACACACCTGTAAATGTTTCGGTCAAGACTAATAATCGCAGTGGTTATACTGTCACAGTTTCTTCTACCTCTGAAGAAACCGCTCTCACTGACTCTAATCTCCTGAATGATACGAAAATTTCTTCTATCACCTCTAATTACACTCTCGCCGACCTCCCAGTCAATCAATGGGGTTTACGTCTAGATTCTGAGGCACTCTATTCGCCAATTCAACCGCGCGGTCATGCCAAGGTTATCGCCACCACTACCGCCAAAAACGACACCGAGGAAACCAATACTTTTCATGTCGGCATGAAGCTAAACTCCAGCCTCCGTACCGGTAATTATCAAAACAAACTCCTCGTTTCTATTACTACTAACCCTGTCGAAAATTATGCTGAATTAAATGGCGGATATTATTTTCATGATGCTATGTCTATGTTGACGGGCGGTCAATTGGAGAATATTAAACATGTTAAATATAGCCACGATGCACCAAGCAGTGATGTTAATACTGTTAATATTCAGAACGAAGATGTATCGGATGTGCCCGTTTTAATGTGGTATGAAAATTCATCAAATACTATATATTATTATGCCGACGTACCAAAAATATATTTTGGTCGAAGTACTCAATTTATGTTTAGAAATTGTTTTAATATCGAAGATATTGATCTGTCGCCAATGGATACTAGTAAGGTTGTAAAGTTTGGTCATATGTTTGAGGATCTGAGAAAGCTTAAAAAAATAGATCTTTCGAATTTTGACACATCAAATGCAGTTGACATGAGTTATATGTTTACTGATTGCGAGTCTTTAACCGAGTTGGATCTATCGAGCTTTAATACTGAAAAAGTAAAAGATATGACTGCTATGTTTGCCGGAGCAAAATCTTTAGAAAAACTTAATGTAACTAGCTTTAATACGAGTAATGTAACGGATATCCAGGTAATGTTTTCTGAAACTCTAAGCCTAAAAACACTAGATTTGACTAGTTTTAACACTTCAAAAGTAGTAGAATTTTTTGATATGTTTGGTGGTAGCAAAGAATACACTTCAATCCGTAATGACCTTAAAACAATTTACGTATCTGAGGATTTTGACATTTCTTCTCTCAGTGCTAATAGTAAAACGTTATCCGTATTTGGTAATCGTTACGGTCTCTGTGGTGGCAACGGTACCTGTTACTCATCAAGTCACAGTAATTACGAATATCTGCGTATTGATCGTCCAGGTGCTCCAGGATATTTCACCTACAAGGCAAAACCATAATAAAAAATGGCCAGACTTCTGGCCATTTTTAGCGTAACTCACCTTAATTAGTGGTACAAGATACGGAAAAAGTTGATCAAAAGTATTAGTTTAATTAGAAATTCGGCTTAATCACCGGCCTAATATTTCCACCAGAAGGTCTACTACCTCCAGAAAAACCAGCGCTACCAGCAGGTCCGCCGCCCATGCCCATCATATTATCGCGTTGCATGGTTTCACTTGGTACACGTCGCACACCAGATGCCCCACCACTAGATTCGGTTCCGCCAAGCCTTCCATACCCACGCTTATATCCGTCTCCCGGCGTCACGCCATATCCGCGCCTTTCGCCGCCACTACTTAGTACACCATAACCACGAGCTTTTTCTTGCTCTCCCACCACGCCATAACCACGCTTCAATTCCTCTGAGTTTTTCACATAACCATAACCATGATTAGTCTCTTGGTCATTCACCCGGCCAAAACCATCATTCTGGCTAGGTTCCGAACTGCCACCACGAACATCGAAGCTGCCTTCCATTCCATTTTGTCCGCGCGACCTCTGGTATAGGTCACCTGCCTCTTGTTGCTTGCCGGAATTCCCCCGCATCAGATCACTTTGTCCGTAGCTGCCGATTATGCCGCCCATTTTGCCTCCATTTTCTTCCATTATAGCAAATTTTAATCTCTTAGTTTGTTACAAAAAATCGCCACTTCTCACCAAATCCACTCACACTCACTGGTGAACTAAAATCGCAGCACCCCCCCGTAGTTTACTATGAAAATTCTCCATATTTGCTTTAAAAAATCTAAAACACTTATGATTATTTTCTAACTATTGAAACTCACACGTCTAAAACGCTAATGCTTGTGATATAACCATTGACATTTTCAAGCATTTATAGTATAATCACCTCAGTCTGTAATCTGGCTTAACCGCTTGAATTACCAAGACGTCCATTAAAATCGAATCATCTCAGGCGTAAAATAATTTCACGCCTGTTTATTATAGATGTAGATGTTGTATGAAACATTTTTTTGCCTCGAAGAAATCGAGCGCAACAGAGGAGGGAATCAAAATGAGTTATTGTCTAATTTCAGCTATGATTGTTGTCGTTACATATGCCATTCTTTATGCCATATGTGCTCGAAAAACCAAGTCTAATCAAGAGTTCTCGGCGATTGAAAAAGGTCTCCTGAAGGGTTGTTCAGTAAGTTTAGGCTTGCTATTACTACCAATTTTCGGGAGTCTAGCGTTTCCAAAACTGCAACCACAACTTGCTGCAGTGACTTTTGTAGTCGAGTTAGCAGCGATTGCGGTGTATAGCCTTCTGGAATTTCGGAAGTTGAATTACCGGAGAGTGAAACTGGTTTGTATTGTGGCGATATTTGTCGGAATTACACCGGTTTGGTGGCAGCTTTTTAGCTACTTTCAGATGAAACATGATATTTTAAATATCATGGATTTTGCAATGGTAACTTTCCTTTCCTGGTTAGCTGCGATTGTTGTAGTTACTTTTACTTATCTTGGCGGCCCTAAGTTAAGAGCCAAAAAGAAAAGTAAGGCTGAAGTCGAAAATGCTAAGCTGCGCGAGCAGATTGAGCGTTTGCAAAAACAGCTTCAGGTAGACAATGAAAAACAAAGTGGAACTCCTGAGCCATCAGTAACTGAGGATAAAAAAGCAGAGCAAAATCTGCCGAAAAACACTCAGACTGATAAAGAATCAACCACTCAGGTTGAGGAAGCTCAGACTACCACCTCTGCGCCGAAATCTGACGCAGAGGATAAACCCAAGAAAGTCACTAACCCTAGCATGAACGAAATCCAGCAGCAAACGTTGTCGGAAATTCTGGATATGCTGAATAGTGACTCTAGCCCAGAGGATCAATTCATAGCTATTGATGAACTTATTAATAGTTATCGAACCGCTACTGTTCAGGAAGCTGCTACTCAAAAAGAGAAAGCTTTAAGTCAAGGTCCAAAACCCACTGACCCCAAAGTAGACTCTAAAAAGGAGCCAGAAAAGACGGAAGAAGAGGAAGAAATCCTTGATCCTGTTGACTTTGGTGACAACTATGAGGACGAGACGATCTTCCCGGATTTATTCACAGCGAATAATCTTGTAAGAGCCGCCTTTGCTGTCGCAATTATCTTCGTGGTATGTGTAGGAATCCGAGTTTTCGCTTAGGAGGAGACGTCTATGAACGAGGAGATGGCATTGGAGTATTGCTGTCAGATTTTAAGACTTGTGGGATTTATCTTCGGAATAATCTCGCTTAAGATTGAAATCGACAGCTCAAACACAGACGGCATTATGCTTAGTTGCATGATGATCGTCGTGTTTGTGATCACATTTTTGACTAGACTCCGCCGCATTTCCCACATCGAGGACGGAGTCTCCAAAGGAGGTAAAAAATGAAAAAGTTTAGATTTGGTAAAATCGAAAAGGTTTTATCAGGGATTTTGGTATTTGCAATTGTGGTAGTAGCCATCGGAGCCGGTGTGAAATCTTGTCAAAGAAATCACGCCGATACAGAGGCGGAAACGCTTTCCGCAAAGGACGTCGAAGCCGAGAAATCGGAATTGACGTTCGATTTCGATAACTATGAGTACGCGAAAGCGTACCCAGAGCTTAGCCGTGAATTCTGCGATAATTCGATGCCAAATAAGGCAGCCGAAAGAGTTGCAGGATCTGGCTTTAGTGATGCTTTATCCACGCCTTTTTCCGTGACTCACGGAACTAAGGACGGGGAAAAGTATAGCGAGGAAGAGTTAGTCGTCATGGATAATGAGACACGCCAGGAAGTTCTGACCAATCCGCCAGTCACTCAATCACTGCTTGATGCATTTGCGAATGTGACTCTAAGTGACGGCACTACTCTCCCCCAGATTAACAGCTGGATAACTAATAGCCGCAATGAGTATTCTCAGTTCATGAAAGAAGGTATAGGTAATCAAGCCTATCTCCGAGAGGAGAATGGTGTACTTTACGCCAATGATAGGCAAATCAAGGTCGGCGTGGGTGCATTGTGGATTTACGATAGACTTGTCAATCAGGGAGTTCAGTTGGTGACTACCAATCACCACTATCCTTTGAGTTTAGCAAACTCTAATTCCGCTAAATTGACTACCTTCGAAAGAGCAGACTACGAGTTTACTCGTGATGCTATTGTGCTCGCTTATGTTAATAAGGCGGGCACAGAGGTTTTCAAGATCGGAATCAATGTCCACGATAAGCGTCCAGAGCTTATCAAGGTGAAGATTACCGAGAAGAAGCAAAAGCAAACAGAGTCTAGCACCAAGGAGTCTTCAACTCAGACGTCTACCGAGTCTTCTACTGAGTCTTCTACCAAGGAGTCAGAGACTGAGAGAAGTACTGAGCGTCGCCGTAGAGGCGGCGGTGGTGGCGGCGGTGGAAATAATCACCGTGAGAGTCAACCCGAGAAGAAACCTTCTCAGGATCCGGTCAACAACGGCGGCGCCATGATCGGTGGCGGTAATGCTACCGTCGGTACTGATGCCTTCGAGCCTACGGACCCAGCGGTTCGCACGGATGGAGGTCATGAGAGACCGGAGAAAGTAAAACCGGAAACTCCGACTCGAGATCAGGGCAGAAGTATCGAGGAATCTGAAGCAGCGTATGAAAATCGAAAAGATTACGCTACAGAAACTCAGCCGCAATCAGCTGAGTACAGAGACAAAAACGGAGTTAAGGTTGACGACATTGCCGAAGGTAATGACGTCCTAGACGAAGTCCAGTAATGGACTTCAGTACAACTTATCTACATCTATGTTGTACCTTAATTACCCTGGCGGCTCAGGCCGCCGGGTAATTCATGTTTACTCTTGAGACGATTCGATTTTCAGTGGCATAGACGAAAATTAACAATTTGGCTAGAAGAAAAAGATTTAGATTCGTGTAGTCAAATCGAAAACAAAATTTTATAACAGGAACAATTTAATTGAAAGGAGCTTTTATGAAAAAAGCATTCAAATTTGCATCCATCGCTGCTACCGTGACTGTTGCTGGTCTTGCTACTGTTGCAACTGTATCTGGTTGGGGTGATAACGCTGGCGGTCGCGCTACTTACACTATCGCTGACATTAACGCTGGTAAACTTGGCGACAAGATCGTCATGAACTCTATTAAGGACGACGATTCTTCTATCTCCGCTAAGGAAAAAGAAGCCGGTGTCATCATGCCATTAAACGACGAACGTAGCTTCTTAGGTATTCGCGACGAAGCTACTGGTAACAATGGCAAAAACAACGTTTGGAACATCGGTGATGTTAACGTTGAAGAAGGTAAAACTTACGTAGTTCGTCTCTATGTTCACAACAATAACCCTAAGGGTGTTAACGCTGTAGCTAAAGATGTCACCACTGAAATTTCTTTACCAACTGTGGTTTCTAAGACTGCTCGTATTTCTGGCTTCATTAATGCCTCGAATGCAACTCCATCTCGTTACTGGGATTCTTTGAATCTTAAGAGCGCCGATGGTCGTGCTTTCTACCTTGACTATGTTGAAGGTTCTGCCACCTTTGAAAATAATATTTTCAAGAACGGTACTACCCTATCTGACTCTATCGTAAACGGTGGTGTGAAAGTTGGTTATGATAAATTAGATGGTAACCTCCCTGGTTGTTACAACTATGCTGGTTATGTCACTATTAAGGTTAAACCAGTTTTCGAAAACACCTCTATTACTAAGAAGGTTCGTATGCTTGGCGATAAGGAATGGAAAACTTCCGTTGATGCCAAGGTTGGTGACTCTGTCGAATATCAAATTCACTACAAGAACCTTAATGCTTCCGCTGTTAAGGATGTTGTTGTAAGCGACTCTTTGCCAAAGAACATGCAATATGTTAATGGTACTACTAAATTATTTACCTCAAAACACAAAGATGGTCTAACTACTGATTCCAACACCGTTATTAATGGTGGTTTGAATATTGGTGGTTACAACATTAATGGTGATGGTTATGTCCGTTTCACTGCTAAGGTTGTCGATGAAAATCTTATTTGTGGTAATAATCGTTTGATCAACTGGGCTAAGGCTTCGGCTAATGGTTTCGCTGTTCAAGGTAGCGCAGATGTTTACGTTAAGAAAACCTGTGAAAATACCCCAGAAAAACCAGTAACTCCAGTTACTCCAAACCCAGAAAAACCAAAACAAGAACTTCCAAAGGAAATGCCAAAAACCGGTCCTGAAACCGTAATTAGCTCAGCCTTCGGTCTTGGTTCTATCATTACGACTGCTGGTCTTTATCTTTCTAGCCGTAAAAAACTTCGCTAATTGACCGCTCCGAAGATTTTCTTAGGACGTCAATACTTAGCTTTGAATAAGCCTTCTCGCTTAAATTATTGAGCGGGGAGGCCCAAGCTAAATGGTTGAAAACTGCGTGATGATAATAAAATACGTCTTGAGTTAAAAATGTATTATCATTGAAACAGCCTGCGAAGTCCAACCAAAAACTCCAGTCTCGGCTGGAGTTTTTTGGTGGCTTTTTAAAACTCTTATGTTATAATTTAAGCAAATGGACCAAAATACAAACAATTCTTTTACTTCCGCTCCACAAGGTGGTGATTTTTCCGACATCATTATCCCAAACGCCTATGCTACCAAACCTAAGGGGAAGAATCTGAAGAAGTATGTTGTCTTTGGCTTAGTTGGTCTACTTTTTGTTTTTCTCTTGAGTTTTCTTTTTAAGAAAACGGTTATCGACTCAAAAAATATGAGCAAGGAAGAATTGACTACCTTTTATGAATCTGATGATATGGAGAAAATAAATAATCTAGAAAAATTATTTTTTAATACTTATAATAATAATTTAACGTTTGAAATGGTCTTTGATGAGTCAAAAAGCCAAAGTATAAAAGAGTCGAAGGGGTCTCTTGAGAAGCTTAAAAATTTACTAACAGTTAAGAAAAACTTTGATGGTAATGAGGCAAGTAGGAAAATATTCTCTGAATTAAAAAAGAAGCTTGATGAAAGATATAATCCATATATAAATGCTATAGCCGTATATGAAGATTTTTATCAAGCTTTTCAAAGCAATGATATAGATACTATATCGAAGTATTCCTCTGCTGACAATATTTCATATAAGGCATTATATGAAAATTTTACTGAGTTAATTTCATATAATAAGCACTTAAATGAATTGATTGATAATGACACATGTTATTTTGATGGATCCGATGTGTTGGGTGGTGATAATTGTGAAGAGCAATCTAAGCAGGTCGAAAATGTAATAAAAAATATTGAAAACAATAGTCTAAAAAAAGTATTCTCTTCTGTCTATAGTCTTCCAGGTTACAAGAATCAAAATAATATCAGTGAATATATAAGTAAATGCATTGTAGGCGTGAGGTAGGTGATGAAAAATAAAAAATATCGAATTAGTCTTGTTGTTTTGGTTTCAATCTTGATATTGAACCTAGTTTTGTATACTACTTCTACTGTATTTGCTGCAAAGAATGTTACCATAATTTCTGCTCCAGCGGATAAGGTTGAGGGGTTAGTTAATGATGCTATTAAGGCTCGCACAATTATGGCGGCGTTTAAAAAATGCTATGAAAAAGCTGAATTAACTTATACTCCTAGGGCTAGAAGTCAAAAAGATGTGGCAAAAAAACAAGATCGAACAAGTCTAAAAGAGATTGAAAAAAATAAGGGAAATCTATTTCGTGACTTTAGTGACCTTGGATTACAGGGTGATGATAATAGTGACCATATAAAGATTAGAGTTGGTAGTCTTGAGCAATCTATAGAAGGAAGTAAACATGATGGTAAGGCCTATTGTGATGATTCAAGTTCGTCCAATATAACTAAAGAGTTTGTTGATTTTTTTAAGCCAGGCGGCAGTATTTCGGATTTATTCTGTAATCAGAAAGCAGATGGACTCTTTAGTCATGTCAAGATTACTGGTGGTGCAAGGAGAGGATCTACAATTCATGCGGAAAAAACCGATAATTGTGCAGAAGGTATTCCTAACGGTGCATTTCAGAGAAATAAAACAACCGGTATTCCTACACTCAAGTCAATTTATGAAAAGCGCATGAGCGGCAATGTTTTTGCTGAAAAATTTGAAAATATTGAAAAGGATAATATAAACGCAAACCTCGATTACCTAGCTGCATTAAATGCGTTCAATAGTGATTGTGTTTCTGGATTCGAAGATAAAAAGACTAACCAAGCAGCTAGTTATTCGGTAAAAATTGTAGATAAAGACGGTAAGGTGTCTGAAAAATATCCAAAAATAAAATTTGGTGGCGATGGTAAGGACGTTGATGCTACATCCTTTGTCTATAGCAATAACGGTGGCAATATTAATAAATCAAAGAGCTGCAAGGATCTCTCAGATATTTTAAATAAAAATGCTGAATTCTATGCCGCAAATTTCAAAACAGCTAAACAAGACACTTGTGGTAGTCCCGAAATGATTCAGGCCGTGACTGATACTGTGACTGAATATAGTCGTCGAGAAGGAGCTGGCGCTGTCTTAACAGCAGATGAAAAGGCTGAATATACAAAACTTTCTAGTGCTCTACAAAAGAAAGATTTTACTGAAGATGATGGCAATGGTGGAAGAAAATGTATTGAAACTAAAAAAATAAAAGTTCAGGAAGAGAGTGCATGTGGATCAGAAAAAACTAAAACTCAGGCTAGGGGAATTGTTGAGGGGTATGAGCATAAAATGTATGACGAGGGTGAGACTCTCTCAGATGCCGAAAAACAGGAATATGAAACTCTGCAAAAAGCACTAGCGGACAATAAGTTCACTGTCGATGATGGTAATGGTGGTGAAAAATGTTTAGAAACGGAACATTTGGAGAATCAAATTGAAACAGGCGACTCATCTACTGATGATGGAACTGCCGATGAGAAGCAAAGCTATTGTCAGGAAAACGGCGGTTTCCTTTCTTGGATGCTTTGTCCGGCCATTGCCGATGGTGCAGCTACGGCTGGTGGACTTCTTGGTTTTATTACTAGCCTTACTACTGTACATACTTCTATCATTGAGCAATTCTCTAAGCAGGATTCATCCATCTATAAGGCCTGGTCCGCCTTCCGTAATATTGCCAATATCGGTTTTGTGATTATGCTACTCGTAGTAGTGTTTTCTCAGGTGACTAATATTGGTATCTCTAATTACAACATTAAGAAAATATTACCAAAGCTTATCATTACTGCAATCCTGGTTAATTTCTCATATTTAATTATGGGTGTCTTAATTGACCTTTCTCAAATTGCCGGTAATGGTATTGGGGCACTTATTAGGTCGGTAGCTGCTGATGGTATGGATGCTGATGCCTCCACTAGAGCATCTGCAATTATATCTGCTATCGCTGGAAGTGTAACTGGAGTTGCAGGTGGTCTTGCTGGTATTGGGGTAGCGACCGGAGCACTTGCTGGTCCAGCAATTATTCTTCCGGTAGTGATGTTTATTGTTACGACATTGATATCAGTCTTCTTTGGTTTTATTATGTTAACTATTCGTCAGGCTGCTATTATAATGGTAGTTGTACTTGCCCCACTCATGATGGTCTTATATGCTTTACCGAATACTGCTGCGATAACTAAGAAATATATTTCTACCGTCAAAGCACTTCTGATGCTTTATCCGATGTTTATCTTTGCAACCTCTGCTGGTGCGCTTGCTTCCTCGATTATTATTGGTACCAGTACTGATATTCTTATGATGATTGTAGGTGGATTACTGAACGTTCTTCCTTACTTCGCAATCCCATCCATGACTTCAAAATCTCTTGCAGGGCTCGGTAGTATTACTGGCGCCTTCGATAAGATGCGTGGCGGAGCTCTCAAGGGCGCAAGTATGGCAGGTGGGGCTATTGCTTCTTCTGAATTCTACAGAAATGCAAAGAACAATTTTGCTGCAGACAGAGAAGTCAAGCGTGCTGAAGAAAAATTACGTGGTTACAATAACATGAAAAGATCAGGTAAAACGCTTACTTCTGGTCAGATGCGAGATCGTGCTAGAGCTGTAGAAATTCTCAATAAAGATTCTAAAATGCGTGCTGGTGGTGATTATGCTGCTAGTACTGCTTTAAGTAATTTTAGTGGCAGTGGTTTTAAAAATCTCGAGAATCTTGCCAAAGACGAAGCTATGGAATACCAGGATAAGATTCTTATGAGTAGCTATCGAAATAGTGGAAAATCAGAAGATGAGCTTGCGGCTGAGTTGAAGAAAGAAATGGAAAAATCATATAAAGGTGCTACGGATCAAGAAAAAGAAGCCCATGACAGTAGAATTCGCGCACTTACCAGGGTTGTTGGTGCTACAAAAAGTGGACAAAAGCTTATCAATGGTATGATGGCAGATTCAAACCTAAAAACTTCTGGGCGTGCTATGACACAACTTGATCATGCTAGTTCGAGCATTCCTGGTTTTGCCGATAAGCATCAAGTATTAACTGGTCAGTTAACGTCACTTAGGGGCACCAGTCAGGCAACCGGTGAAGATACGGTTGAAGGTCTAGCTAATCAGCTTCGTGCAGAAGGAACTGAATTTGCGCTTAGCAATATTAATGGTGATAAACTTAATGCCATGTCAAATGCTGATGCTTCGGAATTGAAGGCTACTGGGGACGCAAGATTTAATGCCGCTCTTAATCAATTGGCTGAAACTGGTATTAAAAATCCAGATATTATCAATGGTCTTGATGGTGCTAAGTACGAAATGGTACATGAGGCTCAGGGTAAAATTGCTGATATGATGAATCAGACCACAATTAATGTTCGAAGTACTGGAAGCGAAGCTACAGTTTATCGAGCCCCTGCTGATTTTGGCGAATATCGCCAAATTAAAAATAATGCCGGTGATATTATATACATCAATAATAACGGTGATACCTTCAACGCCAGTAAAAACCAATTTACGAAGAATCTCTAATTGCTTCTTTGAGACTCAGAAGAAATTAAAATTCTTTCTAGTTCACGAACCGCCGGGTTTGGGGTATAATTATCTCAAGCCCGAATGGCGGAATTGGCAGACGCGCTAGCTTCAGGTGCTAGTCTAGCTTCTAGGTGCAGGTTCAAGTCCTGTTTCGGGCACCACAAGATTAGATCATAGTGAGAGCTATGATTTTTTGTTAAATTAATTATTAATGCGGTAGTTCTTGAATAAGGATTCAGATTTTTTTAAAATTTCTGTCACACCCGCTGTTTTCTTAATTTTCAAATAATCTTGGCTCTTAAATCAAAAAGGAGCCAAATATGTCAAAAAATCTAACAACCAAAAACTTATTCGAAAAAACCGAAGTCGACCACATGTCAAATATTTCATCGGCGCGACTTTCTGCTCATAGATCTAGTAATAAATCCCTCGACATTCTGCCGCTAGATTTCCGCGTCGAAAATCACCCTCTCGATAGAGAACAACGCAAATCGATTTATGACCCCGCTAGATTTAATCTAGTCGTAGCTGGCGCCGGTTCTGGTAAAACCACCACTATTCTCGGTAAAATTCTCTATCTCTTGCAATCCGGTTTCGCTAGTCCACCAGAAATATTAGTTTTATCTTTTACACATGATTCCGCCACAGAACTCAGAGAACGTTTTCTGCGCGAATATTATCAAACATTTGCGGAACAGATTTTGCTCAGAAAATCTCCGTCACCGAACATTACAATTGAGACTTTTCATAGCTTAGCTTTGAAATTACTTCGTAGTCTATGGCCAGATTTTTCTGTTACTACAAATGAAATAGATGATAAGCAGCTCGTTTCGGAAATAGCTGATAATGTAATTTCTGGTTCTGATGAGCCTACCATGCAAACTTCGATAATCCGCGAATTTCTCAATCTTCACGAGCTAGATTCTGCTACATTGTCTCTCATTGCTAATAAATTCTCTTCTCCAGATTACAGTAATTTATTCCTCACGGTTTCCGAAAAATATCAAAGGGAATTATCCAGTCTCCTAGGAAAACATCAGACTACGTTTTCTGGGCTGATCAAATTAGCGATTCGGTATCTTCGTTCTGGCCAGATTAGAACTCGGTTTCGCTATATCATTGTCGACGAATATCAGGATCTCTCGGCTTTGCGCCAGGAATTTTTACATCTTCTCATTGGATCCTCGCAGGCCAACCTATTCGCCGTGGGCGATGACTGGCAAGCGATTTATGGTTTTAGTGGCAGTCGCGTCGATTTTACTCTGAATTTCCGTAAATTTTGGGGTGATTTTTCTCTGCATCGTATCTCGAAAACCTATCGTTTTGGTTCCACGCTTGCGAATCTAAGTTCGAGTTTTATTATGCAGGATCATACTCAAATTCGAAAACAAATTCAAAGCCAAAAAGAAGACTCATCGGAGCCTGTTGTGGAGGTCTGTGGCGACTCAGAGCGACTCGATCTAGAGGTCCTCACGCATTATCTCGAATCTCTTTCGGAAAATAGCTCGATTTTATTGTTAGGGCGTTTTCAGATTGATCTATTCCGTCTCGCACACTGCAGTAAATTTAATTTAACCTCAGATGGTATAGAATTTCATGCGCGATCGGATTTAAAAATTCGCTTTCTCACCGTGCATCAATCTAAGGGCCTCGAAGCTGATTATGTGATTATCCTTAATAATCGCGATGCTAAGCTGGGTTTTCCAGCTCACGTTAAAGATCCGCCACTTAAGGCTGAGCTAGTCAAAATCACAGAAGAATTAAGGCTAGACCAGGCTTCAGTCAATGAAGAGCGCCGCCTCTTTTATGTCGCTCTTACTCGTGCCAAAAAGCAGGTGATTTTACTCACCGTCGATGGTAAGGAATCAAGTTTTATCAAGGAGCTGCGTCGAAAATTTCGTGAGAATTTTACCACATATTATCTTTCGCATTTTGAGAAATATCTTAAGGTAGAATAGCCTACTTCTTCGACTTAGTAATCGAATTAATTTTGTTGCCAATATTTTTATGAGTTTTTTGGATATTTTCCATTGCCGCTTTCGTCATGTGACGCTTGAATCTAGCTGCGCGCGAATAATATTCACGGGTTAGCTTTTTAATTTCTGAGGTTACATCAATTTTGGTAGAGCCAAATTTGGCACTAAATTTATCACGTAATTTCAAAGTCGCCACTGTCGTAAAAATAATATCAATCACTAAAATCGTCAGTAGTACCCCATTAATCGATTCAATCATTGGCCAGGAAAGTGGTGAAATCAAGTGTAAAATAAACGGATGTAATCCGTACTTAATGGCCATTCCACCCAAACCAAAACCAAGAGAAGTCTCGAGCGAAACCCGGCCGTTTAGATTGAAGCGTGTAGTTTCCGAGTAGTCCCACCAACGCACCCGAAAGATTTTTTCCATGACTACGCTAGTAGTATACTCAATCACCGTACAGATTAGGGCGAAAATAAAAAATTCAATATACCATTCGAAATGAATCTCTTGTGTCAGGATTAAAAATGAAATCATTCCCACACCATAGATTGGACAGATTGGTCCGAAAAGGAAACCTCGGTTCTGTAATTTTCGTTGCTCGACACTCGTCCAAATACATTCGAAGACCCAGCCGATAAAAGAATAGATAATAAACATCAAAAACCAGAAGCTTACAAACCTGAATACTTCATGAATTTCAAACATTACTTATCTATTTTAACATGAGAGGTCGGGATTTGTTTATGTTAAAATAAAAGTAATGATTTAGTTATTTTTGAATTTTAAACCACTACTAAACTTAATAAAAACAAGGAGAATAAATGTTAATTTCCGAAAACGTCCCGATTAAAAATCTCGTCACCATGCGTATTGGTGGTCCAGCTAAATATGTCATTGAAATCAAGTCCAAAGATGAAATTCCGGAAGCCTATCAGTTTGCTGCGGAAAAAAATCTCCCAGTCACTATCCTCGGTAACGGTGCTAATACCTTCGCCACCGATGAAGGTTATCAAGGTGTAATTTTGCTTGATCGAATTCTCGGCATCTCGCAGCTTTCAGAAGAGGAAATCGAAGCCACTTACGGCACTGAGGTAAGAACTGAATCTGAAAAAGAAGGCTATGGTTACTTCCGTGCTAATGGTGGTGAAATTTGGGACTCCTTAGTCAATTTCACTGCCGCCCTTGGCTATTCTGGTATCGAAGCGATGGCTGGCATTCCAGGCACCGCCGGTGCTTCACCTGTTCAGAATATCGGCGCCTATGGTCAGGAAGTCACGCAGGTGATTGTTTCTGCTGATGTTTACGACCTGCAGGAAAAAACTTTTAAGACCATTCTCGCTGAAGATATGAAGATGAGCTATCGCAAGTCCATCTTTAATTCCGGTGAAAGTGTCGGCCGCTACTTTATCTATTCGATTGTGATTCGTTTGAAAAAAGGTCAACTCAATCCACCATTCTACCGCTCCTTGCAAGCTTATGTGGACGAACATCAAGAGACCGATTTTTCACCAACCAACATCGCTCGTATGGTTCGCGAAGTGAGAAACTCTAAGCTGCCAGATCCAGAAAAAATCGCCAGTGCTGGTAGCTTCTTCAAGAATATTTACCTCACTGACGAAGAAGCCGACGCGGCTGAGGCTCGCGGTATTGAAGTTTGGCGCAACTCCAAAGAAGTCGGCCCAGATTCTCCAGAGAAACGCACTAATCTAGTCAACTCTGGCTGGCTTCTCGAACATGCCGGGCTTAAAGGCCAGGTCTTCCATGGTATGAAAGTCAGTGAAAAAGCGGCTCTAATCTTGATTAATGAATCTGCCGAAACTTATGCTGACCTTGCCGCCGCTCGCGCCGAAATTGCCAAAATTGTCTTCGATAAATTTGGCTTAATGATCGAACAAGAACCGGACGAAATTAAGTAAGGAGCTCCATGGTCAAAGAATTAAACGGTCGTGAATTAGTTGGATTTATTAAGGAGCGCCAAGCTCATCAGGTAAAGGCTCTCCGCTCACGTAAAATCCGTCCAAAATTAGTCATTATTCGTGATTCAAATAATCCCGTCATCGAAAAATACGTCAGTCTCAAGAAAGCTTACGGGGAAGATATTGAGATTGAAGTAATTGACCAGGTAGTAAATCCTACCAAGGAAGCTATTCAATCCGCTATCGAATCTGCTAATCAAGACGGTTCTGTTTCTTCGATAATTTTGCAGCTTCCTTTGCAAAATCCCGAGTGGACTGAGGTGCTAGTCTCCCTAATTGCTCCCGAAAAAGACGTCGATGGTTTGACTGGCAAAAGTCGCTTCGATAGTGCTACGGCTACGGCGATTAACTGGTTGCTCACTGGCTACGGTATCGAACTGAATAATAAATCTATCGCCATTGTCGGCCGTGGCCGCTTGGTCGGTGAACCACTCATTCGTATGTTCACGAATTCTAATCTTCGCGTTTCGGTTTTTCACCGTGGATCAGATTTTTCTGAACTCAAAAATCACGATGTTATTATTACCGCCACGGGTAATCCTTATCTCATTACTTCTGAAATGATTCGCGAAGGCGCTGTAATTGTCGATGCTGGTACTGCCAGTGAAGGTGGAGTGATTCTCGGTGACATTAATGATGAAATTCGTGCGCGTACCGATATTTCTGCTATTACCCCAAAAATCGGTGGCGTAGGTCCACTTACCATTGGTGTATTATTCGAAAATGTTCTGGCCTCAGCTGCCGAAAATCAAACGCATTAATTAAAAATTAAAAAGGGTGAGTCATGCAGACAAAATCAAAGAAAAATTATACCGGTCCAGTCGTTCTCGTGGTGATGGATGGAGTGGGTATTCGCCAAGAAATCGAGGGCAACGCTGTGGCGCTAGCCTACACGGAATTTTTGCATCAATTAGAGCAAAATTATCCGAAATTAGCTCTTCAAGCTTCTGGCGAAGCGGTCGGTATCTTGGCTGGTCAAATGGGGAATTCCGAAGTTGGACATAATGCTCTCGGTAGTGGCCAAATTATTAAGCAGGGTATCGCTAAAATCAACCAAGCTTTTGCCACTGGAGAGATCTGGCAATCTCAAGCCTGGCAGGGGATTATCGAAAATCTTAAAAACCACCAGTCCACCCTACATTTTTCCGGAATTTTCTCTGATGGTGGCGTACATAGTGAGTTATCGCATCTATTTGCTATGCTAAGACGCGCTGCTGAATCTGGTATCAAAACCATGCGTGTGCACGCGGTCTTCGATGGTCGCGATGTGGCGCCGCAGTCAGCTGAAAAATATCTCGCTCAATTTAATCAAGTGGTCACAGAGATTAAAAAAGAGTTTGACGTCGATATTCGAATCGCCTCTGGCGGTGGCCGTATGGTCTTCATTGCCGACCGTTATCAAACTGATTGGTCGATCGTGGAGCGTGGCTGGCAGGCCTTAGTTCATGGCCAGGCTGCTCATTACTTTAATTCTGCGGACGCGGCAATTAAACATTTTCGTGAATCTGAGCCTAGCCTTCAAGATCAGTATCTTCCAGCTTTTGTGGTAACAGATGAGGTGAAGAATCCAATTGGTCTAGTTCAGCCACACGATAGTTTCATCTACTTTGATTTTCGTGCCGACCGTGCGCTTGAAATTGCCGAAGCTTTCTGCCTCGATGATTTTCAAGGTTTTAATCGTGGCACCGAACAGAATCAGAAACTTCCGATTTACTTTGCCAGTCTCACTGAGTATGATGTGGATCGTCATTTTCCGGAACATACCTTGGTCGCTCCAGTCGAAATCCACCACACCTTACACGAATATTTGGCTACCGAAAATCTCACTCAGCTAGCCTGTTCCGAAACCGCTAAGTTCGGCCATATCACCTACTATTTCAATGGCAATAGTTATGAGCCGCTCTCTGGTGAAGAATTTCTCGAGATTAAATCCGATACCCGCCCCTATGACGAACGCCCTTGGATGAAATCCGCGGAAATTACCGACGCCGTGCTTGAGAAAATGTCTGACTTTGATTTTGTACGAATTAATTTTGCTGGGGGAGACATGGTGGGGCATTTTGGCGAGCTTGAGCCGACCGTGGTCGCCATGGAAGCGATAGATCTACAACTTCAGCGCCTCGCTAAAAAGGTTGATGAGCTAGGCGGCATGATGTTAATTACTGCTGATCACGGTAATGCCGAGGAACTTTTTGATGCTAACACCCACCAAGCCAAGACCTCACATACCACTAATCTCGTCCCTTGCTATTTTTATGATAATACCGAGTTTAGCCAGCACTATCAGTTAAAAAACTTGCCTGACGCCGGCCTCACCAATATCGCCGCCACTGTCGCTGACCTCTTAATTAGCGAGCATTCTGAGTATTGGCGCGACTCATTGATCAGTCTCAAATAGCTTACCAAGAGGTGTTATCTGGGGAAAATATGGTATAATGCAGAAAAGGAGAAAAAATGCAGAAAATTACCAAAGCCATCATTCCTGTGGCCGGATGGGGTACACGTCGTCTACCGATTACCAAAGTTATTGAAAAATCTATGTTGCCAGTCGGCAACCGCCCGCTCGTCGATTATTCCGTGCAAGAACTTATCGAGGCTGGAGTCACTGATATTTATATGGTGGTCAGCAATACCGAGCCTTGCCAAGTTCGCGAATTTTACTCTGATAATATCGTGCTAAACGATTATCTAATCTCACGCGGCAAGGGTGACCGTGTAGCTCTCACTAAAACTCTTCCAGAGCACGTTAAAATTCATTACATCGCTCAAGACGCCAATAGTAAATATGGCACCGCCGTCCCTGTCGCTATGGCTGCCGAAGAATATAATCTAAATGAGCCGGTGATTGTCTATATGGGTGATGACTTCATCTGGAATCCAGAGGGCGAATCTGCTGCCACTTCTCTGATTAATTCTCTTCAATCTGAAACTGACTCGGCCATTTTAGGTGTCGAAATTCCTAAAGAAAAAGTTGATAAATATGGGGTGCTCGAGGTTCAGGATGGCAAGCTCACCAATGTGGTCGAAAAACCATCCGTCGAAGAAGCTCCGTCTAATCTGATTAATGTCAGTAAATATATTCTTTCTGCGGATTTATTGCAAAAAATCGTCAATTACGTCAATGAGCACGATTTTGGCCCAACCGATCAGGAATACATGATTACTGACCCAATTTATGATTACATTAAGCAAGGTCAAACCATGCGTGTGGCTTCCACCTCTGGTCAATATCTTGACGGTGGTTCTGTCGAAGGTTGGGTACACGCCAATAATGTAGTTTGTGGCGTCAAAGAAGCCTAAAAACTGAAAAATTCTCCGAATAAGACCCCGTCTATGGGGGTCTTATTTTATTTTCAAAATATACCATCCATGATATAATATTTATGGTTTATTAGGAAAGGTTCTTATGAAACAAAAAACTTACCAAGAAGAAATCGGCGCTATTATTACCAATCTTCGCCGTGAAAAAGGCATCACTCAAGGTGAACTCGCGAAGATGATTGGCACCTCTCAGTCCGCCGTTCATCGCATCGAAAAGGGTGATCAAAATACTTCTCTCGAAATGATTAAGAAAATTTCCTCTGCACTCGGTCATCAGATTTTGGCCGTCAGCGACTCTTCTTTTCAATCTTATCGTATTAATGGTGGCAAAACACTCAGTGGCTCCATTACGGTTAATTCTTCCAAAAATGCTGGTGTGGCTCTTCTTTGTGCTGCACTTCTCAATCGTGGCCGCACTACACTTAAAAAACTTGCGCGTATCGAAGAAGTGTTTCGTATTATCGAGGTGCTTGAATCGATCGGCGTGAAATGTCGCTGGGTCAATCGCCAAAAAGATCTAGAAATCACACCTCCACGTGAACTTAAGCTTGATGAAATGGATCTCGCTGCCGCTCGCAAAACTCGCTCGGTCCTCATGTTAATGGGGCCACTCCTTCATTTTTATAAGGAATTTGCCTTGCCTTATGCTGGTGGCTGCTCTCTAGGCACGCGCACTGTCGAGCCGCATCTTCGTGCGCTTTCAGTTTTTGGGTTAAATGTCGACGCTACTACCCATACCGGTTTTTACGAGGCCAAGGTTGATCAAAAAATTCTTCGTGACGAATCGGGCAAACGTATCGTGCTTATTGAGCGTGGCGATACAGTGACAGAAAATATTCTCATGGCCGCTGCACTTTATCCTGGTCAAACTACCATCGTCGGTGCTTCGCCGAACTACATGGTGCAAGACGTTTGTTTCTTCCTTCAAGATCTCGGGGTTAAAATTGAGGGAATTGGCACCACGACACTTGTAGTGCGTGGCCAAAAGTGCATTGATAAGGATGTGGAATATTATCCTAGCGAAGACCCGATCGAGGCCATGTCTTTTTTGGCAGCTGGTTTGGTCACTAAATCCGAAATTACTATCACCCGTGCTCCGATTGAATTTCTCGAAATTGAGCTCGAGGTTTTGCGTTCCATGCATGCCAAAATTGAGCGTTCTGAGGAGTACTTCTCTTATAATGGTCGCACTCGCCTAGTCGATTTGCATATATTGAAATCTAATCTGGTGGCTCCGGCTGATAAAATTCATCCCATGCCTTTCCCAGGTCTCAATATCGATAATTTACCATTCTTCACCGTGATTGCCGCCATGGCTGAAGGCCGTACTCTGATTCATGACTGGGTTTTTGAGAATCGTGCGATTTATTCCACTTACCTTACGAATCTTAACGCCAAGGTAGAATTACTCGACGCGCACCGCTATTATGTTTCTGGTCCGACTAACTGGCGTGCTGCCGAGCTAGTTTCACCTCCAGCT
The DNA here is from genome assembly GCA_963515485.1 of uncultured Candidatus Saccharibacteria bacterium. Classification (GTDB taxonomy): domain Bacteria; phylum Patescibacteriota; class Saccharimonadia; order Saccharimonadales; family Saccharimonadaceae; genus Nanosyncoccus. The sequence goes on along the minus strand of CAUPWD010000001.1, from coordinate 202,218 downwards.
CTTCGCCCAGCCGTAGTCCTACTGCTCGGTATGTTGGCTGCTCCTGGCGTCTCTATCTTGCGCAACGTCTATTCGATTAATCGCGGTTATCAAGATTTTGCCCGTCGTCTTAATCATCTAGGTGCCGATGTTAAACCGCTAGTTGGCATCTAGGCTCGTAACTAGATAGTTTATTAGTTAAAAATACCACACCTATTGCAGTCTAAAAATATCAGGTATCACGTGGCCTGATATTTCTTTGCTATAATAAAGGTAATGCTTAATAATATTCAGCAAAATTTCAAGCGTTTCAAAGTTCGTCATCTTTTGGCGCTGATTTTCTTGTTTATAGTGGCCCTGCTCGCTGGTTTTATTAGTCAAGCTAACCAGACCTTCATGAATGCCAATTTTGTCAAAAAATATTTTAGTGAAAATCCAACCTACTACGCCATTAAGGTTTCTCAAACCAAATCCGCTATTATCGATCGCTTTTATGGTACCGGCACTCAAGAATTTACTAGCACGATGAATTCGGAGATTATTAATTTTGCGCAAAACCTTCCAGATAACCAGATTATGCCAGGTGAAGTGATGTATAATCTTCAGACTCTGCAGAATAATTTTCCGAAAATTCTCAGTCAATTGATTTTGCCAGAGGAATATCAAAAATATCAGAATCTCATCATCGATAATATTTATCAAATTCCAAGTAATATTAATCTCGAACAAACTTTGATGAATAATTTTTCTGCCAAGATTGACCACTTTCTTGCGGAATCCGGTCAATCGATTAACCCTGCCGTATTAAATGCCACTACACACTATCTTGTGCAAGTTTACCTTGGCCAACTCACCATGCACGATACCATCCATGAGATAAAACAAAATTTTGCCATTACCAAGAAATACATGGATATTCTCACTCTGATTATCTTGATTAGCCTCCTTGCCCTAATTGTGTTAAATTATTTTCTCTACGACCTAATGGGGTGGCGCATTTTTATTTTTACCACCACGTTATTACTTTTTCTTGCCGGTTATCTCGCTTCAATGCCCATCTGTCAGCAAATGATTCAGCAGATATTTGTTATTAAGTAGCGTATAATTAATCTATGAATCTTTTTACCACTGAATTGAACCCCGCCCAAGCCGATGCTGTTGAAACCCTTTCTGGACCACTCTTAATCTTGGCTGGTGCCGGTTCTGGTAAAACTAAAACCCTCACGCATCGTATTGCGAACCTAATCACTCATGGGATTTTGCCTTCACAAATCCTCGCTGTCACTTTTACTAATAAAGCCGCCAGGGAAATGCGTGAGCGTCTTTTTCATCTCTTAAAGCAAGCCTCAAAAGAAACTGATCAATGCCCTGATAGTCTAAAATCTTTCTTCTCTTCTGATCTTTTTGCGGCCACGGAAGTGCCGCGCAATTTTATGCCGTTCATGGGGACCTTCCATGGCATCTGTGTCAAAATTCTCCGTATGGAAGCCGAGAATCTTCATCTTGATCGCAATTTTCTGATTTATGATACTTCTGATCAGGAAGCTCTTATTAAGCGTGCGATTAAAAATCTCCGTTTCGAGGATAAAAATCTCCGTCCGAAAACTATTCAAAGTACTATATCGAGCTCAAAAAATGCCGGCGTCATGCCGGAAGAATACGGGGCTTCCGCGAGTTACCCCCAGCAGAAAAATATTGCCAAAGTTTTCTTTGAATATGAAAAACTCAAGACTGCCGCTTCCGCCCTTGATTTTGACGATCTCTTGCTAAAAACCGTGGAGCTTTTTGAGACTAATCCAGCCGTGCATCAAAAATGGCAGACCCGTTTCCGCCACATTTTGATTGATGAATATCAGGATACCAACCATGTGCAATATCGTTTAATTAAATTACTCACTGGTCCTGAACAAAATATTTGCGTGGTCGGCGACGACTGGCAATCGATTTATTCTTGGCGCGGCGCCGATTTTCGTAATATCTTGCACTTTGAGGCTGATTTTCCGGGCGCCAAAGTCATCAAGCTCGAACAAAATTATCGCAGTACTGGTAATATTCTAAGGGCTGGTCAGCAAATCATTGAACATAATAAAACTAGAAGCTCTAAGGAGTTATTCACCGAATCTGGGGACGGAGAAAAGGTGAAAATTCAGGCTCTCAATGACGAATCAGCTGAAGCCAGTTTTGTGGCGCTAAAAATTATTAATCTCCTAGCTAATGCCAAAAATGAGGTAAGTAATTTCTCAGATTTTGCTGTGCTTTATCGTACAAACGCGCAGAGTTTTGCTATGGAAAAAACTCTGATTTCGCGCGACATTCCTTATAAAATTATTGGCGGCATCCGCTTTTATGATCGCAAAGAAATTAAGGATGTTTTAGCCGTGCTGCGACTCATTCTGAATCCGCGGGATCGAGTTTCTTTTGAACGTGTTACTAAAAATATTATTTCCGGCATTGGGCCAGCCAGTCTGGAAAAAATCTATCTCGCTCTCGGCTTGGATGGAGCGCTAACTGATTTGGCTGCGGACTCGGTTCTCACCGGTAAGGCAAAAAATAGCTTCTTGCGTCTGCAAAACTTCCTCAAAACTATCGACCGCACCGCCAATCCTTCGGAGATTATTACTGAAGTCATTAATTATTTTGATTTTGCGAGTCTCGTCGATGATGGCACGCCAGCCACTACTGAACGCCAAGAAAACCTCGACGCCCTTGTCGGTAATACCAAGGACTTCGATACGCTCGAGGATTTTTTGGCCGATTCTGCTCTGATGTCTTCCTCTGATGAATCGACTCGCGATAATTCCGTCACTCTTATGACACTTCACGCCGCCAAAGGACTTGAGTTTCCGGTCGTTTTCATAGTCGGCATGGAAGAAGGTCTTTTCCCAAGTTCTATGAGCTCTGATGAAGATAGCATCGAAGAGGAGCGTCGTCTGGCTTATGTCGGCGTAACTCGTGCCAAGAAGCGTCTCTTCCTCACTTTTACTGCCGTCAGATTCTTGCATGGTAAATCCAATGTTAATACGCCATCCCGCTTCCTAGCTGAGCTCGGCTATCAACCGGATCTCTTTAATGAATCCGTTGATAATAGTTTTGGTGGTAGCTATGGTAATAACTTTGGTGACAATCGCAGTCATAAATTCAATAATGATTTTGATGATTTTTCCGATGCATTTAGTAGTTCTTCTAGCTACAATCAGTCAAAACCAAAGTCCAGTAAAAAATTTGACCCTTTCTACGATGATATTTTTTATGAAGATGAGGGATTCGATTTTTAAAAATAACCCTACTAGTGGTTATTTTTTCTTTCCGAGGTTATTTTTCTTTAATCTTATTTAATAATTTTTCGTATTCTAATAAATCTAAATTAGCTGGCCTTGCATCTAAATCAAACCCAAGTTCTTCGAAGATCTTTATAATTTCTTCGCGACTACGTCCGGTGAAATGTGGCAACATCCCTTGAAGCTTTTTGCGTGGGTTCGCAAAACATTGTTTCACGAATTTTAAAACTTCTTCTGAAACTAAAGCTTTCTCGCGTGGATAAAATATCACCGAAGCCGAATCAACTTTTGGTGGTGGAGTGAAAAGTTCACGTTCCACGAAAATTCCCCCTTCGACTTCCGCATAATTTTGCACAAATAAAGTCAGAAACGAGTAGCGACCTTTTTCTTCTAGAATTCGATCCGCCACTTCCTTTTGCATCAGAAGTACGATTTTTACTGGTTTTTTCTCGAGTAGTAATAATTTACGAATAATTGGGCTAGTGATATAGTAAGGAATATTTCCGACTACGGAAAATTCTCCATCAAGTTGATTAAAATCAAAATCCAAAACATCGGCATTAATTACTTCTATATTTTTACCAGGGAAAGAATTCGGTAGGTTATGGGCCAATTTTTCATCGAATTCAATCGCCACAACTTTTGGAAAACGCCTGAGTAGGGAGCTCGTCAGTGTACCGAGGCCTGGTCCGATTTCCACACAGAAATCTACTTCACTTCTCGCGCTTTCGGCAATTTCTTCCAAAGTAAAACGGTCCTTTAACCAGTTCTGTCCCAGGGATTTTTTGTTCTGCAACATCTTTTTCTCCTAGTACCAGTGATGGCTGCTCCAGAAAGCCCAAGCCTGACTCCATCCACCGTAGCGTCCGGTCACGTAGCCAATCATCCAGCGAATTTGAGTCACTGGGTTAGTCTTCCAGTCGCTGCCAGCTGAAGCCATCTTCGAACCTGGAAGTGCCTGTGGAATACCATAAGCGCCTGATCCGGCATTTGATGCATCATAACGACATCCTGATTCGCGCATAATTAAAGTCAAAGCCACGTAAAGGTCATTTTCTGAAACGCCCGCACTTCTGGCGTAGTTTGCACAGGTTTCCCAATCTGGTGGGATTGATTTTTTACTACCCACCTTGGTTACCCTAGCCACTGGTTGCTTAATAATATTCGTCGAGACTAGCTCACGCGAAACTTCCACATTGTTTACCATATTGATCTTATAGACGGACTGCTTACGACCAACTTCACCCATGGTTTCAAGCTTGGTCTGACCAGTCGCCATACTTGCGTCGTTTTCAGTTTTTTCTTCGTATGGAATTTCTTCCTCCACGGTCACTTTGTGGCCACCCGTATGGGTTAGGCGATATTTCGTCGATAGTCCAGCCTCCAAAATGCCATGTCCCGCCACCTTAGTCACTACATCACCGTCATAAACATTGAAACCGGCTTCCTTGAAAAGGGCTTTTTCATCGGTAGTAGCAGTCATTAAAAATACCGTCTTCTGTCCATCACTCAAGGTGACAGGTTTAGCACGGTAAATATTAATGCGATAATTATCAGAGTTAATCCGTTCTGTACGGGCAGGCTCCACTTTGTCATAATTTTCTAAGGCAATATTAGACCGCTTCAAAGCTTCCTCGACAGTATTGGCGTTAGTTTTAATCGTTAAGGTTTTATTGTCGGCAAAAAATGTCACATAATGCATGTCCGAAATTTCTCCAGCATCTGGATCTTTAGTCTCGGCAAAAGCCGAACGAACTCTCGAGAATCCAAAGATTAGACCGGATAAAACTAGCAAAAAAGCGCTAAAAAGATATAGCGTCTTATAAGTCTTGGCTATTTTGAAAGCACTACTCACCTAATTATTATAACATACCGTGATTTATTGATAAAGTTTACGCTAATTTATGATAGAATAAACTTAAGAGTTATCACATAAAAAGGATGTTTCATGAATCAAGCGGACAACACCGAAGACTTTGCCAATTTAATGGAAGAATTGAATAATTACACTACGGAAAATCATACCGAAAATACCAATTCTTTGAATCAAGCTTCTGAGACATCTCTTGCGATTGACCTAAGTAATTTAGACGCCAGTCCTGCTGATTCTAACCAACCGGTCACTATCGCCCCTTCTGCTGATTTTGCTTCTTCTATGAGTCAAACTGCCACTACTTCGGCTGCCGCAAAAGATTCTGATAGTCTTACCACTCCAAGTCATACCCCACTTTCACCTCTGATGAATTTGGATGGTACGGAAAATACCGAGGCGGTAAAAACTGCTGAGTCTGCTAAGGACTCGGCCCCTGATGATGTTGATTTTACCAAAGAAGATCAAACAGAAGATGCTGAAAAAACTGAACACGAAAAATTCCTTGAAGATCAAGAGAAAAATCCTTTGAAGGCCGCCGAACCAGTCCCAGGTTCTATCGGCAGTGCGGTTTCTTACCATGATTACGAAAAAGAGAAAAGCGAAGAAGCCACTAAGGCGCAAAATCCTGAGAAGAAGCCGCTTAAGCTCGACCCAAAAATTATTGCCATTATTGCCATTGCCGGTATTTTTGTAATTTTTGGCGCCATCTTCTTGATTAATGCCTTGAGTAATCAGCCGAAGAAATCTTCTCGCGCCAACAATCAAAATACCGTTGTTGCTAATGAAAACCAAATTCTCGAATGTGCTACCAAAGTCTCCGAAGAGAATCGTACTAAATATAATGCTGCTTCTGGCGAAATCGCAAAGATTTTTACTTACAGTCACGATTCCTTATCCAGTATTGAAATTCGTACGGTCTATGAATTTAGCTCCACTGAGGCTGCTAAAACTGCCAAGCAAGCCATTGATTCTGAAAATCAACTCACGGAAAATAATGGTCGTACCGAAAAGACCGAAAATCACAAGACTATCACCTCTGGCCTAGATGGTAAAATTGTCTCTCTTTCGGTCACTGTAAAATCCGAAGACCTCGAAGCTTACCAGAAAACGGATGACTTTAAAAATCAAAGTTTTGCTACCGCTGACTCTGATGGCAAACTTGATCTTTCGATCAATAATGTTCTCACTACTCAAAATCTCCAAGGCTTCTCTTGTAGTATTACCGAATAGAAGATTCAAAAGAGGCTCCCCGGCCTCTTTTTTTGAATTGAGGAAATACTTGATTTTTGCTATAATTATTAGGAAATTATGAAAAATATCTATATTACCACTGCTATACCTTATGTTAACGGCCTCCCACATATCGGACATGCCGAAGATTATTTACTTGCTGATATTTATAAACGCTATCAGGAGCTTTTGGGTAACTCAGTGCGCTTTCAGGCTGGTACTGATGAGCATGGTAATAAAATTGAGAAAAAAGCTAAATCTCTTGGTATCGACACGCAAAAATACGTTGACGATAATGCCAAAAAATTCCAAGAATTCATCGCCCGTTTTGATGTGAAATATACAGATTACATCCGTACTTCCAATCCAGAACATATGCAGCGCGTGCAGGAAATTTGGCAAAAACTCAAAGACCATATTTATACCGCCAGTTATGATGGTTGGTATTGTGAGGGTTGTGAAAGTTTCGTCACTGAAAAAGAATACACCGAAAATCAAGGTATTTGTCCAGATCATCAAACTCCATATATTCGCCTCTCTGAATCAAATTATTACTTCCGTATTAGTGATTTTAAAGATGAAATTCGTGCCAAAATCGAAAGCGGTGAGATGCAGATTTTACCAGAATTTCGTAAGAATGAAATTTTGAAACTTCTAGCCGATGCGCCAGATGTTTCAATTTCACGTCCGAAATCGCACCTTTCTTGGGGTATTCCGGTACCAGGGGATGAAGAACAGGTGATGTATGTCTGGATGGACGCCTTAACTAATTACATCACCGTGCTTGGCTACCCAGATCAGGATATTTCCAAGTTTTGGCCAGCCACCGTTAGTATTGTTGGTAAAGATATCCTGCGATTTCACGCTATTTTATGGCCAGCGATTTTACTTGGTTTAGGCCTTCCTCTTCCGAAGACTCTCCTTTCACATGGTTTTATCTTAGCAAACGGTACAAAAATGAGTAAGAGTATCGGTAACGTTGTGGATCCGATTGAGGTACTGGATAAACATGGCGTTGATGCTTTCCGTTATTTCTTCTCTCGCCATATCGATACCTTCCTGGATTCTGATTTCTCTTGGGAGAAATTTGAAAATGCCTATAATAATGAACTCGCGAACGACTATGGTAATCTGGTCCAGCGTTTAGCCACTCTCTGCAAAAAGAATCAGGTCAGCCTCACAGACGCGCCGGTTCTTGAATTCACTCCAGAATATCGTGAATTGATGGATAATTTTAACTTCTCTGGCGCCATTGATTATGCCTGGAGTCAAGTTCAATTAATCAATAAACATATCGAAGATCAAAAGCCATGGACTGTGGCTAAGACTGATCCAGAAGCTGCTAAGCAAATTTTACTTAATCTCGTGAATGAACTTCTCCTAGTTAATCATCTGCTTAAACCGTTTTTGCCAATCACCGCCACGATTGAGAAAATCTTTACGTCTTCTGAAATCACTCCACCAGCCACTCCGCTCTTTCCAAAAGAGCGCTAGAAAAATAGCCCCGTTACGGGCTATTTTTTTGATATATAATATAAAGCTAAAAATCCTATCCGAAATTTATCTATAAAAATAAGACCCCCAGCAGGAGTCTTATTTTTTTTGTTTGCTATTTACCAGTGATTATTTATCGTGGTGGTGATGATGTTTTTCTTCACAGCAATCACATTCGCAGTCATCAGAAAGAGTCTTAGCCACATCTGCCACGAAGAAGGCAAGGATACCTGCTACAAGTGGGGTGATAATGTGAACCAAAGATTCGAGAGCTACGGTGCCCATCAAAGCGTCAAATTTCTCAGCAGAAGTTGGGAAAATTTGATACATGATAGCAATAGCTGGGTTCAAGATGAAGTTATTGCGAAGCTTAAAGAAGCTGTCGGAAAGAATCAAACAGAAGAGAACTGCGAGAGTTACACCACCAGCGATGATTGCTGCGTAGGTGAAAGCACTTTTCTTGTGATTGTATTCTTGAGCACGGTTGAAGAAGAATGCTACGGTGAAGACACCGACGAATTCGATCAACATGTATTTCCAGAAGTCACTGCCGGTTGCTGCGGTCAGAGCAGGAAGTTCAGCGCTGGCGCCGCTAGCCGTGCGGAGACCGCCGATAATCAATAAACCAAGCCATGCACCGACGACCTGAGCTACGATGTAAAGTACACCGCGAATTGCAGAAACACGGCGAGTTGCCATCATGCCGATTGTGGTGGCTGGGTTAAGATGAGCACCTGAATAGGCGAAAACTGCCAAGGTAATCGCAAGGAAACCGAACAAGATATAAAGTGGTTGTTGGATTCCAAGAGTGAGTAGAAGCATTGAAAGGAACATGGTTCCGATTACTTCACCGATTACTGCACCCCAAATACGTGGAGTTTCGAAAATCGTTAAAATATTCTCGCCTTCAGGATACTTGCGAGCGAAGAAACCCTTGAATGGATTCTTGCTTTCTTTAATTTTCTTTTCTACTTTGAGGACTTCTTTTGTCATTTTCTTTTCAGCCTTCTCAGTCGCTTTTTTGCTATCGTCGACAACTTTTTCGACGACCTCGATAACCTCTTCTTTAATTTCGGTTACCTCTGGTGTATTCACAGTCGTTTTTGGCTTGTGTGCAGACTTTTTAGTCTTTTTTGCCATTTTACCTCCTTAATAATATTAAAAAAATTATATCATAATATGATAAACTATGGTAATGTATATCGAAAGGAAAAGATGGGCGTAATTGTACAAAAAGATCAAGACAAAAATGCAGATCTCACTCAAAGAATTACCGCAGACCTTCGAAATCGTGCCAGGATGCAAGCTAAAATGAGCGATCCTGACTTGGTGGAAGATTCTGATTATGCTAAAGACCTTAAAACTACTAGTAAATTTGGTTGGTTTTGGCCAGTATTAATCATCCTCGCAGTGATTTCTTTAATCTTCATTAAATTCTTCTAAAAATCTGCATTGATCGCGTCGAATTGGCGCGATTTTTTATTCCCAATTCGTCTTCAACTTCACCTCAAAACAGAGTATAATAGAATAAGTTATGGAATTGGAACAGCTAAAAGCCGAACTTAAATCTCTCGGCGAAGAATACGCAAAAATGAAGACCTTGGCTCCCGAAGAGCGTAAGGCTTTTGGTCAAGCTTTGAATCAAAAAAAGCAGGCCGTTATTGATCAAATTAAAGCCCTTGAAGCCGCCAAGCAAAATACTGCCGTGAAAGCGATTGATCTTACGGCTCCATTCGACGTCAATCAATCAAAAATTACTTTTCACCGTGGCAGTCGTCACCCTTTAATGATTGAACTGGATCGTGTGATTGATATTTATTCTCGTATGGGTTTCGAAGTCATGGAATCCACTCAACTCGACGATGAATTTCATATGTTTGAGTCTTTGAACTTCCCAGAAGGTCATCCGGCTCGTGATGGTTATGATACTTTCCGCACTAAGGAAGGTTTTATTCCACCTGCTCACACCTCTACCATGCAATATCGTGCGCTCACTTCAAGATTAGATAATCTTAAAAAAGATGGCCAGATCGCCGTAGCAATTCCAGGTCGCGTCTTTCGTAATGAAGATGTCGATGCCACCCATGAACATACTTTCTACCAATGTGAGGGTGTTTTTGTTTCCAAAACCGCTAATATGTCCGAGATGCTCGGCGTCTTGAAAAACTTCTTTGAAACCTATTATGGTGAAAAATTGCGTATCAAAACTCAACCTGGCTTCTTTCCATTCACTGAGCCGTCTCTAGAATTGCTTGTTGAAAAACCAGCTTCTCTTGGTGGTAAGGGTGATGGTTGGCTCGAACTTATGGGCTGCGGTATGATTCATCCGAATGTCTTAAAATCTGCCGGTATCGACCCCGAAGTCTACCACGGCTTTGCCTGGGGTGGTGGTATCGACCGTCTGGTCATTATGAAATATCATCTCAATGATATTCGTTTCTTTGAATCAGCCAAACTTGAATTTTTGGAGGAATTTTAATGCTTATTTCACTTAATAAAATCAAACAATATGTCGGCTCCATCCCAGTTTCCGATGATGAGTTAGTAAAATTAATCGGTTCACGTCTCGTCGAAGTCGAAGGTGTGATGGATATGGCTGAAAAATATCGTGGCGCCTATCTCGCTAAGGTGGTAACCTGTGAAGATATTCCAGATACTCACCTACATCTCTGTCAAATCGACGCCGGTCCAGAACTCAATCAAAAGTTTTCTACCCTGGATTCTGGTCTCGTACAAATCGTCTGCGGTGCGCCAAATGTTCGTGCTGGCATTGTCGCCGTCTGGCTCACTCCAGGTAGTATCGTGCCAGATACTTTTGGTGGCGAAAATTTTGTGCTCGGTTCGCGTAAGCTTCGTGGTTATGAAAGTTTCGGCATGTTAGCCGGACCAGATGAGCTTGGGCTTTCTTCTGATCATAAATATATTGCTGAGGTTGACGAATCTCTCGGCCGCCCAGGTGATGCTTTGGCCGAAGTTTTTGATTTAAATGATCAAATTCTTGATATCGAAAATAAATCCCTCACCCATCGCCCAGATACTTTTGGTTTGATTGGCTTTGCGCGCGAAGTTTCCGGTATTCTCGGTCAAAAATTCTCTGAACCGGTAAGTTTTAATCAAGCCGTAGAGGGGACAACCGATGAAATCTCGATTGAAATTGCCGATGAAAAACTTTGTCCCCGCTATTCCGCTTGTTTGGTTAATGTTTCTGATCTAAACCTAGCAAACCCCGTTTCTCCGGAATTTTCTGATCTCTATCCCATGACGAAAGATTCAGTTTTATTAGCTAAATCTGGCATGAACTCAGTAAATCCAATCGTCGATGCGACGAATCTTACCATGTTAGAGCTTGGCCAGCCGCTTCATGCTTTTGATTATGATAAATTTGTTAAAATCGGTGGTTTAGATCACGCAAAAATCATCGTGCGTGCGGCGCGTACTGGTGAATCTTTAACCTTGCTTGATGGAAAAACTATTGAATTAAACACCAATGATATCGTGATTGCCTCGAACGACATTCCAGTCGCCTTAGCTGGCGCCATGGGTGGGGAATCGACCAAAATCGACGCCTCAACCACTCGAATTTTGCTCGAGTCGGCCACCTTTAGTCTCTATAATTTGCGTAAAACTCAGATGGCTCACGGTATTTTTTCGGAAGCAATCACCCGCTTTACCAAGGGCCAGCCAGCCGTCAATACTATTCCCGCTATCAAAAATTGTCTAACCAAACTCGGCGTGAAATCAGGTGCCGATCTCCGTTTTACTGACTCTCTAAAGAAAGATTTATCTGAAATTCAGGTCGCCGTGAAAGTTCCTGAAATTAATCAACTCCTCGGCTCGCACTATGACGAAGCTTTGATTATCCAGACGCTTGAAAATGTCGGCTTTAAGGTGGTTTCTGATTCTGAAAAACTTCTCGTCACCGCTCCGCTCTGGCGTACTGATATTCATATTAAGGAGGATATTATTGAAGAAGTTGGTCGCTTGCTCGGTTTTGATAATTTGCCACTCAGTCTGCCTTCTCGTCCATTCATTGGCGCTGAGAAGAATGCCATATTTGAGCTAAAAACTACTTTGCGAAACCTCCTTTCGCTTGAATTGGGGCTGCATGAAGTTCTGACTTATAGCTTCATCTCCAAGAAATTACTCGAACGCGTCAGCGAAAATATTGAGGATGCTTACGAAATTACTAATTCTATTTCACCAGAACTTCAACTTTTCCGCACTTCTATTACTCCAAGCCTACTCGAAAAAGTTCGTGAAAACCAAAAAGCCGGTTTTGCCGATTTTTCACTTTACGAAATGAATCAGGTTACTAGAAAATCTCTCGGTCTAAATTCCGACCAAACTCCGAAGATGCAACATCATCTGGCGGTAGTTTCTACTGCGGATTATTATTATTCCAAGCAAATCCTAGAAAATCTCGCCGACAAGCTCGGTTTGAATTTTGAAATCCAAGCCTTCGCCGACGGTGAAAATTCGAGTTATTTCGAGCCAAAACGTGCCGTTAAAATTCTTCTTTCTGGCACTCAAATTGGTTGCCTCGGTGAATTAAAAAATTCCGTCAAAACCGCTCTGAAGCTCAAAGATATTTCTAGTTTAGAATTAGAACTTGAAGCCATACTAGGTCAAAAATCCTCTGATAAACGTATCAAGGAGTTTAGTCGCTTTCCGGCCGTGAATCGTGATCTTACGGTCAAGATTTCGGAAGAAAAACCTTTTGCTTTGGTCGAAAATGCTATTCTCGAGGTTTTGAAGGCCCAACCATCCCTCATCTTCCATCTCACGGCTACATCCATTTATCAAGCCGAAGGTGCCGACACGAAAAATCTTAGTTTCCACTTAAATTTTGCTTCCACTGAGAAGACTCTCCTTTCTGAGGAAATCTCTGCTATAATGAACAGTATTAATCAATCATTAGAAAAAATTGGTGGAGAAATTATTTAGGTAAAAATATGGACGAAAAAAGTTTACGTACTAGTACTAAGCAACGCATTATTATCGGTTTTATCGCAGTCTTACTCTTCGTTTCCACAATTATGGTTTATGCCTTGATTGTTTTGAATGGCGAAAAAAGTAAAAAAGGTACGGCTGAACAAAATGCCGAGCTTAAGGTTCTCGCTAAAGAATTAGATGAGAAGAAAAAAGACAAAGAAAACGCCGTGAAAGCTCTGAATGATAAATATTTCGAGACCCTCAAGTCTGCGCGTAGCAGTATCAAGTCCTACAATGTTTCTCGCGCTCAAAATGATGGTCTGAAATCTATCGATTTAAGCGTCGGTACTGGCGCCACTCTTGAAAAAGAAAGTAAATATCTCGCTTATTATTTCGGTTGGTGTTCTGATGAATCAGTTTTTGATTCTTCCTTCGATGATAATAATAATCCAAAATCTTTGAAGGATCCGCTTGATGTTACTGGTTCTGGTAGCTTAATTACGGGTTGGTCAGATGGTTTGGTTGGCGCTAAACTTGGCGGAGTTCGCGAATTGCATATTCCAAGCACTCTTGCTTATGGCGATACTAAAGAAATTTGTGGCGGCAAAAACTCTCCACTCTACTTCGTAATTCTCCCATTCGAAGATGAAGCCTACACTAAGGCCACTCAAGAATACCAAACGGTTTATCGTAAGTATCTGAATCTCCAAAGCGAGATTCGTGGCACCGGCTCACTCTTCTAATTAAAATAACTTCCCACGCGGAAGTTATTTTAATGATTAATCGAAAGGCTATTTTCTTGAAGTTTCCTCAAGCCTTCCTCGGTAATGATTTTTCGAATTTTCTTGCAGGCTTCCTCGTACTTTTCGAAGATACTTCCATCTGCATGATGGGCATCGGTTCCCAGAAAATCCACTAGCCCATGTTTTAGAAAATACTTCATGGTCTTGGTTGGTTTTGGTCCATATTGTTTGGCCATACTGCCGATATTACACTGTAATTTTACGCCAATTTTACGAAGTTCCATGGCTCTTTCCGGTTTCTTTTGCAAAAATTCATAACGCTCCGGATGCGCTAAAATTGGCACAATATTTTGACTTTTCATTTCGAAAATTACCTCACGTAAATACCCCACCTCAGTCATAAACGGTACCTCGAAGAGTACATAATGTTTTTTCTTCTTATTTTTTGCAGCGTCGGAGCTAAGCTTAGTTACTTCGCCTAGTAGTGACGCCTGATCTTCTTGCATATATTTCACCATTTCTGGATCTACATAAATTTCATTACCAGGGTAAAGTTTGAATTGAATCCCCAACTCGTCTAGTTGTGCTTGCAATTCTTTGCGCAGACGCGTCTTGGTTTTATTATCCGCCAGCTGATCGCTATTCGGAATAAAGTGGGAAGTGGTAAAGCCACCGGTGAATCCGAGCGTGGCAAGTTTTTTGGCCATCGCAATACTTTCCTCAAAATCACGACTGCCGTCATCGATTCCTGGCAAAATATGCAGATGTGTATCAATCATGCCACCTCCTGTTTTTAGATTTATAGATAATATTGATTATAATATCCCGTGCGTTTTTCTAGGGGAATTTGGTTGAGAATCACGCCAGCAATATTAGCGTCGATGGCCTGAAGTGACTTTAATCCATCTTTTACGTGGTCAATATTGGTTTTATTGGCGCGACAAACAATCATGGTACGATCGGCCTTTTTCGAAATAATTAGGGAGTCTGCCAAGTTGTAAACCGGGGCTGAGTCGATGATTACATAATCATATTTTGATTTTGCGGTTGCGATGAATTTTTCCATTTGCTTCGAGTCGATTAACTCTGCTGGATTTGGTGGGGTCACACCACGAGTGACTACTGAAAGATTTTCAATCTCGGTTTTTTGTACATATTTACGTAGACGGTCGCCGGCGGTTTCGACTAATAGATTCGAGAGGCCAGCTTGGTTAGAAAGCTCGAAAATTTCGTGTTGACGGCCCAGGCGCATGTCTGCATCGACAAGCAGAACTTTTTTACCAGTATTGGCAAAAGCAATTGCCAGGTTTGCGGAAACAAAACTCTTTCCTTCGTTTGGCACGGTACTGGTTAGCACGAGGGAATTATTGTTTTTGCCTACTAAGCTAAAATCCAGGCTAGTACGTACGGTACGGAAATCCTCACTGATAATAGATTTTGGATTATTTTTCAAAATCAATTCACTACTTAAGTCTTCCTCGGAAGCTTCTTCCTCATTTTCGGTATTCTCCGCATTTTCTGCTGAGTCAGCTTCCTTGGCTTCCTTCTTCGCCTTCAAAGCTAGGGCGCGTTGGCGGCGTTTTAGGCGCTCTTTTTCGGCATCAATCATATGGATTTTACCAATCACTGGTAGATGCAACTGACTTTCGACTTGTTCACTCGTCTTCACTGAGCGGTCAAAGTAGAACACTAAGAAGAGAATTGAAACGCTAACGATTAAACCTGCCGCGAAAGCTATAATTTCTTGACGTACTACCTTAATATTGGCCGGCTCCGTCGGAGTGACCGCTGAGTCTAGCACGTTGATATTACGGTCATTATAAATCTTGGCGATTTCTTTCACGAAGTGATCCGCGATTTTATTGGTCATCTTTGTGGCAAATTCAGCATCGCGGTCCGTCGTAGTAATATTAATGATTTCCGTACCCTTGATTGCGGAAACTTCTATCATGCCAAGCATATCACTGTAAGTCAGCTCGGTGTTCATATCGCTTTTGACCTTATCAAGTACGCGGTGTGATTTGACTACCTGGGTATAAGTATCGATGAGGTTTTTATTGGTTGCAACTTCGCCCGGCAGGTTTGCGTTAGATTTATCCGAGCTTACGATCACCGTAGCAGTTGCTTCGTATTTTGGTTTTTGCATAAAAAATACATAAAAAGATCCTAATCCAAAAATTAGGGTAAAAATTATCAGTAGAATATGGAGCTTAGCCTTAAAATAGGCGAGCATTTCTCCGAGGTTAATCTCATCCATGCCCTGTTTATATCATATTTTGTGTAAAAAATAAATATCAAACAATAAAATAGCTGTATTTGTCAATAGCCATAAGCATCTTCAAAGTGCTTGTCAATGCCTAAAATTTGCCAAAAATAAAATATTTGATAAAATTAATTCTATTGCACTTTTTAGTCACTCGGTGGCTGGTGGGGGCTAGGTCGTGTGCAATGATTATTAAGGAGATGCATTCGTAAATATGCGTAGACTTAAACGTGAATCTTCGCGCAAAAAGTCGAAAATTCCTCCTGCCCCATGGCAAGAGTATATCGAATATTAGTCTTGAATAGTCAAAATTCAATCTTAAGGATTAATATTTGAGGACAAATATCGCTTTCCAGCGATATTTTTCTTGATTTTGTAATTTGAAAAGTTGACGGGTTTATTATGTTATAATAGAGATTATGAGAAAACTGTCTGGAGAACTAAAACAACAAATCAATCAACATGTTACAGTCTCTGGTTGGGTAAATTCCAGGCGTGATCACGGTGGGTTAATCTTCATTGATTTACGTGACCACGAGGGGATTATTCAGCTAGTGATCACCCCGGAAAATGCCGAAAATTTTGCCATCGCCGAAAGCTTGCGCGATGAATTCGTGATTTCTGCTACTGGTCTAATTCGTGAACGCGATCCGGCTCTGCGCAATCCACATATCGCTACCGGTGATATTGAATTAGTGGTTGAATCTCTTACACTACTAAATCGTTCCGAACCTTTGCCGGTTAATACTCATGATGATGGTGTAGAATCTGGCGAAGAACTTCGTCTTAAATATCGCTATCTTGATTTACGCCGTCCAAGTATGCTTCATACCTTGCGTCGTCGTGCGGAATTTTATCACTTCATGCGTGATTATATGGAAGTCCACGATTTTATCGAAGTCACTACCCCAATTTTGGCCAACTCCAGTCCAGAAGGCGCACGCGATTTTCTCGTACCATCCAGACTCCGTCCAGGACAGTTTTATGCCTTACCTCAAGCTCCTCAACAGTTTAAGCAGCTCCTCATGGTTGGTGGCATTCCTCGTTATTATCAAATCGCCCCATGTTTTCGCGATGAAGATCCCCGTGCCGATCGTCTATACGGTGATTTCTATCAGCTCGATCTCGAGATGTCTTTCGTGGAAGAGGGTGAAGTAGTTCGCAAAACTATGGAACCATTAATTAAATCTTTGGTCACTGATTTTGCTCACAAGAAATTACTCTCAGAGGAAATCCCACGTATTCCATATCAGGAAGCTATGAATCGTTTTGGTGTGGATAAGCCAGATTTACGCTATGGCATGGAATTGATTGATTTGAAAGAAGCTCTGAAGGATACCGCTTTTAAGGTTTTCCAAACCGAATCCGTCAAGGCTATTTGTGTGAAAAATGGCGCCACTCTTTCGCGCTCTCAAATCGATAATTTCACTGAAAAAGCTCGTAAACTTGGTGCGGGTGGTCTGGCTTATATCATCTATGAGAATGATGAAGTCAAAAGTCCGATCGCTAAATTCCTCACTGAAACTGAATTAGCTAAAATTAAAGAACTCACTGGAGCGGAGAATGGCGATGCAGTTTTCTTTGGCGCCGATTCACTCTCAAAAGTAAATAAAGTTCTCGGCCAACTTCGTATTGCATTTGCTGATCACTTTAATTTGAAGGACGATAATGTTGTCGCACTTTGCTGGATTGTCGATTTCCCATTTTATGAATGGGATGAAGGCAAGAACAAATTAGACTTTGGTCATAACCCATTCTCTATGCCAAAAGGCGGACTTAAGGCTCTTGAAGCCGCCGAGACTGACGCCGAAAAGCTTGCGATTGTCGCCGATCAATACGATATGGTGATGAACGGTTTTGAAATTTGTTCTGGTGCTGTGCGTAATCACAGTCCAGAAGTGATGTATAAAGTCTTCGGTATTCTCGGTTATGATGAAAAATACGTCGAAGCACGTTTTGGAGGCATGTTGAACGCCTTCAAATTCGGCGCCCCTCCTCACGCTGGTTGTGCTTTTGGTATTGAGCGTATTTTCATGGTTCTAAACGATAATAAAAATATTCGTGACATTGTAGCCTTCCCAAAAAACGGTTCTGGTGTCGACCTCATGATGAGCTCCCCATCCGTCGTCGATCCAATCCAGCTCGAAGAAGCCCACCTTCAAATCGTGGAAGATGAGGAATAAAAAGAATCAAAAAATCCGACTTCAAAAAATCAAAATCAAAGCAAATAAAAATCCGGCTCTAGGGCCGGATTTTTTTGGCAGAATCTCTTAGAAGAGTAGTAGTGCGGCGAAAATTCCAAGAGATAAAATTACGCGATAAATACCGAAGCTTGGGATTGACTTCTCTTTCTTAAAGTATTTCATTACGATTTGTAATGCGATTAAACCAGAGACGAACGCGACTAGGTTTGAAAGTAAAAGCATACCTAAATTGCTAGTAATATAAGCTCTCGAAGAACTTGAAAGTAGGGATTTACCACAAACTGCAATCATGATTGGCAGGCTAGCTAAGAATGAATACTTAGCTGCCGACTTTGAATCGAGACCCATTACGCGACCCGTGATAATCGTAGATCCAGAGCGGGAAACCCCAGGAATCAAAGCAAAAGTTTGCGCTAAACCAATTGCTAGAGCCCGGCCCGGAGTTAATTCGTTTTCATCTTTTAGTTTCGATAAATGTGGTAATTTATTCACAAAAATCATGATTAGCCCGACAAATCCCATTGCAAAACCAATCGTAGCGAGGCTCGAGAAGAATGGTAATTTTTCGATTACTTTTGAAAGCACCAAGCCGATGACGCCAGCTGGAATCGAAGTGATTAAAATATTTAGTGCCAGTTTATAATCTTTTTTTACAAATACGCGTTGCATGATTTCCCAAATCGTTTGGCGATAATAGAAAAGTAACGCAAACAGCGTACCAAAGTTAATTAATTCCAAAAAGAAATGAAAATCTTCCGCGCGTCCACCCGCACCCAAAATGCGCTGTGTAATTTCGAGATGTCCAGAGGAGGACACTGGGATAAATTCAGTAATACCTTGTACAAGACCTAAGACGGTCGATTCTAAAATGTTCATATTTTTATTATAGTCTCCGGCCCCCATCTTTACAATCTATGAAAATCATGTATAATATTTCACAAGTATATTAATCATTAAATCGTTTTAAACAGGAAACTATAATGCCGATTATCAAATCTGCAAAAAAGGCAGCTCGTCAAGCAGTCAAACGCACTGCAAAGAATCAACAGATTAAGAAGTTCATCAAGAACGCTCTTAAAGCTTTCAAAGCTAACCCAACTGCTGAGAATCTTTCCAAAGCTCAATCTGAATACGACAAGGCTGCAAAGAAAGGCCTCATCAAGAAGAATACTGCTTCTCGTCGTAAGGCTAGCTTGGTGAAAATTGCTAAGGCTTCTAATGGCGCCAAGGTTGAAACCACCGCTAAAAAAGCTACCGCCAAGAAGGCTACTGCAAAAAAGACTGTCGCTAAAAAGACTACCGCTAAGAAGACCACCAAAAAGGCTGCTTAGTAAAAAGACCTCTCCGGAGGTCTTTTTTTGTGCAAAAATCTCAAATCTGAAAATCGGAAAACCTTAAAATCTTAAAATCTGAAAATTAATTTTAAAGATTAGGAATCCTCAGCAATAATCCCTCAAGCAATATCCAGGGCTCTTTACTAAAATCTGTCGATTTTACTAGCACATCAATTTTAGCTAATTCCTTTAGAATCGCCCGGGCTTTTTTGGGATTTCGCTCTAGTAAATCACAAGCCTTTTTCGTCCAAGCGCCAATCGTGGCATATGGGTCGTTATCTGCCTCGATGGCTTGCAGATTTTTTACCGCGCGTCTGCCATCCGTCATTGCTAAATCGAAAATTCGAAACACTGCATTGCGATCCACCGTCTGCTCTGCCGCTGCAAAAGTTTCGAACCGAATTTCCTTGTTGGTTTTCGCGAGCTTCATTAATTCTTTATAAATCGCCCCACGCTTATCTAATTTGGTTTCAAGTAATACAATTTTATGTGGCGTCTCAATTAAGTTCGGCAGCTTTTCCACTAAATCTTTTTTCAGAAACAGATCTTTAATCAAAATTCGACGCTCCGCCTCAAAAAACGTGACGCCGAGAAAAATCGATTCCAGTTCTGCCAGGCTGATATTATCTGCATCGATGATTTCAATTTTTTCTCCCAAAATCATCCGAGCTTTTTGTTCAGCTTTTTTACGATCTTCACCGTCGAAAATATAAATCATTTAAACCTTAAAATTTCTTTTGACAATGCGGGCAAAGATGCGTGCTACGCCCCGCCACTTTAATTTTAATAATTTCCGTACCACATCGTTCACACGGTTCACCCTCGCGACGAAAAACTTTGGCAAACTTGGTTAAATAATCACCCTTCGTGCCATCGGCTTTCACGTAAGTCGCCATCGTACTGCCACCAGAATCAATCGATTCCTGCATGACCGTGCGCGCACCAATTAATAATTCGTGAATTTCTTCATCGGTCAAACTTTCCACAATGCGTTCTGGGTGGATTTTAGCAAAATAAAGCGATTCATCGGCATAAATATTACCCAATCCACAAACTACTGTTTGGTCTAGAATCGTCGGCTTAATCAAGGCTTTTTTATGTCGCATCAAATTCTTTTTGAACTCTTCGTCTGTTATATCCCACGGCTCTTTGGCAAGCTTCTTAATAAAAGACTCATTTTCAACTTCACTAGTTTCTAGCACTTTACAAAAACCAAATTTCCTCTGATCATTAAAATAAAGTGTACCAATCTGCTCTAGTTCGCCGGCCGCAGTTTTATCACAAATTTCAAACTCCACTCGCGTTTGCTTATTCGGTAAACCTCCATAAAAACTTTCGCTGGGATGTCCGCCCGAAAAGCCGTCCTTATCGAATAGCTCTGTTTTAAAATCACCTTGAGAAATCATCTTCACAAAATCTTTACCAGATTCGGTTCCTAGATTTCGATAAATTAATTGTCCGGTCATTCTCAGATGTACCATCATTGAGACGCCATTTTCGAAATCAAAAATCAAGGCCTTGCCAAATCGGCGCATCCCCAAAATCTTTTGTCCTTCGATTAATTCCTTTGGTCCATAAAAAGAGGAGAGGGAACTAATTTTGACTTTTCCCACGGACTTGTGTTTAGTGAATTTCAAAACCCCCCTGAGGATTGTTTCAACTTCTGGTAACTCTGGCATACCTCTATTATAACCGCGTTGGTTTTCCTTGCAAGCCCAAGATGATTATGTTATATTTTAAGAGGAAAAGAGTCAAAAATGCAAACAAATAATCAAAATTCAAATTCACCTATTAATCCTAAACTTGGTAGTAGTGTCACTAATGCCATTAAAAACGCCGAAGCTGGCGAAATGCCGGCCCTTGATGATATTAGTAATATTACGAACCGGGTAGTTGAAAAAATCAAAGCCAGTGAAAATATTTTGATTGCGCTCTCCAAAAATCCGAATATCGATGAAATTTCCGCCGCGCTCGGTCTTGCCATGATTCTTGACACTATGCGTAAGCATGTTACGGCGATCTTTTCCGGCCAGGTGCCAAATGTTTTGCAATTTTTGAAACCAGAAGAAACTTTTGAAAAAACCACCAATAGTTTGCAGGATTTTATTATTGCTCTCAGTAAGGATAAAGTTGATCATATTAGCTATAAAATCGAAGGTGATTTCGTTAAAGTCTATGTTACGCCGTACAAGGCTACCATTGGCCAATCCGACCTCAGTATGTCTCATGGTGACTACAATGTCGACCTAGTTATTTGTTTTAATGTCATTTCTGGTGATGAAATTGACCCAGCGCTTTCCGAATATGGTCGCATTATGCACGATGCCACTGCAATTAACCTCACCGTCGATACTCCAGGCCGTTTTGCTGAACTTGAGTGGCAGGACTCTAATGTATCCTCTATTTCTGAAATGATTGTGGGCCTAGCTGATAGACTTGGACTAGCCAGTTTTAGTGAACAAGTTGCAACTGCGCTACTCACTGGTATTGTCGCCTCTACGGATCATTTTTCTAATCCACGCACTTCTTCGAATACTATGTCGATTGCCTCGAAATTGATGTCCTTTGGCGCCAACCAACAATTAATTTCTTCTCAAATTATGGAGAAAATTAAAACTCCGGTCGAAACTCAAACTCCAGCCGAGGTGCAAGCTCCAGCAACAGAAAATATCCAATCTCAAAATCTGGCAACCTCAGTCCCTCCAGTTACACCGGCAGCTTCAATCGCTCCGGTTGTTCCAGTTGCTTCAACTACTTCAGCTATTTCAGATCCAGTAGCACCAGTGGAATCTCTTCCGGTTTCCGATAGTCCTCTTGATTATATCGAAATTGAGCCAAATCCTAATCAAACACTTGATGGTCAACCTCTCGAATCTCAGTCAGATCCAGCTACTCAACCAATTGAGCCTCAATCAGCTCCGGTTGCTCAATCCCTTGAGTCTCAAATTTCTCCAGCGCTTCAGCCTCAAGAATTTCAACCAGTCTCTCAACCAGCTCCAGCCCTTCAAGCTTTCGAACCACAGCCAGTTCCCGCACCTCAGGTAATCGAGTCTCAGCCGGTTCCAGCTTATCAGGCCCCAATTAACCCGGCCGCCGCTGCCGCTTCTGCTGTAATGGAAAATAATTTTATTCAGAACCCTGAACCTAATTTGCCTCAGCCAAATTACACTAATGAAACCCCGAATTATCAGGCGCCAGTCACTCCGACTCCACCACTAAATTTTGCGCAAAACCTTGCGGCACCCCAGTCAGCGCCAGCTCCATTTGTCGCTCCAGTTTCACAAGAACAACCAGTGCAATATTTGGCTCCAGCTCAACCAACCCAAGTAACACAACCAATCCAGCTATCACAGCCAATCCAGTCAGCACAACCAACCCAGCCAATACCACCGGCTCAGCCAGTTCAACCAGTTCAGTCTATCCAACCAATGCAATATTCTGATCAGTCAGCCCCTGTTCAGCCAATACAATTTAATCCCCCAGTGACCCAGGCTCAATCAATGTCATACATGGAACCGATGCAGTCTGCGCAATTCACCCAACCAGTACCACCGGTCCCACCAGCTCCAGTAATTTTTGATGCTGCCGCTATGCCAAACCAACCGCCAGTTAATAATCAAAATTTTACTAATCCAAACCCAGCCGACCTGACGCAGTCAATGCCTCCAATGCCGCCAATGCCACCAGAGGCTCCATCGACTCCAGATGTTGATTTCTTCGCTCAGGCTGCTGCCGCCACCGAGGCTGCTCAGGCTAATCTAGCTCCAATCAGCCCAGTGGCTTCTGGTCCAATCCCGGCTGACTTAGCTCCAGTATCGGCCCCAGCCCCACTAGAAGTGCCAGCCCCACTAGAAGCTCCAGCCGAGCCACCACTTCGCACTTTTGCTTCGGAATCACCGCTAATTTCTCAGCCAATCGACACTAGTGCGCCAATCGCTGCCCCGATTACTGAACCAGCTGCGATTTTCTCACCGGAACCAGAAGAGCCGACCGAGCCAGCGCCAGCTAAAATTGACCCAACTGCCTTTCATATTCCAGGAATGTAAAAATGAACTCAGAGCCAAACTTACCTCAGACTAATCCTCAGACTAAAAAACCAGAACCAACCATCAATCTCGACCCACATCAAAATCCAGATATCTTATTAATCGATAAACCAGATCAAATGACTTCCTTTGGGGTAGTCGCCAGGATTCGTCGTAAGCTCAGCGAGCAAGAAGGGAAGAAGGTTAAAGTCGGTCATACCGGCACGCTTGATCCTTTTGCCACCGGGCTCCTAATTATTTTGACTCATAAGGCCACCAAACTTTCCGATACTTTTTTGAAGCTCGATAAGTGGTATGAGGCTACCATTGAGCTTGGGAAGTCCAGTACCACCGGCGATCCAGAGGGTGAAATTACTACTCACGAAGTTACTAAAATCCCGACTAGAGAAGAGGTTGAAACGGTCTGCCAAAAATTCCTCGGTCAAATTACTCAAACACTACCTGTTTTTTCGGCCATAAAGATTAATGGTAAGCGTGCCTATCAATTAGCTCGTGAAGGGAAGCAGGTTGAAATGCCCTCCCGCCAGGTGGAAATCTATGCTCTAGAAATTCTCGACTATCAATATCCTACACTTAAAATTCGCACCCACGTCTCTTCTGGCACCTATATTCGCACCCTGGGCGAGGATATCGGAAAATCACTCGGCACTTCTGCCTACCTTACGGCGCTTCGACGTATTCAAGTCGGCCCATATAAAATTGAGGACGCGGTTACCTTAGACAATTTTATGTCAGAAAATTTAGAAAAATAAATTCAACCTCTTGAAATTCCTGCTCTCTTATGTTAAGATAGCACCAATATGATTACAAAAGAGAACAAAGCTAAGGCCATTCAAGCCACTGCTCGCAATGCAAAAGATGTGGGTTCTCCAGAGGTGCAAGTTTCTATCTTGACTGAGCGTATCAAAGAAGTCACTGAGCACGTAAAGGTGAATAAGCACGATTTTATGGCTCGTCGCGGACTCATGCAAATGGTTGGTCGCCGCAAACGTCTATTGAAGTACCTCGAGAAAACTGATTTTGAGCTTTACAAGTCAACAGTTGCCAAACTCGGTCTACGTAAATAATACGTCAATAATTAATACCCCCCCTCGGGGGTATTTTTTGTGTCTAAAAAATCTATCAAAAAATCAAACCAAGAAAAAGAGGAGAACTTCTAAAGCTCTCCTCGAATAAAATTAAAGGTGTGTAGTTACAAAATCTCATGTGTTCAGAAAAATCATTTTGTTTAGAAACATAGATAATTTTAGAAATTAATCTGGCCGGATTTCTCCAGCTCTTCCAGAATCTCATTTTCGTTATGTTTGTAGGTGTTGTATGCCACAAATTTAATGTCTTTTCTTCCGGTGGATTTAATATATTCAGCCAGAAGCTTCCTGACACAGTGTAATGATGCATCGCATACCACCTTCTCAATTTCTTCCGTTGTCGGGCGTACGGTTTTACGTACAAGCCGTTCAGCTCGATGATTAGGGGACATCCGTCTAAGTTCCTTAATGAACTCATCAAGTTCAGATGGCGCCACGTAGGTCATCTTCACCTTGCTTGAATCATTTTGACTCTCGAAGAGATTCACCTGCTTATCTCTTTTGGTTAACTGTTGATACAGGTAGCCAGAACCATTATTTAATACCGGCTCATCGTAGAGATTATTCAGCTGAAAACAAATTTTAGTATACCACTGCCTATTATATTTGAAGGGGTAGTGAATTATCGCAATATCGACATTCTTGTCGAGTCTGATTTGCTTCTTATAAGGAAGCCAAAAATCTTCTACAAAAGGCGTCACCTCTACTTTGCCACAAGGCACGCCATTCTTGTCGAGTCTCATGCGTTTTTCCTCCGGCAATTTACCCTTAATGATAGCGATTGGGTAAGAAATTTTTGCCGCATCGATTGGATCGTAGTTCGGCTCAATCTCTTTAGATAGCTGCTCTTCAATATAGGCTTCTCTGTGAGCAATATTAGTGTAGGACTTTCTTTGAGGCTTCTTGAATTTTGCATTCCCATGATTATTGGGCAGTTTCTTTTTTGAAACTACCAATTTCCATTCATTGGCTGGATTATTCCGGCCATCTTCATTTGAATCTTCTTCAAAATTCAATACTGCATTCGTATCGGTGTTGATCATTTTTACACTCCTTTTCGTAAGGTACGTTCAATGGCGCTGTAAATACATACAGGCCGCAAGTAACAACTCTATTGTAACATAAACATCATAAAAATGCAAATTTCGCCCCTGGTATACCCCAGAAGCCACCTAAAACTCGCCATTTGTGCTATAATGGAATAGTTATAAGCGGGAAGACGGCGGATAAGTTTTCTGAAACCTTCAAAGCACTTATCTGGTGTTTTCCCAGAAAGGAAAATATGGATATTATCAACCCTACTGGCAAGCAAACCTTTAGCTTGTCGAGAGATTTTTGTGATAAGAAGCTCACGATTGAAGTTAATCGCGTCGGTTTTCGCACTACCAGCTCGGTTCTTGTTACCTATGGTGACACCGTGGTGCTCGGATCAGTGGTCGTCAGTGAAAAACCGGTGGTGCAAGATTTCTTCCCGCTCTCGATCGATTACGAAGAAAAGTTCTATGCCTCAGGTAAAATCTCTAGCTCGAAGTTTATTAAACGTGAAGGTAAACCAGCCGATGAGGCTATTCTGGTTGGTCGTCTGATTGACCGTCCGATTCGCCCACTCTTCCCGAAAGGCTATCGCCAAGAAGTTCAGGTAGTGACCACTGTTCTCTCGATGGATCCAAGCTTCCGTCCTGATATGGTCGCCATGATTGCTGCTTCTTCAGCCTTGATGAATGCCGGCGTACCTTTCGACGGGCCAATCGCCGGTGTGCGTATCGGCCGTGTAAATGGTGAATTTAAGGCCTTCTTGAGCCCTGAAGAGCGTGAAGCTTCTGATCTTGATCTCGTAGTCGCTGTGAAAGATGATAAGGTGATGATGGTGGAAGCAGGTGCTAATGAGGTTTCCGAAACTGTAATTATCGATGCAATGCGTTGGGCTGTCGAAATGGTCCAGCCAGCTCTCGAACTTCAAAAAGCCTTGAAAGCCGAATTAAACGTCGTCGAAAAGCCATTTGAACTAGCCTTACCAGATCCGGCTATTCAGGAAAAAGTTGATGCTTGGACTAAGGTTCATTTCGTCGGCGCAGATGGTAAGCTTGGCACCAAAATTCGTGGCAATGTTCTCGATCGTAGACGCGCCGCTGATGAACTTCGCGCCGAAATGGATGCCGAATTTGCTCTCGAGCTTGGCCAAGGTGAAACCGATGAAGAAAAAATCGCCGATTATGAAGCCAATCTGCAATCTGCCTATCATGATGCCTTTGAATTGGCTATTCATCATGAGGTCCGCCGTGCTATCGTCGAAGAATCCGTTCGCCCAGATGGTCGCAAATTGGACGAAGTTCGTCCACTCAGCTCACAGGTTGGTATTTTGCCACGCGTACACGGTTCCTCTCTCTTTACTCGCGGCCTGACTCAGGCGATGAATATTGTCACTCTCGCTCCACTTTCCTATTCTCAACTTGTTGATACCATGGAAGTTACTGATGGTACTCGTCGCTACATGCATCACTATAATGCACCAAGTTATACTGTCGGCGAAACTGGCCGTATTGGTGCTCCAGGTCGTCGTGAAATTGGCCACGGTTATCTAGCTGAACGTGCGCTTATCCCAGTGCTTCCAGATAAAGAAGAATTCCCATATGCGATTCGTTCTGTTACTGAAATCATGTCTCAAAACGGTTCCACTTCAATGGCCGCTACCTGTTCTTCCTGTCTAGCTCTCATGGATGCTGGTGTGCCAATCAAGCGCCCAGTCTCCGGTGTAGCTATGGGTCTGATGCTTGATGGTGAAACTCCACATGTCCTCACTGACCTTATGGACGCTGAAGATTTTGCTGGTGACATGGATTTCAAGGTCACTGGTACCGAGAATGGTATTACCGCTCTCCAGATGGATATGAAGGTCCACGGTCTACCAGTTTCCATTCTCGAACAGGCGATTAGTCAGTCTCACACTGGCCGTATGTTTATCTTAGAACATTTGAAATCTATTCTTCCTGCTCCGCGTGCCAAGCTTTCTGAATACGCTCCGCGTATTGAAAAATTAATGGTCAAGCAGGATAAAATTGGCGCTGTCATCGGTAAGGGTGGAGAAATGATTAACAAAATTACCTCTGAAACTGGTGCTCAGGTCGACATTGATGACTCTGGTCTTATTACGGTTTCTGGTACCGATGCTGCCAAAATCGAACGTGCCGTCGAATGGATTAAATCCCTCGTCGAAGAGCCAGAAGTTGGCAAAATCTACACTGGTAAGGTCGTCAATATCAAAGATTTTGGTGCCTTCGTCAATATTATGCCAGGCATCGATGGAATGCTTCACATTTCACAAATTTCCGACAAGCGCGTCGAAAAAGTGGAAGATGCCTTGAAGTTGGGTGATGAAGTGAAAGTTCGCCTTGAAGCTATCGATGACAAGGGCCGTCTCTCCCTCTCGATGAAGCGTGTCGAACAATAAGAGAATAAATAAAAATAGCGCGGCTCGTCCGCGTTATTTTTTTGTTAAGCATGTTTAATTGTTAAAAAAATAAAATTACAGCATGAAAAAGAGCCATTATTATGGCTCTTTTTGTCTTTACTAGATTTTTACAACTTCGTTTTTATCGGTAATACAGTTAAACGGTACATCTTTTTCATTAATGGTGTTATATGTTAAATCATGAAAAACCGCTTTTTCTTCTTCAGTTAATTTGTTACATTCTGGAATCTGAGTCCATGGTTGTAATATTTTCCACTCACCGGAAGGGATGGCTTTATAGAAGGTAGCAGGACCAGCAGAGCCAATTCCAAAAGCCTCATCAAATATCATATAAGCTCCATCCTCGGTATTTCCGTCGAAGTGGCCTAATTTAGATAATGAACCACGAGCTACTAGATATTGGCCATTATTAGAAGTTTGAATATCAGAAATTGAAGCTGTGGTAAATGTGTATTGATATCTGTGTTTTGTAGCTTCATTGTAATATGGGGTGGTATCCATGGTTTCTTTTTTTAACTTCTCTTTAAAGATCTCCCAATCTGCCTTGAATGCCATCGGTTTCACAATCTCTTTCACCGTCACATTATCCTGCTTCACATCGGTGATTTTAGTCTGTGTCGCCTCTTCGTATTTTGCGATAGAGTCATTTGCAGATTTTACCTTTTCCTTGGATTCCACAAGTTCTTCGTTTAGTTTTTTCGTATCTTTATTTTTTGAAGTGTAGACATAGGCTAGTGTAGCCATTGAAGCGATCGTAGTAATAGCAAAACAGATTGCTAGAACTTTTGAGAGGCCTGAGCCACTTTTCACTGGGGTTGGTTCGCTGTGAACGTAATTGTTTGGTGTATTGAAACTATTTTCTTCCATAGTATTTCCTATATTAATCTTTATATTTTATAAATCTACGAATTTATCACCTTCGCGACAGACAAAACCATTCGCTTTAGACTGATCTTTTTCACCATGGAAGACTTCCCTGATTTTTTGTGGCATCATACTACATTCTTCAGGTGCATGTCCACCAAAGCCATAATTCCAAATCCCAGTGGAAATATCTTGGTACCAGGCTTCATATGCTCCGCCCATTGATACTTTTTCGATATCCTGACCATGTTCATCTTTTTCGGTATAAATACCGGTTGCCTGTATTGCAGCAAAAATGTACTTCCCGCTATTACTTGTCCAGAAATTTCCAGATTTAATAATTGGAACAGTTCCGCGTTTAGCTTTATATGCATCTAGAAAATTATCAAACTTGAGGTCTACTGCCATCGGCTTCACAATCTCTTTCACCGTCACATTGTCCTGCTTCACATCAGTGATTTTGGTCTGTGTCGCTTCTTCGTACTTGGCGATAGATTCGTTCGCGGATTTGACTTTTTCTTTCGATTCTACGAGCTCCTCATTTAGCTTTTTAGTATCCTTATTCTTCGAAGTATAGACATAAGCTAGTCCACATCCCAAAGCTAAGGTAGTGATAGCAAAAAATATGGCCATAGCCTTCACTCCGCCATGACCCTGCGCCTTTGCTTCACTATGTACGGAATTTATCTCCGCATTATTCTCGAAATTAGTATCATTCATGATAACTTTTTCTCTCCTAAAAATTTATTAATAATAGTGAAATAAAAATTATAAAAAATATAATCCTTTCTAATTATGTTTATATATGAGAATGTCAAAAAAAGCAATAAAAAACAGGATTATTTCAGCATAATCCTGTTGTAATTTTAGCTATTGGCCAATTGGTCGAATTCTTCTAGAGATTTAATCATTACGTCACGTGGCTTATTGCCGTTAGCTGGACCAATCACCCCGATTTCTTCCAACCAAATCGCGAGGCCCGAGACAAAGCCGTGACCCTTACCGAGGTAGGTCTGCAGCATGGCGGTCGAGAATTTACCCTTAGAGAGTGTAATTTCAATCGCCTTGCGCACCACTGGATCTGATGGATCGTATTTACGTCCGAGCTCACCGAAGGAACCGCCATCCGAAGGCCCCATACCCTTAATCTGCACCGCCTGAGAAATCACCTCATTATTATATTCTGGTTGTCTCTGTTCGCGCAGGAAGTTGGTTAGCTTATTAATCTCATCATCCGAAGCAAAGGCACCCTGAATACGACGTGGTTTACCCATCATTTCGGTGGTCAGCATCAGCATATCACCGTTACCGAGTAGTTTTTCCGCACCACCCGATTCGAGCATCATGCGTGAGTCGATACCGTTAAGAACTTTAAATGCAATACGTCCTGGAATGTTTGCTTTAATCAGACCAGTGACCACCTTTACTTCCGGACGCTGGGTAGCGAGCACTAGGTGAATACCCGAGGCACGACCCTTCTGAGCGATACGCACGATCAGCTGTTCGAGATCCTTGCCTGCCTGCATCATCAAGTCCGCCATCTCATCGATAATAATCACGATGTAAGGCATCTTATTATTCTGTGTGGCATCTTCCGACTCGTCACCATTTTTCTTCGCTTCTTCCGCGCGGGCCTTCATTTTTTCGTTATAGTCCTCAATTTTCTTTACGCGCTCTTCCGCGAGACAAGCATAACGACGTTCCATTTCATTCACTGCCCACTTCATCGCGGAAAGTGCCTTATCGGTTGCCGTAATAATTGGCGTCAAAAGATGTGGAATATCATTATATTGCGCCATTTCCACCTGCTTCGGGTCCACGATAATCAATTTCATATCGCTTGGTGCATTACGATAAAGTAGGGAAGAAATCAAAATATTCGTCATCACCGACTTACCAGAACCAGTGGTACCAGCGATCAGAAGGTGAGGCATTTTCGCGAGGTTAGCAATGATCGTGTTGCCAGAAATATCCTTACCTACGGCAAAACAAAGTGCAGCCTGTTCCTTCTTCCAGCGATCACTCTCGAGAAGACTTCTCAAACTCACGCTTTCCTTACGTACGTTCGGAATTTCTACACCGACCAGGCGAGTACCTGGAATCGGCGCTTCGATACGTACACTTTCGGTAGCGAGGTTTAATGCCAACTCCTTATCACGTGCCGCAATCTTTGAAAGAATCACACCGGCAGGTGGACGAATCGTATATTGGGTCACCGAAGGACCGATGTTTGCACCCTCAACTTCCACATCAATACCGAAATCCACGAAAGTTGATTTAATAATTACCGCGTTTTGTTGAATATTGCCGCCATCTGGTGGAATGTGTTTCTTAGAAAGAAATTCCACGCTTGGCATTTTCCAATCTGGATCAGAGGCTGCGGTTAAAGCACGTTCTGGCTCTGGCTCGGCTGGTTTTTCCATACTTGCCTTTTTCACCTCAAGTTTCGGTGTCTTCAGTTCGGCTGCCGACATTTCGACACCATTGGCCTTAATGCGAATTGGCGCATCGAGTGGCGCGACTTCACGTTCGGCCTTTCGGGCTACCCGAGCATTCTCGGAATCTTCTGCCTTACGACCGGTACGGAAAAGATTCGCAAAATCCTTAAATACAGTTAGTGGCGAAAGTTGAAGAATGAAAATCCCCGTGATGAAAATTAGTACGATGTAAATAAAGGCCGCAACCGATGGATCAAGTAATTGAGTAACTAGATGATTTAATGCATCACCAATTACACCACCGGTCAAATTTTTCGTACCGTAAGAAGGCAAGTCGAAAATCCCGGCCAGCCAGAGAATCATTAGAAAAGAAGTTACCCAAATTACAGTTGGCAGGCGATTATCTTCGGTGAGAAAAATTTTCACCGCCAGATAAACTAAGATCACTGGAATCGCATAGGTCGCATAGCCGACCACGTAGAGTGAACCACTATGAAAATCGTTCAATAGATTACCGCCGTTGCCGAACCAAGTCATAATCAAAACGACCGAAATCACAATCATTAATAGGGCCATTACTTGGCGCCAAAATCCCCCTGGTAATTGATGGGTTGGAGCGGGGTCTTTTGCTCTACCTCTAGACGTTCGACGTCTTCCTCGTGTTTGTTTAGCCATAAACATATTATAGCATAATTATAGGGAAGAAAATCAGTTAAAAAATAAAAAAAGAGCGCCAAATTTTGACGCTCGTTTTTTTGGGTTTTAAGAAATTAGATTCTTACATTATTATATTTTTCATCAGCACAGACCAATGCCTTTTTCGACGACCCATTTTTTTCATTATAATCATTTAGGTTATGAATGATAGTTTTGAACTCGGCAGGTATTTTATTGCACTCTGGAGCAGCCTGACCTTCCATACCTACTTTCCACTCCCCAGTGGCAATATTTAGATACCAGTAAGAAAAATAACCACCGGCTGGTAATATTATTTGTGTATCTTGGTTAAACCTGTCTTTATATACACCCATACCAATAGGGCTCATATGGGCGATAAGATATTTACCATCTGTGGATGTAAAAATTTCTTGAAAGTAAGGTTCTCTCCAAGCTTCAGTTATATGATGTCCATCTTGATCCGGTTCACCGTTAAGTGGGTCTTTTGAGTATGTGCTTGACTTTATGATGTCATATAGTTTTTTAATTTGTGCATCATAAACCATCGGCTTCACAATCTCTTTCACCGTCACATTGTCTTGCTTCACGTCAGTGATCTTGGTCTGGGTAGCTTCCTCGTATTTCGCAATGGATTCATTCGCAGATTTGACTTTTTCTTTCGATTCTACAAGCTCTTCGTTTAGTTTTTTAGTATCTTTGTTCTTCGAAGTATAAACATAAGCTAAAGCACTACCTAAAGCTAAAGTAGTAATAGCAAAAAATATGGCCATAGCTTTCAACCCGCCATAACCCTGCGCCTTCGCTTCACTATGTACGGAATTTATCTCCGTATTATTTTCGAAATTAGTATCATTCATGATAACTTTTTCTCTCCTGTATTAATAATAATTACAATTAGACCTTTCTAGTTATGTTTATATATGACATCGCGAGAAATTACAATGATTTTTATTGTGGAAAACTCTATATTTTTCTCTATTTTTGTGTTATAATCAAGACATTATTAGCTCAGCAAGTAACTTAAGGTGTACTTGCTTTAACCAAAGGAGTGCAAAGTGAAACAGTATGAACTTACTGTCTTGATTCATCCTGATCTCGAGATGAATCTGACACCAGCCTTAGATAAAATTAAGAAACTCATTGAGTCCAACGACGGTAAAATCGTCAAAGAAGTCAATGAAGGTAAGAAGCGTTTGGCTTATCCTATCGAAAAAGAAGACTATGCCGTCTATTACGCCTTTGATTTGGAACTTCCAGCTCAGGCTCCAGCCAAGATTTCTTCTACTCTTAATATCACCGAGGAAGTCTTACGTTATCTCTTAGTCACCGTCGATGAACGCAAAGCTAAATTTGAAGCTAAGCGCAAGGCCCGTGCTGACAAAAAAGAGTCCAAAGACGAAGAATAATTAAACGATTAAGTGAGGTATATTTATGGCGCGGGGATTTAGTAAAGCAATCATTATCGGTAATGTGGTTCGCGACCCAGAGACTAGAGCTACCACTTCTGGCTCAGAGGTCACCAGCTTCTCAGTAGCGGTGAATTACAATTACGTGATGAACGGCGAAAAGAAAGAACAAGTTTCTTACATCGAAGTTTCTGCTTGGGGAAAACCAGGCAATGTGATTGCTCAATATGCAAAAAAGGGTACACCAATCATGGTCTCAGGCCGCTTGTCTCAACGTACTTATGAAGATAAGACCGGTGCCAAGCGTTCCGCCGTGGAAATCGTTATGGAAGACTTTAACCTTCTCGGTAGCAGATCCCAAGAATCTACCACCAGTAGTTACAGTCAGGCCATGCCAGATTCTATTCCAGATGATATTCCAGATGGCGAAATTGACCTCAGTGAAGTACCATTCTAATAATTAAAGCGAGAAAAGAGAGAAAAAATGAGAAGAATCAAGAACGATCCAAATCTTTATTTCGATTATAAAGATGTCAAAACTATGCAACGCTACATCGATGTTTACGGTCGTATCGAGCCAATCGCTAAGACTGGTTTATCTGCTAAACAACAACGCCAATTGGCTGTCGCTGTTAAGCGTGCCCGTCATCTAGCCCTCCTACCATTTGTTTCAAATAACTAAAAAAGGAGAATTATGTACGGACCAACCGATTTAAAGAAAAATACTCTAATTACTCTTGATGGTCAGCCATACAAGGTTATTGAATATTCCCAAAAAGTAATGGGACGTGGTGGCTCAATCGTCAACGTACGTGTCAAAAACTTAATCACTGGTGCGCTTATTCCTAAGACTTTTAAGGGTCAGGAAAAGATTGAACCAGCTGAAGTTTCTACCAAAAAAGTACAATATCTCTATCGTGATGAAGAGAAATTCTACTTCATGGATCCAAGTACTTTTGAGCAATACGAATTGTCTTCCGAGATGGTCGGCGATTCGAAAGATTTCATGAAGGACGGTGATGAGATGGAAATTCAGTTCTACAACGGTACCGCCATCAACCTCACCCTTCCTAAGAACCTTTGGCTTGAAGTTACCTACACCGAAAATGCCGTGAAGGGTGATACTTCTACTTCCGTGATGAAGGATGCTACCCTCGAAACTGGCGTGGTGATTAAAGTTCCTGCCTTTATCAAAGAAGGTGATGTGGTTTCTGTGGATACCGAAACTTACGCTTATCGTGAACGTAAAAAATAATTAGATGAAAAAAGCGATAGAATCTAAAAAATCTGAAGTTACATCAGATGTAGTTTCTCGAGCGGAGAATAAGCTTGCTGGGGCATCGCAAGCTTTTTCTTTTGATTTTCGAGATAAAACCGTGCTGGATATTGGATCAAGTACTGGTGGTTTTACCGAATATGCTTTGCGCCGTGGTGCGAAGCGGGTTTTTGCGGTCGAAAAGGGGACCAATCAAATGAAAGCACCGCTGCGCTTTGATCCGCGGATTACGCTTCTGGAAAAGACCGATATCTTTTTCGTGAATTTTGCCAAGTTTGGCCCACTCGATGTGGTACTAGCTGACGTGTCTTTTGTTTCTCTGAAAAAAGTACTCGCTCATGTGAAGTTCCAGCCCGAAGTCCGCTCGGCCGACTTTTTGATGATGTTAAAACCTCAGTTTGAAGCCAAACCCTTTCAGCTTAAAAACGGTATCGTGAAAAACGAAAAAATCCGTCGTGAAATTATTAAAGATTTTGAACTTTGGCTCAAACAAAATCATTTTAAAGTGGTGGATAAGCGCGATAATTTTCTGGCCGGAAAAAACGGCAATGTCGAACGCTTCTATTATTTGAAATTGGTTGAAAACTCCGTGCGTTCGCATTATAATCATAAGTAATATGAACCCAGAAAATTCAAATCTTTATCCATCAGAGGAAAGCTCAGTAGAGAATCTCACTTCAGCAGGAAATACTACTCCAGTGGAAAATTCTACTGCAGATGAAAATTCTACTCCAGTGGAAAGTTCTACTGCAGATGAAAATTTTACTTCATCGGAAAATTCTACCACAGACGAAAAATCCACTGTCACAGTAGAAAGTTCTACCGCAAATGAAAAATCTATTACCGCGGAAGATACCTACACTCCGTCGGTGCAGGAGCTTGCCATGACCTCTGATATGGCAGACGAAAAAATCAAAGTTAAATTAGACCAAAAAGTCATTGCTGTTATTGTCTCTGTCGCTGTACTGATTGTCGCGGTAGCAGGTTTTGGTATTTGGGCGATTGCGAAATCCAAAGCCAATAATCACGATGGCGCTTCCGGATCCAATTCTGCTCAGCAGTCAAAAGACGGCTCCTCCACGGCGAAGAAGACTGAGGCTTCCGCCGATGACGGATTAATCGATCCAGATAAGGATGAGGCCTATATCAAGAAAAAGACTGACTATACGGCCAACCCTGAAGAATACATGAATAATTTCAATCTCGATGTGGCCTCCTGGGAAGATTTTGGTAATTTTACCTACCTACTTTTCTCCGATACGAATAATATCGAAGGCGAGAATTTTAAGGATAATGTCTTGCAGGACCCAGATGAAGCGGTGAAGCGCCTCGATGCTTTGGAAGAAAAACTTGGTAGTGGTAATGAATCTCTGGAAAAACTCTTCACCCTCTATCGCGCTCATCTTTATCTCATCGCGAATAATCCAGATGTGGCGAAAATTTATCTCGATCAGGTGGATGAAAATTCTCTAACCAAGAATTTGAAGAAGCTCTATTATGAATTGGCCGCCAAATATTATGGCCTCGCCGAAGACTACGATAAATCTCAGGAATATTACGACAAATATAATTCCGCCGAATAAAATAAAAAAATACCCAGATTGCTCTGGGTATTTTTCTTAAACTTTGTTGATTACTGGAATCACGATTGGGGTGTGTCCAGTGGCATCGAAGAGGATGCGGGTAATGTCTTCCTTCACTTCTTCCTTTAAGACTTTCACCTCTGGTTCGGTAGAGATAGACTTGTCGGTTTTTACCCGCAGATAGTGACGAATCTTGCCGATTAATTCCTCAGAATTGTCGAGATAAATAAAGGCACGCGACACGATATCTGGAGTCTTGATCAAACGGCCAGTCTTCTTACTGATCGTCAGAACGATCATGAAAATACCTTCACGAGAAATGTGAATACGATCCTTCACTACGGCTTCGTGCACCGGTTTATCGGCATCATCGTAAAGTTTGTTGCCGACTGAGATGCGGCCGTTTTTGCGGATGGTTTTGTTTGGTAGAAGCTCTACGATATCGCCATCATCGGCCACCAAGATACGATCGTGAGAAATTCCCACGACATTTTCTGCCATCTCCGCATTGTGCTCCATCATGAAGAATTCACCGTGATATGGCAAATAGTTCAAAGGTTGTAAGCGCGTCACGAAATCGACGTGATCTTCGTAATAAGCGTGACCCGAAAGGTGAAGTGGGCCGATATTAGTGAGGTGGGTTTTACCGTTTTGAATCACCTGGGCACCCTCACGAAGGAGGCCGTCCACGGTATTTACTACGTGTGGCTCGTTACCAGGAATTGGATTAGAAGAGAAGACAATGGTGTCACTAGCTTTAATCTTGATGAATTTGTGTGCACCGGTCACCATGCGGTTGAGCACGGCATTCAATTCACCTTGCGAACCAGTACAGACGATCGTTACCTTGTCATCTGGCAGTTTAATAATGTCTTCCATCTTCATCACGGTATCTTTTGGCACCTTGATGCATTTGGCACGCAGCGCCACTTCGATATTGTTAATCATCGAGAAACCAGCAAAGGCTACCTTGCGACCACGTCGATAAGCTTGCTCCAAAATCATGCCGATACGGTTAATTTGAGAAGAGAAGCAGGAAATAATCACGCGGCCATTCGCGTAGTGGTCCATCACCTTGCCGATGTTGTCACCGACGTCATATTCTGAATGTGGATGGTGGCCTGGGGAATCAATGTTAGTTGATTCGTTTAACATCAAAGAAATACCTTCGTGCTTCACAATCTCATCGAGACGTTCAAGGTCGGATTGGCGGTCGATTGGGTTAGCTTCTGCGCGCCAGTCACCCGAGAGATAAATCACGCCGTTCGGGGTACGAATTACCAGACCACAGTTACCTGGAATTGAGTGCAGCATGTGAACAAATTCCACACTGAGATGTTCAGAGACTTGAATTTTTTCGTGCTTGAATGGGTCGATCACGTTGTAATTTAATTCTGGCAAGTCATCGACTTCGCTCATTTGGCGCTTAATCATACCGATGGTGAAATCGGTGGCATAAATTGGCGTAAGCGGGCCAAATTTTGGCAAAAGATGCTTACAGGCGCCAATGTGATCAAGGTGAGCGTGGGTGAAGAGAATGGCTTTCACTTTACTGAGATTGTCTTCGAGGTATTTAATATCCGGAATCATGTAGTTCACGCCTGGATAATCTTCCGAAGCGAAGAGTACGCCCATATCAATCACGATCATTTCGTTTTTATATTCGATCACGGTCATATTTTTACCGATGCCAAATTCACCGACACCACCGATCGGAATCACGCGCACCGCTTCTGGATCTGGGCGAGCTGATTTAAGTTGGGCATTTGTCACTTGGGCACCGTTGTAGCCATTGAAACGAGATTTGTTTACTGGCACGCCAATGATGTGCTGGGTGGCCTGGGCATTCACGTCTTGTGAAAGCATTCTCTGGTGATGCACCATTTCGCCACGACGAGTCGAAACCGAAAGGTTCACTTTGCGTGAATCGTTGTCGCTCGCTGCGGTGTTATTTTCGGCGGCGTTGCCTTGATTGCCACGTTTTTTGTTATTTTTATTCTGGCGGTTGTTGCGAGATTTTTGGTTGTCGGAATTGTTTGCATTGTTTGCGCCGTTTGCACCGCTTGCGCGATCCGATTTTTTACCACGAAAATCCTTGCCACCAGGTTTGAAATTACTATTAAAATTACGTTTTTGCGCCTGTTCAAAGATTACCGCGGCCCCAGTTTCTACTGGTTTTTCCTCGGTATTCTCGAAGTGACTGCGGCTCTGATTTTCTTCAAAACGGCGTTTGATTTCCGGCAAACGTTCCGCCTGCATCCGCATCAACTTCGCACGACGCTCTTGTTCTTGTTTATTCATTTAATCCTTAAGTAGATAAGTTAATATTAAAATATTTTTGCACAAAAACCTCAGTGAGATTCGGGTTACAAGAAATATCAATTACCTCAATTATAGCAAATCATAGAAAAATTTTCAAGATGAGAGATATGCTTGACTTTATAATATTGTTGAAGTTTATTTGACTAACTCTCTGCAGTTTATCTGATTAACACTCCGTAATACTACTTAAGTACTTACGCATAATTATTGACGATATCTTTTTCTTTTTGATAAAATAAAATTCAGAATGAATCATATTATATCTAAGCAACAAATTAATCGCTTCGTCGGATCTATTGGAGCTGTTATCGGGATTATTGTTTTTATTGCATATATTCCACAAATTATCGCTAACTTACAAGGGTCAAAAGCTCAACCATTCCAACCGCTATTCGCAGCAGTTTCTTGTTTAATTTGGGTAATCTATGGTTGGACAAAAGAACCCAAAAAAGACTGGATCCTCATCATTCCTAATGCGGCGGGTGTAATATTAGGCGGTTTAACTTTTATCACTTCTTTATGAAAATTATATGAACGAAAAAGTTATCTACGAAAAACGCAATAATTCTACTCTCGATAAATTCAATGAAAAATATCCTCGCGAGGCCTCACGAGGAGTGGTTTATTTTTCTGATGGCGATATTCTTATATTCCTAAAGGAAAAAAATGGACAATATAAACTTCCTGGTGGCGGGAAAGAAAATAATGAAAAACCCGAAGAAACTTTTATTCGTGAAGTTCATGAAGAAACGGGTTATAGAATTAAAAATATACAAAAAGTTGGAATTGCGAATGAATATGCTCAGATCTCACATGTTTTTATTGCGGAACCCGATGGTGATGCAGATGAATTTCATCCAGACGAAGCTGAAAATTAAGCAGGGCGCAAAATGTCTCAAAATGAATCCAAAAGATGCATTATTAAAAATGAGAAAGTTTATAGACAAATATAAAGACAAAAACGATAACGAATCATTAATTCAGTACTATATTACACTTCGTGACTATAATATTTTGGAATATATTTGCAATAGTTTCGTATTAACTTAGAACCTTTGCAACATAACATGGTGAAATTATTGTCATCAAAATAGGTAGATTCTATACTTAATTTAACACTACTTAAATAAGGAGAATCTAACTATGCCATATTGTACTGGTAAGAATATGAAAATTACAAGAGAAAAAGCCGTGAAAATGCTAATTATGATGAAAAGAGTGATATCTTAAAGAATCTTGAGCGTAGACAGTTTATTAATTTTTTTAGATAGGCTAGAACATCCACTAATGACAACGACAAAGAGTATAGCAACTTCATGATGCTTCCTTCAGAATTGTTGAAAAATAAAGGGGCAAATGAAGTGTGGAGAAGAAAAATAAAAAATCTGTACTTGGAGTTATCAGAAAATATCAGACAAAAGATAAGGAAAAGCCAAAAGAAAATAAAGCAGCAAACAAAGAAACTGAGAGATAGATTTGTAATCGGTGTGGTCTTAGGATTGCAATGGTTTTTCCATTCTTAAAGGAACGCTGATGCGACCTTCGATATAGAAATTAAATTTTAAATATTTGTCCCATAAATATGAAAATTGTCCCAATTCGTGGTATAATAAAAAAATAGAAGGTACTAAAATATGAAAAAACAAAATATTTTGAATTTAATAAAATACCATGTAGAAAGGAATGAAAATTCTTTTAGAAATGAGGCGATAGCAATAGCAAGATATTTTGATAGTATAGGAGATTATCAGTTATCCGAATTTATTATGGGTTTAATATCAGAATCAAATCTATATTCACCACAAAGTAGTGATTTTGATAGTGAGTTTTTAAAACAAGTAGAAATAAGAAATTTAGAAGCTTTAAATTTACCACTTGAAATAACAGAAGATATAAAAGGAATTATTAATGCTGTAAATCATAATGTTGGTATTAATAAATTTTTATTTGAGGGATTGCCAGGAAGCGGAAAAACAGAAGCAGTTAAAAATGTTGCAAGATTATTAGATAGATCTCTTTTTAGGGTGGATTTTGAAAATCTGATAGATAGTAAGTTGGGGCAGACTAATAAAAATATAATAAAAGTATTTAGAGAAATAAATATGCTTCCAAATGCAAATAATGTTGTGATTTTATTTGATGAAATTGATATTATTGCTTTGGATAGAATTAATTCTAACGATATTAGAGAGATGGGAAGAGTAACATCTACAATCTTAAGAGAATTAGATAGATTAACAGATCTTAATAAAGAAATAGTACTTATTGCAACAACTAATTTATATTCAAATTTTGATAAAGCATTAATTAGGAGATTTGATGCTGTTATTAATTTTAATAGGTATAGTGATGAGGATTTAATAGAAGTTGCTGAATATTATTTTTCTTCATTTATCAAGAATTTTAAAGGAATATCTAAGGATATAAGGTTATTTAAAAAAATACTGAAGATAGCAAAGAAGATACCTTATCCAGGAGAATTAAAAAACGTTATAAAAACGTCGCTTGCATTTAGCGATGTTAGTTCTGAGTATGATTATTTGAAAAGATTATACAATAGCTTGATAGGAAGCTTAGATCAAAAGGATATAAACCAGCTTTATGAGGAGGGATTCACTGTAAGGGAAATAGAAAAATTAAAAGGGGAATCTAAAAGTGCTGTCTCAAGAAAGTTAAAGAAAGAGGAAGTAGATAATGAATAATGTCCTGGAGTTAAAAGGGAAACGCTTTGTACAAGCCAATAAGAATGGTATGCGTGGCGGTGTCGCCATGAACGGGAAAGCGGCAGTCAGCACAGAGCATTTGTTAAGATTAAAATCTCAGCTAATTCAGATTAAAGAATTTTGGGATAAAGAAACAAGACCATTCGAAGGGATTTTAATTAGTGTTTATTATAATAAAATTGTTGCGAAAAGTAACCGAATTGCAGGACTTTTTAAAGGCGTATCCTCTAATGATGTAATTGTTGGTGCTAAATTTAATTTAGATAAGAGTAAGCATATAATAACGTATTTTCTTAATGAAGATGATTTAACTAAAAGTATAGAGTTAATTGTAAATACTTCAAATATATTATCTCAAAAATTTGGAGGAAATATCAGCAAGAGCAAATTTGAAGACAAAAGCATTGTTAATTCAGAAGTTTTTAAAAATCTTTCTGTAAGTATGTCTACATTTAAACAGGTAATTGCAGATGTATCGTATATCGATTCTTTTGGAGTAGATTCACATGTGACAGATGTAAAACAGAGTATTATAACTTTGTATGATGTAAGAAAAGATACAGAATCATTATTTAAAGGATTAGGGATAGATATTTTAAGCAGTAGAATTTTAGATAATCAAACTGTTTACTTAGACGAAAAGCAAGTGGAGTTACTTTTTGAGAAGGCACCTTATCTTGTTTCAATGGCGACCGTTGATTTATCAAATTTATCACCTGATGATTTTATAAATGAGTATCAAACAAAAATGGTAACTATACCATCTCCAACTATTGAGCCAACAATTGGAGTGATAGATACCTTATTTGACGAAAGTGTTTATTTTAGTGATTGGGTTGAATATCACGATATGGTCTCAGGGGATATATCAAAAAATCCAAAAGATTATAATCATGGCACAGCAGTGTCTTCCATTATTGTTGATGGAACAAGATTAAATCCTTGGCTGGATGACGGTTGTGGAAGGTTTAAGGTTAGACATTTTGGAGTAGCAGTAGGTTCTAAATTTTCTTCGTTTTCAATAATAAAAAAAATAAAGAGTATTGTAGTAAACAATTCAGATATAAAAGTCTGGAATATTTCACTTGGTAGTAATCAGGAAATTAATGACAACTTTATTTCTGCTGAAGCTGCAACATTAGATAAAATTCAGTTTGAAAATAATGTAATATTTGTTGTTGCGGGGACAAATAAACTAAGCGAAGATATAGTAAAAATAGGATCTCCAGCAGATTCTATCAATAGTATAGTTGTAAATTCAGTTACTAAAAATAACATGTCTCCTAAGTATGCTCGTAAAGGATTAGTATTATCTTTTTTTGCAAAGCCTGACGTAAGTTATTATGGCGGTAGCGAAGAAAAATACATTAGGGTTTGTGAACCTTTAGGGGCGGCAAGTGTTGCCGGTACTTCCTATGCTGCACCTTGGATTGCAAGAAAATTATCTTATTTAATTGATGTATTAGGGCTTAATAGAGAGATCGCAAAAGCTATGATTATTGATGCAGCGAGAGGTTGGGATGAAAAACCAACTCCTGAAGAAGTTGCCTTATATGGGCATGGAATTGTGCCTATTCATATAAATGACATTATCCAAACAAAAGACGATGAAATAAAATTTGTGGTATCAGATATTAGTGAAAAATGGAATACTTATAATTATAATTTCCCCGTTCCTCTAAAGGACAATAAATACCCCTATATTGCAAAGGCTACAATGTGTTATTTTCCGTTGTGCGATAGATTGCAAGGGGTGGACTATACAAATACAGAATTGAATTTGCATTTTGGTCGAATAGGAGATGATGAAAAAATTAAGGATATTAAAGGTGATAAGCAGAATACAGAAGATACATTAGATGGGGAAAGGAATTATCTTTTGGAAGGTGAGGCAAGAAGACAATTTAGAAAATGGGATAATGTAAAATATATTGCAGAGAGTGCTACAAAAAGAATGGTACCAAAAGATTCTTATGGAAATAAGAATTGGGGTATGGAAATAAAAACAAATAACCGATTAGATCCTCAAGATGGCGTAGGAATTAGATTTGGTGTTGTTGTAACACTCAAAGAAATAAATGGAGTTAATAGAATTGATGAATTTATCAGAAGTTGTACTTTTAATGGTTGGCTAGTAAATACAATTGATGTTGTTAATAGAATAGATATTCACCAAAAAGTAAATGAAGAAATTGAGTTTGACTAGATGTTAAATGATGGCATCAAAGGCGGATTAGGCAGTAAATGATATTCACGGAAGATAGCTGATGTAAGTGTTGATATAGAAAAGACTATTGAAATACCAATGATAATTGAAGTAGCCAGAAAGGTTATATTAAGGCTCAATGTAGAAGAAAAAGATATTGTTGAACGCTTATATTTTTATGATGAAAATTAGGATGGAATAGGAATTGCAAGAAGCTAATCATTTTTTATAGCAAGACCACATAAGTAACGAGATATTATGCTACAATACCCTTATGGAAGACGTGAAAAAGGCCGTAGTGAAATTTACTAAAGATAGAGATTGGGATCAGTTTCACTCGCCTGCTAATTTAGCAAAATCAATCGCCATTGAATCTGGGGAGCTTCTTGAGTGCTTTCAATGGAATGATAATTTTAATAAAGAAGATGTTTGTGAGGAATTAGCCGACGTCGTAAACTAT
Source organism: uncultured Candidatus Saccharibacteria bacterium (assembly GCA_963515485.1). GTDB lineage: Bacteria > Patescibacteriota > Saccharimonadia > Saccharimonadales > Saccharimonadaceae > Nanosyncoccus. Next base: position 158,329 of record CAUPWD010000001.1, on the reverse strand, counting down.
GCAATCCTTTTAGCAGATAAACTTGGTGTAAATCTCGAAGAAATTGTTATGCAAAAAATTGAGAAAAATTCGAAGAAATACCCTATTGAAAAAGCAAAAGGAAATAGCAAGAAATATACGGAATTATAGAGATGTCTGAAAAATCCTTCGAAATTAGAAATTATTCTTTCGACCAAAACTCGATTAATAAATTGGCGGTGGAAGATCATTTGGAGGAAAACTGGCCGGTCGTATATCAAATCTACAATAATAGTGAAATCTATATTGGTGAAACAACCAATCTTAAAAATCGCATTAGCCAACACATGGCAAATGATGAAAAATCCAGCCTAAGAAATGGCTCAATTAAAGTTGTTTTTGATGAGACCTTTAATAAGAGCGCCGCACTGGATTTAGAATCGTACCTTATTCAGTATTTTAGTGGCGATGGAAAATTTAAAGTTCTAAATCGTAATGACGGCATGTGCGACCGTGATTATTATGATAGAGTCAATTATCGTAAGACTTTTGAAGAAATTTGGGAACGTTTAAGAAATTTAAAAATTGCGGACAAGACCATTTCTGAAATTAACAATTCAGAGCTTTTTAAGTTCTCGCCATATAAGAATTTAAACTTCGAGCAGCTAAATGTTGTAACTGAAGTAATGCAAAATCTCGACGAGGCTATAAATGAAAATAAAAAGAGTCTCTCTATTATCGATGGTGATGCTGGTACTGGTAAAACTATTATTATCACTTATCTCACTAAGCTTCTTGCTGACCTTCAATCCTTTGATAATAAAAATGATGACATTGATGACGAATCTAATTTTAGTATCTTTTTTGAGTTTGAACGCATTAATCAAAATTTTAAGAACAAAAACATCGCACTAGTAGTTCCACAACAGTCACTCCGCGGACGTATTTCTAAAATTTTTAAAAAAATCGATTTAGGTAACGCAAATATTAAAATTTTATCACCGATTTTATTCGGTAATTGCAATGAACAGTTTGACATTACACTAGTTGACGAAGCGCATCTTTTAAAGGTTGGCGCATCCGGTCAAACTGCTAAATTAGTTCATGAGATAGACCAAAAAATTTTTGGTAATACCGAAATTCATACCGAATTAGATTGGATTATGGCCAAGTCTAAAAATGTTGTATTAATTTTTAGCGATAAGCAGCGCATCCGCCCAACTAATATTTGTAAATCTGATATTTTAAAATATTCTGGTGAGTTTGATTTGCGTGAATATTACTTAAAAACACAGATGCGTTCGCGTGGTGGTAAGAAATATATAGATTATATTAATGGTATTTTGTCGAATAGATTTAGGCCAGAACAAAAAGAGTATTTTGACGGTTTTGAGGCGAAAATTTTTGATAACATCAAAGACTTTTCTGATGTTATCAAAAAGCGTGAGGTGGAGCATGGTTTGTCTCGCATGGTTGCTGGTTTCGCCTGGAAGTGGAGCTCCAAGAATGATAAAAAATTATATGATATTGAAATTGATGGGATGAAGTTTCGCTGGAACAGCACCCAAGATAACTGGATTGGCGCTAAGGAGTCAGTGAATGAAGTTGGTAGTATTTACACTGTTCAGGGTGATGATTTAAATTATGTAGGAATAATTATCGGAAATGATTTAATTTATCGCGACGGAAGGCTTATCTTTAACCGTGAAGCTTGCGCGGATTCTGGTGCTATGAGACGCAGTCAACGCCAAGTAGCTAATAATGAAAAAATTAATGAAGAAGACATTCTTGAGCAGGTATTGAGGACTTATAGAATCCTCATGAACCGCGCAGTTAAAGGTATCTATATCTATGTCTGTGACAAAGAGCTTTGCAAATATCTTGAAAAATATTTTGATAAAGTAACTAGTTGGATATGATAGATGATCGAGAGGATTAATAATTTTACCCTTAAGTCGTTTGAGAATTACACGACAGAAGAAGATTGCAAATTTTTAAAGAATAATGTTATTTTTGGTTATAATGGAAAAGGAAAAAGTTCGCTAGCTAATGGTATAGTCGAAACTTATTTAAAGTCTGGGGGAGTTAAAGAGAATGTTAGATTTTATAATAGAAGTTACGTGGAAGAAAATCTTCTTCTTGGGGAATCTGACGCGAATAGGCATATAAAAGGTGTTGTAGCAAATTTTGGGAAAAAAGACACTGACATAGAAAAAGAAATAATTGACTTGGAATCAAAGAAAATAGATGTTCAGAATATTATTCTCCAAAAAAATTCTGTCGAACATGAACTAGATAGCATCATAAATAGCACACACAATCAAAAGAAGGGTGCATCTAATATACAAAGGAAACCTGCCAATAAAACAGCGACCGAGAAATATAATCTCTATATAGAGAATCTAAATAAGGTGACTAAGGATTATAAGGTTAATGAGGGTGAATTGCGCAATCTTATAGGAGACGATTCTCTTGAGAAAAAGAAACTAATACTTGATGAAGTGAGTATTTCTGAGGTATATTCAATAAATGATGATCTATTTCAAAAAAATAAAGAGATATTTTCTATTGAGTTTAACGATAATTTAATTCCAATACCAAAGGTAATGGAATGGCTTAATTATGGTTTAAAAATACACGAAAATTCGAGAAATGATATTTGTCAATTTTGTGGCAACCATATGATTCTTGATGATATCAAGAAAAAAATAGATACATTTAATAATGACCAAAAGCAAGTATCAATATTGAAATTGAATGAGTTTAAAGAAAAATTAGAACAAATAATTACGGCTATCGATAGCAATATTAAAAAACAGCAAATAATTGAATCGGTGATTGGTAATTCTATTATCGGTGAAATTTTTATAAATATGAATAAAGAAAAGAAAATTTTAGAGTCTTGTATAGATACCGTAAGAAAAAAGGTAGAAAATATAACCAATCGCGATATAGAATATATAGCTGTTGATAAAAACATTGAAACGATAGAGCATCTTAACAAGCAATTAAAAGAAATAATCAAAGATGAAAAAGACAACTTAAATCACATGATAGATAGAATAGGGGAATTAGTTAAGGGGGCTATTGGTTTATCATTAAAGGAAAATAGTATTGCTGTTAAGAAGCTAAACCTTATATCTGAATATAAAAGACAGTATGAGGAAGCAATAAAGAAGAATAATAAAATAGACAAAAAGATAGAAGAACTTAAGCGTAGTAAAAGTCCGACATCGGATTTTGCAAAGTTTATAACAGAAATTTTAAATGCTTTAGGAATGAATTTTGAAATTGTCGTTGATAGTGATTGTGGCGACTATATTATAAAAATAGTAAACAAATCATCAGATATGTTGAAAATATCTGATATAAGTGAGGGGGAGAAAAATATACTTGCGTTGTTATTTTTCTACTACGAACTTTTCGAAGATAAAGACCAAGACAATTTGAAAAATAATATAGAGTTAATAGTGATTGATGACCCAATAGCTAGTCTAGATGAAATTAATCACACATATATATTGGGATTAGTTGAACAAATAATGAACTTGGAGCCACAGGTGTTTATTTTTACTCACAGCTGGGAAGATTTTTCAACTATTAATTATCGATTTAAGGAAAATAAAAATAATCCTATAAATAGATTTTTTGAAGTAAAAAAAGACAATAATGGTAAGAGTTTTCTTAAAAAATCAATTTCTCGTATTTCTCCATACCACCATCATTTTAATGAGGTGTATGAATTTTCAAAAAAAGATACTAATAACTTAGATGATTGTGATGTATATCATATGCCAAATATAATTAGGCAAGTTCTTGAAAGTTTTTTAAAACTTAAAACTACAAAAAGCTCTCCTACTATGTCGAATAGAACAGAGGTGCAAAAAGTACTTTTTGGTGATAATAATGTGAGAAGTAACGATAGTACTTGTTTGGATAGTTTATTGCTTACTATTAATATTGATTCTCATCGTCCGGAAAGAAATCCGGAAGAGGTGATTAAAGTTGCGAAATTTCTTATGAAAAGAATTGAGATGGTGGATCTTCAGCACTTTAATACATTTAAGGTGGTACAGTAATGATGCAAGAGATTAATTGCATTGGTTAAAAATAACCTCACATCCGTGAGGTTATCATATAATTTCAAAACTGGTGAGCCGGGTGGGACTCGAACCCACGACACCAAGCTTAAGAGGCTCGTGCTCTAACCAGCTGAGCTACCGGCCCGACTCATTCGTTATTTTATCATTTTTTGCGTAATTCGTCCAGTAGGAAAATAAAATTTCGCTCCACTACATATTGGGCCAAGAAGACTTCATTGGAATCTAATTAGAGATCTCAGGGCATTGCACCGGAGATATTAATATGCCCCCACCTCTTCATTTTTCCTCCAAAATGTACTATAATAGCCTCACTGCGAATTGTAGCATAATTTTTCTATACGTTCGTAGATGGAACCTTTACATTTTTCAAAGGAGGGAAACATGGATCAGGGAATTACCTTAATGGCCGGATCACTTTGTAACACACTGGAGTACGTGGAGAAAATTTTTCACGAACACAAGAACGTACTGAAAAGCATCGAACTGTATATCAACGACTTCAATGTTAATCGCGAAAAAATAAATGATATAACAGATGCACGCTGGAAGAAAATTATTGAAAACCAGAGGAAGAAAGCCGCAGCTAATGGTCAGAAAACCATTCTCGACCAAAATCAACTCTTCCGCTTGTCTGGGCAAATCGTAAGCGACATTAGTTACATCACGCTCGCGACCGATTCCTGTCAATTTTTCAAACGTCGCTGGATTGACACCGGCGATATTCACTGGCTGAAGGATGTGATTGATTTTTACAACAAGAGTTGGAAGCGCTTTAACGGTATTTATTCGAACATCGACTGCTTGATTCGTCAACCGATGTTCCTGAAATATGTTAGAAGTACCGAAGAGCGCCGTCAGGAATTCTGGGGTTTGGTTAATGAATTTTGTAATCAGATTGAGAAAATCGACCATGTTTTGGTGGAAGCTTTTCAGAATGACCTCAAGAATAAGCGCATGCTGCTCGCCGAGCAAAGATATCAAGAATTTTTAAATTATGAAACCGATGGCAGCCTTATCGAGGATGCCGAAGAATTGCAAGCCCAAGAGCTTGAAAATGAACAACTTTTCTCTGGCTGCAAAATTAAATATATCCCCTTAGGACATATCGCAGCCGCCTTCAAGGAAGTTTCTAAGCTTCCGGATCTTACTTCAAATTCTAACCTTAAGCAATTAACTAATTTATTAATTGCCCTTTGAAAACATGATACGCCGAGAATTTCTCGGCGTATTTTTTTGTTCTATGGTAAAATTAAAGAGAGAAATAAATAGATCTATTTTATATCTCTTCGTTTGCATCCGTATGGCTCCGACATTCGTGTGCGGCGTTCATCAGAATAAAATAGCAAGCTATTTTATTCTTCTTCACTTGCACCCGTAGCTCAGTGGATTAGAGCATCTGTCTTCGGAACAGAGGGTCGTGGGTTCGAATCCCCCCGGGTGTACCAAATTAAATCGAGCCAGTCGGCTCTTTTTTCTTTCATAAAATCGACAAAAAAACGAACCATCCGGCTCTTTTTTATTTCCACTCCACCCCGAAAATCTAGGTTATAATGAAAGTAATGAACGAAGAAAATCAAAATTTCGCTGATTATGTTTCGCAAATTGACGAAACTCAATTAGCCACCGATTATATCCCAAAGCTCAGTGACACTGAAGTGCTCTATGATTCGGATTACGATGATTCCACTTTTAACCCAGACTCCACTGCGCCTGCCGCCGTCTGCAATCTCAATGGATGTAGTCTTAATAGTTGTGACTTCGACGATGGCGAGCTAACTTGTGGTGATGACTTTGCTGACAACGGCGAAACTATCCAAGGTGGCCCCTGCCAGGACCTTATAGAATATTTTAGCGACAAGCCATATCTAGATTAATCTAATCTAGATTAATCTAATCTTTTGCTCAAACTTCAAGAAGTTTTTTAAATTCCGACGCTATCTCTCTGTACTTAACCCGTTATATTTTTATCTCACGCTAGTCAAAAAATAACCTCATTAGAGGTTATTTTTTTATTTGTTGCGCTTGCGCTTTTCGCTGTGCTTGTGATTGTTATTACGATTCAATTTAGAAATCACAATCTTTTTCTTTTTAACTGCCATATTTTCTCCATGCAGAATTAGTAAGATATTTTAAATATTATAGCATATCTTCGCATCCTCGCAAGAAAAAAGAGGCACGAAGAAGTATGGCTCCGACGCTTTGAGTATTCTTCGCAAGAAAAAAGAGACGCGAAGCGGCGTCCCTTTTTGACAAATTTTTCAGAACTTGAATTAATCAGATCATTTTTTAACTAAATTTAGAACTTGAGTTGCTCAGATTCTTTTGCCTAAATTTAGAACTTGAGTTGCTCAGATTCTTTTGCCTAAATTTAGAACTTGAGTTGCTCAGATTATTTTGCTTAAGTTCAGAACTTGAATTAATCAGATTGTTTTCTTTAGATTTTGCGTAATTTTAAAAATTAATGGCAATTCACTTTTGCGTCCGATACTTGCGGAAATCTCAGAAACCAGATCGTTGATGACCAGAAGCGCGCCCATCGTGTCCGCCTGTTTCAAGGTTTCATCGATCGCATCTTTGATGCTAGTGATAATCCAAACCATCTTGGTATCAAACGTGAACACACGCTCCGTATCTATCAGGCTCGACATCTTCATTTGCGCTTTGCGTGTGAGAAATTGCTCCTGATAATAATCTTTCAGATTGCGAATCTTGCTCCGCTGTTCGTTAATTTTTGGCTGCGCCACATAAGTATCACATGTCTTCACTGGTGGTATTTTCGATTCATTAATAATTACATTCCAATGTCCGCCCAGTTCAATTGAAAACGGCGACGTACTGAGAATTTTCGATTCCGTCGGTCGATATTTAATATTTGTCTTCTGGAAATCGTTAAAATGATTCGCTAATTCCGAAAAAGCCGTATACGCCTGGGTCAGGGAATTAATACTTATATCAACCCATTCCCGCTCGGTCTCTTCGTTAATCAATTCGCCTTCACGCTGTGCTAACTTGGAAGAATAAACCAGTACTGCATTATGAATTAACTCAATATTCAGCGCCTTCGCCAAAAACTGATCGTAATCCAGAAATAATTTCACGGCAGCGGTCAAATCTTCACCGATTAAGATCCAATAATTTAAAAAATGATCAGGTCGTATTACTTGGTTGATGAAATTAATTGAATCCTTTACTTTGCCTAGGTTCTGCTTCAGGCGCGGCACCGTATAGTAAATTATCTGCATGTAGCGGCTGAGCTCTTCGTAGGCTTTCAATTCATCCGGCTCGTAAACATCCTTCATGTGTAGCGCGGAATGATAATTGTCGTCCAGTGTCCTTAATTTTTGATACAAACCATCCGTATAGTAGATAAAAGCCTGCATCTGATTCACCATTTCTTTTTCGTAATCAATCAGCTTGTTTAGGTCGGCATTAAAATCCACCAGGTCAGCATCTTTCTTTTTCATGTTCCCCTCCTTTGAAAAACTGTCAATTTTAAGTTACTCTTGTCAAACAAGACAAATATATTATAACTGATTATCCACCCCTTGTCTAATCTGTTAATCCGCCTAAAAATCTGAACCTGCTTATGTTATAATTAAGCAAATGAATGAAGCACAAATCCAGGCAGCCAGGCGTGAAAATGAGGAAGAGGCCACCTCTCGCCGTTCGCTGACCCTTAATATTCCATACCTCGATATGCGCCCACTTGAAGAGCGTCTACCTCTGGTATTTGGCCTAATTGATATTGCTAAAATGCACAGTGACTACGTGCTACCTTTGCAAAAAGGTGGCGCTGGGGAACCATATCAATTCCTCGTCACCTCTCAAGCCCCACGTAGTACCATCAAGGAACTCACCGAGCGCTTTAATGTCAACGGCGATGGCGTCGACTTCTTCTTGATTTCGAATAGTGGTTATCAGGCTATGATGCTGCGCTATGATCCGCCGAAAGAAGTGCATTATGACGATATCAAAATTGCCAGCGAGGGTGACTCCGAGACGATTGCTTCGGTTTCTCAAACCTTGAATTCCGTCGGTACTGACAAGGTCTTCGATTTTCTTTTGGACCAGGCTGATAAGCTCGGGGCTTCCGATATTCATATCGAAAATCTGCGTGACAATATTCGTATTCGTATGCGTGTCGATGGAATTTTGCATCCAGTCGCCAATATCGAACGCGATCGCTACCGTGTCTTCATGGGCGAACTGGGTTCGCGCGCCGGGGTTTCTTCTGCTGCTACTACCCCGCAATCCGGCCACATGCAAAAAGATATTTTCCGCGATGGTTCGTCGCATCTTTTGAATATCCGTGTCGAAACCGTGCCGACTATGTATGGTCAGGACGCTGTGCTTCGTCTCTTTAACTTCGATGAATCTTTGCTCAATCTCGATCTCTTGGGCCTTTCTGAGTCTGAACTTGCTGCCATCCGTGATGTGGTTTCACATCCTCGCGGTCTCGTCCTCATGGTCGGTCCGACCGGTTCTGGTAAATCTACCACACTTTATTCCATGCTTAATGCTCTGAATAGCACCGATCGCAAGATTATTACCCTTGAGGATCCGATTGAATATGGGATTTCTGGTGTTTCGCAAATCCCGGTCAATACCACCAAGGGTGGCTCTTTCGCGGATGGTCTCCGTAGTATTCTGCGTCTCGACCCAGATGTCGTGATGGTAGGTGAGATTCGCGATGCCGATACTGCGAAGACGGCGATTCAGGCTTCGATCACTGGTCACTTAGTTCTAAGTTCCTTCCACGCCAATTCCACGGCCGCCGCTTTTTCCCGTATGATCGACCTCATCGGTACTAATCCGATTTTCTCCAGCTCTATCCGTATGGTGATGGCGCAGCGTTTGGTGCGTGTGCTTTCAGAAAATAAGAAATCCTACCAGCCGGATGAGGCCACTCGTAAATATGTTTTGAATGTTCTCTCGAATCTTTCGGACGAAGTAATTAACGAACAGCTCGGCTTCACCTTTGACCCTAATAATTTTGTACTCTATCAAGCAGTGCCTACTGGCATCGAAGATCCGTTCGGTTACAGTGGCCGTAAGGTGATTATGGAACAATTAATCGTCACTGAAGAGGTGCAAAAATTCATTCGCGGTGATGTCGAGGACATTAACACCGACCTCATCGAAAAAACCGCCCAAAAAGCCGGTCTTATCACTCTTGAACAAAAAGGTATTTTCGCCTGTCTTCGTGGAGAAACCACTCTCGATGAAGTCTCGCGTGTAATTTAAGGAAAGCTATGTCAGATAATTCAGATCTATTTAAAAATCATCAGAGAATCGCTTCGGATCCAAACTCTGAAGCAGTGAAAATTCCTGTGCAAGCTCAGAGAATCGCTTCGGATCCAAACTCTGAGGCAGTAAAATCCCCTATTCAAACTCAGTCGGACGATATCTTTTCGCGTCCTTTTGTTCCAGATACTCCCGAGGAAGCACCGGCTCCTGAAAGTGATTTTGTTGAACCAACTACCCCTTATGGCACCCCACCAGAACTACTTGAAAGCATTGATAATTCTAGTGAGTTACGGGAAAAGAAAAAGAATAACGCCGAACCCATCGCTCTCGTCGCTTCGATTTTGGCTGTCTTCTTCGCTGGCCTTTCGCTCTATGCTTTTATCGCCATGGGCGCCAGTAATGCCAAAAATTCTAAGCTCATTGCTAATTTTCAAAACGATTTAAAGCATAGCGACGAAATTATCGCTCAATATGAATCCGCTACTAAAACCAAGGTGGTAAGTTCTGATCCAAAGTCCGATGGTTCTGATACCGGTGATAAAAATGAGAAAACTCCGTCCGATCGTAAGCCACAAATCGTCAAGTGGAATGATTTAAATATTAATTTTAATCAGCTCGTCACTACGGTTGGTGATAATTACACTATTACCGGTGGTCGTATTGTCACAAATTCCGACGGCACCAAGGTTTATGCCAAACTTAGTCGTGTGAAGACCGAAAATAATCCAAATGATCCAAACCCGCTTAATCCGAATCGTACGATTTATTCTGGTGCGGTCTCGACGGATATTTACGAGCGCGACCTCCCTGGTGGTTCTTGGAAATATGTCGCACCGTTCGCTACCGAGTCGAAAGAAAAGTGCGATAATTTGCCAAAAAATCTTCAAGATGCTATTCTCACTCTAGACACCTACGAGCCAACTGATGCCACTAAGTATCAGTGTCAGCTCTGACCTCTTCCATTTTCTCTAAAACTATGTTAAAATAAACCAAGTTTCTAAATAATAAAGGTAAAATATGAGTTTTCAAATCTTGAAAAATATTGCTGACGCTCAGAAAAAGAAAGCTGTTGTCGATGTTCGTTCTGGTGATACTGTAAAGGTTACCCAGAAAATCAAAGAAGGCGACAAGTTCCGTTTTCAGGTTTTCGAAGGTGTTGTAATCCGTGTTGATCGTAAAGAATCTCACACTGCTCGTATCATTGTGCGTAAAATCGCCTCTGGTATCGGTGTCGAAAAATCTTTCCTTCTGCACAGCCCATTGGTAGAAAAAATTGAAGTAGTCAAGCGTGCTAAGGTTCGCCGCAACTACCTCTCTTACCTCCGCCACCGCTCAGGTAAGTCTGCTCGTCTCGTTGCTCGCGACTTTGACCGTGCCGCTGTCAACACTTTGAAAGAAGAAGTTGTCGAAGCTGCTGCAGAAACCACTGAAGCTACTGAAGCCTAAAATGAAAACAATCCCGTAAGGGATTGTTTTTTTTGTCTCTCGAATTACCGATTATTCATCCAGTTCGAACCACTCTTCCAGCTTAAAATCTTTTCCGACCGCCGCCACCGCTAAAATCGGTGTGAAATCGGCGTATTCCGGATGTGTCGCCAGGAATCCTGCTACCGCCAGACGCATTTTCTCTTGCTTTTTCTTATCGATGAAATCTAACCCCGCGCCAAAATCATTACTACCACGGAATTTTACCTCGGTGAAGTAAAGCACTCGGCCCCTTCGAGAGATAATATCCACCTCAAACAACTTGGTTTTATAATTTCTCGCGACAATTTCATGACCCGCCGTCACCAGATAGTCCACTACCACCTGTTCGCCTCTGTCACCCAGCTGCTTGCTGGTAATTTTGTTTGCGATCATCTGCTCGCTCCGGTCGCCCAGCTGTTTGGTGCTAATTTTATTTTCGGCAATCTCTCGTACCGGGCGAAAACTACGACGATGTTCTGGGGTGAGACCGAATTCTTCCATGGCTTTTTGGTGTGCCGCCGTCCCATAGCCGACATGTTTGCCGAAGCCATATTCTGGATAAATCGCGTCTAATTCTGCCATATATTTATCTCGTTCCACTTTCGCGAGAATACTGGCGGCCGAAATTTCTTTCACCAGAAAATCACCTTTTTTCAGCGTCGAGACATATTTCTCGAGCTTCGTTCCCACCAAAAAATTCATCGTACCATCGATAATAATCTCCGAAAAGGGAACCTTGGCCTTTTGAATTTGCTCCACTGCTCGTCTGGTGGCTAGTCTCAAGGCTTCGCTTAGTCCCACCTCATCTATCTCCGCGCTACTCACCCAACCAGTCGCTGTCGCCAAGGCCTTTTCTTTGATCAAAGCATAGAGTTCTTCGCGACGTTTGGCAGATAATTTTTTCGAATCGGTTAGCTTCTTGATCCATTCTGCATTCTCGGAATTTTGCCAGTCGCCCAAAATACAGGCGCCAATCACAAGTGGCCCCGCATATGGCCCGCGCCCCACTTCGTCAATTCCTAAAATCATAGCTTAGCTCCAAATATATTTTTTGCATTCTTGAAATCTCCGCACCTCTTTGGCGGTTGTCTTATTTTTTACTACAAAATTGACTTTAGAAATTACTTACTGACGTTGAAACGAAATTCCACAATATCGCCATCTTCCATCACGTAGGTCTTGCCTACGGTGGCCAGTTTTCCGGCAGCTTTCACTGCTTGTTCGCTACCCAGTGCCACTAAGTCATCATATTTCATCACGCTAGCCGCAATGAAGCCTCTCTGAAAATCGGTGTGAATCGTGCCGGCCGCCTCTGGTGCGGTGGCGCCTTTTTTAATAGTCCAGGCTCGCACTTCTTTCTTGCCAGCTGTCAGGAAAGATTGTAAACCTAGCGTATCATAAGCCGCAATAATCAGTTCCGAAAGCGCATCGTGGTCCACCCCATAGCTACTGAGAAAATCTTTCTTCTCCGCCAAAGTCATCCCCACCATTTCTTCTTCGAGTTTTGCGTTTACGAAAACTGCCTGATTTGGCGCCACCAAGGCGCGCATCTCATTTTTCAGCTCTTCGTTAGTTAATTCACTTTCGTCCACATTGAACATGTAAATCACTGGCTTCTCGGTAAGGTATGGAATTTTTTCTTCCTGCTCCTTGTTTTTCTTGCGCTTCGCTTCCACTTTTTCGCGAGTTTCGAGGTCGGCTAATTCCAGCTCGGTTTGAATAATTTCAATATCTTGTTTCGGGTTCACTTCCGCAGCCGTGTTTGAGTCTTTTGAGACATGCAAAATATCGTCGTTTTTAAACACGCGCACCACGTGACAGATAATTTGACATTCCCTGATATGAGCGAGGAATTTGTTGCCCAGACCTTCACCCTTCGAGGCACCTTCGACCAGTCCCGCAATATCGACAAATTCCACGGTGGCCGGAATTACTTTTTCGGTTTCATACATTTTGGCCAAAACATCGAGGCGATTATCTGGCACTGGCACAATCCCGACGTTTGGCTCGATTGTGGCAAATGGATAGTTCGCCGCCAAAGCGTGCGCATTGGTTAAGGCATTAAAAAGCGTTGATTTTCCTACGTTCGGTAGCCCCACAATTCCAATCTTTAAATTCAAAATCAATACTCCTTAAATTTATGTTTTCTTCTCTGTTAATTATAGCATGTATTAAAATTTAAAATAATGTAATCTAAAGTTGACAAGTAATAATTGTTGGTTTAATATAGAAGCATATTCGGGAATACCCGCCATCCCCTCATCCTTTATGGTTGAGGGTATATTTTTTATTTCACTATTTCAAGGATTTTAAGAAACTCCTCATTCATCGCTGCCGCATGAAAACCAGGTTCGCTCTTCACTACCGCCCCCGCTTGCTTGGCTAAGAATAATCCTGGCTCAAAGTCCCAGGGGTTCTCTGCCCGAAAACTCACTCCGTGCATTCTTCCAGCCGCCAGAAACGTAAAAGCCACGCAGGCTGCCCCGAATACTCGGTGAGTCGAACCGTATTTTTGCATTTTGGTGGCCGCCTCAATCACGTCTCCGCCAATCACCGCATAAAACGCATTCAGAATTGGTACTTCACGTACGGAAATTTTCTCTCCATTCAGATAAGCGCCACTTTTATCGGCAAAATAAAATTCTTTCAGCGCTGGCATACTAATTACGCTCGCGATAGTCTCACCGTTTTTACGGCAGGCCACCTGAATTCCCCAAAGCGGCAAACCATTTGCAAAATTCTTTGTCCCGTCAATTGGGTCGATAATGAAGCAGCCCTCTGACATCGCAGCATCCGGATTAAATTCTTCGCTAATAATCGCAAAATTTGGATATTCCGCCTGGATCTTTTCAATCAAAAATCTCTCCACTAGATAATCCGCATCCGTCACTAAGTCTCCCTCGGACCCCTTGGCGTAAACTGCAAAATCTCGTGACAATAATTTTTCGGCTTCGCGCACAATGCGCTGTATGAATTTGCCTTCCATAGTTATTATTATAGCATTCTGTTATTATATAACCATGAACACTATCGATCCGGCCGTGCTTTCCAAATCTCAGCAGCAAATTCTTCATGTCGATCCGGCTGTGCTTTCCGATTTTCAGCGTCAAATCTTTCAACTCGAGCGTGATAATACTTCGGAATTAATTTATTTTGAAAAGGGAACCACGCCGATTCTACTTTCTGCCCCGCATACCGTAAATTTTCTCAAAGAGGACGGCAATTTTAAAATGCGTGAAGGTTACACTAAGGCTATTGTGAAATATCTGGCTTTAAAAACCGGCGCCTTCCTCATGATTAAAGAAAATTCTGATGGCATCGATCCGAATAAGCACGAAATGGAAGACTATAAACGTCAACTTCTCGCAATAATTGAAGAATACCAGATAAAACTAGTGCTCGATATCCATGGCGCCGCCTCTCATCATGATTTTGCCATCGAAATTGGCTCACTCGACGGCGTAAGTGCAAGAATCCAAACTATCGAATCCTTAAAAACCGCTCTAAAAAATCGGGGAATTACACTAGTCGCTGAAAACAATCCATTTAAGGGCGGTGGCATCACCAAAACCGTCCATGGAAATACTAATATTGAAGTCTTGCAGCTCGAAATTAATCGCAATTATCGCGATCTCACCCATCCCGAAAAGCTTTTTCACCTCTGTAAATCACTCGAAAATTTCCTTAAAAGTTTTCCACAATAAAATTCAATTTAATTTCAGTAAAATCTATTGACGACTAAGCATTAGCATGATAAATTAGTAATAACTTGAAGGTCAATACAAGTAAAAAACAAACAAACTATTAATATTTAATAAAGGAAATATTATGACAAAATATGCAAAAATCATGGCAACTTTCGGCGTCCTCGCTGGACTCGGTGTCGCTTCACTCCCACTAGCAACCTTTGCTGCTAACACTTCTGAAACTACCGTTAAGGTCACCGTTCAAGAAGGTATCTCTATCGCTAACGATAACGCTACTGCTGATGCTGGTAGCAAGACCCCAGGTGAAGCTGGTTCTGCCACCTCTAACCTTACCGCTGCTACTAACAACGCTGCTGGTCTTAAGATTACCGTTAAAGACAAAGACGAAGACACTTCTCTCCGCGCTGCTGGTATCACCGGTTCTGTCGCTGGTGTAGACTTCATCCCAACTGCCGCTTCTGGTACTGGTTCTTGGAGCCTCAAGGGTGGTGATCTCGTAGCTGACACTGCTATGGTTAAGAATTCTGAAACTGCTCTTGTAGTTAAGAACACTACCGGTCCTTCAACTGAAAACGTTGCTATGACCTACCGCATCGAACCAGGTGCAGCACAACGCCAAGGTACCTACGAAGACGTTATCGTTTACACTGTTACCAAGAACTAATTTCCCCGTATTGACTGATGAATCAGCTCCTGAAAAGGAGCTGATTTTTATTTGACATTCTGGTAATGCTAAACTATACTAGATACAAATAAGTAGAGGACAAAATATGAAACAGATTGGGAAGGTAGCAGGCGTTCTTGGGGTCGCTTCTGCCTGTGGGCTGATGGCCTTACCACTTAGCACTTTTGCTATTGAAAAGAAGAATAGCTTGGATGTGAATGTCACCATCGCTTCTTTTCTTAATATTACGTCTGGTGCTAGTACAGTAGCAGATACGATTAACCCGGGTCAAGTTAAGAATCTTACTAACTCTATTCGCGTGAAGACGAACAGTGTCACTGGCTATAATATTAATATTCGTGATAAAGATTCTAATGTTAATCTCGTTCATGACACTACTTCGACTAGTGTTATCCCAGCTCTGGCTGGCAATCTCGATGGTACTCAAGCTGGCTGGAATTATTCCGTAGGTAGTATTTCTCATAAGGCAATTACGGCTACCGACGCTTCGATTTATAAGAACCTTAACGCGTCTAAACAAGTGATTGATGAAACTACTAATATAAATTACCATGTCTCCGCCACCGGTACTCAAATCCCAGGTAATTACAGTGATGTAGTAGTTCTCACTGTTTCAGAAAATCCGGGCACATAAGCTAATTTTTCATTGAATTACGCTTTTGCTCGTGTATAATAAATAGCATATAACTAGGAGGTAAATGAAAAAACTTAAAGGTCTAATTTTCGGTATGGCAGTTGCCTTGCCGCTCTTCTTCGGCATTGTCCGCCCAGTCCACGCAGATAACGGTACCGAACGTCTTGCCAACCATATGCAGGTCTCTCCTGCGTCTCAGCAGCTTGGTACTTTGAAGCCAGGTGAAACTAAGCAGGGTACGTTCCGTGTTCAGAATATCGGTACTAACGCCTTTGATTTTAAGGTCTATGCTGCACCATATTCCGTCAGTAACGAAAACTACGACCCAACTTTCGATGCATCATCCGACTACACCAAGATTTCTAACTGGTTTACTTTTAGTACTACCACTGGCCATCTCGATCCAAATTCGGAAACTACCATTGAATACACCGTGAAGGTTCCACAAAATGCTCCAGGTGGTGGCCAATATGCCTCTATTATGGTGGAGAACGCCTCCAGTGAAAATTCTTCCAATACTATTCGCGAAGTCACTCGTATCGGTATGTTAATCTACTCTCATATTGATGGTAAGATTAACCACTGTACGAAGATTTTGGAAAACAATCTTCCATTTATCCTCTTTAACCCACCAATTTCCGGCACCTCTCGTGTCGAAAACTGTGGTAACACCGACGAGGATGTTAAGTACGTTCTCCGTGTCTTCCCATTCTTCTCTAAGGAAGAGGTCTATACCAACGAAGAAAACCCTACTTACCGCACCACTCTCCCTAATACTAAGCGCCTCAGCAAGGAAACTTGGGAAAAATCTCCAGGTATCGGTATTTTCTGGGTCGAGCAAGACATCACCTTTGGTAGCGCCCACAATACTTCTCGTAAGCTCGTGATTCTTTGTCCAATCTGGCTCATCGTTCTACTCGTTCTCTTTATCCTCTCAGTTATCTTCTGGCTTGTTTCAAAGAAGTACGAGAATAAAAAATCTAATACCAAGTCCGCACCTCGCGTCGAATCTGATTTCTAAAGGAGTATTTGATGAAAAATAATTTTAAACGTGTCTTGACTCTAGCCCTCTTTGGGCTAGGTCTCTCCGGCTTCTTCGGTTTAGCAAAAACCTCTGCTACTTATGCCGACGAAAAACCAGCTGAAAAACCAAAGGTCCAAATCCAAATTTCCCCAGTGAAAAACACTGTCTACCTCAAAGGTGGCGATGTTTCCGACTTTACCTTCAATGTTTCTAATATTGGTACTGATCCTTTCGATTTCAAGGTTTATGCTACTCCATATTCCGTTTCCAATGAAAAATATGAACTAAACTTCTCGAAGGAAAGTTCACGTACTCAGATTACTCGTTGGACTACCTTTCAGGATGCTTCCGGAAATTACGTATCTGATGTCACTTACTCGGTTCAGCCAAACGAAACAAAGGTTGTGAAATATCGTGTCACCGTACCTCAGGATGTTCCTGCCGGTGGTCAATACGCCGTCATCTTCGCTGAAGCTATCCCAAAGGACGACTTAAATTCTACTGGTATTAAAACGGTTTCCCGCGTCGGCTTAACCCTTTATGGTAAAACCGAGGGTGAAACCAGGGAAGAAGCCAAAATCACTAAATACCATCTCGACGGTTTCCGTGTTTCTGGTAATATTCGCACCTCTGCTACTGTCGAAAATACTGGTAATACCGATTTTCGTGCCACTGTCAGCATGAAAGTAGAAAAACTCTTCGGCGGTTCAATTTTTGAAGACACTAAGGGCTTCGATGTCTTACCAGATACCACCCGTGATGTTGATCTCGAATGGAAGGATAGTCCAGCCTTTGGCATCTACCGTATTACTTCTACCATCTCCGCTGGTGGCAAAGAAGAAAAATCCACCAAAATTGTCTTAATTGTACCTATCTTTGTTCTAATTATTCTGTTTATGCTATTGACAACGGCTGTGGTATGGTTTATCATCGTACTTAGAAAGCGTCGTGCTCAAAAGTCTAAGTTGATTATTTAGACGTAAGCACCATAAAAATAAAAATAACAAAGGCGAAAAATGAACAAAAAATCAATCATCGGCGCATTAGGAATAGCAGGCTTGACCCTACTCGGCGGCCTGGCGCTCACTAATCAAACTTACGCCCAGGAAGCTACTTCTTCCGAAGTAACCGTCCAGGTTACCGTTCTTCCAAACGGACAATCAGTTGCTATCAAGTCTCCTACTTCAGATAGCAAGGTTCTTGAAAATCAAGTACCACTCAATATTGATTTTACTAAGTCTAAGACTATTGAATACGAAATTAAACTTACCGACAAAGACGGTACTACCACCACTATCGCTAACGAAACTGTTGACGTAAGTAATGCAGGTGCAGCTAATAGCGGTTCGAAGAAAATTCCTCTCGACATACAACAGCTCACCAATGGTGTCTTCGGTAAGGTCTCTATTAAGGTGACCGTCGACGGCAAAGCTGAGACTGCTGATACTGTGGAATTTAACTATGTTCCAGTAGTAGTTGAGAAGACCCAGACTAACGAACGTGGTTACACCGGCTTTCGTATTGCTCACGCTGGTGGCGTTGCTAAAGTTAAGGTTACCTTGAAGAATAAAAACGGCCAAAAGATTGGCGACAAGGTAATCGAGATCACTGATCCAGTTGCAATGACTAACGGTGGTACTATTGAACTCAATTCAGAAGATATTAATAATAAATTGGACAAGGGTGATTACACCCTCGAAGTCTTGGCCTTAAACGGCGCAGGTGATGATCTTGAAAAACCAGAACTTGCTAGCTTCAAGTTCACTGGTAAGGATGAACCAGCCAAGCCAGAAGGTAATCCTGCTACTCCAGGTAAGAATGGTGGTAAGAAAACCCCAGCCGTACCTAACACTGGTGGATCCGTCTTCGCAGGTATGAATCTTTCATCCTCAGACTTCCTCGCTTCCGGCATTGCCGTCTTCGCCTTCCTCTCTCTCCTCGCCGTCGTCTTCCTGAAGAAAGGTAAGAAATCCGGCTATCGCCGCTAAGATTGATTCTAAAAGACCTCCATTCGGGGGTCTTTTTCTTTTAATTAAATTATGGTTGAAATCTTCGCTTAAATATCATATAATAAATTTGCTGGACGATTAGCTCAGTTGGCTAGAGCGCGTCTTTGACGTAGACGAGGTCAGAGGTTCAAATCCTCTATCGTCCACCAGTAATTCAGGCTAAGGCCTGTTTTTTGTGTTTCTTGACATTTTGTGTTATAATATACGTTGTAACTAGTTTTTATTACTCAAAATGAAACAGGAGGGGGAAAGTTATGCTTATTTATATTGAGGGCCTACCGTATGTAGGAAAGTCTACTCTAGCGAAAGGTTTGAAGTCCAGATTAGGTGTAGGATGGAAGATCGTGGATGGTCAGCATCTTACCAAAGAAGAACTTTATGTTCTGAGAAGCGGAAATTGCGGAAATGTGGTTCTCGACTCTTTTAAGCCGTATTATGAATTGGCAAAAGAGTATGCGCGTTCTACCTATGTTCCCAAGTCGGTGCTAAAAGAATATCAGGCCATGCTGCCTAGACCTACGGCGTCCTTTTATTTGCATGCCGATAGTGACATGACCTTGGTTTCTCGGCGCCTTTCTCATCGTCATTGGCCTCGTCTTTCTCTTCTACCCAGGCATTCTCAGTCTCATTCCGATGACTATCGGTCTCGTCATTGTGATTTCAGCAATTTCCCGTATCGGCTACACTATGGAACTAAAAAACGTTTCTAAATCCGCCTATATAACATCTATCATCACTAACCTTCTATCGCTTACTGCCGGCGTCGCTATCATTGTCTATCCATTTGATGCTTCCGCCATTGCCTTGTCGCTAATCGGTTTTATTATGATTGGTTATGGCCTCTCGGATTTAATCAATATTATTGTTCTGAAGAAACACGTCCAAGATTTCACCGATCGTTATAATCTAGTCTCCAAATTTTCCGGTTCGAAAAAATCCGAAACCAATCCCGATGATATCGAAGAAGCAGAAATCGTTGACCCTAAAAAGAAATAGGTAGGAAACTCTGAAGTTAGATTAGGGTTTCAAATATCTCAAGCATCTCGAAATCCAACCCTATCACTCGTCCTATCAACCCTGTCATTGCGCTTATGCTTGCAATATCTACGAATTTTTGTTAATATAATCGTGCAACACAGATATCTTGTGGATTGAGTATATTAAACGTATCGGGTATATGAAAAACACATTATATTTTGTGCGGCAAGGTTTTTGCTACTTCCTTAGCGAGGATTTGAAAAACCCCTCTTATTTTTAAAAAGCAACTAAACATGCAGCAGTTTTACCACCAGTATTACCTCGCTACGTGTCGCGTCGTGAGACTTTCTAGTCTAAAAGTTATTGCCATTTCTTTTAGTTAGAAATAAGGTTCACCACCTTGGCGGCATGTTGGGGCCGAAGTCACTATTTCTCTTAAATTGAGCAAACTCACTTTCTTTTGTTTTTGGCAAACATCCACCTTTTCGGCCCCCAACTTATTTTCATAGTTGCAGCCTCAGCTTCACTAATCTTCTAGACATCAGAAGGCTGCGGATACCCCTCCAACAAATCCCACCTGCTGTGGGTCCCGTCTTGTATAAGGCGAGCTCAAATCCCATTTCTTATGGGTCCCGTCTTATCTAAGGCGGGTATTTTTTTGCTTAAAAATTATCTAGAAGATAGGCGAAAATAAAAAAGAGCCCCGAAAGGCTCTTCTTAAAAATCTCTGTTGGTGAGTCGGGAGGGACTCGAACCCTCGACACCGGGCTTAAAAGGCCCGTGCTCTAACCTGCTGAGCTACCGACCCAGAGTACTCTCTTATTATATGCCTACCCTCTAAAAAAATCAAGCAAAATATGGTATAATATTCAGAGTAAAAAATAAGGGCAATATGAATAATAAAGAAAATATCCGTAATGTTGCAATCATCGCGCACGTTGACCACGGTAAAACGACGCTGGTGGATGCACTTTTGAAACAATCTAATACTTTCCGTGATAACCAAGCCGAAATGAGCCAAACTCTCATTATGGACTCTGGTGACCAGGAACACGAACGTGGTATTACCATTACCGCCAAGCAAACCTCGGTCTATTACCACGATCATAAAATTAATATTATCGACACTCCGGGCCACGCCGACTTCTCTGGTGAAGTGGAACGTACTCTCAATATGGCCGACGGTGTACTTTTGGTGGTGGACGCCCAGGAAGGCCCGATGCCACAGACCAAATTCGTTTTGAAGAAAGCCCTTGATCTTAAATTAAAGCCGGTTGTGATTATTAATAAAATCGACAAGCCTGCCGCTCGCATTGAAGAAGTGAAAGACGAAATTTCTGACCTTTTCTTGGAGCTTGCGACCGAAGAATCTCAGCTCAATTACCCAATCTATCATGCTATCGCGCGTGATGGTCGTGCCGGTAAGACCGAAAATCTTGATAATGACCTACATGTAATTTTCGAGTCCATCATCAATGATATCCCATCGCCAAAAGTTGACGAAGCCGCCGATAAGGGCCTACAGCTTCTCGTGGCTTCTCTCGCTTCCGATAGCTATCTCGGTAAATATGCCATCGGTAAAATTTTCCGTGGCAATATTAAGCATGGTCAGTCCGTTAAAATTGTGAAGACTCATTTTACCGAAGGTGAACCAGAAATCACTACCGAAAATGGTAAAGTTGATAAGATCTTTGTCTATCGTGGTCTCGGTAAGGAAGAAGTGAATGAAGCTTTTGCTGGTGATATCGTCGCCGTAACTGGTATTCCAAGTACCAATATCGGTGATACGATTGCGGCTTTTGATAATCCAGAAGCTCTTCCGACCATCGAGCTTGAACCACCTACTCTCAGCATTTATATTGGCCCAAACACCAGTCCATTGAAGGGTCAAGAAGGGGAATTTACTACTTCTCGTCAAATTTCTGATCGTCTTCACAAAGAGCTTGAAACTAATATCGCGCTGAAGATTGCTCAAGATGGTCTCGGTTACAAAGTTTCTGGTCGTGGTGAACTTCACCTCTCAGTTTTGATTGAAACTATGCGCCGTGAAGGTTACGAACTCGAAGCTGGCCGTCCAGAAGTGGTCTATAAAGAAATTGATGGCAAAAAATGTGAACCATTTGAAGATCTTACGATTGAAGTTACCCCAGAATACGTCGGTGCGGTTTCACAAGAGCTTGGTATTCGTAAAGCTGATCTTGTTGCTCAGGAAATTACTTCTGGTGGCGCCGTCCGTTTCACTTATGAAATTTCTACCGCTGCGCTGATTGGCCTCCGTAATGGCTTGATGACTGATACTAAAGGTACCGTCATTATGTCTTCTATTCCGAAAGGTTACCGTCCGGTGGAAGGTAAATATAAGCCAGAACGTAACGGGGTTTTGATTTCTTTTGAAACCGGTACTTCTACTTCTTACGCTCTCGATATGGTCCAGGCGCGTGGTATTCTCTTTATCCCACCACAGGTCCCAGTCTATCAGGGTATGATTGTTGGTCTTTCGAATAAGAAAGAAGACATCGATATCAACGTTTGTCGCGAAAAGCAGCTCACTAATATGCGCACTCACGCTTCTGATGGTGCGATTCAGCTCACTCCGTATACCAATCTCAGCCTAGAGCAATGTCTCGACTTCCTGCTCGATGATGAACTTCTCGAAGTTACCCCAAAGAGTCTACGTCTCCGCAAGCGCCAACTAGATCCAATCAAGCGCAAACGCGAAGCTAGGAGCTAAAATGTCTCATCCGGCGTATCTTATTGATTCACATTGTCATCTGCATGACCTGGATTTTTATGTGCCGGAAGCGCAAACCGAGGCTCTTGCTGTTTGCGCCGAAAAACAAGTCGAAAAGCTCATTTGTATCGGTACCGACCACGAGGATTCTTTCAAGGCTGCCGAATTTGCCGCTCAAAATCCCACCAAGCTTTTTTGGAGTTATGGTATCCACCCCAATGAATTTGACAAACCTAGAAAAGATGTTCAATTTGAACATCAAAACCGTCCAGTGGCAATTGGTGAAGTTGGCCTCGATTATCATTATGGTGAAAATGATAAATTAGACCAAGCGAGACTTCTGGAAGAAATGTTAGATCTCGCCATTCGCGAGGATTTACCACTGATTTTTCATGTTCGCGAAGCTTTTGATGATTTTTTCGCGATTTTGGACAATTTTTCTTCTGCCAAAATCCGTGGTGTCGTGCATTCTTTTTCTGACAACAAGAAAAACCTCCGCAAATCTCTCGAACGTGATTTTTATATCGGCGTGAATGGTCTAGCTACTTATTCTACTTTGCCGATGCCACCAATTGAGCGCATTTTACTCGAAACTGATGCGCCATTTCTCTCCCCCGTGCCACTGCGTGGGCAAACCAACCAGCCGGTGAATGTCCACTATGTAGCTAAGTGGCTAGCCGAAAAGCTCGGGCTGGATTTTGGGGAAATAGCGAGAATTACTACCGAAAATTCGGAAACTCTCTTTAATTTAGGAGCTAGAAAATGATTTATTTAGATTTTGCCGCCGCTACTCCAGTTCATCCCAAGGTACTCGAGGCGATGTTGCCATATTTTAGTGAAAATTTTTACAATCCCTCTGCGCCGTATCTCCCCGCCAAGCATCTGCGTGGTGAATATGAAGCGAAAAAATCCGCTTTAGCTCAAACCATCGGTGCGAAATCACCTGATTTAGTCATCACGGCTGGCGCTACTGAGTCGATTAATCTCGCTTTTACCGTCCTAGAAAATTACCCTGATACTGAAGCCCTGATTCTGGCTACTGAGCATGCCTCGGTACGTGAATCCGCCAGACATTATGCGAAAACCGTCGGGGAAATTGCCGTCGATCAGACCGGACTAATCGATCTGAAAGATTTGGCCGCCAAAATTACCGAAAAAACTGTCCTAATCTCTGTCGCCATTGCCAATAACGAACTTGGCACCATCCAGCCACTCAGTGAAATTGCCGAAATTATTCGCCGAACCCGCGAACAGCGTCTCGCTACCGGTAATCTTACGCCACTTTATCTCCACTCTGATGCTTCGCAGGCCGCCAGCCTCCTCGACCTTTCAGTGGCGCGTCTCGGGGTAGACCTTTTGACGCTCAATTCCGCCAAAGTTTATGGCCCGAAGGGAATTGGCGCGCTCTATATTTCGCGTGGAGTCAGACTTCAACCAATCTCTTATGGTGGTGGCCAGGAAATGGGTCTGCGTTCGGGTACGGAAAATGTGCCTCTTCTCATGGGTTTCGCGGAAGCTTCGGTGCGTGCGAAGTCTCACATTTCTGCCAGTCGTAAAAAATATGAAAAATATAATCAATTATTCCGTCAGATTCTGACCGAAAAATCTCTCATTACGCCAAAATTTTTGGGCAACAAAAAACATCAGTTAGCTAATTTCTGTCCAATCTGCTTCGACGGTCTCGATGCCGAGCGTCTGATTTTTAAGCTGGAAGATCGCGGTATTCTACTTTCTACCGGTGCCGCCTGTGCCGCCTCGAAAGGTCAAAAATCCCACGTGCTTTCCGCCATTGGTCTCACTGATTCGGAAATTACCGGGTCACTTCGCGTGACCTTCGGTGAACTCAATACCGAAGAGCAAATTCGCGAGGCTGCCACGGTGATCGCCGAAGTAGCTAATCAGGAAGCTGAGCGCATCGGACTGGTGTCAGGCGAGGTAGTTTTGAAAGAATCGCACGATGCTGAACTGGGCCAAGAAAATCCTACCGCATCCAGTCAAAATCAAGGAGTCACTCATGAATAGCACTGTGACCAAACCAAAAACCGTCTTCGTCGGCATGTCTGGTGGCGTTGATTCTTCCGTTACCGCGGTTTTACTCAAAAATGCTGGCTATCACGTGGTTGGTGTCTATATGAAGAACTGGTCGAAGGATCTCCCAGGTATGAAATGCCCTTGGGCAGAAGATTTGGCCGACGCCAAGCGTGTGGCTACGAAATTAGATATTGATTTTCGTATTTTTGATTTTGAAACTGAGTATCACGCCAAGGTGGTTGATTACATGATCGAGGAATTCAGGAAGGGAAATACACCAAATCCTGACGTGATGTGTAATCAAGAAATCAAGTTCAAACTTTTTTACGACATCGCCATGAGTCAGGGCGCAGATTTTATTGCCACGGGCCATTATGCTGTATCTGAAGACGGCAATTTGAAATTAGCTACTGATACTAATAAGGATCAGACCTACTTTCTTTATCGAATTTCTGATGAAGCGATTTCGCGTACGCTTTTTCCGCTTGGTAAAATGTTGAAACCAGAGGTGAAGCAGTTAGCCGCTGAGTTCGGTCTCGATAACGCTTATAAAAAGGAGTCCATGGGGGTCTGCTTTGTGGGTGAAGTCGGGATTAAAGATTTTCTCCAAGAATATATCGAGGTGATGCCTGGTCAGATTATCGATCGTGATACTGGAGAGGCGCTCGGCACGCACGAAGGCGCGGTGTTTTATACGATCGGTCAGCGCCACGGCTTAAATCTCGGCGGTGGCCTGCCTTACTATGTGGTGGGAAAAGACATGTCTAAAAATTTGGTATATGTTTCGAAAAATCTTAATCACTTAAATTTGTGGACGAAAACCTTGAAATTAAAAGATGTAATCATTCGCCAAATTCATCAGGAATCTGGCAATATTCAGCCAAATCTTTCTGAGCTCACCTGTCGGGTACGTCATCGTGCGCCACTTATCGCTTGTAGTTTTAACGCAGAAACTAACGATGTGATATTGGCTGAGGAAATCAAACACCCAGCAGCCGGTCAATCTGTGGTCTTCTATGCCGACGATATTTGTATCGGCGGCGGTATTATCGCGGAGTAATCCATAAAAATAACCGCTCTTCGCGGCTATTTTTATTTCTTATCGAAGCAGGCGTAACCCTTGGTTAGTTCTAGTTTGCTCTTCAGATCGTCGACGGCTTTCTTTAGTCCATCTTTTTGAATTTTCTCATCTAGATTACCTAGGTCGAAATCCTCGCCATCATCCGTAGTGGCTGAGATGAAATTCTCTGCTCTTGGGTCGAGTTTAATCGTGAGCGTATTTTTGGCTGAACGACAAGTAACGGTTAGCAGTCCATCACCATTAGCCATATTTTTCACGACCATGAAGAGGATGATACCCGCAATCCCGATCAGGAACAGGGTAATTAATTTTTTCATTTTGGCGTCCTTTTGTTTAATCTCTACCCATTATATATGGCATAAGCATTTTGTAAAGTTGTGTAAAACTCGAACCCCACAGATTATGGTATAATTATCTCTATGAATGCAAGTGAAATCCGTCAAAAATTTCTTGAATATCAAACTGCTCGTGGCCACCAGGTAATCGCTCCAGCGCGTCTGGTTTTAGAAAACGATCCAACCACCCTCTTTACTGGTTCGGGTATGCAGCCACTTTTGCCATACCTTCTCGGTGAACCTCATCCTGCCGGTCAGCGTCTGGCAGATTCACAACCATGTTTGCGTTTGCAAGATATTGAAGATGTCGGCGATCCACGCCATACTACGGTTTTTGAAATGCTCGGCAACTGGTCACTCGGCGATTATTTTAAGCAAGAGCAAATTCCAGCTTTCTTTAAATTCCTCACCGAAATCGTCGGTCTCGATCCACATAAAATTTACGTCACTTGCTTTATTGGTAATGAAAAATACGGCATCCCAAAAGATACTGAATCCGCTGAAATCTGGCAGCGCGTTTTTGCCGAAGCCGGCGTCCAGGCAGAAATTGCTGAAATTGGCTCTAGTGAAGACGGCGCCAAGCGTGGTATTAAAGAAAACGAGCATATCTTTTTCTACGATGATCACGAAAACTGGTGGAGTCGTGGCGGTGGTGTCGAAACTACCCCGATTGGTGATCCATGCGGTCCAGATTCCGAAGTTTTCTATGATTTTGGCGAAGACAAGCAAGATGTTGCGAAATACGGTAAATCTCATCCGGCCTCGGATGGCGCGCGCTTCATGGAAATCGGTAACCAAGTTTTCATGCAATACAAGCGTAATCAAGACGGTACCTTCTCGGAATTGACCAAGAAAAATATCGACTTCGGTGCCGGTCTCGAACGTATTGCTGCGGCCGTCATGGATTCATTTGATGTTTTCGAAACTTCACTTCTAAAGCCAATTATTACCAAGCTCGAAGCTATCTCTGGTCTCAGTTACGCTGACCACACTGAAGAAATGCGCGTGATTGCGGATCACTTGCGTGGTGCTTATCTGCTTTCGGCTCAGGGACTCGTTCCAAGTAATAAACAACAAGGTTACGCCCTTCGTCGTTTGATTCGTCGTGCGGTAATGAAAGCTACTAATCTCGGCATCGATCAAGATTTCTTAGCTCAAATCGTGCCAATTATCGCCGAAAATTACCAAGATCTTTCTGATGAAATCCTCACCAATCGCGCTGATGCCTTGAATGTTTTGATTCGTGAAGAACAGGCCTTCCGCCGTAGTATTCACCGCGGTCTTAAGGAGCTTCATAAGCTTAAAGATCAGGGTCTTACCGGTAAAGAACTCTTTATGTTGCAGGATACTTACGGCTTCCCACTCGAATTATCTCTCGAAGAAGCTAAGCAAAACCAAATTAATCTCAGTGAAAACTGGCAAGCCGAATTCCAAGCTAGTCTCGATGAACAACGCCAACGTTCCCAAACCGCCAGCAAAGGTATGTTCAAGGGTGGTCTCGAAGATCACGGTGAAGCCTCGGTGAAGTATCACACTGCGACACACTTGCTTTTGGCTGCGCTCCAGAAAATTGTTGATCCGAATATCGCTCAAGCCGGTTCCAATATTACCTCTGAGCGTCTGCGTTTCGATTTTAATCTCGATCGCAAACTCACTGATGAAGAGAAAAAACAAATCGAAGACCAGGTCAATCAATGGATAGAGGACGACTACCCAGTTTCTTTCGCCGAATACGACAAGGCTTACGCCCGTGACGTTTTAAAGGCTCACGGTAGCTTCTGGGAAAAATATGGCGACATCGTCAAAGTCTATACTATCGGCGCCGCAGAAAATCCAATCTCGCGTGAACTTTGTGGCGGTCCTCACGTTGAACATACTGGCGTCCTCGTTCATTTCAAGATTAAAAAAGAAGAATCCTCTGCCGCCGGTATTCGTCGCATTAAGGCAATTTTAGATTAAGGAGAATAGGGTGGAACAATTAGCCAAATACTTTACACCAGAATTATACGAAATTGAATTAAGAATCAATAAAGACACCGAGCAGGTTCAGGGTCGAGTGAAGATTCAGGGTGTTGCCAAAAGTTCCACCGTCAAACTCCACGCCAAAAATCTTAAAATTCATCAGTTGACCGTGAATCAGAGTCCGACCACTTTTACGGAGGATGCTGAAACAGAAACCATTAGTTTTGCGTCACCGGCCAAGGATGCCGAAATTATTATTGAAGTCCGTTATTCCTTGCAACTTTCGCACGGTATGACCGGGCTTTATCTTTCGACTTATGAATATGAGGGGAAGACCGAGCGAATTGTCTCTACTCAATTTGAATCGCATTATGCCCGTATGATGTTCCCCTGCGTCGATGAGCCAGCCGCTAAGGCGAAGTTTTCTCTCAAGGTAATCGATACTGATTCGACCGACACGATTCTCAGTAATATGCCGATCAAGACCGAGCGCACCCTCACTTATACTTCGGTTAATAGTGAGCTTAATCCGAAAACTGATCCAAACGCTATGGATCTTAATACTGAGGTGACGCGTAAGATTGTGGAATTTGAAACCACGCCGCGTATGTCGACCTATCTTTTGGCGCTCTGTCTCGGTCATTTCCAAAGTGTTACCACGAAAAACCAGCACGGCGTCACAATCACTACCTATGCGCCATTAAATCAGGCTAAAGAATCCCTCGTCGAGCCAAATCAGATCGCCGGAGAAGCCTTAGATTTTTATGACCAAGCTTTTGGTGTACCATATCCTTTACCAAAACTCGATCAGGTAGCCGTGCCAGATTTTGATGCCGGTGCGATGGAGAACTGGGGTTTGGTAACCTACCGTGAATCCTGCCTCTTGATGGATGAAACTGCCACCTTGTCGGATAAAATTCAAATCGCCACGGTGATTACTCATGAATTATCGCATCAGTGGTTCGGTAATCTTGTCACTATGGCTTGGTGGGATGATCTCTGGCTCAATGAAAGCTTCGCCAATATGATGGAATATTATTGTCTCGATGCGATTCGACCAGAGTGGAAAGTTTGGCAAGAGTTTTTCGTTTCTGACTGTTATTATGCGCTGACTCGCGATACCTCACCAGATATTCAGGCTGTCAAGCAGACGGTTAATCATCCTTCCGAGATTGAAACTCTCTTCGACCCGGCCATTGTGTACGCCAAGGGATCACATTTGATGTTCATGTTAATGCGTTTGATTGGGGAACAGAATTTCTTGAAGGGCTTACGGGATTATTTTGAAAAGCACCAATATCAAAACACTACTGGCGATGATCTTTGGGCCGCCTTGCAAGCTTATGCGAAATTTAATGTTTCAGATTTTATGAATCAATGGATCACGCGTCCTGGCTTCCCGATCATTGAAGGAGAAAAACAGGAACGTTTTTATCTAGATGGCCGAAGTAATCAAGAATCTTGGCCGTTAGTCCAGGTCTCCGATGATATGACCGGGCATTATATTATCGGCCTTACTTCCGAGGAACTTCAGGCCAAGCTCGCGCATTTCTCTGAGTTAAGCCAGGAGCAGCAATTACGCCTTTTGATTGACCAGAGCCTTCTTTTGCGTACTCCTCGTGGTGATTTACTGGCCAGCCTAGATCTCCTGATGTATTTTCGTATGGAAACTAGTTTTTCGATTTGGTCGATTATTATGTCGATTCTCGGCGAGCTCAAAATCTATTGTCCGGCTGAAACTCCCGCTGAAGCTAATTTGAAGAGTTATATTAGGGAACTGATTTCTCCCCAAATCGCGCGTCTTGGCGTTTCTGAAAAAACCGAAGACACCGATGATGACAAAAAGCTTCGTGAATCCATCTTGAGCCTGGCTGTTTATGCAGATGATCAGCCGACCATCCTTCATCTAACTGAACAATATAATATATATATAACCGATGCTCTAAATTTTGCCGCCGTTTCACCAGAATTGTTACTACCGTATTTAGAGGCTGAATTTAAAAACACCAAAGAGGCTCGTTTTAAGGAATATCTAAATCTTTACATTAAAACCTCCTCGCCGACTATTAAATCTTTGCTCTTAGATATTATTACGGATGCCAAACGCGAGGAGCATCTTCAGACTTTATTAGGTATGCTCTCTGATACTAAGATTATTCGCTTGCAGGACCATAGTGGCTACGTGCGTGACCTACTAGCTAATCATTCGACTAGAAAAGCTACTTTCGATTGGCTTTATCAAAACTGGGATTATCTTAAAAATGCTGTTGATGGTAAATCACTTGATATCTACCCGAAGATTATGGCACGTTTTATTCGCAATCAATCCGATTTTGCCTTATTCCAGAAATTTGCCAAACGTTTCGAAAATGACCCTGCTTTGTTTCGTATTGTTAAGATTGGTATATATGAAATTGAAAATCGCCTAGCTTTGCTAGCTAAAAACACTGAAAAATTATATCAAAAACTCGAAAAATACTCGAAAAACCATTAAAAATCAGGGAAAAACCAGAAAAACTCAAAAATCTTCAAAAAAGTTCAAAAAAAGACTTGCATAAATTAAAAATTTGATATAAGATAAATACTAAGTTCAGCAAGTCAGAAATGACCACTGCGAAAAAGGGAAACTGCGAGAATTCTTAATATATAGGATTTATTTAAATCGCACGTTGAATTAACAATTTGGACAACGATGAAAATTAAATAAAGACTTGCATTTGTATATATGAAAGAAATCCCTTCTTGGTTTCGGAAGTATATACGTGAATTAGTAATCAATCTTCGATTACTAGTTAAGTCAATGCATAAAAAGGTAAATAAGGGCACTAATAGTGGATGCCTTGACAATCAATACCGATGAAGGACGTAGAACTCTGCGATAAGTCTTGGGGAGCTGAGAGCAAGCTTTGATCCAGGAATTTCCGAATGGGGCAACCTAATACGAGTCATGTCGTATTGCAATTATCTGAACACATAGGGTAATTAGACGGGAACCAACCGAACTGAATCATCTTAGTAGGTTGAGGAAAAGAGAATAAACAATGATTCCGAAAGTAGTGGCGAGCGAAATTGGAACAGCCTAAACCTTAACATAACCATACGGTTTAACGGCCAGAGTTATGAAAGGGGTTGCGAAATAAGATAATTTTTATGCTGAGGTATTGGAAATCCGATATTTCAGTATAAAAACCAACATCGTTAAATGAGTGGATAATGTTATAAAACTTAGATCATAGCGGAAGTGTTTGAATGGCACACCAAAGAAGGTGAGAGTCCTGTATGCGAAATGGTCTTAGACATTATATATCTTTTTTCAAGTAGGACGGGGCACGAGAAACCCTGTTTGAATCTGGCAGGACCACCTGCCAAGGCTAAATATATTGATTGATCGATAGCGAACTAGTACAGTGATGGAAAGGTGAAAAGAACCCCGGGAGGGGAGTGAAATAGATCCTGAAACTTAGTGCCTACAAGGTGTCGGAGCAGCTTCGGCTGTGACGGCGTGCTTTTTGTAGAACGATCCAGCGAGTTAATGTTGTCGGCGAGGCTAAGTCAAATGATGGAGCCACAGTGAAAGCGAGCCTTAACAGGGCGACAAGTCGGCAGTATTAGACCCGAAACCGGGTGACCTAACCATGAGCAGGTTGAAGCTGCAGTAACATGCAGTGGAGGACCGAACCAGGATACGCAGTAAAGTGTTTGGATGACTTGTGGTTAGCGGTGAAATGCCAATCGAACTCGGAGATAGCTGGTTCTCCTCGAAATAGCTTTAGGGCTAGCGTTGTGTTAGTAATCATCAGGGGTAGAGCTCTGAAAAGGTTTGGGGCCGGCAACGGTACCCACCCTTATCAAACTACGAATACTGGTGGTGTAACCACAGCAGTCAGAACGGCGGGGCTAAGCTCGTCGCTCAAAAGGGAAACAGCCCAGATCATCGTCTAAGGTCCCCAATTAACACTAAGTGGGAAACAAAGTGAAGTTTCTTAAACAGCTAGGATGTTGGCTTAGAAGCAGCCATTCATTTAAAGAGTGCGTAACAGCTCACTAGTCAAGAGATTTTGCGTGGAAAATGTAACGGGGCTAAAGTGTTAAACCGAAGACATGGACTTCATATTTTATGGAGTGGTAGAGGAGCGTTGATATCGCAGCGAAGTCAGATTGTAAAGTCTGGTGGAGCGTTATCAAGTGAGAATGCTGGAATCAGTAACCTTAAGACAGGTGAGAATCCTGTCGGTCGTAAGAGCAAGGTTTCCAGGGCTACAGTAATTGTCCCTGGGTTAGTCGGTCCTAAGCCGAGGCGTATCTGCGTAGGCGATGGACAACAGGTTAATATTCCTGTACAGGTAGTAGTTGTTAACAGTTCACGGTGAGTGACCGGAGCGGATTAATGGTTTATCCGTCCAAGGCTTCAAGGAATTGAAGTTGAGTGAAAGATATTCTTCGGAATATTGATTCTGGGTACAACGCTGGCTAGAAAAGCTGGTTAACTTATGCTGCTGCCTACCGTACCGCAAACCAACACCGGTGCTCGGGTCGAGTAGACCAAGACCTACGTGAGAACCTTCGCTAAGGAACTCGGCAAAAAAGCGTCCGTAACTTCGGAATAAGGACTGCCCTCTCATTAAGATGAGGATTTGCTAGAAACTTGGTGGAAACATAAGGTTAATAGTATTTACCTAATAATTTAACCAAATTTTTCGTCAAGACAGAACACATCAGGAAATATCCTGTGATATCTTTTCTAGTAACTCAATCGTCATTTTGATGAGAGGGTCGCAGCTAAAGAGCCCACGGAACTGTTTAACAAAAACATAGGTCTCTGCTAACGCGAAAGCGGATGTATAGGGGCTGACTCCTGCCCGGTGTCGGAAGGTTAAGGGGAGAGCTTTACGGTTCGAACTGAAGCCCCGATGAACGGCGGCGATAACTATGATCGTCCTAAGGTAGCGAAATTCCTTGTCTGGTAAGTTCAGACCCGCACGAATGGAGTAATCATGTGGGCACTGTCTCGGCGAAGGCCACGGTGAACGTGCATTGGCGGTAAAGATGCCGTCTGATCATGCCAGGACGAGAAGACCCCATGGAGCTTTACTACAACTTTGCATTGATTATTGGGACATTTTGTGTAGAATAGGTGGAAGACTTTGAAGCAGATACGCTAGTATTTGTGGAGTCGAAATGTGAAATACCACCCTGAATGTTTTAGTAATCTCACTTTTGACCTTATCGGCCAAGAGGACCGTGCATGGCGGGTAGTTTAACTGGGGCGGTTGCCTCCTAAAGAGTAGCGGAGGCGTTCAAAGGTTGGCTAGCTACGGATGGAAATCGTAGCGATAGTGTATGCGCAAAAGCCAGCTTGACTGTGAGGGCTACAACCCAATCAGACACGAAAGTGGGAGCAAATGACCCGCTGTACAGAACTTCGGTTCAATTTACGTGGGAAAGACAGCGCACACGGATAAAAGTTACCCTGGGGATAACAGGCTGATCGCGCCCAATAGTTCACATAGACGGCGCGGTTTGGCACCTCGATGTCGGCTCATCACATCCTGGAGGGGGAGCACCTTCCAAGGGTCCGGCTGTTCGCCGGTTAAAGTGGTACGCGAGCTGGGTTCAGAACGTCGTGAGACAGTTCGGTTTATATCCGGCATGATCGTTAGGAATTTTGAGGAGATCTACCCTTAGTACGAGAGGACCGGGGCGGACGAACCTCTAGTGTATCGGTTGTGACCACCTGTTGCATTGCCGAGTAGCTATGTTCGGAAGAGATAAGCGCTGAAAGCATATTAAGCGCGAAGCCCACTCCAAGATTAGAATTCCCTATGAGCTCCCAGAGAGAAGATCTGGTTGATAGGTGTAAGATGGAAGTATCGTAAGATATGGAGTCGAAGCATACTAATAGAGCCATCGCCTTTTTATGTTCAAACTATTTATCTTGTCTAGATGAGATGGATAGTTTGATAGACTTAGCTAGTAATCGGTGCTTGATGCACCGCAAGTCACATTTAATTTTTACACCTCATGGACATCAATATTCGCATTAACTTGCGCCATTGGTGCCCATAGCGCTGGGGAAATACCTGTTTACATTCCGAACACAGAAGTCAAGCCCAGTAGCGGCGATAATACTGCAACAGCGGGAAGATAGCAAGGTGCCAAATTATATAGAATAGCCACCCAAACGGGTGGCTTTCTGTTTTTTCTAGGTATCTTGTGATAATAGTCATATATATTAGTTAAGACGCCTAAAACCATATCGTTTATGGTAAAATAAATGTGTATGCAAAGTCAAAAATTACATTCTCTTAAATTATTTTTGTGGAAAAATATTTTTGTCGTAAGTGCTGGCTTTTTGGCTACTTTTCTTGGGCTAAGCTTTAATTCAAATGAAGTTTCGGCACTTTTCGTGCCAACACTTTCTGCCTCAGTGGATCAAGCTAATTTGCAGGTAAATGGGAATCAGGTGATTAATTCACAGAATCAAACTAAGGAATTACAGCTTAGACTCAATATCAATACTAATAATAAAACCGGTTACACCACCACCGTTAGCTCAAGTTCTGAAAACACTTCACTGGTAAATTCTAATTCCGCTAGTACTAGTCAGATTTCATCGATAAGTTCAAATTTAAATCTTTCAGATTTTGCTACAAATACTTGGGGGTATAAATTAGGTAATGCAGTTAGCTATCAGCCTATTCCTGCATTTTCTACTCCAGCAAGCGTGATCCAAACTACCGCCAAAACCAATGGCACAGAATCAAATAATATAAATATTGGTATGAAATTAAATCAGAATTTGGAATCCGGATCTTATTCCAATACTTTAATCTTTTCTTTTATCACCAATCCATATACACCTAAAGCCATAATGACAAGAGGCTTTGATTTTCAGACTAGCGTCGCTCGTTTTGATCCAAATTCTAGCCATATTGATGGTCATCCAGAGATACCTACTTTTCCAAACATTGTACACATTAAACGGGAGCGAAATACTGCTAATATTCCTACGGACGCTATTAATCTTGAAGCAATCGATTCAGAGGCCGAAATCAAAGTCTGGTATGATTTGCTTTCCAAAACTGTTTTCTGGTATTCGGTAAGTGAAAAAGTTTATCTTAACCCAGACAGTTACAATATGTTTGCTTATTTTCCAGGTATGACAGATATTGATTTATCTAGTTTTGATACGAGTGAGGTCGAAGACATGAGTTTTATGTTCAATTTTAATCTTGCCTTAGAAAAACTGGACGTTTCCCATTTTGACACCAGACGCGTCAAAAGTATGTATGCTATGTTCGATAACCTTACCTCGCTTAAGGAGCTTGATGTTACTAATTTTGATACAAGTAACGTCGAAACTATGCAATATATGTTTTATAACCTTAATAAGGTAAAAAAGCTTGACCTGTCACACTTTAATACGGAAAACGTCAAAAGTATGGAAGGTATGTTTGCCCATATGGTTAGTCTTGAGTCTTTAGATCTTAGTCATTTTGATACGAGCAACGTTGCAACCATGCGCGACATGTTCGCTTATATGACCAGTCTTAGGTCTTTAAATCTCAGCGGTTTTAATACGAGTAATGTTACAATCATGCAGGATATGTTTGCTGCTACTTCAGCTCTTCAGACATTAGATCTATCAAGCTTTGATACTAGAAAAGTTACCAATATGCAATCTATGTTTTTTAATATGTCATCACTGAAGAATCTCATTGTGACTAGTTTTAATACGGAAAACGTGAAAAATATGAATGCTATGTTTGCTCACACCGATAGTTTAGAAGAGTTGGATCTAAGTAGCTTTAAGACACCAAAAGTTAAAACCTTCCGGGCAATGTTCTACACAGATCGACCTGAGGCGAATATCACGAGGCGCATTTATGCTTCAGCAGATTTTGATATTAGAGCAGCCTTAGCCTATAATACGACCGACTCACAAGCCAATATCGATATCTTTTGGCAAATGAAAAATCTGGTAGGCGGTAATGGCACTAGTAGTAATGGTAATACTACTCCAGGAATTTACCTCCTAAAAATTGATCGTCCAGGTGTGCCAGGTCTCTTCACTAGAAAACCATAAAAAATCATCACGTTTATGGTAAAATAAAAGTACATGCAAAACCAAAAATCACAAATTGCTACACCTCACGGGGGGGGGGTGGCTTAGTGGAGAATTAAAACTTCTTTTTATATTTTTTGGCTTAATTTTTTCTTTTAACTTTATCGCAGCCAATAACGTTTCGGCTCTTTTTGTCCCGACACTTTCCGCTTCGGTGGATCAAGCGAATTTACAAGTGAATGGGAACCAGGTAATAAATTCTACAAATAAAACCACCGAGATTCCTTTAAATCTTACTGTCAATACAAATAACAAGACTGGCTATACGGCATCTCTGAACTCGGAAACGGATGAGACAGCCTTAGTAAATAATGATTCTTCGAATGGCGCGAAAATTAACTCGATTTCTTCCGCTGGGCTACTAGGAGATTTTTCTAATAATACTTGGGGTTTTAAGTTTGGCAACAATCTTAGCTATCTTCCTATCCCAGCACTTTCAATTCCATCGCAAATTATTCAAACGACTACAAAAACTAGTGGTAACGAATCTAGTCGTTTAACTCTCGGTCTAAAGCTTTCCGATAATCTTGAATCAGGAAACTATACCAATAAAATAATCTTGTCCTTTGTGTCTAATCCATATCAAATGCAAGCCATCATGACAGAAGGCCCGGATTTTAATGCGAAACTAAAATCTCTTGAAACCAGTACAAATAAAATCGAGCGTTTTAAAAAGAATACTATAGCACCATCTGCTTCCATGAACGTAGTAAATATAGACGATGAAGAATCCGATTATGAAATAAAGCTTTGGCTAGACCCGACAGATAAGACCGCCTATTATTATGCTGAACCGGAGAAGGTTTATTTAAATGTAGATAGTAGTTTGATGTTCTATCCAGGAGATGATGGTCAAAAAATAAAAAATATCTTAGAGATAGATCCTTCTAATTTTGATACCTCCAATGTGACAAACATGCACGCTATGTTTTATGGCATGTCTAACCTCACCAACCTTAACCTCTCTAACTTCGATACTTCTAAGGTGACGGATATGGCTGGTATGTTTGCTAACA
Organism: uncultured Candidatus Saccharibacteria bacterium; assembly: GCA_963515485.1. Classification (GTDB taxonomy): domain Bacteria; phylum Patescibacteriota; class Saccharimonadia; order Saccharimonadales; family Saccharimonadaceae; genus Nanosyncoccus. Next base: position 121,236 of record CAUPWD010000001.1, on the reverse strand, counting down.
TGCCTAATCTCGTTACTCTTAATCTTTCCAGTTTCGATACATCTAAAGTGATAGTCATGAACTCTATGTTCTATAATATGTCTAAGCTTACCGCTCTTGATCTTTCGAACTTCAATACCCCTCAGGTGACGGATATGAATCATATGTTTTATAATACGTCTAATCTTACCGCCCTTAATCTTTCCAGTTTCGACACTTCTAAGGTGAAGAATATGACTCATATGTTCCATGAAATGTCTAAGCTTACCACTCTTAATCTCTCCAATTTTGACACTTCTCAGGTAACGGATATGAGCTATATGTTTGATGACATGTTTAATCTTACTACCCTTAATCTTTCTAGCTTTAATACCTCTAATGTAACGAATATGTATGCCATGTTTCAGGGCGTACGTAGTCTCACTATCTTAGATCTCTCCAACTTCGATACCTCGAAAGTGGCGTATATGGGCTATATGTTTTATGATATGCGTAACATCACCACTCTTAATCTTTCCAGTTTCGACACTTCTCAGGTGACGGATATGGGTGGTATGTTTGCATATATGCCCAAGCTCAACACTCTTAACCTTTCCAACTTCAATACATCACGAGTGACAAATATGTACTCCATGTTTTCTGGTATGTCTAATCTCGCTGCTCTCAATCTCTCCAACTTCGATACTTCGAAGGTGACGAATATGGGCGGTATGTTTTATAACATGTCTAACCTTACTACACTTGATATCTCCAATTTTAATACCTCTCAGGTGACGGATATGAACACTATGTTTTTCCTTCGAGATGAAGATAAACTTATGGATAAGCTAGAAAAAATTTACGTAAACAACGATTTTGATACCGCTAAATCTACAAACTTTTCAGAAATGTTTAGAAACCGCAAGACTCTGCGTGGTGGAAACGGCTCCTTCCTCGCTGATCCATCCACGGCGGATAAAACCTGGCTTCGTGTGGACCGCCCGGGAGTGCACGGCTATTTTATAAGAAAACCTTAAAAGGTATGCGACATTCTTCCTGCTAGTTTTGCAATAGCTTGGCTAATTTTGCGCGAAGTCCAGTGTCTTCCTCTTCACTATTCAGCGTATCTACCGTCACACGCAGAAGTCCAAAAGCCGTAATAAAAGAATAATCTAAATCAATTTCCGTCGCGTTCTGGATGTCTGGGATATCTACGTCGTCCAGCAGGTGAATTACTGGGCGCCTAGCGAAAGGCAAATCTTCGTACCAATCTGAAGTCGCGAGCGCTTCTTGTAAAGTCGAAAGTCCAGCTCCACCACCACAGAGTAAAATCTTATTTGGCAAAGCTTCAAGCAGGGAAAAATCAGATAATGCCAAACCTACACCAGAAACCCAAACTTCGGTATTATCCGCGATGGCTTTTTCTACCTTCTTCATACGGTCCGGCACGTTCAAAATATTTTGCACTTCATTCATGCGCTCCGCATCGGAAACCGTCAGGGTCTTCAAGGCATGTAAATCATTAGAAAGTAGCCCACTATACTGAATCTTTACTAATTCTGCTGTGTCAAAATCGAGCCCCACCTTACTAGCTACCTGGTGCGTGAAGCTGCGACCGCCGATGCCAAACATCTTGGTTCCTTCCACCCCACCATTATCCACCACAGCAATATCCGTCGTACCACCACCGATATCCATCACGATGGCCGAGAGATTAGAATCCAGATTATTGCCAAGACAAGCTCGACAAACCGCAAAAGGTTCTACCGCTACCGCCACTAAGTCAAGGTTTAATTCGGCGCAAACTTTTTCAATTGCCGAAATGTGTACTAAAGGTGCAAACGCGGTATAGAATTGCAAAACCAATTCCGAGCCCTTAAAACCAATCGGGTTACTAACCTTGTATCCGTCAATCGAAAGGGAAACAATCGCCGAATTAATCAGGCGCACTTCCACGTCTGGGTTGTCGGTTTCTAGTGCGACCTCTTCACGAGCCTGCTCTTCAGCCTTATCTTGTACGCGTTTAATAATTAATTGCATTTCCTGATCAGAAATTGGCTTATTGCCATCTTTACGACGGTAGCGCACCGTCTTCGTATTGCCCTTGATTAATTCACCAGCGATGCCTACTGAACAGGTTCTGGCTACCACTCCAGCCATATTTTCTGCTCGTGACAAAGCCTTTTCGCAGGCAGCAATCACTGAAGGAATATCCGCAATCGCCCCCGCATACATGTTGCCCATCGCCTGATGTTCTTTTCCGACACCGCGAATAATCAGGTTATCACCTTCTTGACGCTCAGCGATTACCGCTTTGATATATTCAGTACCAATATCTAGCGCGAGAAGCGTTTCCGGCATTTCATTCTCATTCTTCAGGCCATGTGGAATATTCATAAAAATCTCGTTTACTTTTCCTAATTATAACACATTAAGCATAATTACTATTTTGCGCCAAAAAAGTTTGTGCTAAAATTAAATTACTATGCCAATCATCACAAATCTCTTCCCAGATATTTTTCTGGTGTCGCGTCAAAAAATCATTCAGAAATTCTGCGCGGCCCTCTGCCTTGGCTTGGCTTTTAATTTGTTGATGATTACGCAAAATACTTCTGCTTTTACCCCAAGACTCAGTGTTTCAATCGACCAAACTCAAATTTCTAACATCGATGGTACCGATATTATCTTCGGCTCGAATCCAGGTCGTAGTTCCAGTGTGCCATTTTCGATCAATGTAAATACTAATAACCGTACTGGCTACAAAGTTTTTATTTCCGCCAAGGATGAAAATACTGCACTTAAATCCGGTGGTCTTCGTATTAATTCCATCGGTCAATCCGAATCACTGAATAACTTCCAAGATAATGAATGGGGTATTTCCGCTCTCGGCACCACTGGTAGTTACTTGCCAGTTTCTCCTGCCTCGAATCCATACAAGCTAAAAGAATCAGATACTCATGCCAAGCAGGGTGATAATATTAATCTTTCTGTTGGATTGAAATTGTCCGGCACTCTCGAACCAGGTGTTTACCAAAACCAATTGGTAGTCTCTGTGATTACTAATCCGCTTGATAATATTACTCGTCTCGCTCCTGGCCCAAATATCCAGGCTGCCATGAGCGAATTGACTAATGGTCATCTCGAAGAAGTTACTTCTGTAAAATGGCAGGGTCCGGCATCCTTACCGACTCTCACTCCAGCCAAGCCAACCTACGAAGATTTTGGCTACAAAAATGTCTCGGTCGATGACACTTATGATCCAATTTATCTCTATTACGATCAGGCCACTAAGTCCATGATTTTTCAGTCCACCCCAGCCGTGATTGACGTTTATCTCAATAAAGACAGCTCCGAGATGTTCAATAATCTATCAAAGATGACCTCGATAGATTTGTCTCATTTTGACTCTCGCGAAGTGGAAACTCTTGCTGACTTCCTAATGAATGCTGAAAGTCTTGCTTCTGTTGATGTTTCGCATTTCGATGTGCGCAAAGTTAAGGATTTTCAGGGGATGTTCTATAGTAATTCATCACTCACTTCTCTAGACTTAACCAGTTTTCATACCGATTCCGCTACTAATTTCTATCAAATGTTCTTCTTGTGTAGCCAAGTTTCCGATCTGAAAATTCCAAATTTCAAAACCGGTAAAGTTACTCGCTTTGAGTCAATGTTCGGCTCGATGGATGCTCTGGAATCGCTTGACCTTACGCATTTTGATGTGAGCAGTGGGGAAAATTTTGATTTTATGTTTGCCGGTAACGCTGCAATGACTAATCTAAATATTAGTAACTGGTATACGCCGAAGGCTAAAGACATGAATAGTATGTTCTATATGATGTACGCACTGCCTCATCTTGATATTTCACACTTTGACACTTCGAATGTCACGAATATGGATAGCATGTTTTATGAAATGAATGCCCTTGAAGAGCTTAATGTAAGCCATTTCCGTACTAGTAATGTGACGAAGATGGGTTCAATGTTCTATAACGTTAGTAATGTACGTGACCTCGATGTTTCGAATTTTGACACCAGTAATGTAGAAGATATGCAGGCAATGTTCTATGGTATGGAATCTGTCGAACATCTCAATTTGTCAAATTTTGATACTCGAAAAGTCAAGAATATGACCCGTATGTTCCGCAGTATTAATGCTATTTCTGAGCTTGATCTCTCTAACTTCGATACCAGAAACGTCACCTTGATGCGATCAATGTTTAATGATAATAAAAAGCTTTCAAAAATTATTTTCAGTAAGAAATTTGATACCTCAAATGTAGTGGACATGCAATATATGTTCGGTAGTATGTGCGCTTACAAAGAACTTGATCTCACCACCGCCAACTTTAAGACTTCCAAAGTCGGACACTTCGATTTTATGTTTGAAAACACTCGCTGTACAACGCCAGCACTAGAAAAAATTTATGTCGAAGAGGATTTTGACATTACCGCCACGACAGATCCTTCTGTGGCCTTTAATCCGGCTTATAATAAATATATTTTCACCAATCAAACCTTGCTACGTGGTGGAAATGGTGGCTACTGGACCAACCCAGCCGATGCTAACCTCGATGGTTTGCGCATCGATCAGCCAGGACGCAAGGGTTACTTTACTTTGAAGACTCCATAACTACTTAAAAGCTAATTAAAACTCAAAAAACTTATGTTAAAATGGATAAAGTTTATGTTTAGAAAAATTATTGAAAGATCTAAAACTCAAATTATCTACACCGCACTCTTAACTTTTCTTGTGGCGTTGACTTTTAATGCTTTCTTTTTCGTGAAAAATATAGAAGCCTTGCGCGTGCCGGGGCTCGCGGTTTCTTTTGATGCTGATGCTCATATAAACGGTAATCAGATTATTAATTCTCTCACTCAATCTGAAGATCATCCGATGAATCTCACGGTTACTACTGATAACACTACGGGCTATCAAGTGATGATTAGCGCGCAGACCAATGAAACCGCCATGACTAGTGCTGCTAATTCTGACCGTATTAACTCAATTAGCCAAAATCTCACTCTGACTAATTTTCCTAGTAATACTTGGGGCATTAGGTTAGGGAATTACGGCGAGTTCATGCCGATTCCACCAGCTTCTTCACCGATGATGCTGGTTCAGAATAGCTCAAAACCGGTTACTAATACCGATACTCATCAGGTAGATATGGGGCTTAAACTAGCTCCGAATCTCTCTAGTGGAGAATACACGAATACTCTGATGGTAACTGTCATTACTAATGACTATCCACCTCGCGCCCTAACTCTTTCTAGCCTCTATTGGCGTAATGCTATGAAGGACACTTCTGGCGGTCTTGATAAAATTAAGCATTTTGCTCGCAGTATGACGCCGCCAACTGTCGTCGATAATCCGGTACATCTTGAAGATGACGGCACCTCTGATGCAGAGGTTCTGGGTTGGTTTAATCCAGCTAGCGAAACTTTTTATTATTATAGTATTGCCGATAAAGTGGAGCTGAATTACGACAGTTCCTATATGTTCCTTGACTTTACTAATCTGGCCGATATCGACCTCTCTGGACTTGACACTCGCTCAGTTATCAATATGCAGGGGATGTTCAGAAACACTGGTCTCACTAGTTTGGATCTCTCCAGTTTCGATACTGAAAACGTCACCGATATGTCCGGCATGTTCTATGATGTAAAAAATCTCACGAATCTCGACCTCACACATCTTAACACTAGTAATGTCACCGATATGCATTACATGTTCACAAATATGAGTAGTCTCATCTCACTTAATCTCTCACATATGAATACTTCTAAAGTGACTAATATGATCGGTATGTTCTGGGGCGTGAAAAACTTACCAACTCTCGATCTTTCCAAGTTTGACACCAGAAATGTGACAGATATGTCGCAAATGTTCCTTTATGCCGAAAAAATTACCAATCTCGATCTATCTTCCCTTGATACTTCCAAAGTTACTAAGATGCTCGATATGTTTAACTGCATGAAGTCACTCACCAACCTTAAATTTAGTAAGAAATTCAATACCGGTCAGGTGCAAAATATGCAAGGCATGTTTGCTAATCTGATGAATATTCAAGAGATTGATCTTTCGCAGGCCGACTTCGACACCTCGAATGTGACAAATTTCTATGGTATGTTTGCTTATTATTTGCACACGACCGCCCCATCCAAACTCCAGCGCATCTATGTCGAAGCTGGTAAGGACTTTAATACATCGAAGGCTGCTCCGACCAACTATGCCCAGAATATTAATTCACAAATCTTTAACGATCAATTATTGCTTCGCGGTGGTAATGGTTCTTATACACCAAATCCAGCCTATGCCGACCTTTCTTGGCTTCGTATCGACCGTGGTGTCGCGCAGCCTGGTTATTTTACCGCCAAGTAATTTGACAAACTTATTATCTTCGCTATAATAGAAACATATACTTTTAATATCCGGCCGCAAGGTCGGATATTTTAGACTAAAAGAAAGGAAAATATGGAAGGTTTAGACCTTAAACAGATGTCTCAGATGGTGAAAGTTATCGCCGAAGAGAAGAATCTCCCAGAAGAAACTGTTTTGAATATTATTGAAACTGCCATTGCCGCCGCTTGGCGTAAAGAAGAAGGCGAAAAGGACATGAATGTTCGCGCCGTGCTCAATCGCGAAACCGGTAGCGCTACGGTCTTCATCGCTAAAGAAGTCATTGAAGATGGTTTGGCTTACAATCCAGCTACTGAAATCCCAGAAGGTGAAGCTGAAGGTAAGGCTATCGGTGAAACTTTTGAGGAATCTCATCCAGTTACTAAATTTGGTCGTGTTGCCTCGATGACTGCTAAGCAGGTAATCATGCAACGCCTCCGCGAAGCTGAGCACGAAGCCATCCTTTCCATCTTTGAAGATAAAATTGGTACCATTATGACCGGTATGGTGGCTCGCGTCGACCGTAATATTGTACGTATCGATTTTGGTCGTACTACCGGCATCATGCTTAAATCCGACCAGATTGACGGCGAGTATTATCAAGTTGGTTCCCGTATCAAGGTTTTGATCAAGACCATCGAGCGCAACGAGCGTGGTGCTCAACTTCTTGTTAGCCGTAGCTCTGCCGACTTCATCAAGCAGCTCTTTGTGCAAGAAGTGCCAGAAATCGAAACCGGTGTGGTTGAAATTCGTGCCATCGCCCGTGAAGCTGGCCGTCGTACCAAAATTGCCGTTACTAGCACCGTTCCAGGTGTCGATCCAGTCGGTACCTTCGTTGGTGGTCGTGGCGTCCGTGTTCAGGCTGTAATGAATGAAATTGGCGATCGTGAAAAAATCGACATTATCAACTGGAGCGAAAATCTCTCTGAGTTCATCCGTGAAGCTTTGAGTCCAGCCGAAATCACTCGTGTCGAAATCGAAGATAAGCGCGCCAAGGTTTATGTCACCGAAGATCAGCAATCTGTCGCCATTGGTCGCCAAGGTCAAAACGTCCGTCTCGCTTCTATGCTTACCGGTATCGAACTCGATATTGAGCTCGCCGAAGCACCAAAGAAGAAAAAGCGTGCCAATGTGGAAGACTCTTTGCTTTCTGCCTTGCAAGAAAACGAGTCCGAGACTGAAACTGTAGCTGCAGAAGAAGCTACTGAGGCTGCTGAAGCTGAAGCCGCTGCTGAAAACGAAGCAGCTGACGCTGAATAAAAATCCTAGAGCAACAAAAAGGCCCCACTTGGGGTCTTTTTTTGTTGTTAGAGCTGGATTGGTGAGCTTAAAGATATTAGATAAGTCTAGTCCAAGAACGGTATACTGTCTAGGGAGCCAAAAAAAATAAACCCCGTAGGGTTTATTTTTAGCGAACTTCTACGCGGACGCGTGGTAATGAGCGACCAGAGAAGTGGGTTTTCTTGGTTTTCACAAAAGTGACAACACCATCTTTTGCAGCATGAATGGTGAAATTGCGGGACATGTAAGTACCTTCACCAGCAATTTTGGTGCTTCCGGTTTGGCGAACTAAAACTTCACCGTTGCGGACTTTTTGGCCACCAAAACGCTTCACGCCAAGACGTTGACCAGCATTGTTGTGGATATTTTTCGCGGTACCACCGGCTTTAACATGTGACATTTTTTGCCTTACTCTTTCTTAATACTATTATTTCTCGAGCCACAATCTGCCCTTCACGATAATAAATCATGTCAGACTGACTCAAGCCTTGAAACTTTGCTAAATTATAACCCATATCTGTAATTTCGTCAATAATTGAAAGCCTTAAGTAGTGACTATCTTCACGTAACCAGGCCGGCACCGCAATCACCACAGGGGTATCATCCTCAATCTGCTTGGCGAGGTTCTTTAAAAAGCCGAGAATAATGCGTTTACAGTTCTGTTTTTCATCTTTTAATTTAATTTCGACTGGTGGTTTTGACATTGGCGAGCCGAGGAAACATTCACACGCCACTAGGCCAATTTCCGAAGCCTTTGGCCAGACAAAATCTGTCGCATCACCAGTATAGATAGAGCCTAAGAATTGATTTTTTTGTTCGATAAGTTCTGATTTGATCTTGAAGAAGCGGGCTTTCTTCTCGAGCAGCCAATCTAGATTCTTCTGGGTATACTCCATCATCCGCGGGTTCAAATCACTACCGATTACTGGTTGGCCGAGAATTAGGGCTTCCTGCAAGACTACGCCGGTGCCACAGAATGGGTCGAGTACTTTTTTCGATTCATCAATCTCACCACCCAAATTAATCAAAATCTGTGCGAGTTTCGGTGGTAACATTCCCACCTTGGCATCTCTCGCTGGGCGCATTTGATCACGCTCACGATACTTATCGATATTCTGTACCCCGAGGCTCAGGTAGGTTTCCGAACCCACCAAAATCACTTCTTCAGACCCCGGTTTTTCGCCTAAATTATTATGAAATGCGGTGGCCGAAGAAATTTCCGGACCACGAGCCTCCACTACACGCACATTGCGTCCGAGCTTTTTGAGTAAGCTTTTAAGTTCCATCGCTTTGCGGCGAACTAAGTTCTCGACCGCTGATTTTTTGTTTTTATGATTCGAGTTTAAGGCGTAACTAGAAACTCCAATGGTGATTTTGCCCTCAGGTTTTTTAGAATTAATCGCCTCGGCAAGTTCACGGAAATTACCCTCGAAAATTTGCGCCAATTTAATTGAACCACCCAGCCTATCAATCGAGACGGCCTTATTAGTTTCAAAAACCGCGAGTTCTGGCCCGATTAGTTTGGCATTTGAGTCGTAAATCGCTTGGATTTCCGCCAAAGATATTTTCGGAAGTCGTCCCAGCACTGCAATATATTTCATAATCTTATTTTATCATGTATAATAAAAAAGCTATGTTTAAAAAGATTCTCAGTATTGTCACGTTATTATTAGTCGGTGTTGTCGTATATGGCGCTCGTAATGAAATTGTTTCGGCCTTCCAATGTATTTTTGGCGGGCAATGTATGGATGGTTCGCACTTCTCCATTAATTTCTGGATTGTTCTACTCTTAATTCCAGAACAACTCTTTATGTATTACAGTGCCGGTAAAATTTTCTTCTCCTATATGGCGGGGAAGGCTAAATCTCAGAAAAATATCACCAGGATTTCTGCTGGTAAATCTGCCAAATCTGAAAAAGCTAAATCTGAAAAGACCGATGCTGATACCGATGCCGACGTAAAAGCTTTTGAAAAGCTCACCACTTGGCAACTTGCGCGTATTTCCTTCGAATTAAACTTCGTAAATCACGCCATTCCTTCTGGCGGAGTCTCTGGTCTCGGCTACATTACTTGGCGCTTAAAGAAGTTTGGCGCTACCGCTGGTCAGGTTAGCTTCATGTATCTCTTGCGCTATGTGATTACTATTCTTGCTAATCAAACTCAAACTATCCTCGCCATTATTTTCTTATTAGTGACAAATAGTGTGCCAAATACTGCACTTTGGATGGTCGGGGCCGTAGCTGCCATGAGTGTCGGGGTGATTCTTGGTATTGTTTTGATGATTGTGATTGTATCGAATCGTAAATTAATCGATTTTGCCGCCAAAAAGCTAGCTGCCTTAATTAATGGCACCGTTCGCATCTTTACTTTTGGCAAGAAAAAACAAGTCATCGAAACCAAGAAGGTACAAAAATACTTCCTCGATCTTCATGAAGACTTCCTTACCGCGAAGCGTGATAAAAAGATTTTGGTCGGTCCAGTGCTTTGGGGTTTCCTCTATAACTTCCTCGAAATTGCCACCTATGAAATTGTTGCCATCGCTATTGGTCACCCAGAAATCTTCCCACAAATCATGGTCGCAGAAGCTCTCGGCTCGGTTGTCGGTGCGGTTCTTCCTACCCCTGGTGGTGTCGGTGGTTATGAAGGTTCGATGGTCGCCGTGATGACCGTGCTTGGTAGCGATCTCGCGGTTGCTAGTACCACGGTTCTAGTCACTCGTATGATTGTCTTGCTTAATACTATCGTTTCTGGCTATGGTTTTTACCAAAATGCCATCTCCAAGATTGGTAAAGAAGAGAAACAAAAAATCTTCGAAGGGGAATCTGCGGAGTAATGGCTGAATCGCCAAAATATTCCGTCTCTGATTTTATTGCCGTCGCCAACCACGCCTTAGATTACACTTTTCCGGATTGTGTGGTCTACGGCGAGGTGGCGAATTTTAATGTCAATCAAAATCGTTGGATTTTCTTCGATCTCAAAGATCAAGAGTCGGTGATCAGTTGCTTCATGGTCGCCTCAAGTCTCCGCACTCCTATCGAAAACGGTATGAAAATTGCGGTTCAGGCCACCCCGAAGATTTTTAATCGCTCTGGTCGTTTCACCTTGACGATTAAGCAATATGCCTTGATCGGTGAGGGAAATATCAAAAAAGCCTACGAACTTCTCAAAGCCAAACTTACCAAAGAAGGTCTCTTTGACCCAGCCAGAAAACGATGCATCCCAGCTAATCTCGAGCGCATCGGGGTGATTTCTTCCACTCAGGCGGCCGGTTATGCTGACTTTATCAAAATTATTAATGCCCGTTGGGGTGGCCTAGAAATTCGCGTGGCCAATACTAAAGTTCAGGGTCTTGGTGCGGCCGATCAGGTCATTCGGGCCTTGGAATTTTTTAACCAAGAAAATAAAGTCCAGATTATTGCAATTATTCGTGGTGGTGGCTCGAAAGAAGACCTCGCTTGTTTTGATGATGAAAAACTGGTTCGCGCTATCGCGGCTAGTAAAATTCCGGTTATTACTGGAATCGGTCACGAGATTGATACTTCACTGGCGGATCTCGCCGCTGACGTAGTGGCTTCTACACCCAGTAATACCGCTGAAATGTTATCGAAAGATAAGAAACTCGAAATCACCAATCTCTACCGTCTGCTCTCTCGTGCTAAGTTACAAATCGAACGAAGTCTCGATGCGCCAAAGCTCGAAGTTAAGCGAAATTTACTTCGTGCTAAACAGCAGATTCTAAATCAAATTTTGCGTGAACTAAATCAGCTAAAATCCACCCAAAAAGTCATCGAAAACCTCAATCCCGAAACCATTCTGAAAAAAGGCTACGCCATTCTCAAGGGTGAATTAAAGATTGATTCCGAAATCTCTCTAGAAACCCTCGATTCTGAAATCTCCGCTCGTGTTACAAAAATTAAATCTAAAGAAAGGAAAGCTCATGACTAAAAAATCCGTTGGCACTAAAATCGAACAGCTTAATCAAAATCTCGAATGGTTTTATGGCGATGACTTTAAGCTCGAAGAAGCCGCCAAGAAATATCAGGAAGCTGCCGAACTAGCCAAAGATATTGAAAAAGAACTCGAAACCTTGAAGAATCAAATCGAAGTCATTTCGAAAGATTTTAGTATCGAGTAAAACTTTCAAAATCAGTCATCAAAATCCTTAAGCTAACTTGTAAAAAACCCAATTCCTAGTAAAATATAATTATGGATAATTCAAACAACAATCCTTTTCTTGCATCGAATCAATTTAATCAATCTGGTCAAACTCCAGCTAATTTCGGTGCTAATAACCCTTCAGGCAGTAACCCATTCGCTCAGAATAACCCAGTCTCTTCGACGAATAATTCAATCCCGGCTAATCCAGTGGCTTCAGAAGCTCCAGTGGCCTCTGCGAATTCCGGTGATATTTATCAAAATCTCTACCAGAGCCCGTTCACTCCTGGTATGCCAGCCACTAACCCTCTTAACAAAAATTATGCTGACATGACTGGTGAAGAACGTAAAGAAGCTAGTCGTATTGCCAAGGCCAAAAATCGTATTGATCTTATGAAAACCGTTGGACTCATCGTGGTGTCTCTTCTTGCAGTGCTTTTCATCGGCCTCTTTATTTGGATGTGGGTGAAGTGGAATGACGCCAGTACTAATGTGAAGGGTAAGGTCGACGTGGCGGTAGCCGAAGCTAAAAATGAACTTCAAACCAAGCTCGAATCCGAATTTGAAGAGAAAGAAAAATACCCGTATAAAGTCTTCACCGGTCCTACTGACCTTGGTGAACTCAGCTTCGAATATCCAAAAACTTGGAGTCTCTATGTTCAAAGTAGTGCCAACCGTGGTGGTGATTACGCTGCCTATCTGAATCCAGGTCAGGTTAATGTGGTTCAAGATGATACCGTGATGGCACTCCGTGTCAGTATCAAGGGCACCCTCTTCGATCAGGCGATTAGTGATTTTGCTGAAAAAGTCCGTTCTGGTGATATGACGCTTTCAACTACCGTAGTTAATGGCAATAATGTCAACGTTTATACTGGTAAATTAGATAATGAATATCAGGGAATCATTTGTGTCTTCAAGCTTCGCGACAAGACTGTCATGCTTCAAACCGATTCCACCAGTGTCTTCAGTGATGACTTTTATCGTATTCTCAAAACCGTGAAATTTAATAGCTAAATTTATCCGAAAAATCTGCAACCCCCGCACCATTTTGCGGGGGATTGTTCAAGCATTTTGCCTGAAAAATGGGTGCTATAATTAATTTATGAATAGTGAGGTAAATGGTATTTTCGTGGTTGCACATGACTTGAAAAGTCCGCTTACTCTTATGCGCCAAATGGCTCTCGCCATGGATTTTCAAAAAGACAGCACCGCCGAACTTGAAAAATCTCGCAATAAAATTATTCGCATTTCCGAACGCGCCATGCGTCAGGTTAATGATCTTACTAAAATCGCCCGCCTCGAAGAAGGTTTGTTTACTTTAGAGCCAGTTTCCATTCGTGCCGTCTGTGATGATGTAATTTCTGAGCTTGAACAACTCTTCGCCCTTAATCAACGCAAGCTCCGTTTTGAATACCGTAACAAAGCTCGTCTAGTAATTGGTAATTACGATTTGATTTTTAGCGTGATTTATAATTTTTGTGCCAATGCTATGTATTATTCCACGGTCGAAACCGAATCTTGCTTAATTATTTCTGACAAAAAAGACAAGATTGTGGTCGATGTTAGGGATTTCGGACCGAGTCTTCCTACCGCAGTTTGGCGTCAAATCAAGGCTGGCCTCACCGCTCCCACCAGCATTTCAATGCGTCCCGGAAGCTCTGGGTTAGGCCTCTATATTGCTTCGAAATTCGCCAAATATTTAAATGCGGAAGTTTCCGCCGTGCGTCACCGTGACGGCACGAGTTTTCAGGTAATTTTACCGGTCTCACACCAGGCAATTTTACCGATGTTTGATTAGGAGGAGAATGAGCCAGCAACCTAAAAAATCATTATCCAAAATTACACAATCAAAGACCCCGTTACTGGAAACTATGCAGCCTAAGATCCCGCGCCCGATTTTCATCATCGAGGATGATCCAGATTTTGCAGAAATTTATCAAAAACATCTAAAGCGCAACTTTCCAGAAATTCCGCTGCAGATTTTTTATAATGCGATTGAAGCCAATGCGGCCTTTTCGGAACTTCGCGAGGAAGAGCTGCCGTCTTTGATTATTTTGGATGTATTACTCACTGGTCCAGACGGCTTCACTTTACTAAATGAGTTACTTTCTTATCCAGAAACTAGCCAAATCCCAGTGCTTTTAATTTCATCGTTAAATCTCGCTAAATTTTCCTTACATACTTATAATGTGCGCGACATTCTCAATAAAGAAACTTTCACACCAGAAGATTTCCTGAATAAGGTTCAAGATATTTTAAAATCAACCAATAACTTATCATCTCAAAATGATGATTTGGCGATGCGCGGCTTGGAGGGGAGCCATGCCTGATCTGCGCACTGAGGCGATTGTGCTTTCGCGTATTAAATATCAGGAGTCCGATCGCATCCTCACGCTACTTACCCCTGAAGGCCGTTTCTCGGCAATCGCGCGTGGTGTCCGCAAAGAGCGCTCCAAGTTGGCAGGCAGTATTGAACCTTTCACGGTTTCTGATGTAGTTTTACATTTCAAATCTCAAAACCCCGACTCTGGTGGTCTCGCAATTCTCACTTCCGCCACCATGCTGAAGTTTTACCAAAACATCATTACTGACCTCGATACCTTGACGATTGCCTCAAATTTTCTGAAGGTAATTAATCGCCTTGCCAATGACGCTGATTCTAAGGAATATTTTCAGCTCCTAAAAAATGCTCTTTCGGCACTGAACATGGCCGAAAAATACCAAACTCCTCTCATTGAAACCCATTTTTATCTTAATCTCGCTTTTATTTCCGGTGAAATGATTAATCTCGCTACCGACTCGAATGGCAATCGTCTGGCGCTTGATGGTATGTATGACTGGCATAGTTTTGACCGATGTTTTATCCCAGTGACAATTGACACTGGAGAGTTTAACGCCGATACTATTAAAATTCTTCGCCTCATGACCTCCATGCCAATTGCTTCTATTTTGAAAATTAAAGACATCCACACCCATCTCAATGCATTGAATATTATTTTGCGCACCCTGCGCGAGATGTTCTAACTACCAGAGGTCACCGCTCTAATTTTGTGGTATAATAAAGAAAAACTAACCAGGAGTGTTTATGGCAAAATTAGAAGATATTGTCAGCTTATGTAAACGTAGAGGATTTATTTTCCAAGGCTCCGACGTCTACGGCGGTATGGCTGGTACCTGGGATTTTGGCCCACTCGGCGTTAGTCTGAAGAAAAAACTCAAGGATCTTTGGTGGCAATATTGGGTAGAAAATCGTAATGATATGTACGGTGTCGATGCTGCTATCATCATGAATCCACGCACCTGGGTCGCCTCCGGTCATGCCGCCACTTTTTCGGATCCTTTGGTTGAATGTAAATCTTGCCACGGTCGTTTTCGTGCCGATAAGTTAGCTAAGACTGCTGAGGGTCACGATTTATCTACTGAAATTACCGGCGAAGAACTCATTAAGGCTCGTATAAAATGCCCTACTTGTGGCAAAATCGAATGGGGCGAAGTCAAGCCATTTAATATGATGTTTCAGACTCACGTCGGTGCCGTGTCAGATAATAGTTCCATCGCCTATCTTCGCCCAGAGACCGCTCAAGGTATTTTTACGAATTACAAGAACGTGGTAGACACGATTTACCCAGACCTACCATTCGGTTTAGCTCAACAGGGTAAAGCCTTCCGTAATGAAATTTCGCCACGTGACTTTATTTTCCGTTGCCGCGAGCTCGAACAGATGGAAATTGAATATTTCGTTAATCCTAAAGATTGGGAACGTGTCTTTGATGAACTTCTCGCCGATGTGCATGACTTCCTGGAGAATGTCGTTAAACTTCCAGCTGATAAGATTCATGAATACGACGTCCCGGCTGCTGATCGTGCACATTATTCTAAGCGCACTATCGACCTTGAATTTGACTATCCAATCGGTTGCGAAGAATTGATGGGTATTGCCTATCGTACCGACTTCGACCTTGGTAATATCGAGCGTGAGTCGAAGAAGAGTATGGTTTACCGTGACAAGCGCACTGGTGAAACATTTGTACCTCACGTCATCGAGCCATCTTTCGGTGTCGAACGTTTGATCATGGCTGTGCTTTCGAGTGCTTATCATGAGGATGAAACTAATGGTGAAAAGCGCATCGTCTTGCAACTTCCAGAACATCTTGCGCCATATCGTTTCTGCGTTTCACCACTTCTTAAAAACAAGCCAGAATTAGTCGAAAAAGCCAAGGCAGTCTATGCTGAACTTCGCGAAAAATATGGCAATGTCACTTGGGATGATTCCGGTAACATTGGTAAGCGTTATCATAAGCAGGATGAAATCGGTACGCCAAAATGTGTGGTTGTCGACTTCGATACCCTTGAAGATGATACCGTGACGGTTCGTGATCGCGACACTATGGCTCAAACTCGTGTTAAAATCGCCGAACTCTAAATCCAGCAATATCTCGAAAATAGACCGAAACTGAGTTTAAACAAAAAAGAGACCAAAGCTTCGGTCTCTTTTTATTCAAGTTCGCTGAATTCTGGACGAATTTTAGCCTCAAATAAGACAATCGGCACCTTCGGCGGTGGCGTGAAATCTGTTGGTCTCAGTGGGTAGCGAATTTTTGTCGTGTAATATTTATTCAAAATATATCCCAGCTGGCTCGTGTAATGACGGTCAGAGAGGATTAATTTTAAGGCCAATTGTTTTTGTAAAATCAAGTAAATGGCTTTCGGTGGATTTTTTAAGCCTTTTTCAATAATCTGGCCGTTTTGATTCTCGAGATTTAGTAGTTTATAAAAAACTTCCGCCGATAGGGAAAAAGGTGGATTAGAAAAGACTTTATAATTTGTGAAATCGAAATTTACTTCTCGAAAATCTCCGCGCACTAGCTTCACGTTCTCGAGATTTTGTTCCTTCAAGTTATTTTGTAATTTCTTGAAAGTCTCCGGATCTTTTTCGATAGCGTAAACTAACCCACATTTTTTGGATAGTGCCGTGGTAATCACACCACTCCCTGCGCCAATCTCTACCACCGTGTCGCGGCGCTTCAGGTTACTATGGCCGATTAGCATGAGTGCAAGTCGAACATTTTTCAAAAAATGCTGGTCCAGTAGGTGATTACGGCTAGGCATTCTTGCCTCCTAGAATTTGACGCGCCTTCTTCAAAATTTCGTTTTCCGCAAAATAATTCTTCACTAAGGAGTTACCGAAAAGTAGCCAAACTTCGTTAATTTTTTGTCGGCGCTCCTTCGGTAATTCACGGTAATTCTTCATGAGTTTTGGCGCATATTTTTGCCAATTTCGCATCAAACTTACAGGCTCTTCTACGTCAGATTTCTCGAAAACCTCAAAAATCCCATCCATAAAAAATCTCAATTCTTCCGGCGAGGCAGAGGCTAGAAAATCATCCACCGTCTTATTTAGAATGTCGCTTAATTTGGTATTTTTGGCGCTACAGAAATGATCGTCTTTAATTTCCCAAGTATAAATATCATGCTGATAGAGATTTTTTGCCTGACTTTTGACCACCACGACTTTTTCTTTGTGGGTTAAAAGTCGCCCAATCACCGACTCCTCGGGAATATAGCTTACGATTTTTGGTAGAACCCTAATCGCGCCCGTGTCTTTATTGAGCAGCTCTTCTCTTAGTCCCGGCCCATCGTAGTTTAAGACTTTTAGGATCCTTTTTTGAAGTCGATCGGAAGCCATGATTGCACAGTAGATTGATAAATTACCACCCTTCGAATGGCCGCCCAGGTAAAAATTTTTATAAAAATAGCGGTGTGAAATATTTTTTAAGTATTCTAGTGCTTCTTTTTGGGCTGGAATCTCTGACAGAAACGACATATTAAAATCTTCTTTCCAGCCAAAAAGCGTCCCATCCGTGCCAAAAAAGGAAACATACATGGTGAAGAAATTAATTTGAATCGTCACCGCCGAAAACTGTTTTTCGAGTTGCCTATTATTTTTTCGCACAAAAAATCCCACTTTTAAATTCTGAAAGCGCGGACTTTTCCCAAGTAATTGAATAAACTTCTCGTCATCTGGCCAGCCAAAAGCAGAAGTCGGTAGGTCCTTCATCGCTTCGGCAATTTCGGAGATTTTAAAATTTCGTTTAGTTAAATCAAGCTGCTTTTTAATTTTATGAAATGGCAAATAAGAAATTCGTGCAAAAGCCAGCTCGTCCAGCTCGGTAATCTCAGTAGTTTTTGAGATCCGTTTCTGATTTTCTTCAATATAATTATTTAAATTCATCATCATTTTACATCTCTTAGAGATAAAAAATGGTGGTTCCGACTGGACTTGAACCAGTGACACAAGGCTCTTCAGGCCTCTGCTCTACCAACTGAGCTACAGAACCACTTCCCTAGATTATAGCATAGTGCGTGGTATAATTAAAGTATGAAAAAGATAAATACTGCCCCAATTTCTGGCATGCAAGAGCTTTTACCTCGCGAGCAAGCCATTTTTGACCAAATAAAATCGCAAATTATGCAGGTTTATCATCTCCATGGCTTCAATCATATCGAAACGCCGATGATTGACCGTACGGAAATTCTCCTTGCCAAGGCTGGTGGTGACACTGAGAAGCAAATTTATAAAGTGGTGAAAACCGCCGAAACTTCCGGCGATGCCGATCAGGCTTTGCGCTTCGACCATACGGTGCCACTAGCGCGTTATGTGGTCGAGCACCAAAATGATTTAGCTTTTCCATTTCGTGTTTCGCAATTCGGCCGCAATTTTCGTGGTGAGCGTGCGCAAAAAGGCCGCTTCCGTGAATTTTATCAAATGGATGCGGATATCATTGGCCGTAATACTTTACCAATCGGTTATGACGCTGAAGTCGTTGCTACGGCTTTTCATGCGCTTTCACAGTTCGTGAAGACGCCGATTTTGGTGCGTCTTTCGAATCGTAAAATTCTGGCCGGTCTTCTCGAAGCTCTCACTCTCATGGAAAAAAGTTCCGAAATTTACGGCATTATTGATCACGCCGAAAAAGTTCCGACCGAGGTTACTGAGACTAAAATACGTGAACAAGTTGCTGGCGAATCTAAAGTTCAAACCTTGCTGCAATTCGTTCAAATCCGTGGTCCGCGTGCTGAAGTTGCTGAAAAATTGACTACGCTCGGCATCGAGAATGAAACTTTCACCACTGGTGTAAAAGAATTGCTTCTAGTGTTGGATCTTCTCGAAGCTCAGGGAATTGGCCAGTCGGTAATTGCTGATATGTTGATTATTCGTGGTCTCGATTATTACACTGGTACAGTCTTCGAAACTCTGCTTCCAGAATATAAGAATCTCGGTTCTATCTGTTCTGGTGGCCGTTATGACAATCTTGCCTCGAATTATACCGAGGAAAAATTCCCAGGTGTCGGTATTTCCATTGGACTCACTCGTCTTTTCTATTGTCTATCGGCGAATAATCTTTTGGAAAATTATCAGTCCGCTCCTGTCGAATACTGCGTGGTTCCTATCTCAGATAAAGAAATTACCTACGCCTATCAAGTGGTCGCCCATTTGATTAATCAAGGCGCCAGTGCCGATCTTTGTCTGCTTGATAAAAAACTTGGTGACAAAATCAAGTACGCTGCCAAGGTAGCTGAAAATGTCATCATTATCGGTGAAAATGAAGCTGAAAGTCGAACCTATCAAGTTAAGAATCTCACTACTGGTGAACAAAAAACCTTCAATTTAAACTAAAATTTAATAAATTTCTTCAAAAAATAGTCGCTCAAGCGGCTATTTTTTATAGAAAAAGTCAAAGCTAAAAACTAAGGAAAACAAAGACACGCTTTAATTTCCTGAAAAATACACAAACAAATAATAGAGGTAAAACCGAACAAAATTCCAAAACCGAACACGAATATAGAAAACCGAACATCGAAATCTCACAAGCTAACCTAAATTAAAATATAAAATGTCATTTTTGCAACTCTAAAATGTCAATGCTAAAAACATTAAAAATCTCAAAAGTCAATGTTGACGACAAGCAAAAGCATGATATCATAGAAATAAGAATTCGGGCGAAGTTGAGAGACGTCTGAATTCGAAGACAAAACACCTCGGAGGTTGAGTGTGAAGTTAATGTCTATATTGTAAATAAAATACACCTCGGGAGTTTGGTGTATTTTTTATTAGTCTATGCTAAAATATCTCTATGGCACTGTGGCGGAGTGGTTACGCAGCGGTCTGCAAAACCGTGTACACCGGTTCAATTCCGGTCGGTGCCTCCAATTTATCGAAGTAGATACGGCAGTTTTTAGAAAAAGCCACTACTTTGGTAGTATAATATCTCTAAGCCCGAATGGCGGAATTGGTATACGCGTTCGACTTAAAATCGAATGGAGAAATCCATATGGGTTCAAGTCCCATTTCGGGCACCAACAAATTTTTCCTAAATACTTGACTTTGTGCCAGATTTCGGTAAAATTAAAACAGTATGCGAGCTTAGCTCAGTTGTTTAGAGCGCTTCCTTGCCAAGGAAGAGGTCGAGAGTTAGAGTCTCTTAGCTCGCACCAATTTATCCCCACTAAAACCCCCCTTTTAGTGGGGATATTTTGTGCCTAAAAAGCTTACCACTTTCGCGATTTCTGATATAATTAAAGTATTAACAAGGAGTAAAATGAACACACTACAAATGATTTTAATTGGTGTCATCGCAGTTGTAATCCTAGTTGCCCTCTATGCAATTTTTGTTTACAACCACGTAGTCACCGTCAAGGTTCGCGTCGATAATGCTTTCTCAGACATTCTTGTCCAATTGAAGCGCCGCGCTGACCTCATTCCAAACCTTATCGAAACCGTTAAGGGTTATACTAAACACGAAAGTGAAACCCTCGAAGCCGTCGTGAAAGCTCGTTCGAGCGTCCTCACCGCTTCTACCCCAGCTGAAGTTGCTGGCGCAGAGAAGGAAATGAAGTCTGCCCTCAGCCACATCTTCGCTCTCGCTGAAAGCTACCCAGAGTTAAAAGCTAACGAAAACTTCATCCGTTTACAAGATCAACTCGAAGATACTGAAGATAAAATTCAAGCTTCTCGCCGTTACTACAATGGTGCAGTTCGCCAATACAACGAATTTATCGTCCGCTTCCCAGCTAATATCTTCGCTAGCATGTTTGGTTACAAATCTCGTGAATTTTACAATGTTTCCGAAGAGGAAAATGCCAAGATTCAAGAAGCTCCAAAAGTTTCTTTCTAATCAATTAATACGACAAATTAATATCCAGTGGGGCGACCCACTGGATCTTGTCAGAAAGGGAATATGTATTCTCAGATTGCAGCTAATAAAAGAAATACCGTTTTAATTCTCGCCGGCTTCGTCGGTTTTATTGGTTTTATCGGGGCACTTTTTGCGGCTGTTTACGGCGATAATAGTATTTTTATTTTTACTTTAATTTCTGCCATTATTTATGCCAGCATCATGGTCTTTTTGTCTTCTAGTATGGCTATGGCGATGACTGGTGCTCGTCCTATCGCTAAAAAAGATTACCGTTCTCTTTATAATATTGTAGAAAATCTCACTATTACCACAGGTCTGCCGATGCCAGAAATTTATGTAATTGATGATCCGGCGCCGAATGCCTTTGCTACCGGGCTCGATCCGGCGCACGCTAAGGTTGCGGTGACCACTGGCCTGCTAAATATTATGGATAAGGACGAACTTACCGGGGTTCTAGCTCACGAAATTTCTCACATTAAAAATTACGATATTCGCGTTTCTTTGGTGGCTTTTGCCTTGGTAAGTGTGGTGGGCTACATTGCTGATATTGGTCTTCGTATGATTTCCTATACTAATCGCCGGGACGAACAAGACAGTCCGGTCGGAGTGATCGCGCTGCTTTTTACTTCGATTTTGGCTCCTCTAGTCGCCACGATTGCGCAGATGGCGATTTCGCGTGAACGAGAATATCTTGCCGATATGTCTGCCGCCGAAATTACTCACTACCCAGATGGTTTGATTAGTGCCTTGAAGAAACTGGATGAACACGGCCAACCAATGCGTCGTCAAAATACCGCCACTGAGGCAATGTTTATCAATAATCCACTCAAAAAGCGTCGCACCAACTCATTTTTCCGCACTCACCCACCAATTGAAAAACGTATCGAACGTCTCGAGCGCGCGAAGGATAATATTTAATGAAAAAATCTAAAACTAAATCAGTAGCATCCGAGTCAGCCTCTGATGAAAAAAATCTGGTTTCAAAGCATGCACAGCGTCAAGCTGAAAGGCAGCAGAAAAAACTCCAAAAACAGGAGCAAAAACAAAAAAAGCAACTCGCGCACGAAAAGAAACAGTTAATTAAGAAGCAGGATGAAGTGCGTCTTCACCGCTCGTTTAAGCGCTCCTATCACGAAGATTATCAGCGTAAAACTGAGCTCCCGAGTTTGACCAGTCAAGCTAGTGCTGCTTTTAAAATGTTTTTCAAATTTTGGAAAATTTTTCTGCCACTGCTTTTGATTTTTGTCGGCCTCTATATTTTTCTCATTGGCGCCATGTCGGAAAATACCCTTGCCGATGTCAAAGCGAACGTCGAGCAAACCAATAAGGATGTGGCGGATGGAAAAATCGGTACCGTCGGGAAAGCGGGTCTCACCTTGCTCGGTATTATTTCCACCGGCGGTCTCACTACTATGAATGATGCGCAGATTGTCATCGCGGTGCTCCTATTTGCTATTATTTGGTTGGTCACTATCTATTTGGCGCGCCACCTCCTCGCTGGTCATCAAGAAATCAAGATGCGCGACGGGTTCTATAGTGCCTTATCGCCTCTGGTTTCGACTCTGGTGGTCGGACTGATTATCTTCCTTGAGGCCATACCAATTATGCTCACGGTAATTGTTTTTCAAGTCGCTCTCACCACTGAATTTCTCTCCACGCCATTCTACGCTTTGCTCTTCTTTATGTTTGCCACGCTAATGATAACGCTCAGTCTCTATCTGTTATCCAGTAGTTTTTTTGCCATTATTGTGGTTTCGGCGCCAGGACTTTATCCTTTAACCGCCGTACGGATGGCCAAAAATCTTATTATGGGGCGCCGCCTGCGTTTCTTGATCCGGGTTTTTTACCTGGTGATTATCGTGGCTCTACTTTACTTATTATTACTTATGCCAGCCATTATCCTCGATGGCGCCCTGAAGGCTCAATTCGCTTGGCTTA
This sequence comes from uncultured Candidatus Saccharibacteria bacterium, assembly GCA_963515485.1. GTDB lineage: Bacteria > Patescibacteriota > Saccharimonadia > Saccharimonadales > Saccharimonadaceae > Nanosyncoccus. The sequence continues at coordinate 98,307 of CAUPWD010000001.1, read as the reverse complement.
CCGAGAGTAAAATTCCGTTTGTCGCTATTATTCAGCTCACCATTACAGTCTTTATCTTTATTTATCTCTCGATTTATTTTTACCTCTTTTATCGCGCCCTTCTCGATTATAATGATGATGCTAAATTGGAGCTCTAAAATATGAATAATGAAAAATCTGCCACCAAGGCTCGCATTGAAAAATTAAAAGAATTAATCAACGATTATCGCTACCATTATCACGTCCTAGACGAGTCAATTATGTCGGAAGCTGCCGCCGACTCTTTGAAACACGAGCTTAGCCAATTGGAAGAACAGTATCCAGAATTTATTACTCCTGATTCACCAACTCAGCGTGTCGCTGGCAAGCCTCTCGATAAATTCCAAAAAGTCACTCATACTTCCCGTATGATTTCTCTCGCCGATGTTTTTTCTGAATCCGAAATTCGCGATTGGGTAGCCAGAAATTATAAGCTAGTGCCAAATGGCACCGAATTCACCTTCTTCACCGATATCAAAATGGATGGACTGGCCATGTCCTTGCACTACGAAAATGGTATTTTTCAGCAGGCGGTTACGCGTGGTGATGGTCTGGTAGGCGAAGATGTCACGATGAATGTGAAAACTATTCAAAACATTCCACTTAAATTAAATCTGGATAACCCACCTGAGCATCTGGAAGTGCGCGGCGAAGTGATTATTTTTAAGCAAGATTTTGAAAAACTTAATCAAATGCAGGCTAAGCTCGGTGAGAAACCTTTCGCTAATCCGCGTAATCTTGCCGCCGGTACCATTCGCCAGCTCGACCCTCGCATTGCCGCGAGTCGTCCACTCCGCTTTATGGCCTATGATCTGGTCACACCAGATTTGCCGACCCATCAGGAAGCTTATGATTTCTTGCGCCAAATCGGTTTTCAAACTTCTGGACAAGATCATGTTTATACGCATCTCAATGAAGTTTTTGCTGAAATCAAACATCTCGGTCAAGTGCGCGGTGATTTTCTTTTTAATACCGATGGTATGGTGATTAAAATTAATGATCGCAAGATATATTCTGAGCTCGGTATCGTCGGCAAAACTCCTCGTGCTGCTGTGGCCTTTAAGTACCCTGCCGAAGAATCCACTTCGAAGGTGCGCGATATCGTGATTTCAATTGGTCGTACTGGTGCGGCGACCCCGGTGGCTATCTTAGACCCCGTGGAAATTGCCGGCAGTACCGTGCGCCATGCCACCTTACATAACTCTGATGAAATTGAAAAGCTCGATATTCGGATCGGCGATACCGTGATTGTTTATAAGGCGGGCGATATTATTCCGAAAATTAAGGAAGTATTGTCTACTCTTCGTCCAGAGGGTACCGAGCCTTTTAATTATGAGCAGGCTCTTAAAAATCAATATCCAGAGCTAGAGTTCGAGCGCCCAGATGGGGAAGTGGTTTACCGTGTAAAAGGTCAGGACTCGGATTTTATTTTGCGTCGTAATCTTGAATATTTTGCCAGCAAGCAAGCACTCAATATCGAGGGTCTGGGTGAGAAAAATGTCAATTTGTTGGTCGATGCTGGCCTCTTGAAAAGCCTAGTTGATCTCTACCGTTTGCAAAAATTAGATTTAATTAAGCTCGAACGTTTTGGCGAATTGTCAGCCACTAAATTAATAAATGCCATCGAGGGGACTAAGCAGGCGCCGCTCGCCAAATTTATCACCGCGCTCGGCATTCGACACGTCGGCGCACAAACAGCGGTCGCCCTCGCTGATGCCTTCCAGTCACTTGAGGCACTGCGTGATGCTACCGAAGAAGAGCTGCTAAAAATCCCGGATATCGGTCTCACGGTTTCTGAATCGATCTTGGCTTACTTCGCCGATGAAGATAATTTAAGGCAACTCGATGATTTTGCTTCGCTCGGTGTACATCCAGTTTACGTTAATCATGATAACGCCCCACTTAAAGGTCAAAGTTTTGTCGTCACCGGAACACTTACTGATATGGGGCGTGAAGAAGCGGAAGATTTATTACGCGAAAAAGGCGCTACGGTCACCAGTTCTGTGACCAAAAATACTACCGCCTTAATTGCCGGCGCTAAGCCAGGTGCTTCGAAAGTCACCAAAGCCGAAAAGCTTGGTATCAAAGTTATCTCTGAAGCAGAATTTCGTGAATTAATTAAATAAATTCATGAATTTGAAACACAAAAATAGGTGCCATCTCGCACCTATTCTTAGTTCGTGATCTAGGATAAGATTTTGAGTTCTCCTAGAATCTTACTCTTATAGTCTAGGTTGGAATTAAGTTCTCTTAGAATTCCACTGTCTTTAGCCCTAGTTTTCTTCGAAAGGATTTTTCAAAACTAATTCCGGATTAGCCTCCGCGATGCGCATCAATTCATTGTACTTTGCGATGCGTTCAGAGCGGGAGAGGGAGCCGGTCTTAATTTGACCCGTACCGAGTCCGACCGCGAGGTGCGCGATGGCACTATCTTCGGTTTCACCCGAGCGGTGCGACATAATCGTACGATAGCCAGATTTTTGCGCCAAAACCACCGCGTCGATGGTTTCAGAAAGTGAACCAATCTGGTTTGGCTTAATCAAGATCGCATTACCTACTTTTTCATTAATGCCTTTTTGCAGTAGTTTCACATTGGTCACAAAGAGATCATCGCCGACTAACTGTAATTTATTGCCAAGCCTCTCAGTGAGAATCTTCCAGCCTTCCCAGTCATTTTCCGCCAGGCCGTCCTCGATAGAAACAATCGGATATTTTTCTAGCAACCCCTCATACCAGTCAATCATTTCGACACTGGTCTTGGTTTCACCAGAGGTCTTTAATTTATAACCGCCATCTTCGTAAAATTCCGAGGAAGCAATATCCATCGCAATTGCAATATCTTTGCCCACTACGTAATTTGCGCGTTCAATCGCTTCGCAAATTAGTTCCAAAGGTTCGTTATTGCCACCGAAAACTTTTGGTGCGTAACCACCCTCATCACCCACCGTGGTGACATAATTTTTTTCTTTCAAAACCTTCTTCAGGGCGTGAAAAGTTTCTGCCCCCATACGAATCGCTTCGTTAATGTTGGTTGCCGCGATTGGCATCAGCATATATTCCTGAAAATCCGTACACCAATCTGCATGCGCGCCTCCGTTCATCACATTCATCATTGGCATCGGTAAAGACATCCGGTCAGAGGTCCCAGCAATTTTTGCCACATATTCATAAAATGGCATTTTCATCGCGCGGGCCGAAGCCTTCGCTAGGGCTAAAGAAACCGCTAGAATCGCATTGGCGCCAAGATTTGATTTATTTTCCGTGCCGTCGAGCTGAATCATTAATTGATCGATTTCTCGCTGGTCGACGTGTTTACCTACAAGTAGGCTACTTATTTTAGTATTAACGTTACGCACAGCCTGCATAACGCCCTTGCCGTCGTAAAAATTTTTATCTCCGTCACGCAGCTCTAATGCCTCGCCGCTACCAGTCGATGCACCAGATGGCACCATCGCCCGACCTGCACTACCGTCAGATAAAAAGACGTCAGCTTCTACCGTCGGATTACCGCGGCTATCGAGAATTTGCCTTGCGTGAATTTCTTTGATTGTGATATTTTCCATAGTTTTATTATAGCATTAGCATTTTAAAACTACTCTGAAAACTACCCCAAAAAAACTATCGGATTTTTAGGCTTTGATTACGACCAACATCCTCTATCTATCCCACCCCTGATGACAAAATTCCCTGGGTAGAGTATAATAACCCCATTAAGTTTTTACTTAAGTGCAAAATATTGGGTACCTTAAAAGGTAAAGTTTGACTTCATAAGGAGGGGGACATGAAAAACTTGAATAAGAAAACTACAACCGATGGCAAAAAACGCTCCGTTGAGGAGACGTTAACGTTGGAGCTATCTGAAGTGTACGGTCGAATTTCGAACAGAAAGCATCAGAAAAATACTTTGATCGCATTAACTGTGATTCTTAAATCTTTTCTGAATGGCGACCTTTATGGGCGTGATATCGCCAAAATCTTATCGAAAGAGCTTCTTTGGGAGAATTACGATGAACTGACGAAACAGGGAATTTCCATTGACATTAATAAGCTGATGACGGTTTTTGGTCAGGAAGATTACTCGGATATTTATCATGGTTCAGAATTTGTTACCGAAAATGCCGCCCTGTTTATTCAGCGCGGCGCTTCACTCGATCTGTTGCTTGGTCAATTTCTGATTAATGATGGTTGGAAGAATATCGAGAAATTAATTCAAGCGGGTGTACCGGTTACAGATCTGCTAAATAAGAAACGTATGCTGCTCTATGTGAATGACTATTTTGATCTAACCGTGAGTCGTGTGGAAACTATTATGAACTGGTTTCTGCGTCATGGCGCGACCAAGCCTCAGATTGGTGATTGGTTAAAATCTGAACTAGGTAAAAACGTACCAATTCAACTTCTTCGCGACCACATGATTAATTGGGCAGAGTATGGTATTGATCCATCCAAGGTATATGCTATGCCTGGTCCAAACCCAGGCGATCAGGAGGGGTATTACAAGGAGTAAGCTTTACTGAAAAATCTCTGGCTCTAGTCAGGGATTTTTTCTGCGCCACTAATTATAAGAAAATCCTCAGAACAATCATAAGCATTTTTTGCAAAATCGTAATGATTACGGTTAAGCTATTTACAAAAAACATAAAAAGTGGTATAATGAATCAAATTGATATAAATCATAGAGTTAATTGGAGATTATCATGCAAACTAATCAACCTAACCGCGCAAAACGTTTTCGTATTATCGTTTTCGCTACCATCATCGCTCTTATCGTAGTGGTTTTCGGTGCCTGGATTATTACTTCAGCTATTAAATCTGCTGAAAAGTCCCGCCAACAAGAAATCGCTGCTACCGAAGAGTCTAAGGAAGAAAAAGCTAATAAGACTGAGACCAAGGCAGAAAATAAGACTGAGGCTAAAACTGAAGCTAAATCATCTGAAAAGACCAACAATCAAGGTCAGACCAATAAGATTTCTACCGCTTCTCCAGCTGATCAGTACCAAAACAATAAATCTACCGCTACGTCAAATACCGCCAATGGTACCGCTACTAGCACTACTAAGGCCGCTTCTGACCTCCCAAGTACTGGTCCAGAAGACCTCGTCTTCACCGCTATTCTCGCTGGTGTAGCCGTTTACCTCGTTTGTTTGAATCTCAATCGCAAAAAATCTGTCGCCTAATCGACGGATTCTTAGAAAATCTCCACTTCGAGTGGAGATTTTTTGTTTGAGGGATTTTTCTTGCCTCATTCTGATTAAACTTATGCTAAAATATAGAGGAATATTTGAGCAAACTTAATCACGAGAAAGGGAAGCATGGCGGATAAATTCGATTTTGACCTCGAGGTCAATCCGATTGAAACAGGCCCAAAAAATCAAATCAAAGAAGCTGGGGTTAATGCGAATAGTATGCATTTTAATGCTCAGGCATCGGAGCCAGCTAAAACACAAAGCGTAGATACTGAAATTTCAAAAACCGAAAGTTCCAGTGTTTTATCGGATGATTTGATTAATAATATGGCCGATTCTATTTCTGAAGAATCAGTAGAAAATCCAATTTTGGCCGCCGAAGTTGCAGAAGACGTTGCAACTTCTGAAAACACCGAAATCTCAGAAAATAAAGACCATATTCTCGACGAGGTTCTAAAAGAAAACGATTACGAGGAGCCAACCGAAGATACTACTGTAACCACCAGTTCTAGTTCCGCTTCCTCCGCTTCCGAGTTTGTTCCAGACTCCGCGTCTGACTTTGCTTCCGATTCCATCCACGAACCTAATTCTGATCCTGCTTCCGAAAATGCCGAAGCCGAAACTCCGGCCAAAAAAGAAAAAACCAAAGCTCAAAAAATCTTCCTCCATCTCCTTGCCGCTCTTATTGCTGCCGGTATTGCGCTCTTTGTTTACTTTTTCTTCTTCGCAAACGTCAGTGCCAGTACTTTTTCTAAAATCTTCCATAAAGTTAGTGGTTCCGATATTGAATTTCAGCAATTCGTTACCGGCGATACCTTAAACACTAAGGGTGAAAGTCAAATTCAGCAGGCCGACCTTCGCATTAGCTTGAGTCGCGGTAGTACAGAAAATTCTGCCGCCGTCCACGCCACTCTGAATTTCACCATGAAGGGTGATAATTCTCCAATCTTACTCGGTCTTGAAGGGATTTTAGCCCAAGATGGCAAAATTTACCTGAAGCTCGACCATTTGAAGGATAGTTTGACCGCAGTGCTGAAAGGTTCTGGTAAAGAAATTGACTCAGAAATGCAAAAATCTCTCGATGATTTTGCGATGGAAATTGAAAATAAATGGCAACGTATCGATGCTGAGGAAGTCATTGCGGGTGTAGGTAGTACGCTAGGCTTTACCTTGCCAAAAGTTTTACAGAATGGTATTGCCGGGACTCTTTCTTGTGTGACTCAAAATATCGGTAAGACTCTTGATCAGCAATCCGACCTCATGGCTAAGCTTTACCGCGACAATCAATTTGCCAATTTTACTGAGTTAAGTAGCGAAGAGTCTGTTAGCTATGCCAAGCTTTCGGGTGATCTCGGTAAGCTTTATCGCATTACTTTTAACGATAATAAGCTTAGCCGTTTTCTCGAGGCCGCTAATAAAGCCTCCCAAAATACCGAAATTTCTAAGTGTCTTTCGAACGCCTATTCTCTTGCTCCAAACTCTTATGAAGAGGAAGAGCAGGGTGTTTTGAAGGATAAAACCATCAAGGATTACGACAAATATGTCCAAGAAATTAAGAGCACGGCTAATGCTGTCGTGGGTATCGATACTTTCACGGGCGATATCAAGGGTCTAATCTTTGCCACCCCTAACCAAAATAATCCTAAAGAGCTTGACCAAACTCACGCCGTGGTACGTTTCAAAGATTCTAAGAAAAAGGAAATTAAAACCCCAGCTGAGTCCACGCCAATCTTTGATAGCCTAAGCAAGATTCTGAAACTCGATCAATTTGAGGAAATCATGAAGAAAACCCCACTCCAGAATCCCCTTCAAAACACCACCGACGCCGAAAAACTCTTAAAAGACGCCAATCTTATCTAATAGCCTAAAAAGCATCACGGTCTGAGATGTCGACCCAGATGTCTTACTCTAACCTCTCAAGTGCAACACTTTGAGATGTTAACTCGGATGCAGATTTTGTAAAAAATCAGAAATATTTTATAATTAAAATAATGATTTCGGCGGAACTCAAAGCTAAACTGAAAACACTCCCCAGCAGCCCTGGGGTGTATTTTCATAAAAACCGCGAAGGGGAAGTGATTTACGTGGGCAAGGCGGCGGTCTTAAAGAATCGGGTTCGTCAATATTTTCAAAATACCGAAAAAGATCCCAAAACTGAAGCCTTAGTGGCGGAAATTCACGACACTGATTGGCTAATCGTCGACACCGAAATGGATGCGCTCTTCCTCGAGTCGGAAATGATTAAGCGCTATATGCCGAAGTGGAATATTTTACTTCGTGACGATAAAACTGTCAGCTATGTCCGGATTAATATGGATCAGTCGGTGCCGGATGTCTCGATTACACGAAATCCTCTCGATGATAAGGCCACCTATATCGGTCCCTTCTACGCCAAAACTACGATCATTAAGGCCCTAAGGGTACTTCGTAAAATCTTCCCTTACTATGACAAACCTTATAACGGCAAGAAAACCCTCGACACCGATCTCGGCCTCACGCCAGGTATTGAGATTGGCAAAACCACCGAAAAAGCCTACAAAACTGAGCTCCGTCGCCTCATCCGTTATCTGAACGGCGACCGCGACAACCTGCTCACAGAAATTGAGCGCGACATGCACCGTCACGCCTCGCTTGGTGAGTTCGAAATGGCGGCCAAACTCCGCGATGAATATTTTGGCCTGAAAGGCTTGAAGCGTAAAATTATTTTTTCCGACAAGGAATTTCTTGATTTGTCCTCTGACCAGGCGTTATTGCAGCTTCAAAAACTCCTTAATCTTGAATCTGTGCCACGTCGCATTGAGGGCTATGACATTTCGCATATTTCAGGTTCCGATACCGTGGCTAGTATGGTAGTTTTCAAAAATGGCGTGGCTAGTCGTGCCGATTATCGTAAATTTAAAATCCGTAGTAGCAAGAATGATGACACCGCCAGCATGCGCGAAGTGGTGACACGTCGTCTCAAACATCAGGAATGGGAATATCCTGATTTGATTATCTTGGATGGCTCTGATTTGCAACTTCGGGCAGTTTTACCCCTGTTGATTGAGGCTAAAATTCCTGCGATCGGACGTAATAAATCCGGTGACCACACTAGAAATGCTGATGTTAATCTAATTATTCCGCACGTCAATCAGGAAATTATTAGCTTCTCTAGTCAGATGTTTTCTAATGAATCGCATCTCGCCAAACTTATCGCACGGATCGATGAAGAGGCGCATCGTTTTGCTATTACTTTTCATCGTCAGCTCCGCAATAAGCGCATGTTTAAATAAAATCATATAAAATCGTGCTACAATAGGCTTATGATAAAAAAGCAAATTAAATTTTTCATCCTGCGCTGGATCGTATCCTCGTTCTTGATGTGGATTTGTGTCAAACTTTTTGGTCGTGTCGATCGGGAAGTCGATACTTTTGGGGTCTTCGTCACCGCTGGCCTCGTCCTTTCTGTGGTTCAGACTATTGTGAAGCCAATTTTAACTATTTTCGCACTGCCTCTGATTTTACTAACCATGGGAATTTTTAACCTAGTGCTCAACATTGCAATGTTGTGGTTGGTCGTACACCTGGTGCCCCATATTTCCATCTCAGGTATTCAGCTAGTCTGGTCATGGTTGCTCATGAGTGTCCTGACAAGTCTTGTTAATTTCGTCATTCCAGACTATAATTAAATTATGAATATTGGAAGTATCCTCGAAAGTGTAAGTCTTATCTCGGCCGTTCTCGCCATGCTCCTTATTTTATTGCAACAACGCGGCGCCTCTCTCGGTGCAGGTTTTGGTGCAAGTGGCGAATTATACACCACCCGTCGAGGTCTCGAAAAATCCCTCTTTAATGCCACTGTGGTATTGGTCGTGATGTTCGTTGCCTCAATCTTAGGTATGCTTTTGCTACCTACCATTAGTTAAATTATGAATAAGACCCTCAAAAAACGTAGTCAAAAAATTTCCAAAAAAATTACGCTCTTTGGTCGCAAAATCAGCGAAAACAGTAAAGAGCATGTCAAGGAAAACTTGATTGGTCATATTTCGCATGTAAAAAATGTCCGCCTCTTTGTTTTGGAATGGGTGCTTTTGATCTTAGCCATCCTGCTTTTTGCCACCGTGCAGTCAGTTTGGTATTCCGAATCCTACGCCGTGGAAACCTATACCGATGGTGGTAATTTCACCGAAGGTACTCTGGGTAAAATTAACTCCATGAATCCGCTTTTTGCAACCACTTTCTCGGAGGAGGCCCTTTCTCGATTGATGTTTGCACGCCTCGCCGAGGTAGATTATTCTGGCCATACTGGTGCGGGTCTCGCGGAAAGTATTATTAGTAATACTACTGGCGACGAGTGGACGGTACGCCTGCGCCAGAACTTGAAATGGTCAGACGGCGACGATCTTACTACGGAAGATGTACTCTATACAGTCAATACGATTAAGAGCGCTTCTCTAAAATCGAACTTCAGTAATAAATTAAATGGTGTCATCGTGCGTCAATCAGAAGACGGTTCACTGGTTTTTAAGCTCGAAAATACCAATGCTTTCTTCGAGAGTAATTTGAATTTTCCGATCCTTCCCGCCCATATTTTGAAGGACGTGAAGCCGGAACAGTTGAACGAGCATAAGCTATTCACTAAGCCAATTTCTTCGGGTCCGTTTGTTTTTAAGGCCACCCAAACTATTGGTAACGAAGGTGAAAAAGTGGTCTATTTGAATCGCAACCAGAATTACTACAAGGGAAAGACCCTGCTTGACAGTTTTTCTATCCATGCTTTCTTAACCACTGACGCGATTAAGGCTTCATTAAAATCTGGTTCCATTACTGCCACTGGAAGCCTTCCATCTCGTTACACTACAGAGTTGCTCAATGAAAAAAGTCTCAAAGAGCAACAAACTACGGTTAATTATGGTGTCTTTGCTTTTCTTAATACTACTTCCACCTCTAATACCGCCCTTCAAGATAAGGCCTTCCGCCAAGCGCTCCGTCAAGGTTTGAATTATGGCAATCTCCTATCAGGTCTAAACGGCGAACAAGCGCTTAAGTTCCCGATTACTGAGCAGCAGGCCAAGACTCTATCTTTCCCAGAGGCCGCTGTTACCAATGTTACCGAAGCTAAATCTAAGCTGGATAATTTTAAGGCCAATAAACCAGAGTATTTTGGCACCGATCTCCGCATCGTTACGGTTAAGGGTGATAAATATATGGAAGAAATCGCTAATCGTCTCGGTGAACAGCTAAAAACTCTTGGTGTGCCAAACCAAGTTGCGGCCTACGAAGCCTCTCAGGATTTCACACTTAATGTCCTCCGTCCACGTAATTATGATATTTTGATTTATGAAATCGCCATGGGCGCCGACCCAGATGTGGTGCCTTATTATCATTCGGCCGAAGCCACCGAAAATGGCTATAATCTGAGTAATTATAAGAACACCACGGTTTCGAACTTGATTCTCAGTGCTAGAAACACGATTGATACCTCACTGCGTGACGCCAAATATCGTAAATTCCTCGAAATCTGGCTCGACGAGGTGCCTTCGATCGCGCTTTATCAATCCAGCTTGCCATATTTTATGAATAAAAACGTGCGTGCCTTCTCGGCGGATCAGCACCTAGTCTCGGGTGAAGACCGCTTTAATGATATTATTAATTGGTCGGTAAAGAAGACTTTCAAAAATCGTACTCCGTAGAATCGGAATAATTTCAAGATTTTTCTCCCCATAGCGAAAAAATATGTTATAATAAACATATGCACCTGTGGTGAAATTGGTATACACGCTACCTTGAGGTGGTAGTGCCTTCGGGTGTGCTAGTTCGAGTCTAGTCAGGTGCACCATAAAATAACTCCATACGGAGTTCTTTTTTGTTGTATTAAACAACAGGATGTTATAAGCTTAAGATAAGAATGACAGAAGAGACATTTAAGCCGTACAGAAATTAGTGATGGAGGAGACATAGTATGATTTATCCAGGAAAAATAAAAAAAGGTGCTACGGTCGGGATTGTTTGTTTATCAAGTGGCGTACTTGGGGAGCCATTCGTAAAACACGAGATTAAATTAATTGAAGAGCGCTTACCTAAGGAGTTTGGATTAAAATTTAAATACATGCCAAACGCATTAAAAGGTGAGGAATTTCTAAAAAATCATCCAGAAAAGAAGGCGGAAGACCTAAAAGTAGCCTTTTTAGACGAAGAAGTGGATATTATTTGGTCTGCACTTGGCGGTGATGATACATTCAGGACGTTGCCGCATTTGATGAATGACGAGTTTACTGAAATTATTAAGAAATATCCAAAACCATTTTTGGGATTTTCGGATACTACTAACAATCACTTAATGCTTTATCAATTGGGACTTGCAACTTTTTATGCACCATCATTGCTATCAGATGTTGCTGAGCTTGGTCCAGAAATTTTTACATATACTAAAGATTGGCTGAATAAACTTTTTAATTCAGAGAAGAATGTAGTGATTGAGTCTAGTCCGGTCTGGTATGAGGCAAGGACTTCTTTTGACGAATTTCAACTGGGGGTGTGGCGTAAAGAACGAAAAGAAGAACATGGACATGAATATCTGTACGGTGAGGGGGTGGTGCAGGGCGATTTATTAGGCGGATGTCTAGAAAGTTTATCTGAAATGATTACTGGGGGACGATATTCAGATCAAAAAGAAGTATATGAAAAATATCAAATTTTTCCAACTCGAGAACAATGGAGTGGTAAGATAGCCTTTATTGAAACTAGTGAAGAAAGACCTAATCCAGAAAAACTAAAAAGTATGCTGTCAGTATTAGAAGATAGAGGTGTATTTAGCGTTGTTCGAGGACTAATTATTGGAAAGCCACAAGATGAAGTATATTATCGCGAATACAAAGAAATATACACTGCAATAGCGAAAAAATATAACCTACCGACGGTGTTTAATTTGAACTTTGGTCACACTGCCCCGCGCATGGTTCTTCCATATGGAAGACCAATTAAAATTGATTTTACTAAGCAAGAGATTCTATTAGTAGACGGAATTTTTTGAAATAGTATAAAAAATCTGCTTAATTTTTATTAAACCTTTAATATCATCTCTAAATCATGACGCATAAAACCGTTTTTCTCATAGACAGCTATTGCATGTTTATTATCAGATAGGACTAACAGTCGTATACTAGTGCAATTTTTTGATATAAAATAATTTTTCATTTCATCGAGCAATTGCTGTCCAATGCCACTCCCTCTATATTCTGGCTTCACAAATAGTAGGCCAACCCAACCTTCTTTGGAAGGCTTATGTGTTAGGTCGTAAAAGACATCGGCGCCCTTTTCATGTTCAATTATTACGCCTTGAATAAACCCAGTAATTTGATCTTTTTCTTCAGCAACAAAAATCTTGCCATTCATATTTTTTGCATCGTCTATCATCTTCTGCATATAACGATGAGCATCGTCAATGTCTTTATATGATTGAGACTCGTGCGTTTGATCAATTTCCGAAAAATACTTTTGGAGATCAAATTGCATTTCGTCTATATTTTTTCGGTCATTTATATTCATCTCTCTAATCATTTTTTCTTCCTCAATGTACTTAAAATGTTTATATGTTCGACATTTCAGTAACTTCTCTGCTCCGGACATCCGCCTAGTACATTACTCATCGCAGATTTTTCGGCTTCTGTGACCCAGAGATTGTATTTCTTCTTCACCGAAATTTGGCGTGCCACGTATTGGCAGCGAAAACTTTTATTCTTCGGCAGCCAACTCGCCGCGTCACTATCGGATTTTTGTTGGTTAGCTGGCCCATCCACTGCGGCAAGATTTAGTGGGTCAGTTGCAATCTGAAACCTAATGTCACTACTGAGATACTGCGCGCCTTTTTGCCAGGCGTCAGAGAGCGCCACGATGTGGTCAATCTGGATTTTCTTACCAATCTCTTCACGACTCGAAAAACTCATCCAAGTTCCGGTGTACGGTTCATAAAAACTTCCCGAAATTACGTTGCACTTTTGGTCGGTCTTCGCTGTCTCGCCAAAATCCCGCTTCAAGATCCGTTGTCTCAAGTTGCATCCCTCAATCTCTGGCCAATTCTTATAAAATTCTGTGCGTTTATAACCAGTCTTTGGCGCGCGACCCTTAACTTCGAGATTAGACAAGACCTCACTAGCTAGTGGTTTGGAATTAGAGGTATCGGTGCCATCCGTGGAGTTAACAGTACTAGGTTTGTCTGGATTGTCTTGGCTTTCTGTGTGGCTAGTATCGCTCACGCCGCTATGCTCGTCGGGCTTAATGCTTTCGCTCTGCTGTTCAGAATGGACCGGCGTGTAATTATAAGATTTTGGATTTAGCGCCACCGTCAGCAAGAATAGACCCAGCAAACTCAGGCCGGTTACTACGCGTCTTTTAAGTAAGCGTCTATTCTGCATCTAAATCAAACCTTAATAAATTAATTTTGTTTAAAACGCTTGGCGTATTCCACTACTGAAGCTAAATCTTCATCCTTGGTAAAATCAGCCGAGTCGTCAATCGCAAGGAGGGAATTTAGTAGCACGCGTGCGTCGAGCAAACCTGAGATTTTTCCTGCCTCATCTGCCACTACAAAAGCCTGCGCGTGCGAACGTAGTAGGGTAAAAAGAGCCTCATAGAGTGGGTAATTTTCCGAAAGATAAACAATTTTGCGGTCCATAAAAGCCGAAGCCTGATCGGTGTCCTTGATATCTAATTGGAAGAGTGTCTTGGCGTGTAAAATTCCACTTAGTTCACCACGGCGATCGACTACAGGGAACTGGCTCTGACCTGATTTATAGAGTCCAGAAAGCGTTAGTGGCCCCATATAATCTTCTTCGCCCACGAATTTTAATTCCACCTTTGGTGTCATAATATCGGAAACTTTTTTACTATCAAAACTCATCACCTTACCAAGAGTTTCTTTTTGACTAGCCGAAAGCACCGAGCTTGGCATTTTATTAATTAACCAAACAAAATCTTCCGTAGTCTCCGGGATGAATACTTCTGGCATAGCAACCGCTTTTGTTTCGGCGGTACCGATATAATAATTGGTATTCTTCAGATAGTCGGTCGCCTCTTCGCGTCTGGTTAGTGTCTCTTCGCTTTTTTCGTGATTAATCATACCGTCGCCATCGGTATCGGTGGCACGAGTTGCTTCGAGCTCAGAATTCGAAAAATGATTGTTAACTAAATTAGCTCCACCAAATTGACTAAGAGCACCAGTCTCATGTGCGGTCTCTGTAGATTCATTTTCTGCTTTATTAAATTTACGATCGAAAAATCCGCGCTTCATCGGCCCCTCGAAGGAATCCGCTTCCTCATCTCCGTCCTTACGGCTCAAAAATTGTTTAATCGCACCGAAAAAGGCGGCTAATTTCACACCAATTTTTTCAAACCAGACTTTTAATCCATGGGAAGATTCTTCACCACTGAACACGCCGGTCGCGTTTTTTTGTTCGCCGTTAAAATCGGTCCTATCTTCTGTTGTATCTGTCATATTCGCCTCTGACACGGCTCCTCCTTTAGTCTAAAATATTACAACTTAGACAAAATATGCTAATATTTATATTATACAAAAAATCTACCAAAAGTAGAAATTAGGAGGAAAATGCAAAAACTGATTTACGGACTTTTAGGGGTGCTGGCTGTGGGATTCTTGTGGCTTTGTGGCAACGCGATTTCTTCAAATCTTGTTTATGACAATTGGATTAAGAGCCTCGATACGAACAAATACATCGCCGCCGACTCTCGTAATGGCGATATGGGTGATAATTATGAAGGCAATAAGGACGCCAAGGTGATTATCTCTGAATATGCTGACTATCAGTGTCCATTCTGTTCCACGGTTTTTCCATATCTCTCTGATATTGTGAAAGAATACGACGGTCAAGTCGGTCTAGTTTTTAGAAGTTATATCTTGAGCTATCACCAAAACGGTACCGCCGCGGCTTCTGCGGCTAATGCCGCTGCCCTCCAAGGCTACTGGGAACCATATGCTAAAAAACTCTTCAAGGAGCAGTCCAACTGGGAATCTCTCTCTACTTCTGACCGTGATAATCACTTCCGTGAATATTTTGTCGAAGTTACCGAAGGTAAGGGCGATACGGGAAAATTCCTTAAAGACATGAATTCTGATGCTGTGAAGCAAAAAATCAAAGCTGATATGGCAATTTCTAAGCGTCTTGGCGTCAATGAAACTCCAACCATTTATATTAATGGCAAAGCTTTCGAACTTCCTTCCGCTAAGGAAAAAGAATTCAAGGAAAAACTTCGCGAAGCCATTAATCAGCAACTAAAATCTTAGTTTAGGCATATACTAGTATTATGAACCACAATTTTGATCCGGACTACCTAGACGCCAATCACCCACCTACCTTTTTCTTTTACGATTTAGAGACTTCTGGTATCAACCCACGTGAGGATCGCATCATGCAATTTGCTGGTCAGCGTACCGATTTAGAATTTAACCCCATCGGCGATCCGGTCAATCTCTTCGTGCGTCTAGATGAAGATACTTTGCCGAGCCCTTACGCTATCGTCACCACCAATATTACCCCGAATGATACGCGTATGGATGGTCTTTCAGAGTCTGAGCTTTGTAAAATCTTACAAGAGGAAATCTTCACTCCGAATACTATTATTTGTGGCTTTAATTCTGTGCGTTTCGATGATGAGTTTATCCGCTATCTGTTTTGGCGTAATTTTTATGATCCATACACTTGGCAATATCTCGATGGTCGCAGTAAGTTCGATATTTTGGATGCTGTGCGTATGGTGCGGGCACTCCGTCCCGAGGGAATCAATTGGCCAGTTGCTGTAGACCCTAAGACTGGTGAGAAAAAACCGACCAACCGCCTCGAGCTCCTCACTGCCTTAAATGGCATTACGCACGAACATGCTCATGATGCGCTTTCAGATATTTATGCCACGATTGCTGTAGCGAAAATTATTCATGAAAAGCAGCCAAAACTTCTCGATTTTCTCTTAAAATTGCGTGATAAAAAACAGCTTCTACGTTTTCTTAATGCCACCAATCTTTCCGTCGATTCCGCGATGCCTTTTGTCTATACTAGTGGTTATTATTCTAGTAAAACCAATCATACCACGGTAGCTATACCAATCGCGCCCGGGAAAAACCAAAATATCATAGTCTTCGATTTACGTTACAATGTCGAGGAAATTTTGCAGGCGGAAAAGGAATTTAAACCCGAAGAAAAAGTCAGTCGAGCTGGTAAAAAATATCAAACTTGGTTCGATTTCTCGAAATATGTCAAAGAACTAACCCCGAGTAAATGTCCGGCTGTCGCGCCGCTCTCGGTCTTGGATGTCGAAACTGCCGAACCTAGTTCGAATGGCATCGAGGAATTTCCGGCCGGTACCACTGGCTGGCAGAAAATTAAGCTCGAAAAATCCCAGATAGAAAAGAATCTCGAGACCCTAAAAAACCATCCAGAATTCATTGAGCGAATGCGTGAATTATTCACTCGTGAACGTAATTTTGATAAGCTCGAAGAGGCCGAAGCGAGGCTTTATGATGGCTTCTTAAATAATGAAGACCGTAAGCAAGCTTCCGTTGTGCCGAATCTTCGTGTTAATGAGTTAGCTGATTTTCATCCGCTCTTTCAGGACGAACGCCTCGATTCGCTTCTGCTTAATTATAAAGGTCGTAATTTTCCAAACGCGCTCAGTCAAGATGAAATCGCGAAATTTGAAAAATACCGTGCCGCTAGAATTGCCCGTCAGACCCCTGGTTTTATTCAAGCGATGAATGATCTATTGAAACACTATCAAACTACTGGCGAAACTGCCGACGGTCGTAAAATTCTCGATTCCACCATCGAAGATCTCAAGATGTGGTTCGAGTTGGTTTCTTAGGAAGAACAGTAAATATTTTATCGTGCTTATGATAAAATAAAAACATATATGGACTGTATTTTCTCCCACCTAAGTTCATTTAAACTCTCATTGAGGTCAATAATTTTAGCTGTCTTATTCTCCGCGGTATTTTATGAATTGTCTTTTTCAAGCCAGGTATTTGCCTTATATACGCCAACCCTTTCCGCTTCAGTCGATAATACTGCGGCTTCAGTAAATGGAAATCAAGTAATCAATACCACTTATAAAACTACAGAAATTTATCTAAATCTTACAGTTAATACGAATAATAAAACTGGTTATGCGGCAACCCTAAATTCAGAAACCGATGAAACAGCACTAGTAAATAGTGATTCCGCGAATGGTGCGAAAATTAATTCGATTAGCACGAGTTTACCATTAAATAATTTACCAAATAATTCTTGGGGCTATAAATTAGCGTCGGCTACGAATTACGTGCCAATTCCAGCCTTGTCTACGCCAGCACAAATCCTTCAAACCGCAGGTGAGACTAGCGGCAATGAAACGAACGGTATGAAAATTGGTCTGAAATTAAGTGATAATCTCGAAAGTGGCAGATATACAAATAAGTTAATATTTTCAATTCTCACCAATAATTACGACCGCATCGCCCTCATGACGAATGGCCCTATTTTTAATACAAAATTAAAATCTCTCGAAACCGCTACGAATAAAATTGAACGTTTTAAAAAGAGTGCAGTTGCCCCAGCTGCTTCCATGAATGCAGTAAATGTTGAAGATGAGAACTCCGATTATGAAATTAAGCTCTGGCTAGACCCTGTAGATAAGATAGCCTATTATTATGCTGAAACTGAAAAAGTATATTTAAACAGATATTGTAGTCAGATGTTCTATGCGGGGTTTAGTGAACAAAAAATAAAAAATATTTTAGAGTTGGATCTTTCCAGTTTCGATACCTCTAAGGTGACGGATATGGGCGGTATGTTTTTTAGCATGACTAACCTTACCACTCTTAATCTTTCCAATTTTGATACCTCTAAGGTGACGAATATGGGGTCTATGTTTTATGGTATATCTAATCTTACTACCCTTAATCTCTCTAACTTCAATACTTCACAAGTGACGATTATGGGTGGTATGTTTTATGGTATGTCTAATCTCACCACTCTGAATCTCTCCAATTTTGATACCTCGAATGTGACGGATATGCGCTCTATGTTTAATGGTATGACCAACTTAGCGTCTTTAGATATTAGTAGCTTTAATACTAAAAATGTCGAAAATATGTCTGGTATGTTCTCGCTGTTGCGAAAAATTGAACATCTAGACCTTAGTCATTTTAGAACCGACAAGGTGACAAATATGGGGTCAATGTTCTATCAAATGACAGCACTAAAAACTATCAATCTCTCCAATTTTAATACAGCAAACGTTACCGACATGTCTAGTATGTTTTCAATGGATGATAACTTAACAGAGTTAGATTTAAGATCATTCACTACGCCAAAGGTGGAAAATTTTGGGTATATGTTCGCGAGTTTTACTACAAACAATCGACTGACTAGAGTATATACCTCAGGTGACTGGGATACTTCTCGAGCGGCTGCTGCCGGTGTTAGTGCACCTAGGAATGTGTTGATATTTGCCAATCGCGTAAATTTGGTTGGTAATAATGGTTGGACTTCTGCTACACCTAATAATGTTAGTCTCGAGGCTCTGCGCATTGACCGCCCAGGAGCTCCAGGTTATTTCACGCTTAAGCCCTAGCCACAAGCATCTCGACAAAACGCTAATTTTTTGTTATAATACTAGCTTAATTTGACCATGGATAACGAGATGAATTTAGAGAAAAAGATTGAAAATAAGGGCCTACTTTCTGCGGGCGGGCGCGCCATGCTGAAGGATAATCCAGATAATTACATTAAAATCCGTGGCGCTAGGCAGAATAATCTTAAGAACATCGATCTCGATATCCCACGCGATAAACTGGTGGTGATTACCGGGCTTTCTGGTTCTGGTAAATCCAGCCTCGCCTTTGACACGATTTACGCTGAAGGCCAGCGTCGTTATGTCGAGTCGCTCTCCTCTTATGCGCGTATGTTTCTCGGCGTGATGGATAAGCCAGATTTTGATACCATTACCGGTCTCTCGCCAGCCATCTCTATCGATCAAAAATCCACTTCCAGAAACCCCCGTTCTACCGTTGCTACCGTCACGGAAGTCTATGATTATCTGCGTCTACTTTTTGCCCGCGTCGGCGTGCCGCATTGTCCGATTTGTCACCGCGAAGTATCTAAGCGTTCCGTGGAAGACATCGTCAACGAAGTGATGAAACTTCCGATTGGTTCGAAATTAATGTTGCTCGCACCAATCGTCCAGCAGAAAAAAGGTGAATTCCTCCATATTTCCGAGCAATATCTCCAAAAAGGTTTTTCTCGTGTGCGCGTGGATGGCGTGGTTTATGCCCTAGATGAATTTCCGACCCTTGAAAAACAGGAACGTCACGATATCGAATTAGTGGTCGACCGTTTTATTTTGAATCCAGAACTTTATTCTCGCATTTCTAGTTCCATCGAGCAGGCTCTCGATCTTGGCCAGGGATTAATTATGCTGCTCAAGATTAATGATAATTCTTCCACCATTGAAGGGAAGAATCTCGGTAAATCTAATACCGAAGTTCTTACTTATTCTCAGCGCTACGCCTGCCCAGTTCACCCAGATGAATTGATTCCAGAACTCGAACCACGTCTTTTTTCCTTCAATGCCCCTCAAGGCGCCTGTCCGACTTGTACGGGTCTTGGTACGCGTATGGAAATCGACCCGAATCTCGTGTTTAATCAAAATCTCACCATTGCCGAAGGTGGCATCCGTCCGTTCAACCGTGTACAGAGTGATTCTTGGTGGCTCAAACGTCTCTCCGCGGTAGCCGCGCGTCATGGTTTTTCGATTCATGTACCAATTCGTGAGCTCACCGAAGAGCAAAAACATCTAATTCTTTATGGTACTGGCAATGAAAAATACGAAGTCAAAATTTCTGGCTCCGGCAAGTTTAAGGATGGCGCGACCTACGAATCAATCTACGAGGGCGTCATCCCCACTCTTGAGCGCCGCCACAAGGAAACCGACTCGGATTTCATGCGCAAAGACATCGAGCGATTTATGCGTGTGCATGAATGTCAAACTTGTCACGGAGCTAGATTAAAGCCAGTCGTGCTTGCGGTGACTATCCACGGTCTCAATATTAATGATTTTTGTAATTTAGACGTTGATGCGATGCTGGATGTTTTATCTCAGGATCTTGAATTTACCGAAGCAGAGGCCTTAATTGCCCGTCCAATCCTCAAAGTAATTCGAGAGCGCGTCAAATTCATGCAAGACGTCGGTCTAGGTTATCTTGAGCTCAGCCGTGCGGCCAATACTCTCTCTGGTGGAGAAGCCCAACGTATTCGCCTCGCCACCCAAATCGGCTCCGGTCTCCAGGGTGTGCTTTATGTATTAGATGAGCCATCCATTGGTCTACATCAACGTGATAATGATAAGCTTATTTCGACCTTGAGACGCCTGCGCGACCTTAGAAATACCGTGCTGGTCGTCGAGCATGATGAGGATACTATGATGAGTGCAGATTATCTGGTCGATATTGGTCCGGGGGCTGGTGCGCGCGGTGGTCAGGTGATTTCCGCTGGTACGCCAGAGGAAATTGCAAATGACTCGGATTCGCTTACTGGTAAATATCTATCTGGTGCCAAAAAAATTCCTGTACCTAAAACCCGTCGTAAGCCAAAACTTAATCAATACCTCACGGTAGTTGGTGCGAGGGAAAATAACCTAAAAAATCTCACGGTCAAATTCCCCCTCGGGGTGATGACAGTGGTTTCTGGTGTTTCCGGCTCTGGCAAGTCCACTCTAGTCAATGAAATCTTAGCTAATGAACTACTTGCCCGTCTTCATCGTGCTCAAACTGTGGCTGGCGAACATGAACGTATCGATGGTATCGATAATCTCGATAAATGTATCGTGATCGATCAGAGTCCAATTGGTCGTACGCCACGCTCGAATCCGGCTACCTATACGGGTGTCTTTACGGCTATTCGTGAACTTTTTGCCGCTCAACCAGAAGCAGAGATTCGTGGTTATAAGGCCGGTCGTTTCTCCTTTAATGTCAAGGGTGGTCGTTGTGAAACCTGCCAAGGTGACGGCGTGAATAAGATTGAAATGCACTTTCTGCCAGATGTTTACGTCACTTGTCCGACCTGTCATGGTAAACGCTATAACCGCGAAGCACTCGAGGTAAAATACAAGGGTAAGGATATTTCTGATGTCCTAAATATGACTATCGACGAGGCGGTGGAGTTCTTCGAGAACATCCCTGCTATTGCCAATAAGTTGAAGACTATTCAAGAGGTTGGTCTTGGCTATATTCGCCTCGGTCAATCTGCCACTACCTTCTCGGGTGGAGAAGCTCAACGTATTAAAATTGCTACCGAACTTTCTCGTCGTTCGACCGGCAAGACTCTTTATATTTTGGATGAGCCAACCACTGGTCTGCATACCGATGATGTGAATCGCCTCTTGAAAATCCTAGATCGCTTGGTTGCTGGCGGCAATACCATGGTTATTATCGAACATAATTTACATGTGATTAAAAGTGCCGACTGGATTATTGATATGGGTCCAGAAGGTGGGCAACATGGTGGTCAAATTATCGCCGAGGGTACACCAGAAGAAATCGCCAAAAATGATCAAACCCCTACCGGCATATATCTCCGCGAGTTTCTCAAATAAACTACAAAAATCCCTAGTCAGACTAGGGATTTTTGAATCGGAGTATATCCAGTAGTTTATCTTATCTACTTATTCGGTAGATTATCTTATCTAATCGCTAAGGCCTCGCGAAGCTTATCGGATAATTGTTGGATTTTCAGAGTCTTGTTGGCCTTTGAATTTTCGACATTAATTTTCGAAAGCATCAGGGCGCGCTGTAGATTCCAGTCTGTAATTAGTGCCGAGAAAATTGTGCCCGCAATAATCGTCGCGGCGACGTCACGTGTCACTTTTATGTCCTTGTTTTGAAAATCTTCCTTAAAAACCCCAGCTAAAATTTGATTTTCGGTTACATAAATTAATTTCAAGGTCGAAAGTGTACCTAAAATTTGTTTAATTTTCATCATTTGGGATTTTTTACCCATTACAAACACGATTTCTGCTCGTTGTAGGAGGCGATAAAAAGTCGTCAAATTTGTCTTGCTTAAATCTGGCGCACTCAGTAATTTTGGTAGTTCCGAGCGGTCAAAACACCAAGCTAGCTTAGTCTTTGGATGTGACTCTAAGTAATCCAAAATCGCCTTAATTTGCACATTATTTAATTCCGCCGACCAATCGATATAAATGTAGTCGAATTTGGCCATGCGTTTTTCTAGAATTTTGCCATTAAAGTCGCACTGTTTGACAAATTCTGGCGCCAAATTTATATAGTTATTTTTCGAAAGCAAAATATATTGAAAATCATCACAAGTTTCTGGATTTTCCGGGCTAAAAGCCGTCTCAGTCTCGATGCGAAAATTGGAAATTACTTCATCGGCTAGTTTCTGGCCAGTCATGATACTGAAGCGATCGTTATAATATTTTTCGCCGCCGTCATAAACCAAATCCAGGTGCGCATTTTGGTTTTTATCTAGTTCGAAATTTTTGGCATCCAGAGAAAGATAAACGTTTTTAATATTTTTACCAATAATTAATACTTTCATCTTTTCTCCACCTCTTTAAATTCACCACCCTTTAAGTTCTCTAGTGTGTATCGTCCAAATTCAATGCGATGTAGCTCCACTACTTTGTATCCTACCGCCAGGAAAGTGCGACGAATTTGACGATTTCTGCCTTCGCTCATTTCTACTAAGAATGTGCAACCACTCGGGTCGGATTCTTCTTTTTTGAGGAATAATTTACTCTTACCATCCGGCAAATCAATTCCCATATCGGAAATCATTTGTTGGTGTAGCGGTGCGAGTGGGCGATTTAATCTCACGATGTAGCTCTTAATCTTAAAAAATTTCGGGTGCGTCATCGAGAAAGCAAAATCGCCATCGTTGGTTAATAAAATTAATCCAGAACTGTCCTTATCAAGCCTTCCCACAGTCTTCAAGCCCTGATATTTTTCGGGCAAAAGTTCAAAAAGGGTCGGCGTCTCACCCTGGCGTTTCTTGGAGCAAACATATCCCACGGGCTTATTTAGGATTAGATAAGTAAAACCTTTACGCTCTTCAATTTTTTGACCGTCCAAAAAGATTTCATCACGAGTTTCGTCAAAACGACGGCCCAGTACGGCCACCTCTTGATTAATCCTCACACGGCCAT
This sequence comes from uncultured Candidatus Saccharibacteria bacterium, assembly GCA_963515485.1. GTDB lineage: Bacteria > Patescibacteriota > Saccharimonadia > Saccharimonadales > Saccharimonadaceae > Nanosyncoccus. The sequence goes on along the minus strand of CAUPWD010000001.1, from coordinate 74,917 downwards.
CTGCGATGAGGTTATCGGCTTCGCGGCGCGAAACGCCGGTTTGTTCGGCTAAAAATTTATTTAATCTATACATTACCTAAAAATGGGTTAGAGTTATTGATTGGTGTCTGGACTGGTGCGACGGGCTGAGTTTGAACTGGCTGAGCTTGGGTGGCTGGCTGTGTCGGAGTGATCGGTTGAGCTTGCATAGCCGGCTGTGCAGGTGTAAAGGGTTGAGCTGGCATAGCTGGTTGTGCTGATGGGATAGACTGCATCGGAGCTTGTGCCTGCATTGCAGTTTTGGCCGGTGAGGCAGGTTGTGTTGTTGTTACGACTGGAGTTTGTGCTGGCGCAGCCGCGAATTGAGTCATCATATTATCTGTAGTCGGAGCAGTTGCTGCGGCGACTGGTGCACCATTTGTGTCATTTAAGACTTCATGAACAGCATTCACTACATCTTCAATTCCTACTTGCGATTTTACGAGGAAACGGTCCGCCCCAAGCGATTCACCACGGGCTTTTTGATCATCCGCTGAAAGTGCGGTCATCATAATCACCTTAATATTGGCGGTTTCTGGCGTCGAACGCAGAATATCGAGCATATCAAAACCCGAAATTTTTGGCATCATCACATCGGAAATAATCAAGTCTGGGCGTTCTTTTACAGCTAAAGCAAGAGCTGCTTCGCCATCACCTGCAGAAGCAATTTCGTAACCTTCCGCCGTTAATCTAATTCCGTAAATCTCGCGTAAGCTTTGGTCGTCTTCAACTAATAAAATTTTTGTCATCTTCTCTCCTTACTTATTTAAGATGTTTGGGTTAGTTGGCGTAATTGGTGGGGTAGGCATCGTTAGATTAGTAGGTGCAGCTGGAGTCGGGGCAGGATTGGCCGGTGTAATCGGAGCCGAGACTGGATTGGCTGTTGCAGCTGGAGTCGGGGCGGGATTAATTGGCGCGGTTGGTATGTTTTGCGTATTTGGTGTGGTTGGCGAAGCTGGTGTGTTTTGAGCTGGGGTAGCACTGTTCTGTAGAAATGAATTGGATTGTATGGTTGACATAATTGGTGCCGCAGGAGTCATCGGAGCTACTGGTGTGGATGATGTGGCTGTCTCAGTTGGAGCTGCAGGTGCGGATGATGCGGCAGTCTCGAGATTGATTGCTGGCGCTGGTGTCTGAACTAGTGCAGTCGACACTGTTGGCGTCTGTGCTGGCGCTGGTGTTTGAATAGGCGCGTTCGTCATTGTTGGTGTAGTCGCTGGCTCCTGAGTTGGTATAGTCGACACTGTTGGTGCTTGCACAGGTGCTTCAGTTTGAATCGGCGTATTCATTGTTGTCGATACTGGCGCTACTGCTGGAATCGGCGTGGTCGTCTCAGTTGAAAACTGCATTGGCGCCGGAGCTTGGTTCTCACTAGGCTCGGAGACACTAGGTGTAGAGTTACTAGGAGCAGAAGCAACAGAATTTTGTGGCGTCATTGCCTGAGTATTGGCTTCGATTTGTTTGCGACGGAGATATTCCTCGTAGGTAAGACGAGGGAAGGCCACGTAGAAAGTCGAGCCTTCACCGAAGGTGCTTTCCACCCAAGTCGAACCGCTCATGGCTTCCACGCGTTCCTTCACGATATAGAGACCCAGGCCAGTGCCGCCAATTGTACGAGTCTCTGAATTATCCGCGCGATAGAATTTTTGAAAAACGTGCTTACTATCTTCCGGGGAAATACCGATACCGGTATCTGTTACATTGATCAAGACACGGTCGCCATCGCCACGCACATTCACCCAAATCCCGCCCCCATTATTGGTATATTTAATCGCGTTTTCGATCAAATTATTGATAATCTCACGCAAAAAATCCACATCGACCGCCGCAAAAACCTCTTGATTAATCACACGTCCGCCGTTCATATTGGCGGAAGAGGAGGAGCCAAAAGTAAAATGAATATCTTTTTCGCTCATCTTCGGAATTTGACCTTCGGCAATCGAGCGGACCGTCGAAGTCACCTCAATCGGCGTCAAGTGCGCTTTGATTCTTTTATCATCGAGCTTGGTCACATCTAATAAATCTCTGAATAATTTACCAAGATGTTGAGAAGATTTATGTGCCTCTTCTAGATATTTTTTCGCGCGCTCGTCAATCGTGGCAGTCTTTGGATTTAAAGCCAATCCTAGATATCCTTCAATCGACGCTACCGGTGTGCGCATTTCATGAGAAGCCGTCGAAATAAATTCGGTTTGCTCACTCTCGGCCTCCAGTTCAGAAGTAATATCATAAAAAGTCACGATGCGTTCATTTTTGGGTGAATGCGCAGTAATAATCTTGAATGCCACAGGCTTTTTCTGGCCTTGCAAATTAACCAAGAAATATTCCCGCGTGGTATAATTTTGGCCATTATTTACCGCATAGAAAACCAGGTTATTTTGCGCTGGAATCGCCACGCCTTGGCCGTTTTCAAGTTTCAAAATATCTTCTAATTTAGCCCCCAAGAAGTTTTGTGCCATTTGCCCGCCCAATAAACTTACCGCTGCTGGATTGATATATTCAATTACTCCAGTAGGCAACACAATAATGACGCCACTATCGATCGTATTTAGTACTAGATTGGCTAAAATTTCTGCACTCTCTGCCCCAGCCACCGCGCCACCAGCACTGTTCGCGCCTACCTGTGCGCCCGGTCCTTTTTTAATAAAATCAAAGATACTCATTAAGCTTATTTTAGCATAAACTTATTGGTTCAGTGCAAATATATGTTAAAATCGATGTATGAATAAGGACACTTTTTACATCGAGCCCGAGGATGATATTACTGATATTATCAACCATATCAAAGCTTCCAAACAGAAAATTATTGCACTTGTTCCACCGAAAAAGTTGAACGTTCTTCGCAGCTCTATTAATTTAAAACTAATCGCTCGCACTGCCAAAATGCACGACAAAGCCATCGTGGTAGTCACTACTGATCCGACCCTTATGAAAATGGCGGCGCTTTCTAGTCTGCCATTCGCTAAGAATTTGAGTTCACGCCCGACCTTGCCTTCTGAATTTAATGAAGCGGATCTAGAATATCCAGCCAAGGCTAAGAAAGTAAGTCCGAGTGATGAAATTGAAATTAACGAAAAAGCCGCTTCGTCCGGTAGTGTTTCTCGTGTCCGCACTACTAATGAAGACGCTGCTAATCGTGCGAATACCACCTCGAATCTTACGAAAAATTCCACTATGAATCTGGATTCCGAAGAAGTCGCGAAGAATTCTGAGGATGAAGAAGCGGATAATCAGCCGAAAAAGATTCTCACTCTCGATTCCTTGAAAAACCGTATCATTATCGGTGTAGTGGCTGCGGTTCTTCTGATCGGAAGTTTCATCTGGGCTTTTATTCTGGCCCCTGCCGCCAAGATTTCTGTCAAAATTAAGACCATCGCCGAGAATTTCTCCGAAAATGTTTCTTTTGTCACTGATGCTAAGCAAGCCGTCTCAAAAGATGGTAAATTCTTCCTTGAAACTGCTAGTTTAGAAAAGAACTCTGAGGTTGAATTTGAAGCTACTGGTGAGAAAAACGTTGGTGATAAGGCTACTGGTGAATTACGTCTCATCGCGACTTTCGACATGTCGACTACTACTGCTACGGCTTCTAGGCCAGATGTTGCGACTGTTCCTCAGGGTTCCGCCTTTGCCTACCGCAATCTCAATTTCTTAACCAACCAAGAAGTGAAAATTTCTTGGGATGGTTCGATCTCGAATTGTGACGCCGGTCGCCACAGTGGTAAATGTCAGGTGGCTAAAACCGTGAAAGCTACCGCAATCGAAGGTGGTGCGAAATATAATATTGAAGCTGTTAGCTCCGGCTGGCAATCTTCCGTGGCTGGAGTTGAAGGTTATGCTAATTCCGCATTTAAGGGTGGCACTGACAAGATTCAAAAAATTGTCACCGCTTCTGACATTACCAAAGCTAAGGAAAAATTAACTGAAGCTGATGGCGTAAAAGAGGAATTATTCGAAAAAGTACCTTCTGACGATATTAAGATTGAAGATAGCTACAAAAAAGTTACCGCCGACCCTACTTCCAGCCCTGCCGTCGATCAGCCGACCGAGAATGGTAAGGCTAAGCTCACGGCCAAAACTACTTACAGTGTAAATTATGTCGATAAGGCAGCAATTGAAGAGTATGTTAAATCCGTGGTCTCTACTCGTCTCGGTAGTGATCAGAAAATCTATGAAACTGGCAATATTTTCATTGAAAAATTCCAAAACAATAATAATTCTGTAACTGCTAAGATTAAAGCTACCCTGAAAACTGGTCCAGAAGTCACCGAACAATCTGTACTCGAAAAATCCCTCGGCAAAAAAGTTGGCGAAGTGACTACTTTAATTAAATCCATCAATGGCGTTTCTGATGTTGAAGTGAATACTTCCTTCCCATGGGTGCGTCAAATTCCAAACGACGCCAATAAAGTATCAATTAAAATCACGGTAGAGAACTAATGCGCATTATCGGTTTAGACGTGGGCACTAAGCGTATCGGTGTAGCGAAAGCGGACACTTCTGTTCGCATCGCTATTCCGAACGGCTATGTCTTAGTCAATGGTCAGGAAATTCCAGAAATTCTCCGTATTGCCAGACTGAATGATACGAATTTCTTTGTCGTGGGTTTACCTCGTAGCAACGACGGCAATGAAACTGCTCAGTCCGCCTATGCGCGTAAATTTGCTGACACCCTGGCTGCCTCTATGCCGGGCGCTCGCATCTACTTCCAAGACGAATCGCTCACTTCGGTGGTAGCTGAAGAGCGACTTAAAAAACGTAAAAAGAATTTTGAAAAAGGCGAAATCGATGCCGAGGCTGCCAGTATTATTTTGCAAGATTTTATCGAACATTACGCCGCTAAGCTCGCCCAAAATTCTGCAGTCAAAATTCCGAATCAACTAGCGAGTCCTGCCGCCAATATAGACCCATCTGCGAGTCCTGCCGCCACGCTCGGATCACCAGAAATTCAGTCTATTATTAATGAACCCACGAAGCCAGATTTAGATTCCTCGGAGTCTCTCAGGTCAGATAGAAGTTTAGAAAAACCTATGAAAAAAGTTAAACGTATCTTACTTTCACTCTTTATCTTGCTATTTCTTGCCGGTCTATTTGGCGGTGGATATTATTGGTATTCCTTGCAGTCCGTCTCTTCCGCTAATTGTCGTTTTGACTCGGCTAAGGCCGCCTCTGAATCCAATGAAAAAGAGGCAGACTCTAATTGTGAGTATCAGACCATTGAGGTGACGGCTGGAGAATCAGTTAAGGAAATTGCCAATAATCTCAAGCGGGCCGACTTAATTAGAAATCCTTTTGCTTTTGAGCTTTATGCGCGTATTAATAATCTTCACGCCAAGCTAAAAACCGGTAAATATAGTTTTCGTAAAACCATGTCGGCTCGCGACATCGCTAAACAATTAGTCAATGGTGTAGTTTCTTCTGATGTCTTTAATCTGACTATTTTGCCAGGTACCAGTCTCCTCGGTGATAAAGGTAAATCGCAAACTGGCATCATTCATCAATTCCGTACTCTCGGCTATTCGGAAGAGGAAATTAATCAGGCTCTCACCAAGCATTACGATAATCCTATCCTCAAGGGGCTCTATGCCGACGAAATTAAACTTTCTGAACCAGATATTCCAGTAAAATTAGCGCTTGAAGGTTATCTCTACGGTGAAACTTATCAGTTTTATAATCACGAAAAGCTCGAGAATGTCATTACGACTATCTTAAATCAATTCAATGACGTCGTAGTTTCGAATCAACTTGAAGAAAAATTTAAAGCCAGAGGTTTATCTTTGCGTCAGGGGATTATTCTCGCTTCCATTATCCAAAAAGAAGCTCATACTGAAGATATGCCGGGTGTCTCCATGGTTTTTCAGAACCGTTTGAAGCGGGGAATCGCCCTGGGCTCCGATGTGACTGCGACTTATGCTGCCGATATTGTCGGTATCGATCGTGCCACTACTACTAACGCGGACATCTTAGCAGTGGAAAGCCGTTACAATACCCGTAAGTCTACTGGTCTACCTCCAGGACCTATCGCCGTCCCCTCCAAGGCCGCACTTCTCGCGGTAGCTGAACCAGATAGCTCGAAAGCCTCTATGCTTTATTTCTTGACAGGCGACGACGGTTTAATGTATTATAGTAGCACCGACGCTGAGCACAATCAGAAGATTCGCGACCACTGTCAGAAACTCTGTAAGGTGCAAATTTAGGGGCAGCGACCGGCTAATTATGACAAAGAAAAAACGATCACAATTTAGCTTAAATTACTTTATAACCAAGATATTTCCTTATTTCGCCCTATCTGTTCTGATTTTTGGTGTGGCTTTTGTTGGTTCCAAAGATAAACAGCAGTCCGACGATAATTCCAGTCCTAATCTGGAATCCATTTCTAAAAAAGATTATGCGGTTTCTGCCGACCAACTTTCAGAATTTTATATGGTGTCTGAGCTCGCTGACACTATGAGTTTAGCCTCCTCTGATGTACTAAACGTAAACTATAACTCTTTTACTGTACTTCAGCAGTCCGGCCAGGCTTCTGTTGAAAAAATGGAAAAGCCGACTACTTTGAATCTTGCTGCCTGTTCTAAGGTCGGCGTAATCAAGCATGTGATGGCTGAAGGCGAAACTCTCGATACTTTGGCGGCCAAATACGCCTCCTGTGGTGTTGATATCAATATGATTCGTTGGTCGAACAAATTTAAGGCCTCCTATGTGCCAAAAGTGGGAGAATCGATTTATATTCCATCACGTGCTGGTATTGTCTATACCGTGAAGTTAGGTGAAACTGTCGCTTCTATTGCTGAAAAATATAAATCTTCCGCTGACGAAATTATTACCTCAAACAACCTTGAGCTAGATCAGACTCTTGTTGAAGGTCAGGCTATTTTACTACCGAACGGTGAATTGCCGGATAAGGAGCGTCCTGATTATGTGGCACCCGTCGTACGTTCCACTTCTTCTTATTCTGGCAGCTCGTCCTACTCAGTTTCTTCTTATCGTACCTACTCTACTTCCAGAAACCCGATGCCATGGGGTTGGTGTACTTGGTATACTTGGGAACGTCGTGCCGCCATGGGCTCTAGTCATATTCTGCCGGGTGGTCTCGGTAACGCCAATACTTGGGGCTATGCACTTTCTGGTCTCTTTCCAACCAGTCGCGGTACCAACCCGCAAGCTGGTGATATCTTCCAGACCAACAGTGGTTATTACGGTCACGTGGGAATCGTGGACTCGGTAAATGCCGATGGTACGATTACGATTTCTGATATGAATGGTCGTGCTGGTTGGGGTGTGGTCGGTTCTTACACGATTGGCCCAAGCGAATATGCTAAGTATCTCTTCATCCACGGTCGCTAATTTTAACTACTAACGCATAATCTCTGTTTTTAATCAAGCTATACTTTTATACCACTTATGCTATAATGAAAATGTATGGAGAGAAATTTAGTTAAAACTGCGAACCAAACTAGATTTTTGAAAGAAAATAAAATTCTATTTTCAGGATTGATCTATCTAGTTATTTTATTAATTATTAATATTTTTATTCTGTCGTTCAATAGTCACGCTATAGATCCGACATTGAGTGTTACCTTTGATCGGAATGAGTTTGATTATAATTTTTATAGCGTCGATGTGGTTAATACGTCAGAAAGATATAATTGGGCAAAGCTAACTGTAAAAACGAATGCTCCGGCCGGCTATACTACTACTATTAGCGCTAATTCCGATGAAACCGCTTTAAAACACATCGATAATACAATTAGTACTAAAATTTCTTCAATCACGAGTCCAATCGCACATGATGATTGGATCCCAAAAAATACCTGGGCCTATCAGTTGGAGAATCAAAATAACTATATGCCAATCCCCAAAGAATCAGAGCCAAAAGCTCTTGTTGCCACTAATAAAGCCTCCGATTCAGTACCAAACGAAAATAATTTTAGGGTAGTAGTCCGTGCTAGCACGGATCTTATGCCTGGAATTTATCGAAGTAGTCTGGTTCTTTCAACGGTAATTAATCCATTCGAGACTGCCGCCTATCTGACTACGGGCGATGACTTTCAGGCTAAACTTAGTGAATTAATCACTGATAAAACTAAGATCGAAAATATTCTACGCCGTTCTGCCCTACCAGCCGCAAGTACCAACGTCGTTAGTATTCATGATCCGGCCAAGCCATTCTATGAAATTAAGGCCTGGTGGGATCCAATTTATCGTGCTGTCTGTTTTTATACTGCAGCCGACAAAATTTATTTCCACGAAGATAGTAAAAACACTTTTAAAGATTTGTCCGGACTTAAACTTATCCAAATAGATAACTTCGATGCCAAATATGCTAAAGACATGTCGTATATGTTTGCTGGTCTAAGGTCATATAGTAACATTAGGACTGAAAACCTCAACGCTCAGAGTGTCACCAACATGCGTGGAATCTTCCGTGATAACTACCGAATGCACAGCATCTCGATGGAGGGCTTTAATACTGAAAACGTTACTGATATGTCAGAAATGTTTGCCGGCAATTATGAAATTATTGGTCTAAGTCTAGTCTCTATGAATACCAAAAATGTGAAGACTATGAAGGCGATGTTTAAGGGGATCAATAAACTTGGCGTATTAAAGATTGATAATTTTGACACCAGTAATGTCGCTGATATGTCAGAGATGTTCTCTGGTATGAGTAGTGTAATAAATATTATGCTAGGCAATTTTAATACCGGAAATGTCGAGAATATGAGTGAGATGTTTAAGGACTGTACTGCAATTAAATCATTAGACTTGAATCATTTTAATACTTCGAAAGTTACCAATATGAACTCTATGTTCAGTGGCGCAAATGAATTGAAGACTCTCACTATTTCGAATTTCGACACTAGTAAGGTTACAGATATGGCCTATATGTTCTACCAGGTCCATGGTATTACTAGCCTCGACCTAGGGAACTTTAATACCGAAAATGTCACCACTATGGAAGGTATGTTCGCGGAGATGAAGGGTATTGTCGATATTTATCTAACTAATTTTAAAACCCCGAAACTCACCAATGTGAGTAAGATGTTCCAGCGGGTGAACCCTAGTAGTATCGTTATTAGACCAGGCGAGGATAATCTTGAGCATATTTATGCTAAAAATGATTTTGATATCTCGAATATTACTGAAGAAGGCAGTAAGCTAATCTTCGATAAACGTAGGACGCTCAGAGGTGGCAAGAATTCCCGTATGATTATTCCGGCCAATGCTGATAAATCCTGGCTCCGTATCGACAAGGGCGGCTCTGCCAAAGGCTACTTCACTGAGAAAAAATAATATTGTCTATATTACATTGCAAAAAAATCCGAATCACATTATTCTTATGTTAAAATAAAATAATGTTGAGCCAAAAATCACTTTTTAAACCAAATATTTTGTTGGGAAAATATTTGATTCTCCCACTTGCAATATCTCTTTCCTTTATACTAATTAATTTTAATTCGAAAAACGTTAGTGCTTTATTTAAGCCAAATCTTTCTGTTTCAATTTCGGACCCTCAAGTCAATATTAACGGTAATCAGATAATTAATTCAGTTTCGCAAACCTCGGAATTGCCAATCCAAGTTACTGTGAATACGAATAATAAAACTGGCTATACTGCGACCTTAAATACCGAAACCAATGAAACAGCCTTGATAAATACTGGATCGACAAACGGTATGAAAATTGAATCTATCGATGCAAGTAAAGCACTTGCGAATTTTTCGGAAAATACTTGGGGATTTTTAAGCCCAACTGGTGGAGATTATCAGCCGGTCCCAAGTCTTCTTAGTCCAGAGAATCTTTTAAGAACTACCACAAAAACTTCAGGTAATGATAATTTTAATTTTAAAATCGGCATGAAATTATCTAGTAATCTAGAAAGTGGAAGTTATGCAAACAAATTGGTAGTTTCGATAATCTCTAATCCGTACATACCAATTGCCATTATGACAGAGGGGCCGGACTTTAATACAAAGCTAAAAAGCTTAGAAGACTTTGATAGCCGAATCGAGCACTTTAAGAAAAGTTCAGTGGCGCCAGCCGCTTCCATGAATACCGTGAATATAGAAGACGAAGAATCCGATTATGAAATTAAGCTCTGGCTAGATTCAACTGATAATACTGTTTATTATTACGCTGAGACCGAGAAGGTGTATTTAAATATGGATAGTAATAATATGTTCTATTTTCTGCCTGATCTGATTAGCCTTGACCTATCGAGTTTCGACACCTCTCAGGTGACAGACATGAGATATATGTTTTCTGAGTTATCTATGCTCGCCGATCTCAATCTCTCTAATTTTGATACGTCCAAGGTGACAAATATGGAAGGTATGTTCTCTGAAGTATCTAAGCTCACTAATCTCGATCTCTCTAGCTTCGACACTTCCCGTGTGACAAATATGGGTCTTATGTTCTCATTTGCATCCAAACTCGCGAGTCTCAACCTTTCTAACTTTAACACTTCCCAGGTGACAGTAATGAATAGGATGTTCGCCAATATGCCCAATCTGGCTAATCTCAATCTGTCGAGTTTCGACACTTCTCAGGTAACAGAAATGAGTAATATGTTCTACAATACACCAAATCTAACTAGTCTTGATCTCTCTACTTTTGATACATCTAAGGTGACAGATATGAATAGTATATTCGCACTAGCAAATAGTTATGTGTCTAAAGATAAACTAGAAACAATTTATGTAAATAATGATTTTAATATCTCTAAGCTAAAAATATCCCCCCTAATGTTTAATAATCGTAAAAAACTTCGTGGTGGTAACGGCTCCTTCCTCGCCAATCCATCTCAGGCTGATAAATCCTGGCTCCGTATCGACGATCCATCCAATAGCCGCCCAGGCTACTTCACTCGAAAACCTTAGGAAAGAATGTCGCATGCCTTTTCGGACTACTCAAGGGGGAGAACGTCGCATACCCCGTTCCGGAGACGCTCTAGGCCGCTCGGCCAAGCTTATGCTCCGTCAGAGGTAAGCGACATTCTCTCTTTGAATAATTAAAAAGTAATACGATATTCTTTTTATGCTTATGTTAATATATATGTATATGCAAAGCCAAAAATCACAACCACGGAACCTCACGGGGGGGGGTGGTTTAATAGAGAATTAAAACTTCTCGGATTATTTTTTGGCTTAATTTCTTTTTCAAATATTATTCTAAGCAGTAATACTTTTGCCCTTTTTGTACCGACACTTTCGGCTTCCGTGGACCAGGCTAATTTGCAAGTGAATGGAAATCAGGTGATAAATTCCACCGATAAAACCACAGAGATTCCGTTTAATTTCACCGTGAACACTAATAATCGTACCGGTTATACTGCAACATTAAGCTCTGAAACAGAAAATACCGCACTAACTAACACGGGGTCTACTGTTGGTGCGAAAATTGACTCGATTAGCACAGATTTATCTTTAAATAATTTACCAAACAATACTTGGGGCTATAAGTTTGGTGCGTCCACGAACTATGCACCGATTCCAGCATTATCTAGTCCAGCCCAAATTCTCCAAACTACAGGAAAAACCAATGGCAATGAATCAAACCAGCTGAGTATCGGTATGAAATTGGCTGATAATCTAGAATCAGGGAATTATACAAACAAACTGATTCTGTCTTTTGTTTCGAACCCATACACGATGCTAGCTGTAATGACGAATGGCCCGGATTTTAATCAGCGCGTGGGTGCACTTGATCCGAATCAAACCTGTCATGTGGATCCAATTACGGGGCAAAATTGTAATTTGAAAAATAAGGATAATGTCGAGCGTATCAAGCGTAGCACTGTGGCGCCCGCAGCTTCAATGGCGGCAATTAATATCGAAAATCCAGATAACTCAGATTATGAAATTAAAGCCTGGTTTGATGCTACCGAAAAAACCATCTATTATTATTCCGCTGCCGAAAAAATCCATCTTGCACCAGATTCATCCAGCATGTTCCTTTGGTTCACTAAGGTGAAAGACATAGATTTAGCTTCGTTTGAGACTAGCGAAGTCACCGATATGTCTCAAATGTTCAAGTATTGTAAAGATTTAACTTCTTTAAATCTTTCTAATTTTGACACCGCTAAAGTTACTAATATGGCTCGTATGCTCGAGGCTTTACCAAGTCTTACCAGTCTAAATATTGCAAACTTCAATACGGAAAACGTGGAAGATATGCGCGATATGCTTGGTGGGCTGATTAATCTTCCCGCTCTCGATATCGCAAATTTTCGTACATCAAAAGTGCGTGATATGAGTGGTATGTTCTACAACTTAAAACAAGTTCAAAACCTAGATGTTTCAAGGTTCGATACTTCAAAAGTTACAGACTTCTCCCGAATGTTCCTTGGGAATTCAAATATTCAAAATTTAAATCTCTCGAACCTTAATACTCAAGTTGCCACGGACTTATCTTATATGTTTTACGGTATGTCTAATCTAAAAAACCTCAATATTCAAAGCTTTAATACGGAAAATGTTAAGGATATGAATAGTATGTTTGCGCTTACTTTGAGGGTCCCTACCTTGAACCTAAGTCATTTTGATACCAGAAATGTCACAAATATGTCTGATATGTTTTATGGTTGTGGCTCTACCAGTATCGATGTTTCAAATTTTAATACGCAAAATGTCGAAACTATGGCTGGCATGTTTGGTAGCGTTTCTAATGTTCAAATCTTAGATTTATCATCATTTACCACTCCCAAAGTTAAAGATTTTAGTCGAATGTTTTTATGTGATAATGGTCAAGTTTGTGAGCTCCAAAAAATTTTCGCTTCTAATGATTTTGACGTAAGTGCAGCAAAACAATACAGCCAATCACATTTAACCGCTAATTATGAGATTTTTCATCGTAGGTTTAGTCTTCGAGGTGGTGAAGGTACCTACTGGGGAAACCCAGATCTCGTTAATCTAGACGGACTACGTATCGACGACCCAGCCAACGGCCGCCCAGGATACTTTACCCGAAAACCATAATCAGACTTTGAATTATTTAAGAGAGAAAGCCGCTTGCCCTTCTATCGATTTTAAAAAGAATGTCGTCTTGCCTTTTGAGGACATAGGCCTGGGCAAGCGCCCTTGAGCGGTCCGATAAAAGGCATGCGACATTCTTCCACCTTGAGTGTCTTCGGAACGGGGTATGCGGCTTTCTCTCCCCTTGAGCGGTCCGATAAAAGGCATGCGACATTCTTCCTGCTTATGCTGTATTTTTCTACCAAAATATATTAAAATATCTCTAATATGTTCTGTGATACGGCAAAAGTGAGTTTGAAGGCTGGAAAAGGTGGCGATGGCGCTGTCTCTTTTCGCCGTGAAATTTACATTAACAAGGGTGGTCCAGACGGCGGTAATGGTGGCAAGGGCGGCTCGATTATCTTCCAAGCCGATAAAGATACGAATACTTTAATCGATTTTCGTTTTAATCCAATCCTCATCGCTCCAGACGGCGGCAATGGTTCCGGTACGCGAAGTAATGGTCGCTCTGGTAAAAATTTTGTAGTCGAAGTTCCAGTTGGTACTGTGGTGAAGCGCGATGGCAAGATTATTGCTGATCTTACCGAAGATGGTATGCAGGCCGTGATTGCTAAGGGTGGCGATGGTGGTTTTGGTAATGCTCACTTTAAATCCAGCGTGCGTCAAACCCCAGTGATTGCCGAAGTGGGTGAACCAGGCGAGGCTTTTGAAGCCGAAATCGAACTAAAACTTCTTGCTGACGTCGGTCTCGTTGGCCTACCGAATGCTGGAAAATCTACTTTTCTTGCTAGTGTGACCAATGCAAAGCCAGAAATTGCTGATTATGCTTTTACTACGCTCACTCCAAACCTCGGTGTAGCTACCATCGATCGTCATGACCTCCTGATTGCGGATATTCCAGGTCTTATCGAAGGCGCCAGCGACGGACGTGGTCTCGGTCATGACTTCTTGCGTCACGTCGATCGCACCGCTGTTTTGCTCCATCTCATCGATGTTTATCAAGATGATGCCGGTCAAGCTTACTCAACGATTCGTGGTGAATTGGAAAAATATTCTGATCTCAAATCTCGCACTGAAATCGTCGCCCTGACTAAATGCGAAGGTCTAGATGACGAGCTTATCGAAATGCAAAAGCAGGCAATTCTTGAAAAAAATCCCGAAGCCAAAATTTTTGCTATTTCTTCTGTGGCCAAGAAAAATCTCGATGATTTACTTCGCGCTCTGCTCGCTGCAGTCAAAGAAAATCAGAAACAGCAGGAAATTACCGCCGAGCAAATCTGCTCAACTCCGGTTGAATTTAAGACTGCCATTATTTCGCACGACATGGAAAATCTTCCTATCATCTCTCTCAGTCACCATGAACTCAAGAAAGCTTGGCAGGTCACTCAGGATGAAAAAGGCATCTATCATGTCACTGGTGAGAAGATTGAGAAATTTGCCCGTCGCACTGATCTTTCGAATTATGCTTCGGTCAACCGCCTGCGTGATATTATGAAAAAACTTGGCATTCGTGCTGAGCTCACTACTCGTGGCGCGAAAGCGGATTCGATTATTGAAATCTCTGGTAAACATTTTACTCTCGTCGAAGACTACTAAAATTTCTGGCAAACCTCTTGCCTTTGTCAAAAACTACTAAAGCTTCCGGTAAATATTTCACTCTTATCGAAGCTTACTGAAACCATGAAAAATATCCTCTCGCGAGGATATTTTTGCTGATGCGCGCCCACCCTAGGGCACATTGGTTTGTTTTAATCCGTATTTTTGTTTTTAATGAAATCTCCACACTCCACTAATTGCATAATGGAACCCTGTGAAGCGTATCAGCTTATGTTTATCATATCGGTTACGCTCCCTAATGTCAAGAGAAAAACATAAGAATTTAGTTACCCGCGCAAAAATTCCTCAAAAACCATAAAATTTAGTTTTGTGGAACCTAAAAAAGGCCAGCAAAAGCTGACCTTTTAAAAATAGATTAGTTAGTGTTGAAACGAGTCAACTTAAGAGTTTTCAGCCGCGCGAAGCTTCTTCAGTGATTTGCCAACAGATTTTTCTTCATCGATCAAATCACTTAGCGCCTGCTGCGCCTTATTAAGCTCAACCTCCGCTTTATCTTTAGCTTGCGTCAATTCGGCATGCTTTTCCCGGTAATCTTCCATGTTCGCGTCGAAAAGAGCAAGAGTCCGCTTTAGCTGATTAAGTTCCTCGTATCGCGGTTTTTGCCGCTCTTCGTAAATTTCCGCTTCCACATTCATCCGGTCTATCACCAATTCAGATTGGTTAGATAGATTTTTGCTGAGTCGCGCCTCCAGCTCATTTAAAATTTTTGAACATGGACTAATCTCTCCGGTCGGACCAGGTGTACTGATTACACCTAGGTCATCTCTCAGATATTTAATCAGATCGGCCAGAAAGACGTTTTCTTCCTTGAGGTTTTCGTTCATAGCTTTGGCTGCACCATTCGATTCTAGTAACATTTCTAGATGCTGTGGATTGTAAAAACCGTTATTAGATGCCTTGTCTGACATACAATTAACCTCTTCGCGCACCTTTGACTGCTCCTCCGTCAAGAAGCTAATCTTAGAGGATAAATTTTGGTAATCCTCCATGAGTGCATTGAATTTCTGGGTAGCTTCCAGGCAAGCATTTCGCCTCGGCTCCATTTCTTCCTGTAAGGCATTTTCACGAGCTTCCAGCTCTTTAATTCCCATATTGCAATTTGTGTTTTTAAAACCGATATGTTTTTGATTCATAGTACCCACCTTTCTAAAAATCATACAATTTGCCCATGTTTTCGTGTTTGACCGACTAAAGACTTAAAAATCAGCAACCCCTAATTCAAATACTTTATCCAATTCTGAAAATGCATTATTTAGAGCGTTAAAAGTATACCTCAATGCTTCTATTTCATCTAGTACCTCATGAAATCTTTTCGAAGCTCCATTGGTTACCTCAATCAGATCCAGATACTTTTTGGATAAATCACACTCTGGAGAAACCCGATACTTCATCATCTCTCTTTCATGTCCGGCGTCAAGGTTATTTTTCTCCTCTTTAAGCGCATCAATCTTATTAACCAACGTCTCTCGTTCAGTTTTTAGTGCATCAACCCTGCTGAATTCATACTTGTTTCGAAAAACTATCGTTGAATCAATAAATTTGAGCCTCTTAGTCAACATCGAGATTTCATCTTCAATCTGATCGGAACGCTGCTGATAATCCAGCTGCTCCATCAATTTTTCTTGCATAAATTCTCGATTTTGCTTCTTCAATTCTAGTAGAGCGGAAAAACAGGTTCGTTCCGCCTCTTCGGCATTCCTCAAATTCTGGTGGGCAGTTCTTAGTATTTTTTCTAATTCCGCCCGACGTGGTTCTAACTCATCTCTCTGAAGTTTTACCTTATCTTGCAACTCTTTAATTTGCCGTTTTATCCCCGACATTTTACACCAACCTTTCTGTGAAAGAACTAACCGCATTCACGGCTCCGACTCTAATATTATGCCATGAAAATCGATATTTGTAAATGTGCTATAATAGACTTATGTCTAAGGTTAAATTTACCATTATTTCATTATTTTCTGACGCTCTTAATCCATACCTAAACACTTCCATGATGTGGAAGGCTAAGGAGAAGGGGATTGCGGAATTTGATTTTGTGGATCTGCGTGAATTTGGCCTCGGTGCGCATAAATCTGTCGACGACACGCCTTACGGTGGTGGCGACGGTATGCTTCTAATGTGTGAGCCAGTCTTCAATGCTATCGAAAGTGTGAAGAAAAATAGTCCAAATGCTAAAGTTATCCTACCGACTCCGGCCGGTCAAACCTGGCATCAGGGAATTGTGCGTAATTTTGTCGAACGGATTAATAATGGTGAAGAGGATCACTATATTATTCTTTGTCCGCACTACGAAGGTTACGATGAGCGTATCTTGACTATCGTCGATTACAAAATTTCCCTCGGTCATTTCGTCTTGACTGGTGGTGAATTACCGGCGCTGATCGTGATTGATAGCATCGTGCGATTACTTCCGGGGGTGCTTGGTGGTGAAAACTCTGCTATTATTGAGAGTTTTTCAGAAGAGAATACCATTGAGTATCCACAATACACTAAGCCAGCCGATTTTCGCGGTATGCAAGTTCCAGAGGTGCTACTTTCTGGTCACCACGCCAAGATTGCTGAATGGCGCAAAGCTCATAGTCGCCCAGTCGACCAGGGCAATCTTTAATGCAATTAAACTCGAGTCTAGGCGAGATTAAGGGTGTCGGCCCCAAAACTGCCGAAGCCCTCGCCGCTCGTGGCTTTCAAACTTTCAAGGATTTACTTTATTATTTTCCGCGCAAATATGAAGACTATGCGGCCTACACCAAGATTTCCGAAATTCGCCCCGGCAAGGTGGTAGTGAGAGGAAAAATTCGTGGCTTACGCAATATTCATACTCGCCGCCGTAATTTTACCATTACTCAGGGTGAGATTTTTGATGAGACAGGAGCGCTTCGCGTGGTTTGGTATAATCAAGCCTATCGTATCAAAAATTTTAAAGAAGATACGGAATATTATTTTACTGGTGAGTATGATTTTAAGTATAACCGCTATCAACTCACGGCACCCACTGTGGTCTTAGCTTCGGAAGTCGAAGAGTCTAAGCAGGATGGAGGTTTTCAACCGATTTATTCTGGTAGTGGTCGTTACAACTCCGCCTGGTATCGTCGAATTTTTGCTAAACTTCGCCCGTTCTTTTACCAAATCCCCGAACTTTTACCTTCGCAAGCTATTCCGATAACTCTCACCAAGCTCACTCGTAACCAAGCTCTCTTTAATATGCATTTTCCAGAATCTGAACAAGAAGTCGAGATGGCTCGAACTTTTTTAGGTTATGAGGAATTGTTTGAATTAATTTTAGCCTCCAAGCTTAATCAAAACGAAGTTTCAAAATTAAATGCCAAATCGCTCAAATTTAACCTCACCGATGTTAAACAACTCCTTAAGGCTCTGCCTTTTGAGCTGACCGATGCGCAAAAGCGTGTGACTTGGCAGATCCTCCAGGACCTTGAAAAAACTCATCCGATGAATCGCCTGCTTCAGGGCGACGTTGGTTCGGGTAAAACTATTGTTTCCGCCATTGCCGCTTATCAAGCGATTAAAAACGGCGCACAGGTGGCCATTCTCGCACCAACTGCGATTCTCGCTACCCAGCATTTTGAAGGAATCTCGAAGATTTTAGCTCCGCTCGGCGTAAAAACCACCTTACTCATCAGTGCTACTAAGGACAAGGCTAGTGTCAAAGCTGCAATCAAGTCTGGTGAAATTGATCTCGTGATTGGCACTCATGCCATTCTCACCGACGACACTACTTTTTCCAGTCTCGGTCTTTGTATTATCGACGAACAGCACCGTTTTGGCGTCTTGCAACGTCAACATCTTTTGGAAAAATCCTTTCAGAATCAAAATCCGGATTTTCAGCAAATTTCGCCGCATTTTCTGGCTATGACCGCCACGCCGATTCCGCGTTCGCTGCAACTTACAATTTTTGGTGACCTCGATATTTCGATAATTAACCAAATGCCGAAGGGTCGCACGCCGATTAAAACTCGTATCTACAATGAATTAAATCTTAAGGACGTAATTTATCCAGAGCTAGCTGAGCATCTCGCCGCCGGTGAGCAAGTTTACGTAATTTGTCGTTTAATTGATGAAGCGATCTCAGACGAGGACAAATCGCGCACTGTCCTTGAAACCGCGAAGGTTCTGCAAAAACAATTTAGTAGATATCAAATCGGTATCCTGCATGGTAAATTAAAACCCGCCGAAAAAGACCAGGTGATGCAAGATTTTAAGGATAAGAAAACTCAAATTTTAGTCTCCACTACGGTGGTGGAAGTCGGTGTGGATGTGCCGAATGCCACTCAGATTGTGATTCTCAACGCTGATCGCTATGGCCTAGCTCAACTTCATCAATTGCGTGGTCGCGTCGGCCGTGGCGACAAGCTAAGCCAATGTTTCTTGGTGACTACCGGTGAAAATCCGCCTAGTCGCAGACTTCTCGAAATGGAAAAGTCCACCGACGGTTTTTATCTCGCCGAAGTCGACCTGAAACTTCGTGGCCCTGGGGAAATTTATGGCGCTATGCAACACGGTGAATTAAATTTGAGGATCGCGAGCCTCACTGACACGAAGTTAATCGAATTAGCGCGCACTCACGTCGAAAAGTTCTTAAGCTCGCCCGATTCTATGCTAAAATATACAGAGTTAAGCCAAGATATTAAAAAATATCAGCAGCTGACGACTCTTAATTAAGGAAAATATGTATTCAACCCTAGCAATTAGCGATAAATCGAATGGGAAAATTGTTGGCACGCACCAGAAACTCGACCGAATTGCCCGCAAAATTATTGATAAAAACCTGCCACACAATTATTTTTTCCCAAATATTTCAGAAATCTTAAATTTTGAAGGCATGGGCGGACCAGACGGCCTGAAGCGTAAAAGCCCTGGCGTCGACGAACCGATGCACTTCATTGACCCGGATCATGATAATGGCAAGCTCATGACCATGATTTTGGATCACCAATATAATTTAAGAAAAGCCCTCGAAGAGGGGAATAAGGTGCGTGCCAGTTTTGAGGCTGGTTGGATGGCCCACGCTATTACCGATGGTTTGACGCCAGCTCACCATTTTCCTCTGGAAAATACGCAAAAACAACTGATGACCAAAGATGAATTTGTCAAAGTTTTTGGCATTCCGATTAAGGGAATCATGCGCGGACGCAATTCGCTTGAGACTCTGCGCAACAACTGGCTCTATTGGGGCGCTAATGGTTTTATGACGAAGCATGTGGCTTTCGAATATGGCGTCGCGATTACCCTTACCGCCTTGCCAGAACGTGCGGTAATGCCAAAAATCAAAAAAGCAGAACTCGTAGATATCGACCTTGAAAAAGCCTTTCATGAATCCTTAGCTAAAGTTCACGCTCTGAAAATGTATGAAAATTTCTTGAATCAGGGCTGGAACACCGAGTTAGTTTTTCAAACTAAGAATGTGCTTCTGCCAGAAATCGTTCGCGCTATTACGCTTGGTTGGGCTTCCTCGATTCCATATTTTAATAAAAAACTGCTAAAATAAAACTATGAAGTTTATGGCAAAATCTGGCAAAGTTACGGATCTGAGGATCACCTCCGGGGTGCTTCGTGGGCAAAAAATTCTCACCCCCAAGCTCGCCGTCACCCATCCGATGGGATCGCGCGAACGCTTGGCTATCATGAATTCTTTGTCGACTCATCTCGAGGGAAAAGTAGTGCTCGATGTTTTTGCTGGTACAGGCGCACTAGGGTTTGAGGCACTTTCTCGTGGCGCCAAGCATGTTTCCTTCATTGAAAATCACCGTGAAGTTGCAAAATTGATTCGTCAAAACGCGGAAAATCTCGGTGTTTCGGATCAGGTGCGGATTTTTGCCAAAAAGGCAGAATCCCTGACTTTTGATAATCGTTTTGACATTGTTTTTGCTGACCCACCTTATGATAAAATCACTCCAAAATTGGCCGATTATCTCGCCACGCTGCCGAAACTCGCGAAAGATTTTTTAGTCTTGTCTCATCCGGCTAGCTTCGATCCGCATCAGCTCGACGCTGAAATTCTTTCCACTAAGGCCTTTGCTGGCTCACGTATCACGATTTTTAAAGTGTAATTTTATCGTGTTTATGCTAAAATTAGCTTATGAATCTTCAAAAAATTTACGATTATTTTTTCAGCAATAATTACATGACTAAGATGCCTAGCCTAGGTGAAGTCCTAGCTTCGAATATCATTACCTTACTGCTATTATTGATTGTTCTCGGTCTTTACATTGTCGGCAAAGTTCTCTTGCTGAAGAAAATTTATGGCGAGAAAAAGATGTGGCAGGGGGCCATTCCGGTGCTTGGCCTGATGGAGCTTTATGATGCAGTGGAACTAAATAAGTTATTCGCTATCTCGATCCTCATCCCAGTAATTGGTTTAATTCCGTACTTTATTTTCTGCTACAAGCTACCTGCCGCTTTTGGTGAAAAACAGCCAGCCTTTCCGTTTTTAACGATTTTCTTCTCGCCAATCATCATGCTGATGCTAGCAACTGACCAAAAATATGAATATCAATACGTGCGCGGCAAAAATGTACCATTCCAAGGCGCTTTCGCTCTGAATAATGCACGGACTATTGCGGAAACTGCACCTCAGCCTACTCCTGAAGTTGTCAACCAGCCTACTGCTGAAGTCCCAACCCAACAATCCAGCGACTTGAACAATCTCCAATAATTTTATATAATATCACCATGCCCGAGTGGTGAAATTGGTATACACGTATGCCTTAGGAGCATATGCCTCACGGCGTGCTGGTTCAAGTCCAGTCTCGGGCACCAAACAAGTTGTTTATAGAAAAGCTGCCACCATGGCGGTTTTTTATTGTACTTATTGCCATTTTATTATGTCGCAAAGACTGTGAACTATTATGAGACATTGACATATTACATAATACTGCTATAATAGAAGCATATTCCGATACGGGCAATTCGAACGGAGAGATACCTAAGAAGAACCCGTTTTTTTGTTATTTATTCTTTTTCTTATATTCAATTTTGTTTTTTACGTCGGGATTGTCTAAGAAATCAACGTATCTCGGCGTGAATGGACGATATAAAGAAGAAGTGGAGTGACGATTCGGAGCCAATAGTTTAGCAAAACGTCCTTTTTCTACAAGATATTTAACCATCTTATAATAATCTCCGTCGCCAGAAACTAGAATTATATTATCAAACTGTTCTGCGTCAGCAATTTTAAACATCACAGTAAATACAATATCTGTATCGACGTTACCTTTCTTTTTACCAATCATGCTTTGATTATGCTCGCGGAATATGAGAATAAAGCCTGAAGTTTGAATTTTTTCGTAAAGATCTTGATTATCCTCGTCTACTGCACCTAAGAAATAGTAAGCTTTTTCAACGTTATAGCGTTCTTTGAGATATACTCTAAAACGCGTCAAATCTACTGTCCACGAACTTGCTTTCGTGTTCATGTATAGATTTTGCCCATCTATAAAAGCCTGATTATTCACACTTATATTATAGCACGAAAAAAAGTGTCACCAGATCCGTCATATTCATTCACAATCGTCACGACATAAAATGGCAATAATTGTTACCATCAAGAAAGATGCCGTAAATTTTTTGCTTCAGCCAATAATTTCGATGTGTAAGCCGATTTCAGATGTTTGTATTTTTTACGATCAAATTTAGCTTCTTTTGCAAATTCGTATTTTTTCTCCAAATATTCTTGTGCTTTCTGGTGATTTTTTCTAAGAAAATTACGTAAAATAATAAAATTCTCATAAGACTCTTCATTAATCGGACAAATATGAATATGAAAATCACCCTCACCCGTTTCTTTTGCAGTACTTGCTAGAAAAATCCGATCCTCGTGACTATCAGTTCCTTCAAAATATCCATTTCTTATTAAAATATTTTTTATGAATGTCATATCCTTGCGTTCTGGGACTCCGATAAGTATGTCAATTATATTCTTACCGCCAATATAGACCGCACTACTGCCAACATGTTCAATTTTTATATAATTAGGCAAGAATTTAGATAGGCGACATTTCTCTTGCGAGAAGCGCTCGATAAGTTTTGACGAATATTTCTTTATTGTAACGGACATTAGCTGATATTATATCATTATTGTATTTTTTTAATCTATCTTCAATTATTACTCGTTCTTCATACAAAAGTTGTGTATACTTATTTAGAGACATCAATGTCTATCCTTGTTTAAGTTAGTGTTACAAATTTAATTTTAACAGGACTAAGAATGATTGATGTCTCTTTTTGTTGCTTAGTGTTGCACTTGAGATATTAACTTAGGAAATTTTTTGCATAATCAACCCAAAAATTGTATAATATATAGGTATGCCAGAGTTTCGTCTACATAGTAAATTTCAGCCCACCGGTGATCAGCCGGCGGCTATTGCTCAGCTCACCCGTGGTCTCAAGATGGGGATTCGTGAGCAGACTTTACTTGGCGTTACGGGTTCTGGTAAGACTTTTACTATGGCTAACCTCATCGCCAATACTCAGAAGCCGACTCTGATTCTTGCTCATAATAAAACCCTGGCCGCTCAGCTCTATTCTGAGTTTCGTGAATTTTTTCCCGAGAACGAGGTGCATTATTTTGTTTCTTACTTCGACTACTATCAGCCAGAAGCCTATATCGCTAGCACCGATACTTATATCGAAAAAGATTCCGCCATTAACGATGAGATTGACCGTCTACGTCACGCCGCCACGGTTTCATTACTCACGCGTAAAGATACGATTATCGTCGCTTCAGTCTCTTGTATTTACGGTATCGGTTCGCCTGATCATTACACCGAAATGTCACTGCATCTTGAGAAAACCGGTCATACTTGGCAGGTAGTTTCGAAAAACACTTTTCCCGCCGCCAAGCTCAATCAGACTAATCTGATGATTTATCTTATAGCCATGCAGTATCATCGAAATGACCTCGCTTTTGAGCGTGGTAATTTCCGGGTCAAGGGCGACACAATTGATCTCTTCCCAGCTTCGGGTGAAATTGCCTATCGCTTCGAATTTGCTTTTGATGAACTCGAAGAGGTCAAAATTATCGATCCACTCACCGCCGAGGTACGTGAAAAACCAGATCAAGTTTTTATCTTCCCGAATACTCACTACGCCACCCCGAAAGATCAACTCGACCGTGCCATTGATTTAATTCAGACTGAATTTGACGAACGTCTAAAATATTTTGAGGCTAACCATAAATATCTAGAAGCGCAACGTCTTTCTCAGCGCACCAAATATGATCTCGAAATGTTGAAAGAAACTGGCTTCGTCAAGGGAATTGAAAACTATTCTCGTCATCTAGATGGCCGTAAGGCCGGGGAACCACCTGCGACTTTGCTCGATTTCTTTCCGGATGATTTTCTCTTATTAGTCGACGAATCGCATATGACTCTGCCACAGGTGCGCGGGATGTATAATGGTGACCACGCTAGAAAATCCACTCTGGTGGAATATGGCTTCCGCTTACCGAGCGCTCTCGATAATCGCCCGCTAACTTTTGATGAATTTGAAACTCATATTCGTCGCGCGGTCTATGTTTCAGCAACTCCTGGAAAATATGAACTAGAAGTCTCGCCAAAGCCAGCTGAGCAAGTAATTCGTCCGACCGGACTCCTTGACCCAGAAATTGAAGTGAGAAAAAGTGAGGGGCAGATTGATGATTTGATGCACGAAATCGAAGATCGTATCGCCAAAAATCAACGCGTCATTGTCACTACGCTGACCAAGCGTATGGCGGAGGATCTGACCGACCATCTGAAAGACCATAAGATTAAAACCGCCTATATTCATTCCGATATCGATACTTTGGAGCGTGGTGATATTTTGCGCGATCTGCGCTCTGGCGTCTATGATGTTTTGGTCGGTATTAATTTATTACGTGAGGGTTTGGACCTACCAGAAGTTTCACTCGTAGCAATTCTCGATGCTGATAAGGAAGGTTTCTTGCGCTCTGAATCGGCACTTATCCAGACGATTGGTCGTGCAGCGCGCCATGTCGAAGGTCACGTCATTATGTATGCCGACAATATTACCGAAAGTATGGAGCGGGCAATTTCTGAAACAAATCGCCGCCGTGAAATCCAGCAAGCCTATAATCGTGAACATGGCATCACTCCGACCTCTATTAAGAAAGAAATCTCTTTGGGTCTTCGTGCGATTATTCCGGAAAAGGCCAAGGAAGATAAGCTGGATCTTAAGAAAGTGCCGAAGACTGAACTCCCATCTCTGATGAAGGAGCTTTCTGAACAAATGCAACTCGCTGCCGCCAATCTCGAATTCGAGCAGGCCGCCAAACTTCGCGACATGATCCAAAAAATCAAAGACGCCGAGAACAACTAGAATAAAATTAAACAATATTTGCTCTGATAATTCCACCTCAGGATACTGATTTGGTTTTTAATCAAAACATAACCACCTTGATAACTTCCTGAAAATTAGCTATATTTGAAGTATAGAAATTATTTTTTGGAGGAAAAGGTGTATAGAAAAATTTTCAAGAGAATTTCATCCTTGATTATTCTTGTTTTTATTTCCATGACAGCATATCTTTTTCTCGATAATCCTTATGTTGCACCAAGAGCTAATGCAGAAGATAGACAGGAAGTTCGTGGTGGCCGCGTCACGGTTGGTGATAGTTATTTATCGATGAGCGTAGTTAGTGATAAGGTTACTCAAAAATTCACTACCGACGAAACTAACCGACAAGTAATTAAAACATTTAGATTTTTCCCGAGATTTGAGACTTCTTCTGGACTTGGAGCGGATATGTATATGTCTACTCACACTGGACCGGATTTAATTATGAACGCCGGCGATCAGGTCTATAAAATTGCATCCATTGAACAGCCGATGCTGATGACTGTTTCTCAAGGAATTGAAAAACTTCCAGTAAACCATTGGGCAATTAGCTCTTCATATACCGATAATAACGGCAAGCAACAGCTTCCAGGTTATATGCCACTCCCGAAACTTGGTGAAATGCGTAAGGTTTCAGAGTTAAATAGATATGATAAATCGAGAAGTTTTACCGTCGACGCCTATGTAAAAGTTTCAAATACAATCCCTGCTGGTGAATATTCCACTACTTTAGATTTTACAGCCATTTCACGCTACGAACCAAACTCTGCGGTTTTTATGCGCGGTCAAGAATTTTCCAGACTTTTAAAGTCTAAAATCGAAAACCTAAACAGTCAAGATCGCCCTACTATTTTCAAGCGTTCTAATGTGAAGCCGGCCTCTACTGAACAAGTTTTTGCTTGCCAAAACACAGATAGTGCCATATCTCTTCAACCATCCATTTCCGATGTTGCTATTGATTGCTGGATAGATAAGGCAAATAAGACGTTATTCTGGTATAGTGAAGCCACCAGTGTTAATTTCTGGGAATTAGAATACTTATTCTGGGGTCTGGGCTCTTTTAATGAGATTGATTTATCGGGAGTAGATAAATTGGTCTTTTATGGTGGCCCTAAGCAGTGGCTGGATGGGGTTGGTAGGGGCGGTAATGGTCCAGCTAAAATCATCTGGCCGGCTAAAGTGATATTTAAGGGCGACTCGATGGAAGACTTCTTTAAAGGCGCTAGTGTAAGAGATATTTCATTTGCAAACTTTACTTTTGAAAAACCGCTCAAGAGTTTTAAGGGTATGTTCCGTAGTGCTAGCGCTAGAAACATTGATTTTACTGGTATCGATCTATCTCAGATTATTAATATGGATGAAATGTTTAATGGTTACGGTGGAACTGACGATGATCTTCGTGGGATTCTCTCACAATTAAACACCGGTAACGTGACATCTATGAATGGCATGTTCTACTATTGTTCTAATTACAAGATAGACCTTTCCAATTTTGATACCAGAAAAGTCACTGATATGTCTAATATGTTCTATTACACATCTCGTCTTAAAGATCTGAATCTCTCTAGCTTCGATACCTCTAAGGTAACTAATATGAGCGGTATGTTCCAGTATGCAGGATGGTATGGCGCGGGGCTTAATCTAGATATTTCTTCCTTTAATACACGTCAAGTCACCAATTTTGACAAGATGTTTAATGTAATGTCCAAAACTAAGACTATCTATGTTGGTGAAAATTTCATTGTAAATAGTGGCGCATCAACTACCGATATGCTGAAGGGGAACTTCCAATTGATTGGTGGTGCTGGCACTGCGTACGATGTAAATCATGTGGATGGTGAATATGCGCGCATTGATAATCCGGCCGCCGGTAAGCCTGGTTACTTTACGGTAAAAACCCCTTAGAATAAAGCATAAAAATAGACCTGTATACAAGGTCTATTTTTAACTAAGTCTATTTTAAAATCTCCCTTACTCGCTCCCGTAATACTGGCACTACCTCCTCCTCGAACCAAGGATTCTTCGCCTGCCAACGAAAATTTAGTGGACTTGGGTGGACGATTGGGAAATATTCAGGTAAATAATCCTGAAATGCCCGTACTGTCTCGGTCAAATTCCCCTTAGCGTTAGAGCCGAGATAATACTTCATCGCATATTGCCCAATCAAAATTGTCAGCTTGATGTTTGGCATCAATTTTAAGATTTCTGGATGGTATTCTTCGGCGATAAATTTTCGTGGAGGTAGGTCGCCAGTCTTGCCTTTGCCTGGATAATAAAAATCCATCGGTAAAATCGCAATTTTCTGCGAATAAAATTCTTCTTCGCTTACTCCCATCCATTCGCGCAATTTTTCGCCTGATTTATCCGCGAACGGCACCCCACTTTCTTCGACTTTTCGGCCCGGTGCCTGACCGATGATTAATATTTCCGCCTTATCGCTCAGCTGATAAATTGGCCCCACATTGCGTTCGGTGTATAAAACATTTCTCGGATCACGTCTTAATTTTTCGGTAATTTCATCAAATTCATTCATCGTAATTCGATAATATCACTTTTATGCTAAAATAAAATAAGTCACATTTAATTTATTTGTTAGGAGGTAAATGGCTAATACAAATAAAATTCTCTCTGTTGAAAAAGTTACTAAGACTTTCGGCAAGGGAAATAGCCTCACGAAGGCCGTCGATAATCTTTCTTTCTCCGTGAAGAAAGGCGAATTTCTCGCAATCATGGGCGCCTCCGGCTCTGGTAAGAGTACTACATTAAACCTGATTTCTACTATCGACCGCCCGACCTCTGGTCAAATCCTCGTCGACGGTACCGATATCACGAAACTCAAAGGCGAAAAACTCAATCGTTTCCGTCGTGAATCACTCGGTTTTATCTTCCAGGATTTTAATCTCCTCGATAATCTCACCGCTTACGAAAATATCGCGTTGGCACTCTCGATTCAGAATGTCAAAGCCTCAGAAATTGACGAAAGAGTTAAAGCCGTCGCTAAAAATCTTGATATTGAGTCTATTTTACAAAAGTTCCCATATCAACTCTCAGGTGGCCAAAAACAACGCGTGGCTTCCGCTCGCGCCATTATCACCAATCCGAAATTAATTCTCGCCGATGAGCCAACTGGTGCGCTCGATTCAAAGTCTTCTAAGCTCCTTCTTGAACGTTTTGACTATCTGAATCAAGAGCTCCAGGCTACTATTCTCATGGTTACCCACGATGCTTTCTCGGCCAGCTTTGCCTCCCGTATCATCTTTATTAAAGATGGTCAAATTTACGATGAAATTCACCGTGAAAATAAGACCCGCAAGGAATTCTTCGATGAAATCATTCGCGTGATGTCTACCCTAGGTGGAGGCGACGCTGATGTTATTTAAGCTTTCGTTTCGAAATATTACGCGCAGCATCAAGGACTATGCGATTTATTTCTTTACGTTAGTGCTCGGTGTTACGCTCTTTTATGTTTTTAATTCCGTCGGCTCTCAGGCGGCTGTGCTTGAATTAAATAATTCCAGAAAACTCATCGTCGACCTACTAGCGAAAATTCTCTCTGGTATGAGTGTTCTCGTGGTCTTTATTCTCGGTGCTTTGATTATCTACGCTTCCCGCTTTCTAATCAAGCGACGCAATAAAGAATTCGCCATCTATCTCACTCTCGGTATGAGTAAGCGTAAAATCTCTCGTCTCCTCTTCTTCGAAACTCTGATGATTGGCGTAATTTCCCTCGGCGTGGGACTTCTACTTGGTATTGGCGTTTCCCAGTTAATTAGTGTCCTAATCGCCAAACTCTTCGAGGCTAATATGGATAAATTCACTTTTGTTTTTTCCGAAAAAGCCTTCTTCGACACCATTCTTTATTTCGGTCTGATCTATCTCATCGTGATTTTCTTCAATACCGTCATTGTCGGCCGTTTGAAGATAATTGAATTACTGCATGGTAGCAAGAAATCCGAAAAAGCTTTTCTGAAAAATCCGTTACTTCGCGCCATCGTCTTCGTCGTTTCTGCTTCGGTGCTTGGTTATGCTTATTGGTGGGTAAATAATGACAAGGTCTCCCTCATGGATCGTGTTTATAATCTCCTTTGGCCGGTTATTGCTGGTGTGGTTACCACCTTCCTAATCTTCTGGTCACTCTCTGGTTTGATTATGGAAATTGTCACTCGCAGCAAAAAGTTTTACTTCAAGGGTCTAAATTCCTTCGTCTTCCGCCAGATTTCCAGCAAGGTAAATACTGCCGTAATTTCCATGTCTTTGATAAGTCTCTTGTTGTTCCTCACGATTAGTATTCTTTCGCTCTGTTTCTCAATCAATGAATCGATGAAAAGAGAACTAGCTTACAATACGCCAGTCGATGCCATGGCTGAGCTGACTGATTATCTCGCGGTTTACGGCTCGAATAGTAGTGTTGGCTATTTATCCCAGATGTCTAATGATCAGGAAAAAGCCGCTC
The DNA here is from genome assembly GCA_963515485.1 of uncultured Candidatus Saccharibacteria bacterium. GTDB lineage: Bacteria > Patescibacteriota > Saccharimonadia > Saccharimonadales > Saccharimonadaceae > Nanosyncoccus. The sequence goes on along the minus strand of CAUPWD010000001.1, from coordinate 45,508 downwards.
TTGCCACTTCGCAGGCCTATATGAAGAAATCGCTCTACCAGATTTTGATTAATCAAAACCCAGACCTTGCGAATGATATTAAAGATCACCTTGAGCTGAATGTTTATGCTGATAGTAAATTCACTTATGGTCAAATTTTACCGTCAGGAGTTATGACGGGAACCGCGGAAGCCTTCATGTCGAAAACTACTGTGCCGATGATTCGCATCTCTGATTATAATAAACTCGCTAAGCTCTATCATCGTGATGAAATTCACCTGAAGGATGATCAGTATCAATTCCTGGCCGACTTTAAGACTATGGCGGAGATTCTTGATAAGACTCTTGCGGGTAATGCCCAAATTAAATATCGTAATTTCACCCTCAATCCAGTCGCCAAAAAACACCAAGAAGGCTTCATTATTTCATCTGGTTTTAAGTCTAATACTGGTATCCTCGTCGTTCCCGACAATGTAATCACCGATCAGCCAATCGGTACTCAAGCCATGCTGATGAATTATAATCTCAGCGGCACCCGCACTGCTGAACAGATTGATGATGATTTACGCAAGGCTTTTGACCTCGGAGGTGTATCGGTTAATGCGGTTAATTCATCTGAAGAGGACACACAGAAAGCCGGAAGCTCCACTAAGCAAGCTGATCGTCCAAGCGGTGTTGCCATTAATTTTTACACCAAATTATTAGTAAAATCTGGTATGGTTGGTATGCAAGCCATTGCCACTTTCGTTGGCTTCTACCTCGGTACTATCTTCCTTATTTCTTCTGCTGCGATTCTGGCCCTTAAGCAACTTTCTGAATCTTCCGATAATACTGAAAAATATGCTGCCTTACGTCGCCTCGGCGCCAGTAATAAGATGTTGAACCGTGCACTCTTCGTACAGATCGCAATCTTCTTTATTGCGCCATTACTTATCGGCATCATCCATTCCATTTTTGGTATCATGTTCGCCTCGAGTATTATTGAATCATTCGGCTCTGACGGACTCCTCGCTTCGATCCCAATGACCGTTTCGATGATCGTGCTGATTTATGGTGGTTATTTCCTCCTGACTTATATCAGTAGCAAGCGCATCATCTCCGAAAAGCAACTTCGCCGCGACTAGAACATATCGATATTAGTCAAAGTGTGAGATGTCTAGTCGATAATTTAATTAAGAGAAAACTACTCAAAAGGTAGTTTTTTCATGTACGATTTAATTTTAGTAGTGAAATACTTGATTTTTTACACAAAATATTGTAGAATATTTTTGTTTCTACGTTAAGCTAAAAAAACATAGCTTTGTTCTTTAAGAAAGGTTGGTGACTAGTATGCCAAGAAGTGCCGAATTGGACAATTTATTTGCTCGTAAGCAGGAAGCTTTTGCGCGCAAGCAAGCCGCATTCCAGAAGTATATTGATGCAAAAAATCGTGCAAACGAAGCTCACGACAGGATGCAATTAGCATGGAATCAAAGAGTTACTGCTCGAGAGGAGATGAACCGGGAATACAATAGCATGCAGCAGTCAAAAGGTAGCAGGGATGCTATCTGGGCTGATTTTAACCGAGTTCGTCAGGGGAATAGCTCGAGAATCGATCAACTCCGCCAAGAAGCTGATATGGAGCATGAAATGATGAAAAATTGTTTCGATAGCGCTAGTGCAGCTTACTCATATGGTAATAAGGCGGATGCTCCAATGTATTCCAGCGAGGGTCATGCGCATAAGGAACGGCGAGATTATTTGAATGCTGAGGTCGGAAGACTTATTCAGGAAATTAATAGCGCCAAGGCTAATGCTAAATGGCAAACATCCAGTTCGCATAGCAACTCATTTCAGTCTGCTAAAAGTAATTTCGATAATGCCAAAATGATGCATGAATCCGCTGAGGCTGAATTTAAAAGCGCCAAGGCGGAGAGAGATGCTTACAAGACTGAATTTGATTCTGCCCAAGCGGAATTTGAGCGGCTAAAGGATGAGTGTCAAAGAAAGCTGAATGAGATTAAAGCGAATAACCAAAAAGAGCGAGATCGCATTCTGGATAAGGCAGGAGTTAGCTATCTCAATAGGCAAGATGCTAAAATCGTTAAGAAAGCAGATGGAACTACTCAGGTCTACCATGGTGGCCTCGGTTCCGGTGATGGTTTATTCCATGGGCATGTCGCATTGGATCAGTCTGGAAATAAGACTTATAGCCGTGATGCATTTGAAAAACATGGCAGCCAAAACTATACAGATCGAAAGACTGGTGAAAGGAAGTCGAATGGCGGGTGGACTGAGCTAAGTACTGGAACAATCATTGATGAGGCTGGAAATGGGCATAACGTAATGTTTCGTCAGGGATTGGGAAAAAATGAAGGTCAGACTTTAATAAGAGATTATCATGGGTTTGAATCGAAAAATTATTTCGATAAAAAAGGAAGCCATAACCATTATGGCAATAATGATAAAAGTCTCTATCCAAATGAGCCTGATCGTATAGAAGATAGCTCCAAGCATAGAAACGATAATGCATACACTGGTCCAGGCCATTAACCTAATTAGCACATACCGACCATTTAAGTGGTCGGTATTTTTATGCAAGCCATTTCATTGACTTTAGATAATCTAGAAAATCTTCGACCCCAGAAGCTGTTTCTTCGGGGTAAGCATTGTAATATTCTAGATTATCGCTCTTTTCATTGACTGCCATATACGCATAAAAAGATAGTTCACAATATTTTTCATTCTTTTCAGAGAAATCGTCAATAATACCAAATTCATTATTAATAAAATTCGTATATTTTTCAACTTCTTTGTACAGAATATCTAGTTGGGCTGTTGTCTTGGCTAGGTTGATTTTATTCGCTAAACTTTCGCCTTGCTTTACTGCTAATTCTATTGCATTGCTATTCATCAATTTTTAGTATATCATTTTTTAGCAAATACCTTGAAGTATAATATATTATATGGCTATGAAAATCTTATGCAAAAAAGAAGTTGAGAAAATCGCAAACTCTTTTGATTTTGATAAAAAGCTGACTTTTGTTGATACTATTGATTTCGAACCTGATTGTAAGGTTTATAAATTAAAAAATAATATTGGCGATAATTATATTTTGATTTGTAGGGATTATCGATTTGATGATATGGATGCTGAAGAAAGGGTTTTTATTAACGAATTAGGAATTACGATTCTTGATAGATTTAAATATAATCAAGATTTATTCTTTACCTCTAAAAATTTTGACGATTTTGAATATATTTTTTCATTAGCACGAATTGCTTAGCAGGGATTTTTTGAATTTATGGGTGTTTTTGCTTCATGGTTAACAATTTAAATAAAATATTAGTATGAATAATCAAATATATCAGGAAATTCTAAAACTTTACGAAAAATATCTTTTAAAATCAGCTTCTGAATTTTCAGTGCAAGACTATAATGATTTCGAGCAGGAAATGTGGAATTTGAAAGAGAAATTTAGTTATGAATCCAGCCCGTTCTTGCTTCTCCCAGACCCTGCTAAAGATGCAGATTTTTTCATGATGAATGCCTCAAGCGATGGCTTTATTGGGCCAGATTTAGCTGATAAGCAAAAATATCTAGATATGATGCAAGAATCTTACCAAAAATTAAAAAACGCAACAAGATAATTATACCCAGCTCTCACCATCAAGTTCTTTAATGAAGCCGTCCATGAAATCTTTTGCTAGCACTTGTGTAGGTTCGAAATCTAAGTTCTCTGGGTAAAGTGATTTTCTCTTCCAGTCTAGCGCTACATAAAGAGAAGTGGTTAAGCTGCAATCTTTTTCATCACTGAAGTCTAATGGTTCACCAAAATTTTCATCAACAAAATCAGCGTATTTATCAATAATTGGCTTGAGTTTCTCTAATTCAGAAAGTTTGGAAATCGGACGCATCTTATCGATGATTTCATGGCCATCCTCAATGACTTTATTGATAAGTTTAGCTCTTTCTAAATAATCCATATCACAAATATAACATTATTTTTGTAAAATACCCTAATCAAAAAATGGTATAATATATCTTATGAACAATACGCGCGATGATATTTTACACTTAGCCAAGCTGTCCAATTTGCAGCTTACGGATGCCGAAATTTCCGCCCTTCAGCAGGACGTCACCAATATCGTGGGCTACATTTCTCAGCTTGATGAATTAGATACTACTGGGGTCGAACCAACCTATCAGGTTTTTGAAATGGAAAATGTTTGGCGTGCTGATGAAATTAAGCCTCAGGATGCTACCCGCGAGCAACTTCTCGCTCTTGCGCCTGATCAAGCTCAAAATATGATTAAAGTACAGAAGGTTCTCTAATGAAAATTGCTGATTTACATACTTCTGCGGTTTCGCTCGTCAAGGAAGCCTTAGAAAAAGCCAAAAAATACGCCAGCCACAACATTTTTATTTCACTGAACGAAGAGGAAGCTTTAAAAAAGGCTGCCGAAATTGACCAAAAGATTCAGAATGGCGAATCAGTCGGGCGTCTCGCTGGTGTACCATACGCCCTCAAGGATAACTTCCTCAGTAAGCAGGGAAATACCACTGCCGCTTCGAAAATTCTCTCGAATCTCCATTCACCGATTGATTCCACCACTGTCGCCAAGCTCGAAGCTGAAGGTGCGATTATGATTGGTCGCACTAACCTCGATGCTTTTGCTCACGGTTCTTCTACTGAAAATTCTTACTTCGGTCCTACTCACAACGCCAAGGACTTTGAACGTGTCGCCGGTGGTTCCTCTGGAGGCTCCGCCGCCGCCGTCGCACTTGATATTGTGCCTTTTGCCACTGGTACCGATACTGGTGGTTCGATTCGTCAGCCAGCTTCCTTTAACGGCGTCTATGGTCTGAAACCAACTTACGGCACGATTTCGCGTTATGGTGTGGTAGCCATGGCCTCCAGCACCGACGTTATCGGTTTCTTTACCCAAAATCCGGAAGACCTTGACCTCCTGATGTCGATTACTAGTGGTCAGGATGAAAAAGACCCCACTTCTTTGCCAGATTATTATAATGAAACTATCGTCGAAACTGGTGCGAAGAAACGTATCGGCGTGATTAAAGATTTTGATAACGAAAATGTCGCCCCAGAAATCCGCGAAGGTCTCAAATCTCAGATCGAAAAACTGAAATCCGAGGGCCACGAAATCGTCGAGCTTTCTATGCCGGTTTTGAAGTATGCTCTCGCCGTCTATTATGTCGTAGTACCAGCTGAGGTAGCTTCCAATCTCTCGCGTTATGACGGTATTCGCTATGGCTATCGCAGTTCTGAAGCCCACAGTATCGAAGAAGTTTTTGGTCTTAGTCGCAACGATGGATTTATGCCAGAAAACAAGCGCCGTATCATGATCGGCAACTTTGTTCTAAGTAGTGGCTTCTATGACGCCTATTATCTCAAGGCTCAAAAAGTCCGCACTCTCATTATCAAGGCTTATGAAGAAGCTTTTGAAAAATGTGATTATATTCTCACGCCAGTTTCACCATCTCCGGCCTTCAAATTAGGTGAAAAAATCAATGACCCAGTTGCCATGTACTTAGAAGATGTGATGAGTGTACCGATTAATCTTGCCGGTTTACCAAGTTTAGCCATTCCAGTCAATCGTGACAAGGATGAACTTCCAGTCGGCTTACAATTAATCGGCCCACGCCGTAGTGACAAAAACCTCTTGCAATTTGCTAAGGAGAATTTCTCATGAACTCTCCAGTTTTCTTTCTCCTAATTGCGGTTCTAATTGTAGGAATTTTGGTCTTTATCTCAATTTCTCAACTCGGTAACCGTACCCATACTTTTGATAAGGAAGATTACCAGGCTAACTTCCTCAGGATTGAAAATAATCTCTCGCGCGATAATCCCTTGAGTTTTAATTATGCTCTCATTGAAGCCGATAAGCTACTTGATAAGGCGATGATGGAACTCGGCGCCCCGGGCAAGACCATGGGTGAACGCCTGAAGGCTTCTGGTCAACGTTTTTCTGAATTAAATTCCGTCTGGTATGTCCATAAAAAGCGCAATCAAATTGCTCACGAGCAAAACTTTCAGCTCGATTACAATCAAAGTCGTCGCGCTTTAGAAACTTACAAACAAGCATTAAAAGATTTAGGAGCTATCTAATGTCAGAAAATTCAGCTTACGAAATTACTATCGGTATTGAATGTCACGTTCAGCTCGCGACCAAGACGAAGCTTTTTTCCGAAGTCGACAATGATGCTCGCGGCAAGGAGCCTAACTCTTGTGTTTCGCCGGTCGAATATGCTCTTCCTGGCATGTTGCCACGCTTGAATCAAGAAGCCGTTCGTCTCGCCACTCGTGCAGGACTTGCTCTTAATTCTAATATCAATCTGATTTCACGCTTCGATCGCAAACATTATTTTTACCCAGATTCTCCGAAGGGCTATCAGATTACCCAGATGTATCAGCCAATTATCGGCCCAGGTTTCGTTGAACTTCCGAATGACACGAAGATTCGTATCGAGCACGCCCACCTCGAAGGTGATGCTGGCAAACTTACGCATTTTGATACTTACAGTCTTGTCGACCTTAACCGTGCCGACACTCCGCTGATTGAAATTGTCTCTATGCCAGACATTCATTCGAAGGAAGACGCTCGCGATTATTGTAAAGAGCTTTGGCGCATTTTAACTTTTGCTGGTGTGACTTACGGGGATCTTTATAATGGCAATATGCGTTTTGATGTGAATATTTCACTCGCCAAAAAAGGTAGCACTGAGCTGGGTACGCGTGCTGAAATTAAGAACCTCAACTCTTTCCGTTCGGTTGAAATGGCGGTCGATTACGAATATCACAGGCAGAAAAAATTGCTCGATAATGGCGAAAAAATCGTTCAGGAAACTCGTGGTTGGAATGATAATACCGGCAAAACTACTTCACAGCGCAGTAAGGAAGAAGCTAATGATTATCGCTACATGCCAGAGCCAGATATTCCACCAATTCATTTGACTGAGGAATATGTTGAAGCTGAGCGCGCTAAATTAGTACGCTTACCAGCTGACTATCGCGCCATGCTTCGTGTGGTAATTCCAGAAGAACAACTCGAAATCCTTCTTGATCATCAAAACCTCGTCGAAAGCCTAGCTGAGCTAAAGTCGGCCTACGATGCTGATGGTATTGAGAAGGAAATCACCAAGAATGCCATCCAGAAGATTTCTAATCTTTATACCTCGGTGCTTCTCGCGGAAGAAAATAGTAGTCTTTTGAACGACGAACTTCCGACTACCATGCAGCTTCGCGAACTTGCTGAGATGATTAATAAAAACGAGCTCTCTTCCACCAGTGTCAAGGAAGTGTTCTTGCGCTTCTTTGACCCGAATATGCATCACAAATCAGCTCGTGAAATCGCCAAGGAACTCAATCTGCTTCAGGAAAATGACCTCGGTGCGCTCTCTGATATTGTCGATCAAGTCCTAGCTGATCCAGCCTGCGCCCAAGCTGTTGCCGATTTTAAAGCAGGTAGTGAAAAAGTTATCGGCTTCCTCGTCGGTCAAGTCATGAAAGCTTCGAAAGGTAAGGCTAACCCAGCTATCGCTCAGAAACTTCTACGCGAAAAATTGCAATAATCATCTAGCTAATCACTTGGATCAATTCCTATCAAAGCCAGTCAAAGCTAAAACCTAAAATCCGGCCACAGAGCCGGATTTTTTAACAGCTAAAATTCCACTATCCGATTCTACTTATGCTATAATAAGTAAAAGTTAAGACCACAAGAAAGAAAATATGAAGCTATATAGTAATGAGATTGTTTTTCGTGGTCATCCTGATAAAGTTTGTGACCAAATCAGTGACGCCCTGCTTGATGCCTTTCTCTCTGGTGATCCCAGCTCCCGTTGTGGTATCGAAGTGATGGGTGGCAAGGGTAGGATTTTTATCACCGGCGAAGTCACTTCCGCCGCAAAGGTCGACGTTGAGTCTGTGGTGACGCGCGTTTTAAAAGAGGTTGGCTACATTAATGGTGATAATGCGGAAAATCTCACACCTTCTGGTACACTCGCTGATTTTGAAATCGTTAATAATCTCGGCGTCCAGAGTCAGGATATTGCCCTCGGTACGAATGATGAGGTGGGTGGCGCCGGCGACCAGGGAATGATGTTCGGTTTTGCCTGTGATGACAATGCCGAATATAAGCCGACCGCCATGGCCATCATGCAGGAATTTTCCAAATTCTACGATGAACTACGCCAAAAAGATTCCCGCTTCCTCGCGGACGGTAAAACTCAGCTCACTGGTGAATACGACGAGAATATGCATCTTACCAAGATTAAAGACTGGACCATCAGTTATCAAAATACCGAAACTGATCGCGCCGAAACTGATCAAATTCTCATCGATAAGGCCCGCGAAATTGCCGGAAAATATGGCGTAGAGGTCGAAAAATTCCTCGTTAACCCTACCGGCAAATTCCTCATCGGTGGTTTTATGGGCGATGCTGGGCTCACTGGTCGTAAAATCGTAGTTGATAGCTATCAATCTTTTGCTCCAGTTGGCGGCGGTGCCTTCTCGGGTAAAGATCCGTCTAAGGTGGATCGCTCCGCAGCTTATAAGGCACGCGAAATTGCCGTTGACTATCTCAAGCGTTATAATTTGCATTCTTGCGAAGTGCAACTTTCCTATGCTATTGGTATTGCTGAGCCACTGGCAATCTATATCAAGGGTGATAGCAAGAATATCACACCAGAGTCAGAATTATATGCCGCCTGTACTCCGAAAAATATCATTAAAGATCTTTGTCTCCTACATAAAAAATACGAAGACACTGCCAAATTCGGCCACTTCTAAAAACCAAGAAAAGAACCTCGCTTCAGGGGTTCTTTTTTCTTAAAAACCAGCATTAATATATCCCTAATATGTTTTGCCTCATTTTCTTATCGCCGCTCAGGATACTAGTATAATTCATGTCTTGAATAAAACCATAAATGCGATAGAATGGAGACAGAAGCATAAGCACAAAAATCAAAAGGAAAGGTAGTATGTCTAAAATTAAAAAATTTTTTAAGAGCCCATCGCAGGTGTGGCAGCGTATTTTTGGTTTCTTGCCGATTATCTCGCTTGGTGGCGCGGCATTTATTTTTAGCGTCTTCGCCATCGCCCCAAATTTTATGAATTTCACTCACGCGGAGGAGAAACCAGCCTTAAAGCCAAGTGATATCAAGCTGGCAATGAGCGTAGATGAAACTTTTCACAAGTTCAATGATGTCTATCTTACTTCAGATGGCGTTGATCAGGAAGATCAAAAACCAGTCGCCTTTAAACCTTTAGTTGAGACGAATAACCCTGCCGGCTATAAAGTTTTCTTCTCAGATGTCGATGAAGATACTAATATGCGTAGTATCGATGCCACTGTTACTGATACTATTCGCTCTGCCACTGCTTCGGATTTTGAAAATGGTGTGCCAAAAAATACTACCGACAACTATTGGTACTGTGGAATTTTACAAATCCCAGACACTATTACTGGAGATGCAGAAAAAACCACTTCAACCAATAATGACTTGTCAATCCCAGTCAGAAGCCACCCACGATTAATTGATGAAGTTAAATATATAAAAACAAACGATAATAAAAACAATGGTATATTTTGTAAAGTTTCAATTAACAAGCAATTAGCCACATCGACCTATGTTGGCAAAATGATTTTTAGTACCATAGCCAATACTAATAATTTAAAACCTGCCACTCTCAAAGATGGCTACTCGGCCTTTCGTAGAATTCCAAATAACTATGCAGGGAAGAGGGAATTTAAGAGCTTTAAGTATGCCATACCAACTCCAGCAGATTTTTCTACTGAAGTAAAAAATGATGAATCGATTACTTCGAGTGTAAAACCAGACTATAAGTATAGTGGTATGCCTGGACCAGCTTGTCCTCCTGTCTTAGGTAACGGATTTAGTATGTATAATCTGACCGCCAATAACGCGGAAGACGAAGAACCAGTATTAATTTGGACCTCAAGCTGTGATGACCGAGGGCTACGTTGGTGGTCTCCATCGGGAACTTTGAAGCTCGGTGAAAATTGTTCTAATTTCTTCTCTACCGCCAATGCTCCACGTTTCGATAATCTTGATCTTTCTGGCGTCGATATCTCAAACTGCAAGAACATGGAATCTATGTTTGAGCGTACTGATGAAGGGTTCAAGGAAATTAATTTTGGATATAACAAATTTTCCCCGGAATTATCTAACACTAGGAATATGTTCAAGGGGAATAGTAAACTAGAAAAAATACATACGACAACTGACCTTGATTTAACTTATGTAGCAAACAGTGAGGGTATGTTTGATGGCCTAAATGAAATATCAGGTTCATATAGAATGGAAAATGGGGAATGCAATGGAATGCCATTTATTAGCACCCACACTGACGCCCGTATGGCAAAAACGCACGGTGGATATTTCTTCCGCGATTATCCAGGTAAGGAAATGTGTGAGAAGGTCATCTATCTTTAATAAAAATCCAAAAGAGAGCCCCGTGCTCTCTTTTTTTCTTCTTAAAATTATGGTAAAATATCCTGAAAGTCTAAAAAACTATTAATTAATAAGGAAATTCATGGCAGAAGCTACACATGATTTATCAAAATTGCGCAATATTGGTATTATTGCACATATTGATGCAGGCAAGACCACGACTTCAGAGGCCATCCTCTATCGTACTGGCTTGAAGCACAAAATCGACCTCGTCAAGGGTGACACCGGTGGTGCTACTACTGACTGGATGGAACAGGAAAAGGAACGTGGTATTACCATTACTTCCGCAGCTGTTACCGCCACTTGGAAGGGTCACAAAATTAACATTATCGATACCCCGGGCCACATTGACTTTACCGCTGAAGTAGAACGTTCTCTTCGCGTGCTCGATGGTGCCGTCACCGTTTTCGACGGTAAGATGGGCGTCGAAGCTCAATCCGAAACTGTTTGGCGCCAGGCTACCAAGTACGGCGTGCCACGTCTCTGTTTCATTAACAAGATTAACCAAATCGGTGGTGACTTCTACAAGTCTCTCGACTCTATTCACAAGCGTCTCTCGAAGAATGCTTTCGCTATTCACCTTCCAATCGGTTTCGAAAAAGACATCTGTGGTGTCGTCGACCTTATCGATATGAAGGCCTACACCTACAAGGAATATGCTGACCACGAATTGACGGTTGGTGAAATTCCTGCTGACATGCTTGACAAGGCTAAGAAAGCTCGTGCTCTTCTCGTGGAAGAAGCTGTAGCTGCTGATGAAGATTTGATGAATAAGTACTTCGCCGAAGGTGAAGAAGCTATCACCGAAGCTGAACTCAAGGCTGCTCTTCGTAAGCGTGTGCTTGACGGTGACTTCTTCCTCGTCACTGGTGGTGATGGTCGTGGTGTGATCGTCGAAAAAGTTCTCGACCTCTGTGTTGACTATCTCCCTTCACCTCTTGACCGTGATCTTGGTCAAACTGTTGGTACCGATCCAAAGACTGGCGATAAGGTTATCCGTAAGGCTTCTGTCACTGAACCTCTCACCGCTCTTGCTTTCAAGATTGCTTCTGACCCATTCGTCGGTAAGCTCGTCTTCGTGCGTGTTTACTCTGGTGTTTTGAAGTCCGGCTCTTATATCTTGAATGCTACTACCGGTAATAAGGAACGTGTCGGTCGTCTCGTCCGTATGTTCGCTGATAAGCGTGAAGAAATCTCTGAAGTTGCCGCTGGTGATATCGCCGCTATCGTCGGTCTCAAGGAAACCACCACTGGTACCACTCTTTGTGATCCAGCCCACCCAATTCACCTTGAATCTATCGAATTCCCAGAACCACCTGTTTCTATCGCGGTTGAGCCTAAGACTAAGGCCGACCAAGAAAAAATGGGTCTCGGTCTCGCAAAACTTGCCGAAGAAGATCCAACCTTCCGTGTTCACACTGATGAAGAAACCGGTCAAACTATTATTTCTGGTATGGGTGAGCTTCACCTTGAAATCATTATCGACCGCTTGAAGCGTGAGCACAATGTGGAGGCTAATACCGGTGCTCCTCAGGTTGCCTACCGTGAAACTATTCGTGGTACTGCTGAAGCTCAAGGTAAGCACATCAAGCAGTCCGGTGGTCGTGGTCAATACGGTGATGTTTGGATTAAGTTTGAGCCAAATGAACCAGGTAAGGGCTTCGAGTTCATCGATATGATTAAGGGTGGTGTGGTGCCTCAAGAATACCGCAAGCCAGTCCAACAAGGTGTTGAGGAAACTCTTAACGGTGGTGTGATTGCTGGTTACCCAGTAGTCGATATTAAGGCTACCCTTTACGATGGTTCTTACCACGATGTCGACTCTTCCGAGCTCGCCTTCAAACTCGCTGGTAGCTTAGCTACCCGTGAAGGTATCAAGAAAGCCAAACCAGTGCTTCTTGAGCCATTCATGAAGCTTGAAGTTACTACCCCTGAAGAATTCATGGGTGACGTGATCGGTGACATTAACTCTCGCCGTGGCCGTATCGACGCTATGGAAGACATTCAAGGTGGCGCTAAGCTTATCACTGCTTTCGCTCCACTTGCAAACCTCTTCGGTTACACTTCCGATCTCCGCTCGATGAGCCAAGGTCGTGCTGCTTCTTCTATGGAGCTCGCACAATACGAGGAAGTACCACCTAACGTTGCTCAAGAAATCATTGAGAAGCGCAATACTTCTAAGTAAGTAATCTCTTAAAAATAACCTCTTCGGAGGTTATTTTTTTATTTAAAGTTTCAATTGTGATATCTGAAAACTTGAAAAAATAGTGAGAATATTTCTACATCAAAAAGCCCCGCATTTTCTGCGAGGCTCTTTTTTTGGAGATTAATTGCGTCTTACGACAACATTCGCGTCGATATCTTTAAACAAATCATCGCGATTAAGATTAGACTCGTGTCCAACCAGAGCATTAGTGCGCTCCACTACTCGCTTGATCAAATCCACCGAATCCTCACGCACATAATATAATGCACGATATTGATCCTTAGACGGATCATAATTAGGATTATTCTCGATAAAACGCTTTAACTGCATCTCTGCGTAGAAACTCGAAAGTTCCGGTGAAAGCAATAAAACATTACCATCATTAGAAAAATACGATCCGCCCTGATGATCAATATCCGTGAGCTTCATCTTGTGCATCACGTGATAAAAATCTTCCGGTCTCGCATCGGTTCTTCCGTAGCCAGAATTCGGGAAAAGTCGGTCATCTTTTACATAGTAGACTTCAATACCATTTACCCCAATACCGTAAAACAGTCCGCTTATATGTCGGCGTGAATCAATCCGGTAAGGTACTAGACGTTTTTCGAAATCTGCCATGTTGCCAAGATCGTTTATCTGTTTACCTTCCGCTCCATAATTTGCATCAAACCGAATCATTAATTTCGGATTGGCTTCGCAAATAAAAGTATAGACATCTAGTGCTGGGAAGCTATCTGCCAATCTGAGGTTGAACCCGTTATCTCTCATATAACCAACCAGGTCAAACTCGCCGAATCTCGTGTAAGTTTTCGGGTTATTCTTCTGGTGGGTCGGGAGTGGCTCAGAAGCTTCTTGTTTAATGCGTCTTAGCATATACTCCGCCGTAAACGAAATAGTGTCCGGTTCATCTGGCTCAATCGGCTCCATTGGATCTAACTTAGTAGTATGAAATTCATCCACTAGGTTCTGCACCAGGAACTGCGTATAGTTAATTCCGTCAGCTCCGGTAAAGTTTGGCGTGCGTCCGTTCAGATATGGATCTAGGAATCCAGCATCGGTACCATCCTTGATATAAGTCGGTATATTCCGATAGTGGTAATAGCTATTCTCTCCGGCATCCGTATTCACCTCGAGCACGGAATTTCCTCTGATATTCTGAGTTAAATGCTTCGGGAAGAGAATTACATTACTTGGTACCATAAAATCCGAAATGTAGCTGCCAGATTGCGACACAAGCCGATCTCTCAGGTCTTCCACTTCTCTGATATTAAATTCAGAAACCATTTGGAATGTTCCTGGGTGTGACCTGCTTGGATCGGGGTCTTTTAGCGGCGCCAAGCCATAATCATTTCTGGCCGCCCGCCTAGCTTCCAACACCTCAGTGGTGGAATCCCTAATCGGGCCGGCTACTTCGCCGCCACCGAATTCGGAAGCATCCACAGCTGCCGTAAGTTGAGCGTCCATCTCGTATGGATTATCGGTTTCTTCTTCGTGCTTCACTTCCGCCTTCGCGGTAGTTTCTACTTCGAAAGTCTCCGGGACTACGGTTTTACTCTGGGCGTTGCAAGCAACTAAGCCGAGAGCGAGTGACAAAAACAGGAATTGCTTCTTCATCATGCACCTCCATTTTAACGTGCGTAGGTTTAAGTGGCCTAAAAGTTAGCTATATTCTACAATTTTTTTATTAAAATGTCAATTTTAGCATAATAGCAATATCTACTGGCGGAAAAACGAAAAATATGGTAAAATATGCAAGTTAGTTTTTCAAAAAATGGAAAAATCAGTAAGTTCTTTAGAAAAAGGGGGAAATTGTATGTTTGCAATACTAATTACATTGTCGTGCTTTTTGGCTGGCCTGTTCTGTCTGGTGCTGAACTATTTTCGCGTTATCCTGATTCTACGGATTGATATTTTTATCTGTGGTTGGATTGTGCTGACCTTACTTCCGGCACTCGTGTCTATAATCTATCATGAACGTAAGAAACTTCTAGCGGAAAGAATTGCTAGAATCGATGAAGAAATGGACCAGGGTTGCTATCATTTTCAGTTTGATAGAAACCCCAAGAACAGAATCCCCAAAATCGCAGACGACGAAGTTGATTTTGATGATTATGGCTGTGGCTGTGAGTGGGATCGTGAACGCCATGATTTGGTCAAAGTCGTACCAGAAGATTAAAACTGCAAATTTAAATTTAAAATCACACCAGCCCATCTGGGCAAATTTTACTACAACATCGAAAAACTAACTGTCAAGGCGTCAATTTGGCGCCTTTTTTCTGGATTTCTCTCTTTACTTATTCCGTAAAATCTATTAATATATAGATATATCTAGCTTCTTGGCTGGTTAATATTAGTGCCAAGGAGAATAATATTAAAGGAGAATAATAAAGAATGGCAAATTTCGACCGTTCCAAGCCACACATTAACGTTGGTACTATGGGTCACGTTGACCACGGTAAGACTACTCTTACTGCTGCTATTACCACCGTACTTGCGAAGCGCCTCCCATCTGATGTTAACAAATCAGTTGCTTACGATCAGATTGACAACGCTCCAGAAGAAAAAGCTCGTGGTATTACCATTGCTACCTCTCACCAAGAGTACGAATCAGAAAAGCGTCACTACGCTCACGTAGATATGCCAGGCCACGCCGACTACATCAAGAACATGATTACCGGTGCTGCTCAAATCGATGGTGCTATCCTCGTAGTTGCTGCTAACGATGGTCCACTTCCACAAACCCGTGAACACGTACTTCTCGCTCACCAGGTGAACGTACCAAAAATCATCGTCTTCCTCAACAAGATGGATCTTGCTGACCCAGAACTCGTTGAGCTCGTTGAAATGGATGTCCGTGAACTTTTGAACAAGTACGGCTTCGACGGTGATAACGCTCCAATCATCAAGGGTTCTGCTCTTAAGGCTCTTGAAGGCGACACTGAAATGGAAGACCGCATCATGGATCTCGTCCACGCTATGGATGACTACTTCGACATTCCTGAACACGATCTTGACAAACCATTCTTGATGCCAATCGAAGATGTCTTCTCCATCAAGGGTCGTGGTACCGTCGCTACTGGTCGTATCGAACAAGGTGTTGTCAAATTGAACGACGAAGTTGAAATCGTTGGTTTGAAGGCTACCCAAAAGTCTGTTGTTACCGGTATCGAGGCTTTCCACAAGACTCTTAACGAAGGTGAAGCTGGTGATAACGCTGGTCTCTTGCTCCGTGGTATTGAACGCGAACAAATCGAACGTGGTCAGGTTATTGCTAAGCCAGGTTCTATCACCCCACACACTGAATTCGAAGCTCAGGTTTACATCTTGAAGAAAGAAGAAGGCGGCCGCCACACCCCATTCTCAAAGGGTTACAAGCCACAATTCTACTTCCGTACTACCGATGTTACCGGTGAAGTCGAACTTCCAGCTGACAAAGAAATCGTCATGCCAGGTGACACTGTTACCTTCCAGGTCAAGCTTCTTTCAGCTATCGCTATGAACAACAACGACCGTTTCGCTATCCGCGAAGGTGGCCGTACTGTCGGTTCTGGTGTTGTTACTAAGATTATCAAATAATCGATGACAACCTAAATACCTCTCCTTCGGGGGGGTATTTTTTATCTTGACGAACCTCTGTTTTTATCGTAAAATAAATCTACTATTATTAATTGAATTCTAAAAACTCATTGACGCATCAAGCATCTGAAGTTATAGAATTAGAAGGAAAACAATGGCAGACGCAAAAAACGAAGGCTTGAAGATCCGTATTCGTCTTAAAGCCTACGACCATCGTGTAATCGACCAAAGCGCTAAGCAAATCGTCGATACCGCTATCCGTACTGGTGCCGCCGTTTCTGGCCCAGTCCCACTACCAACTAAGCGCAGTACTTTTACTGTGGTGAAATCACCTCACGTTTACAAGACCGGTGGTGAAGCTTTCGAAATGAAGATTCACAAGCGTCTTATCGACATCACCAACGCTACCCCAAAGACCATTGATGCACTTCAAAACTTGTCTTTGCCAGCTGGTGTCGATGCCGAAATCAAAATGTAATTAAAACATAAATTACTTAAAAATCCCAATCTTGTATTGGGATTTTTGATTTGTTTTAGTATAACCTTTATGTTAAAATTATCCTGCATGACGAGCGATAATAATCAAAAACTGCGAATCACCCGTTCATGGCTGAAAAGTCTCGCCGGCTTTTTTACCCTAACGGCCTTAATTTTTAGCTTGAACTTGATTTTTGCTCCTCAATCTTACGCCCTCTTTACACCGTCTTTATCTGCGGCCCTTAATCAATCATCGGTGGTATTCCGCGGCAGTGATGATCATTCCGTGAATCCACAGCTCCAGGAAGTGACCACGAAACTAACTGTTAACTCTAACGATAAAAGTGGCTATCGCGTAATTGTTAGCACTGATTCGAATAACACTTCACTCATTAGCCCGAATTCTACTGTTACCGATAAGATTAATTCAATTTCAAGTGCCGATACTCTAAGTAATTTTCCAGCTAAGACCTGGGGCTATAAGATAGATGACGAGACTAATTTTCGCCCGATTGGCTCAGTCGCCAGTCCGACGAATCTTTTTAGTTCTGAAGAAAAAACTGATGGCAGTGAAGTTAAGAATATTACCATTGGCATGAATTTAGGCACCGATCTTCTAAGTGGTAGCTATAAAAACACCCTCATGATTTCGGTTATTTCAAACAATAATGCTGGTACCAATGCTACGCTCACAAGAGGGCCAGATTTAAACCAGAAAATTGCGCGTAGTGCAATTCTTGCCGGCACTAATTTGCATGCTATTAAGGGGTTCAAACGAAGCCCGACCGCGCCGACGGCCGCCATGAAAACTATCAATATCGAAGATTCTGACGAATCAAGCTATGAAATTTTAGCTTGGTTTAATCCGGCTGACAAGACAGTTTACTACTATTGCGAGAATGACCGTGTCTACATGAACGACGACTCACGTCAGATTTTTAATAACATCCTTAATATTACCGATATTGACCTATCCGGACTTGATACACGTTACGTGAAGGATATGTCTTTTATGTTTAATAACGCCAGAAGTGTGGTAAATCTAGATCTTTCCACCTTTAAAACTTCCCGTGTGACTGCGATGACTAATATGTTTGCCTATATGGGATCCCTGAAAAATCTCAATATTTCTAGTTTCAAAACTAAAAATGTTAAAAGCTTCTCGCGTATGTTTATGGGTGATTCTTCTTTGCAAAATCTTGATCTCTCGCATTTTGATACTGCTAATGTTACGGATATGGGCAATATGTTTAGCGGTGCAAGTAATATTACGTCACTAGATTTAGGGAATTTTAATACCGCTAATGTTGTTAATATGCAGGAAATGTTTAAGGATTGTGGCAATCTCACCAGTCTGAATGTCTCGAGTTTTGATACGGCTAAGGTCACCAATATGCAAACTATGTTTGGTGGCGCTACCAAGCTCGCTAGCCTCGATATCCGTAATTTTGATACTTCTAAGGTCACCAACATGCTCTCCATGTTTGGTAATCTCCGCTCAATGACCGATTTTAAAATTAGTGACAAATTTAAGACTCACAATGTGACAAATATGGCCAGCATGTTTTCAAACTGCATCCTTCTGGAGGAGCTTGATCTCTCGAATTTTGATACTAGAAAAGTGATTACTACTAGTGCGATGTTTAGTGGTATGAGTAATGTAAAAAAGATTATTTTAAGCCCTAATTTCCAGACTAGTAATGTCACTAATATGAATAGTATGTTTAATAATTGTAATCAATTGCAGGAAATTGATCTATCGAGTTTTGATACTAGAAAAGTTACAGATTTTACGAATATGTTTAATGCCTGCTCGAACCTCACTTCGCTTGATGTCTCGACTTTTAATACCAGTGAAAGTATTAGTATGGCTGGTATGTTTAGTGGCATGCTGAATCTCACTAGTCTTGAGCTTGGACATAATTTTAATACTTCTAAGGCAAACAGTTTGTATAATATGTTCTTCAACGATCGTAAATTGGTCAGTCTGGATCTTTCGCAGTTTGATACAAGTAATGTGACAAATATGGCGTCAATGTTCAGCTATATGTTTGAGTTAAAAAATCTCAACATTTCGTCTTTCAATACCAGCAAGGTAGAATCCATGTATCGTATGTTTTATAGTACTAATAAGCTCGAAAATCTTGACTTCAGTCATCTCGACACTAGTAAGGTTCATAATATGCAAGATATTTTTTCCGGTATGACGGCTTTATCCTCAATAAATCTCGGTGGACGTTTTTCTACAGCTAATGTGACAGATATGCGCGGCATGTTTACAGATACGAATAATCTTACTGAACTTGATTTGAGTAATTTTAATACTGCGAAGGTGAATAAATTTAGTAACATGTTTGCTTCGTCGCGCCCACTCGAGACTAAATTGGAAAAAATTTACGTCAGTCAAGATTTTAACATTTCTGCTGGTACTGAATTTGATAATATATTTCGAAATCAGGTTAAACTACGTGGTGGTAATGGTTCTTTCCTCGTAAATCCTGCTTCTGCTGACAAAACTTGGCTTCGTATCGACCGCCCAGGCGCCAAAGGTTACTTCACTCAGAAACCGTAATCGTTTAAAATTATCGAAAATGACAATTTTAAACGTTTTTGTTATAATAGAGTTATGGTTAGTAATCCTCTTCGGCAAAAACTCGATTTTCTGATTGAACGTTACCATGATTTGGTGCCAAAATATGCTTCCGGAATTAGGGAATTAAACCTCGTAGAACTTCCGGAGATGGTTTATAACTCCAATGCTATCGAAAACTCCACTCTCACTCTCGAGGATACGGAAGATATTCTGATTCGACACCAAATTCGTACCGATCATCAGATCCGCGAGATTTTTGAGGCTACCAATCTCGCAAAAGCCATGGAGCTACTTCTGGATAATCCGGAAGCCGAAATTTCTGTGTCACTAATTCTTAAACTCCACAGTATTTTAATGCAGAATATTCGTGATGATGCTGCCGGCCGATTTCGCACCAACAAGGAGTGGGTGCG
This sequence comes from uncultured Candidatus Saccharibacteria bacterium, assembly GCA_963515485.1. GTDB lineage: Bacteria > Patescibacteriota > Saccharimonadia > Saccharimonadales > Saccharimonadaceae > Nanosyncoccus. The sequence continues at coordinate 25,790 of CAUPWD010000001.1, read as the reverse complement.
CGTGGGGAATCATATCGGCGCGAATCCGCAATTCGTTCACGGTTTTATGTCTGAATTAGTTGAAAAATATAACGCGTCAGACGACCAATATTTTCTCGACAAAATCGTCTATTTTCATGCCGAATTTGAAAATATTCATCCGTTTATCGATGGCAATGGTCGTATCGGTCGACTCCTGATTAATGAGCAGCTAGATTTGCTCGACTTGCCTCCTATTCTAATTCCCAATAAATCCAAAAATGAAGAATATTATCCAGCATTAGAAGAATATTCGAACTTCAATAAGCTCGATCGTTTATCCGATTTCTTCGCCAGACTTCTTATCGAGGCTCTTTACCGCCGAATCACGCGTTTAACTGCGCCGAAAATTATCTCCGTTTCCGACTGGGCAAAGCAAAATCAAATGAGTGTTCAATCCGCCACCAATAAAGCGATTCGTGGCACTATCCCCGCCTTTCGCCTCCGCGGTCATTGGATGATTGACGCTGACTTTCAAGCTGATAACTATCTTGATGAATAACATTTTCCAAATTTTTCAAGACTTTTCTTCCATTCTAGTTATGCTAAACTAAATGTAGTATAAAACGAATTAGGGAAAATATTGTGAATCATAAATTTTTGAAGCTTAGCTCGGGCCTTGCTTTGACCTTGGTCGCAGCTGCCTGGCTTAACACGAAAAATACTTCTGCCCTCTATCAGTCCAGTCTTTCGGCCTATGTTGATAATGTCAAAACTCAAGTAGATGGTGATCTGTTACTCGATAATCCATCGGTTAAAAGGGAAATGAATCTGAATATCGGTGTTACCGCGAAAAATAAATCCGGCTACAAAGTCGTAGTTAATTCTAAAACCGATAATACTGCGTTAAATAATTCTGACCCAGCCAAGCCGGATAAGATTGAATCAATCACTAGTGATAAAGCACTAAATAATTTTACCGCCAATACTTGGGGCTATAAATTATCTACTGCTACCGACTATAGTCCAATTCCAAGTCTTAGTCATCCAGCCACTGTGGCGAATAGTGCCGAAAAAGAAGTCACTAACCAAAAAACTATTCTCAATCTCGGTATTAATCTCGGCGATGATTTGCGTCCTGGTGATTATATTAATCAGCTTGTGGTTTCCGTAGTGGCGAACACTTATCAAAAAGAAGCCATTATGGATAAGGGCGAAGTTTTTAATAAGGCCATTACTTATCTTGGTAAACGTAGCTCCTCGAATTTCTTTGGGCATGGTCAAGAAATGATCGAGCATTTCCGTCGTAGTACCACCGCTCCTACTGCCGGCGATAAAGCAATCGAGATTCAAGATAATGTAAACTCTGATTATGTCATCAAGGCTTGGTATAAAGAAGCCGATAAAACCGTTTACTATTATGCCGAAACTGAAAAAATCTTCCTCGCCCCAGATTCTTCTAATATGTTCAAGAATTTCACTCACGTTCAAGATCTCGATTTGGCGAAATTTGATACCAGTAATGTCGTAAATATGGCAAGTATGTTTGATGGCACTGAAAAAGTCCAAAGCTTGAATCTAGTAAATTTCGATACAGCTCGTGTGACTAATATGCGCAATATGTTCTCTGGTATGACTGAACTCGCATCGCTCGATCTTTCGAATTTCAATACCAAGCAGGTGACGGATGCCGCTAATCTCTTCAATAATCTTCAGGCCGCTATCGAAATCAAGTTAGGTGCTAATTTTACTCTAGAAAATGCCAATACTATCGCAGGCATGTTCGCTAATACTTGTAAGGTTGCTAGCCTCGATCTTTCGATGTTAAATACCGCCAATGTGCGAAATTTCGATAATCTCTTCAGCCTCGCTGGCACCGGCACCACTACGGCTACTTGTCCAGCTGGTGATGTCTTAACTACGATTTACGCTTCCGCAAATTTCGTCGTTGACACCTCTGCGCAAGCTACAAATATCTTTAATGGTCGTACTAATCTACGTGGTGGCAATGGTTCCCATGAAACCGATCCAGCTACCGCCGACAAGACTTGGCTTCGCATTGACGCCGCCGGTACTTCAGGTTACTTTACCGCTAAGTCATAATTTATAAAACATCATTCGAAGTACTCACAACTCATCGGAAAATATAAACTTAAAATTCAAAAAATATCTAAAATCCAAATTTCGTATTTGGATTTTTATTTTGCTTATGGTAAAATATAACACGACAAATCACACGGTCATATAAAAACTATGAAAAATCTCTATCATCAATCCAAAATATTTTTGTGGGTCAAAAATGGCTTTAATCTTGCTGCTGTCGTTTTTACGCTCACTATTCTAGGTAACCAATTCGGTGCGTCGGATGTTTTTGCCGCCCCAACTCCAACTCTCTCTGCAGCCATTAATAACGCCAACGTAACTATCAATGGTAACCAGGTGATTAATTCCACCAATAAAACTACTGAGTTTCCATTGCGCTTGACTATCAATACTAATAACCGTACTGGTTATACAGCTACCATAAGTTCCGAATCAAATAATACCGCCTTGGTAAATAATAGTTCTGCATTGCTCGCAAAAATTGATTCAATCTCTACTCCTAGCTCTCTCGCTAATCTTCCAAATAACACCTGGGGTTATCGTCTAGCTTCCGCACCAAATTATAACCCAATTCCAGCTCTTGTATCTCCAGCTAGCTTCCGCCAAACTACCGAAGCTACTAATGGTGTCAGTGTCACGGATCTAAATATCGGCATGAAGCTCACAAGTAATCTTGAAAATGGCAGTTACACGAATCGTCTAATTTTTTCCGTAGTAACTAATCCAATCGACAGACGCGCCGTCTTTAAGCCTGGCCCAGAAATTAACCAAGCCATCGCCAGAGTAAATAGTGGTAGTCGCGCAAACGCTTTTAGGCGATGTACTGTCACAGATGGTATTAAAAGGCAGTTGCACTATAATGTTGCCGACCCTGTGGAATCAGATTTTGATGTTTACATTTGGCCAGATTGGAGTTGGGGCGATAAAGGAATATGTTACGGCTCAGACGCTGCTAAAATTTACGCTAACCCAGATAGTAGCTATATGTTTAGCTCATTCTCGGGTATTTATAGTGCTGATTTTTCAAATATTGATACCAGTGAGGTAATCAGTATGAAGGGTATGTTTAAAGAGGTCTCATATTTAAACCCAATCGATGTTTCAAGATTTAACACCAGTAAAGTGCAGGATATGAGCGAAATGTTTAGTGGGGTAAGAGCACTTATGAGAAGAGATACTATTACTTTGAATCTAAGTAATTTTAATACGGCCAATGTAGTAAATATGAAGGGTATGTTTAAGGATTCTAGTAGATTCACTGATATAAATATGTCGAGTTTTAACACCTCAAAAGTTACCGATATGAGTGAAATGTTTTATGGTGCTACTAGCCTACCCACTATTAACTTAAGTAGTTTTGATTTTCAAAACGTCACTGATATGAATAGTATGTTTTTTCAGCTTCCTAATTTGCAGACTGTAATAACTTCAAGGTTTAATACTGGCAAGGTGACAAATTTTAAAAACATGTTTTGGAATGCAGCAATTACTTCGTTAAACACGGCAGGCTTTGAAACGCAAAGCGCTGTTAATATGTCGGGAATGTTCTATGGTACTAGGATCCCGAATCTCGATCTCTCCAGTTTTAATACTCAAAATGTAACTGATATGAGTGGAATGTTTGGAGAGACGGAATATACCGTGAAGTTATATTTAACCAATTTTGATACTAGAAATGTTCAAGATTTTACCGGAATGTTCTCTTTGGGTCATTATACAAGAGATAGTTTGACTAATATTTATGTAAAGAATGATTTTAATATATCCAGTGTGAACAAGAGAATCTATAACGTCTTTGGTGAGCGCCGTACGCTTCGTGGTGGTAATGGATCCAGATGTTCATTCTCAGGTAATAATAATGAAGCCCTCAAGTGTCTTCGCATCGATCGCCCTGGGGATCCAGGATATTTTACACAGATTTAAATTTTACTGAATCAACGCAAGTATATTCTGATTAACTTGCATTCTTGAATAATTATCCTAAACACCTTATACTTAAACTATGCATAAGCCGAAACGAAATCCTGTCCGAATTATTAAAAATTTGATTATTCTGGCGGTGTGTGTTGCGGCTTTTTTCTGGATGTTTTTCGATATTTTAAAACGCGAAACCGTGGTGTCTCATGATGCCTCAGTTTTAGTTATGGGTACCAATGCTACTTTTAAACCATTTGAATATAAGGAAGGTGGTCAGGTGGTCGGTTTTGATGTGGATCTCGCGCGCGAAATTGCGAAAGACCTCGGCGCTGAGCTAAAAATTGAAGATATGTCTTTTGATGGACTTCTTCCGGCGCTCGAAGGTGGTCGCATCGATCTTGCCGTGGCTGGCATGTCGGTTACCGAAGAACGCGCCAAGAATGCTCTATTTTCGGAGCCATATTATCAGGCCACCCAGCGCATCATTGTCCCAGAGGATAGTAAGATTTTTAATAAATCTGGCCTCATCGGCAAGAAAATCGGCGTTCAACTCGGCACTACCGGAGATATTTTAGCCTCAGAAATTGCAGGTGCTAAAGTGGTTCAATTTCCCGCCGTCCCTAATGTTTTACAGGAACTCGCTTCTGGACGAGTTGATGCAGTAATTTTGGATGACGCACCAGCTAATCAATATATTGTGGCATTTCCGGGCCTAAAAATTCTTGGTTCCGCTATTGGCAACGAATCTTACGCTATTGCCATGAAAAAAACTAATCAGACTCTCAAGGAAAAAGTTGATCAAACGATTAATCGTATGAAGGAAGACGGGCGTATGGACGCCTTATTAAGGAAATATTTTGGAGAGAGCAGATGAAATTTTTTGAAGTCATATTCGGTAACGGGCGTTGGATTTATTTTTGGCACGGGCTTGAAGTTACCATTGTCTTAACTATTTTGGCGCTCTTTTTTGGTTTTCTTCTCGGTGTTTTAATATCAATGCTTCGCACTTCCAGTGTCAAATTTTGTCAAAAAATCGCCAATCTCTATGTCACGATTATCCGCGGCACACCTCTTCTAGTGCAGCTCTTAATTATGTATTACGTAATTTTTGCCGAGTACCGCGCTATGCCGAAAATCATTGTCGCCGCTGTAGCTTTTTCACTCAATAGTGGCGCTTATATTTCGGAAATCATTCGTGGTGGTATCGAGAGTGTTTCGAAGGGCCAAAAGGAAGCCGCGCGTTCTCTCGGTATTTCAGAGTTTTACACTCAACTTTATGTCGTGATGCCACAGGCGCTCAAGAATTCCTTACCGAGCCTCATCGGCGAGGGCATTTCACTCTTCAAGGAGACCTCCATCGTTGGCTGGATTGGTCTCGGCGATATCATGCGTGGTGCTGATGATATACGCTCACTCACTGCCACGGCTTTTGAGTCTTTGGTGGCTGCCGCGATTATTTACCTAGCGATTACTCTGATCTTTACTAAAATTATGTCGAAAGTGGAAAAGAGGTTGGCTTAATATGTCGATTATTGTAAAGAAACTTGAAAAAAGTTTCGAAAATCAAAAAGTTCTACGCGGTATCGATCTCGAAATCCAAGACGGCGAAACCGTAGTCTTGATTGGATCTTCCGGCTCGGGCAAGTCGACTTTCTTGCGCTGCTTAAATTTACTAAACGTTCCAGATAAGGGTCAAATTTTTATTGATGGGCAGGAAATTACCAATCCCAAAACCAATCTTAATAAGCTGCGTGCTAAAGTTGGTATGGTTTTTCAAAGTTTTAATCTTTTTGAAAATCTTAATATCATAGAAAATATCAAGCTTGCTCCGAGAAAAGTCCTACATCTCTCGAATAAGCAGGCGGAAAAAGAGGCTATAGAGTTATTGAGACGGGTTGGCCTCGCGAATAAAGCTTATGACTACCCGAAAAATCTTTCCGGCGGCCAAAAGCAACGTGTCGCCATCGCTCGCGCTCTAGCCATGCATCCCGAGGTAATTTTGTTTGATGAGCCGACCTCTGCGCTTGATCCGGAAATGGTGGGCGAAGTACTCGAGGTTATTAAGGACCTTGCCAAAGATCATAGCCGCACTATGGTGATTGTCACTCATGAAATGAGTTTTGCCAGAGAAGTTGGAACCCGCCTTATCTTTCTTGATAAGGGGAAAATTATTGAAGATGGCGAGCCGCGTAAGGTCATGGATCATCCGACCACCGAACGGGCCGCTCGTTTCTTTCAAAATATAAAAAATTAACAGTATATGCTAAAATAAATATATGACGCTCGTAATGAGACTTAAAAAGAAATTTTATTTTTTGGCTGCGAATTATTTTCGTTTTTTTGCTAATATTTCACTCAAACGCTGGAAACCTCGGGTGATTGCCATTACCGGTTCAGTTGGCAAGACTACCATGCTGAATTTGGTTGAATCTACTCTAAAAACCAAGGCACATTATTCCTTTAATGCTAATTCCGCCTTTGGCGTAGCCTTCGACATTGTCGATATGGACGGTGTGCGTGGCAGTAAGTGGCGTTGGCTCAGCTTAATCATTGGTGTGCCATTTAAATCGCTTTTTTACACCCATCGCGAGAAATTTTATATCGTCGAAATCGATGGCGAACGCCCACATGAAGCTGAATTTCTCGCCAAATGGCTAAAACCAGAAGTTACGATTTGGGTTTCTTTGGGTCTTTCACATGCTGTACAGTTTGAAAAGCAGGTCGAAGCTGGCATTTTTCCAAATATAGAAAAAGCCATTACTCATGAATTCGCTACTTTGCCAGAAAATACTCAAAAATTGATCCTTATTGATAAGGATGTCGACTTAATGAATCGTGCGATTGATAAAATTGTCGCCAAAGGCAAAACTAAGGCCGAAGTTATTAAGTGTAGCAAGAGTGAATTGCTGAACTATACTGTTTATCCAAATAAAACTGAGTTCGTCATGGATTTTACTAGTCAGCCAAAGCTGGGCGAATTCACTATTACCTTTAAAAACCCGATGCAACGTGACCTTGCCATTCAATTGTCTATGCTCGCCAAGCTTTGTGAATATCTCCATATTCAAATGCCAAATGATTTTTCCGATATGCGTGAAGCACCTGGGCGTAATACTTTTTTGAAAGGCATTAATAATCTAAAAATTATTGATAGTAGCTATAACGCTCACTTAATTTCTATGGAATCAATCCTTAAAATGTACCACTCAATGCGTACTCAACATAAATGGTTAGTAATTGGTGACATGGTGGAGCAAGGTAGTATCGAGCAACATGAACATGAAAAACTCGCTGATGCTATTATCGCATCTAACCCTGAACAAGTAATTTTAATCGGTCGGCGTACCCGTGTATACACCTATCCAATTCTAAAGAAGCAGGAAATTAAGGTCAATGCCTTTGATGATCCCAAAAAGGCTCTCGAATTCATTCAACAAAATGCTGTAAACGGAGAAACCATTCTCTTTAAGGGTAGCCAATACCTCGAATGGATTATCGAAAAATTATTACTAAATTCAAAAGACGCCGAGCGTCTGCCACGCCGCGAAAAAGCTGCAGAAAAGCGTCGTGAAAAAAGGGGACTTAACTAATGAAAACTTTATACATTATTCATGGTTGGACTTATACCTTGGAGCCATGGGCTAAAACTGTTGAAATTTTACGAGATAAATACAATATTGAAGTCAAGATGCTTCACGTTCCTGGACTTACTGAGCAAAGCCAAAAAGTTTGGACGATTAATGATTATGTACGTTGGGCTAAGCGTGAACTTCCAGATGATGCAGTAGTGCTAGGTCATAGCAATGGCGGCCGTATTCTGATGAATCTCACCATCAAACATCCGAAAAAACTTCAGCATTTAATTCTTCTTGATAGCGCGGGTATTTATGAAAAATCTTTGAAGCGTGATATTTTGCGTGGTTTAAGTAAGATTTTCGGTATTTTTAAGCGCATTCCAATCCTGCGTAAGGTCTTCCATAAAATCGTTGGCGCTTCTGATTATGCACATGCGCCTGAAAATATGAAAAAAACCTTAGCAAACATGCATGAATCCGACAAGGACCTCGACCCTTCTCTTGTCAAGGTTAAAACTTCGATTCTTTGGGGTGAAAATGATCAAATTACGCCGCTCCGTCAAGGCAAGAAGCTTCATGAACTAATTAATGATAGTACTTTCTATTCTTCCGATAAGTGGCGTCACGCTCCATATATCGACGATCCAAAGGGCTTGGCTAAAGCTATCAGTGAGGTACTTGCTTAATGAAATTTATTGCGCATGCTAGTCAATTTGGCTTAAAGAAAACTCTCAGACAATTATTTACCTTTGGTTTCAAAAAAGATTCTGAAAAATTAAAAACCTATGTCGCCAAGCGTTATCAGGTAGAAGCGGAAAATGTTGCACTTTACGGTTCAGGACGTACTGCACTTTCTGAGGCTATTAAATATTTCACTAAGCCTGGGGATAAGGTGGCGATTACGGCTTTGACTTGCTTCGCAGTGGTGGAAGCTGTGCGAAGTGCTAACTGTAAACCGGTTTATCTTGATGTCAATCTCAAAAATCTTCACTTTGACGCGAAAGCCCTCGAAAAAGCTTGTGTGAATAATCCGGAAATTAAAGCGGTGATCGTACAGAATAATTTGGCTTACTCGTGTGATATAGCGAATATCGAATCTGTCGCTAAAAAATACAACCTCGCACTAATCGAGGATCTTGCACACTGTGTCGGTATGGATTACCCGGATGGTCGCGAAGCTGGTACGGTGGGGGATGCCGTCATTATGAGTTTCGGTAAGGGAAAATCCCTCGATCTAATTTCTGGCGGATTATTATTCCTTCGTAAAACTGATAAGCGCAAAAAATCTTTTACCATCCCGACCGACCTGCCAAGCTTAGCCGATCGTTTTCGCACGCGCACTTATCCACTTTTTGGCGCAATCACTCGTGGTCTTTTTCATTTACAGCTTGGTCGCCTTAATTTTGGTCGACTCTTTACCGCCTTTCTTTTGAAGACTCATCAAATTCAGAAATCTGCCGATGCTAGGCTAGATAGTTCTATTCGCCTCACTCATTGGCAGGCCAAGCTTGCTTTATCTGATCTTAAGAAAATTAAGCATCGTGCCCCACTTCGTCGTTTCTATTTTGTGGAAAATCGGGAAGAATTATTAGAAAAACTCACTGCCGCAGGCTTCATTATGGATGATATTTGGTATAGTTCACCAGTTTCACCAGAGAGATACTATACCCGAGCTAATTTTAACGAAAAAGCTTGCCCGAACGCGGTTTTTGCCGCCAAACATCTGATTAATCTACCAAATTGGTTAAATATTTTTGAACTTGCCGATGCAAGACATTTGATTAATCAATATGAAATAAATTCTCAAGGTGAAAAAATCGCTTCCTTCACTACTAAAAAATCTCTATCCGAAACTGAAGTAGAACACATAGATACGCTTCGTCACGCCGCCTCTCACACTAATTTCTTGCAGTCCAAACAGTGGTATGAAGTTAATAAATCCATCGGCCATAAACCTATCTTCTTGATGTTTAGTGAAAAATCTTATTGTCTTGCCATTATTAAAGACGCTAAGCGTGGCCGTTTTTTGGAGATTCCGTGCGGACCGATTCTCGATTATCAGAATCGTAATGAGCTAGAGCTTGCCATGGCCGAAATCTACCGCTATGCCAAGCAAAATAATTGTGTCTTCGTGCGTTTTCGTCCAAATCTCGAGGAGACCCCAGAAAATCGTGCACTCATCGAATCAATTCCGTCACTATCCGCTTCCTATTTTCTTCATGCCGAAAATACCGTCTTCGTCGATCTCACCCAATCTGAAGAGGATCTTTTGAAAAATATGCGCCGCCAAACTCGTTATGAAGTGCGCCGCTCAGAGAAACTAGATTTCAAGGTCAAAAAATCCAATACCCCTGAAATTCTCCGTGAGTTTCATCAGATTCAAGCCGAAACCGCCAAGCGTCAAGGTTTTATTCCGCCACGCCGCAAGGATCTCAATGCCTACGCTAAGGCCTTCGGGGATGACTTGCAGATTTACTGCGCCACCCTCGACGGCAAGCCAGTAGCCTACGGCTTAGTTTTAACTGATGCTCTAGAAGGTGATTATTTTGAAGCAGCTTCCACCGAGCTAAATTACAAATTCCCAGGCGCTTATGCCCTGCAGTGGTATGTGATGAAGGATCTTAAAAAACAGGGGAAACTTCGTTATAATCTCTGGGGTATTGCGCCAGCTGGCCAAAAGAATCATAAATTTGCCGGGGTCACTACTTTCAAGACTGGCTTTGGCGGTGAAAAATTTGATTACCTTCACGCCCATGACTTACCAGTCAAAAAACTTCACTATGGTCTGATTCGTCTAGTCGAAGACGCTCGTCGAAGAAAACGTCATCTATAAATTAAAAAGGAAACTATGAAATACACCGTCAAAACTGTCGAAAATCAAACCGAATGGGATGAATTTGTTACCGCACATCCGGATGCTAACTTTTTGCAATCCTGGGATTTCTACGAATTCTACTTCTCCCGCGGTTTTGATATTGTGCGTCGTGGTATCTATGACGAAAATAACCAACTCGTGGGAGTTTATGCTGGCGAAGTTGAACCGGCCAAGCGTGGCCGTCATCTTGCCATAGCTGGTGGACCGATTTTTGATTGGACTAATCAAGAAATCAAAAACCTGATTTTTAGTGACATGAAACAGCAAGCAAAAAAACTAAAATGTACTTTCGTTCGCGTACGTCCTCAACTTCAGAATACCCCAGAGAACGCGAAGATTTTTCAGCAGCTCGGCTTCCGCAAGGCCCCGATGTATCTTTCGGTGGAGTTTGCTGGTGTCCTTAATTTAGAAAATTCCGAAGAGGAAATCCTCAAAAATATGCGTCAGCGTCTGCGCCGCGCTCTTCGCAAGGCCGAGAAAAATCAAATCACCATCGAAAAAACTTCCGACCCGAAAGCGATTCATGATTTTTATCAAATTGAATTACAAACTGCTAAACGCCACGATTTTTATGCTTTCTCGGAAGACTTTCTCACTAAGCAATTTGCAGCTTTTGCTAAGAATGACGAAGCGGTACTCTACATCGCGAAATTAAACGGTGAGATTCTTGCCGAAAACTTTATGATTTTCTATGGCAACGAAGCCTCGTATCATTATGGTGTCTCTTCCGAACTCGGCACCAAGTATTCCGGCGCCCCCCTTCTTCATATGGAAGCTATGCGTGATGCGAGGAAGCGTGGCATTAAGCGTTACAATTTTTGGGGCATTGTCGATGAAAACGACACTAAACATCGCTTCTATGGCGTCTCAGTTTTTAAACGTGGATTTGGCGTGGAAGAGTTAAAATATCTGGAAGCTAGAGATCTCGTCTTGGATAAAATTTCCTATTACACTAAAACTTTACCAATTGAAACTCTTCGCCGAAAAGTGCGTCACGTTTAATATTTTTAGTCAATTAAATACGCCTCGAATTTATCAAAAATGAATTCGAGGTTTTTGTTATATTTCAGCAAACTCTGCTTTATTTTTCTTTTTATGCTAAAATAAGCATAAGAATTAACAAAGGAAAATTATATGTCAATCAAGCGAAAATATATTGATAGCCACTGGCTAATCTTCGCATTGCAGGGTGTGTTGGCACTTCTTTTCGGCTGGTACACCCTCTTTACTAATCTAAATAGTCTCGAGGCAATTATTGTGATTGCCGGTACGGTTTTGCTCGGTCTCGGTATTATCGAGATGTTGAACTTACTCACTCGTACCCACTTGAAGGAAACCTGGGGCCTTTCACTCCTCATGGCCGTCCTAGAAATCGCCACGGCTTTCACTATGCTCTTTGCTAAGGATCAGAACGCCATTTGGCATCTCGCCATTATCGGTCTATACACCATCACCCGTGGTATTCTTGAGATTTTCATTGGTCTCGGTTCCGTGGATGATTTGACAGACCGCTTTATTTGGGTGCTCACTGGTATTTCCGGTTGTATTATCGGTATTGTCGTTGTCAACGCTGGTCATCTCGGTAATCTGCCATTTATTAAATATTTTGGCTCCTACATGATGATTTTCGGTATCTCTAATCTGATTTATGCTATCCACAATAAAGAACAAAAACACGAATACGAAACCGAGCTTCGTGAAAAACGTGAAGAAAATCGCGCTAAATCTATCAAGAATGCTAAGAAAATTGCCGCCATTAAAGAACTTTCTGTAAAACCAGATCGTGCTTATAAGTCAAAAAATCTTGGTGAAAAAACTGCACATAAGTCAGTTAAAAAAGCTGCTACTAAGAAAACTCAAAAACCAACTGCCAAGAAAATTTCTAAAAAATAAAACCAATCCTAAATAGGGCCATGTGCCCTATTTTTTTATTGATTAAGTCTAATTCACCCCTGTAATCTTTGACTATTACGCGTCAATCTTGTATAATAAAGACTCAAGGAGAAATTATGAAATATAAGTTACCTACCAAGGCAGTTATTACTGACGCTGGCTTTGCTAGCCGCTATCTACCAATTACTAAAACCGTACCTAAGGCCATGCTCCCACTTGGCAATCGCCCAATCATGCAACTTGTAGTTGAAGAATGTGTGGATGCTGGAATTAAGGAAATTATCATCGTCGCCACTCCAGAAGGTAAGGGGATTTACGAAGATTATTTTAATAACTCGGTTAACCGTATTCGTAAGCAACTCGCTTCTCAGGGCAAGCTTGATCGTTATGCTCCAGTACAACGTGTTCTCGATTTTCCAAAAATCACCGTCATTGAGCAAGATCAGAGTTACCCATATGGTAATGGTTCGCCAATTGCTTCCGCCCGTCCTTACATTCGCGATGATGAAGCCTTTGTGGTTGCCTATTCAGACGACGTGGTTTTCGGTCATTCTGATATCAAAACCTTGATTGACTCATATAAGAAACATGAAGACGCTAAGGCTATCATTATTTCTCAAGAAATGCCACGCGAAGTTTTGAATAAGTACGGCATTATTAAACTTCGTGACGCTGAACTTCAAACTCTCGAAAATATTATCGAAAAACCAGCCATCGAACAGGCTCCATCTAATCTCACTTCCTATGGTCGCTATCTTTTGACCCCAGAAGTTTTTGAGCACCTTGATCCAAAGAATATCGGCCTCGATAATGAGCTCTGGACCGTCGATGCGATTACTAAGATGGCCGAAACTGGCAACGTCTACGTCGAAAAAACCAAGGGTCGTTGGATGACTACTGGTGATCCAAAGAATTACGCTCTTGCTTCACTTGCCTATAACTTCATGTACGAAGACTTTGGTGAAGATATCAAGAAATTCATTCGTGAAATCTAATTTTACTACAAAGTAAAATGCCATCCGTGAAGATTACAGCATAACCCGTAATCCGCTTGGCTAAAAAATATAACTGGCAGCTCCAGTTATATTTTTTATTTCATCGAACTTATGCTAAAATAGTTACCAGAAAGGTTTATATGAATACAGCAGAATGGATTTTAGTAGCGATTTTATCAATGACTTTGTTGGTCTTTCTGGTGGTCGGTATTATTTTCTTGGTTAAATTCATTCACCTACTCTCTGAGATTGAAATCATGGTGCAAACCGGCCAATCTATCGCCGAAAAAGCCGACGATGTAGCGGATAATATCAAGGATATGACCTCGGTCGGGCCTCTTGCGAAAAGTTTAGTGAAGGATATTCTGACTAAGAAGCTGATGAGTTTTATAAATCCATCCAAATCTCGCACACCTGCGAAAAAGACGGCCACTAAAAAGACTTCGAAATAAATATCTTAAAATAATTCTATTCTAGAAATTTATGCATGCTCTATTCGCAAGCAATGCCGTCTCTATCCCTATCAAGCTTTAGTGAGTAACATGGATGACCAGCTCTCATGCCAGCCATACCCCATTGTCTAGCTTGCGTACAGTTCGCCGGACATGCCATTCCTGCGTTTGGCGCTACATAGACTGGCGCTGCTGGTTTTGGCGCTACATAGACTGGCGCTGCTGATTTTGGCGCAGTATAGCTTGGTGCTGGGGCTAGATGCGCACTAGATTGTGGTGATTCTTTTACTGCGGATTTGTTAGTGTCTCCAGCGCAAGTGTTTTCTACCCAAAGACCACGCTTATTGTTCTCTGCATCTTTTTGGGCATTCTTAAACTGATTTTGATATTTATGCGGAGTATTATAGGTGTATTCGTGACCATAACCATCATAAATCATTTTATATGCTACATTTGTCCTATCATCAAGAAAGATATAAAGTAAAAGACGCCCGTACTTATCTCGTTCACCTTGTGTCGGATCTTGTTCGATATATACATTTTTCCCATTCACCAACTCACGCATTCTCTGACTGGCTTCCTGACCAAAACACTGAACCGGTTTTCTAGGGTCTTTGGTTTCAGGTGTGTCTAGACCAATCATGCGAATTCTTTCAGTCTTGCCGTTAATTACTAAATCTATAGTATCGCCATCGATTACGTTTGCTACTGAATACATGCTAGTCTTAGTCACCGCGTTCGAAGCGGATGCGGACTTTAGGGTATTTTTTACAGAATTTAGACGGTCCTGATATTTTCCTTTAAGTTCATCTGGTAGAGAGCTAAGGGATTGTTCGATTTTTGTAATATTTTCATCTAAAGGATTACTTTCAGCCTCATCTAAAGATTTTTCAACGCGAGAGATAGCTTCTTCTAATTTTTCTTTATCGTAAGATTCCTTGGTTTGACGGTTAAGTCCTACAGCTTTAGTTGTCGATCTCTTACCGTCAGTGACCGAGATATTGGTTGTACTTTCACCTTCAGCTATGTCTTTTAGCTCATATTCAAATTCCCCGATATGGTTGCGAAGATTCTGTACGGCGACATCTTGTTCTGCTACCTTGAGTTTTACGAATTTACTAATACCAGAAATTTTGCCAATTAGAACTTTTGAATGTTCAGTATAATTTAACGTATACTCATCTGAAACCTCCATAATTTGAATTGGCGTGTTATTACGATCAAGTCCCGCCTGGTCCGTTAAGTCAATAGTAAAATTTATGCCAAAAATGGCAATGATTATTATAAAAATACAAATAATCATTTTATTTCTATCTCCCATGTTTTTTCACTACATATTGCTCTTAGTGTATATTGCGTTAATTACATCATGTCTGTTATAAAACGATTTATGGTCTTGTTCGTTCGTGTTATAATATAAATATATTAACAAAAAGGAGGAATATGAAAAAATCTACTGGTCATTTTGTTCTCGGTGCTATATTTGGTATGGCTCTTGGTGCGATTGCTGGGGTTCTTTCTGCTCCCAAGTCTGGCAAAGAAACTCGTGCTGAAATTAAGGCCAAAGGTGGCAAAATCTACCACGATCAAAAAGAGAATCTAGGCAAGATTTATCACGAACAGAAAACTAATTTTGGAAAATTTAAGCAAAAATTTGCAAAGAAAGCTGCTGAGATCGAAGACGAGATTGTAGAACCTGTCGAAGATGCAGTTTCTGATTTAACCGACGACACTGAGGAGTAAATGTCGGCGCCCGCAGAGGCCTCTCCATCTACCGAGGCAAATAACGACGATTTTTTGAAGTTTTGCGAAGAAATTGATTCACCGGGACACATTTTGTCTCCGGCGGATTTTGTGCATTTACACAACCATACGCATTACTCGCTTCTTGATGGTCTAACCAAGGTTCCGGACCTCATTAAGTATGTCAAAGAAACTGGCATGCAAGCCGTGGCGGTCACCGACCACGGTACCATGTCGAGCTTGATTGAGCTTTATAAGGAAGGCCAATCTGCGGGCATTAAACCAATTCTCGGACTTGAGGCCTATGTGGCGGCTAGAAATCGTACTGATAAGGATCCCGCACATGATAAAGTGCGTTATCACATTACTTTGCTCGCCATGAATGACCAGGGTTTTGAAAACCTCTGTCGTTTAGCTACTGAAGCGGAAATTAATGGTAAATATTACAAGCCTCGTATCGACCATGAAATCATGGAAAAATATAACGAGGGAATTATTTGTCTCTCAGGCTGTGCTAGCTCGGAAATCTCCGTGCGCCTAAAAAATGGCGACATCGATGGTGCCAGAAAACTGGTTGATTGGTATAAAGAAGTCTATAAAGACCGCTTCTATCTCGAGATGCAAGACCATGGTCACCCCGAGTCACCAACCCACTGGGAGGTGCAAGATCGCATCAATCAAGGTTTACAGCAAATCGCCAAGGAAACTGGTTTGCCGCTCGTGGTTACCTGTGATGGTCATTACCTCAAACACGAAGACCAGGATGCTCATGAAATTCTCCTCTGTATCGGTACGGCCGCCAATCTTTCCGACCAAAATCGTATGACCTTGAAGGATTTTCAACTTCACGTCATTCCACCACAGGAAATTATTGACCGTTGGGGTAAAGATTATCCTGACGCCATTAAAAACTCTCGCAAGATTGCCGAACGTTGTGACGTCGACATGAAACTCGGGCGTATCCTGATTCCGAAGTTTCCCGTGCCGGAGGGTGAGACCGATAAAACTTATCTCGATAAGTTGGTTTTTCGTGGCCTGGCTTTTCGCTATGGCGGTAAAACTCAGGAAGAGGTACAAGATTGGTCGGTTGAAGAATGTCGCAAACTATTATCTCCAGAAATTCTTGAACGTATCGATTATGAATTAAGCGTTGTCGACCGTATGGGCTACAATGGTTACTTCTTGATCGTGCAAGACTTCATTATGTGGGGTAAGACTAAGCGTATTATTTACGGCCCAGGTCGTGGCTCGGCTGCCGGCTCTATTCTAGCTTACGCTTTGCGTATCACCGAGCTTGATCCGATGAAATATGGTCTTCTCTTTGAGCGTTTCTTGAATCCGGACCGTATCTCGATGCCGGATATTGATACCGACATTCAGGATACTCGTCGTGATGAAGTAATTGAGTATTGTACGGAAAAATACGGTAAGGATCGCGTGGCCAACATTGTGACTTTTGGTAAAATGATGGCCAAAAACGCCGTGCGTGATGTTGCGCGTGTGCTCGAAGTTCCTTATGCGGAGGCTGACCGCATTGCGAAGCTCGTGCCAGACCCGGTGATGGGCCACCATGTCAAATTAACTGACGCGATTAAGACCGCACCTGATCTTAAGCATGAATATGAACACAACCCGGTCGCTAAGCGTGTGATTGATTACGCTTCCAAGCTGGAAGGAACGATTCGTTCGCATGGTGTGCACGCCTGTGGTGTGGTGATTGCCCCGGATGAATTGGTCAAATTCTTGCCACTTGAAGTTTCCGCCAAGGGTCCACTGGCGACGCAGTATCCATCGACCCAGGTCGAGGAATTAGGTCTACTTAAGATGGACTTCTTGGGCCTATCTAACCTTTCCGTGATTAATAATGCCTTGCGTATGATTCGTAAGGTGTATCATGATGACGTCGATCTTTATAGTATTCCGCTCGATGATCAAAAATCTTATGAACTTTTACAACGCGCCGAAACCACTGGTGTTTTCCAGCTTGAATCGGCCGGTATGAAACGCTATTTGAAAGATCTTCGTGCCAGTAGCTTTGAAGATATCATCGCTATGGTGGCCCTTTATCGTCCGGGCCCAATGCAGTTTATTGATTCCTTTATTCGTCGTAAGCACGGGGAAGAACCGATTACTTATCTTCACCCTGGTCTCGAGAATGCTTTGAAATCTACTTACGGTATTTTGATTTATCAAGAGCAGTTCATGCAGATCTCCAAGGAATGGTGTGGCTTTACTGGTGGTCAGGCTGATACCCTGCGTAAGGCCGTAGGTAAAAAGAAGGTCGACCTGATGAATAAGGTGAAGCCAGAGTTTATTAAAGGTGCTCAAGAAGTGGGTGGCGCCACTGAGGAACAGGCCGAAACTTTCTGGTCGCAGCTGCTTGACTTCGCTAACTACTGTTTCAATAAGTCTCACGCCGCGTGTTATGGTTTGGTGGCTTATTGGACCGCATATCTTAAGGCGCATTATCCAGACGCCTTCATGGCCGCACTAATGACCTCTGATATGCGCTGGACTGATCGTCTAGCTATCGAAATCGCTGAGTGTAAGCGCATGGGGATTAAGGTGCTAGGTCCAGATATCAATCAGTCTTATTCTGACTTCGGTATTGTGGGTGGCGAGAACACCATTCGTTTCGGTCTAGCCGCGATTAAAAGTATGGGAAAGGCCTTAGTGGAAGATATCGTTATTCCTGAGCGCGATAAAAATGGACCTTTCAAGTCGGTCTGTGATTTTGCGGCACGTGTCGACGGTTCCAAATTTAATAAAAAATCTTGGGAATCCGCTATCAAAACCGGCGCCTTCGACCGCTTTCATAACCGTACCGACCTTTTGTTTAATCTCGAAGATATTCAAGCCTATGGTGCCAAAGTCCAAAAAGACAAGGCCTCTGGCCAAACCGACCTCTTCGGCATGATGGGCGATGCCGGCTCGATTCCAGAACCAGTTATTCAACCATCACCTACTCAAGTTTCCGAAAAGGATCAACTACTTTGGGAGCGTGATTTGATGGGGCTTTATCTTTCTGCTCATCCGCTCGATAAATACGATACTTATTTCGAAGAGCAAACCCACCCATTCTCACTGGTCACTCCAGAAAATGATGGTAAACAGGTAATTGTTGGCGGTATTATTACGGGTATTCGTACCATTCTCACTAAATCTAATACCAAGATGGCCTTCGTGAAAATCGAGAGCAAGACTTCCGAACTTGAATTTTTGGTCTTCCCGAAAATCTATGAAGAATATAGCGATCGCCTCGCGGTCGATAATGTAATTAAGGTTACTGGCCGTATTAATGCCAAAGATAAGGATGGAAATATTACCTCTGATGTGAAGATTATTGCCGATTCCATCTCTGTTCTTTCTGACGATAAACTCTCTTCCTACGAATCAACTGGTACGCACCTAGCTGATCCAGCCGAGGCTCCAAAAAAGGAATTTCGTCGTCGCAAACCAGCTGGCGAAGAAACTGCCAAACCAAAGTCTACCGATGTACCAACTGTCACGATTTCTAAACCGACCGCCAAGAAAAGCGATTCTGATAAATCCGCATCTGATGCTAAGTCAAGCGTTAATACTGCAAAAACAGCTAAGCCTGCAGCTACTAAATCTGCTTCCGCAAAATCTGAGGATGCTAAGTCTGCCACTGTGGGGTCTGCTAAAACCGCCACATCAGAAGAATCCGAAGCGCCGAAGCGCATCATTGCGCCAGAGGCCGATCCGCGTAGCCTCAAGCTTTTTGTTCTGGTGGAAAATCCCCAAAATACCGCCACGCTCACTTCGATTCGTGAACTTTGTGATGAATCACCAGGTTTTTCGGAAATTATTCTCGTACTCAAAGACGGCGATATTAAAAAACCGCTCCGCATGCCATTCCGCATCGAAGCTAGTCCAGAGTTGATTTCTGGCCTCAAAGATCTAGTCGGTGAAAATTCTGTGGTCCTAAAATAGTAGTTGGCCGACAAAAATTCATTCACCAAAATCAAACCAGAATTATTCCATAATTCAACTACAAAAATTAAAGAGCCTATGCTAAAATATTACTAATGAAAAAGGGTGGTCATGAATAAACTTGCGAAGTTTTTGAATGCGCATATTTCTGGTCTGGTTACGGACAAGCCAGAGATTCTTGCAGCTTATTCACGCGATATGAGTGTGCTAGAAATGATGCCACGCTTTCTTTGCATTCCGAAAACTGCAGAAGACATTCAGTTTATCTTGCGTTTTAGTGCTAAATTAGCCAAAAAGGGATACAAACTGCCAATTGGTGTACGCGGCGCCGGTCTCGACACTACGGGTGCCGACCTGACTGACGGTCTCTTAATTTCCATGGAAAAATTTAACACCATCGAAGAAATTGACACTCGTGAAAGTCTAGTACGGGTAAAAGCTGGCATCACCCTCGGTGAATTAAACGATGCACTGGCACTCTTCGGCCTAGAACTTCCTGTAGTGGCCTCTAGAAAACAGACCATCGGTGGCCTAATTTCCACCGCTCTCATCGATGAGGCCGCCAAAAAATACGGCAGCATCTATTATTTCACTGATCGTATCGAAGTAGTTTTACCAAATGGTGAAATTTTCCAGACTACTAGCCTGACTAAGCGTGGTATTAAATTGGCTCAGTTGAAAGCAGATGATCAAAACGCCAAAACCAATACCACCATCTATGACTTGACTGAGAAAAATCAGGCAGTAATCGCCAAAATTCGTGAATCCGTCCATAATCGCTCCGGTTATCGTATGGTGACCGAGGTAAACCGCGAAAATAAGCCGTTCGATGTGCTGCCAATTTTCTTTGGCGCCCAAGGTACTCTCGGGGTTATTACAGAGGTAATTTTAAAGGTTCAGCCAATTCAATATCACACTCGCCAGTATGTTTTTGAATTTACTTCAATTAATCAAGCCCTCGCCTTTTCTGAAAAAGCCAAAGAGCTTGAACCGCGTACCATGAATCTTTATGACGGTCGCATATTTAAAACTCTCGAAAGTCTTGGTCGCAAGGCTAAATTACTCGAGTCAAATACTGCCACCGCTCAATCTACCGCCAAATTTTATATCTATCTAGATTTTGCCGAAAACTTCTTCCGTATTAGAAAGATTGACCGCGAGATTGAAAAATTACGCCCCTTGGCCGATAAGTCCTACGTCGATCAGGAAAAATACAAAGCCGATTTTAATAATTTTAATTTTGGCCTCAAATTATACCTCAATAGTCACGATACAGCAGAAAAACTCGCCATCGTCGATAAGACTTCGATTCCAGCCGAAAAATTGCCAGATTTTCTGCGTAATCTGCAGCCTCTTGAGCAAAAATTCCACCAGAATCTACCTGTTTTTGGCTCACTCCTTACTGATCTCTATTCGATTCGACCAGAATTCGATCTCACGGATATTTTGAATCGCAAAAATCTCATTTTCTTCTTGCAATCTTACGCTAAGATTGTCTACGAAGTCGGCGGATCACTTGCGGGTGGCTTTGCTGAAGGTCGTACTCTAAGTGTTATCACTAGCTCACATACTGATTTAGAGATTAAAGAATTTTATCATCAAATTCGCCAAACCTTCGACCCAGATAATATTATGTCTCCAGGCGTCAAACAAGGCGCTACGCTTACTAATTTTGTCCGTCATTTGCGCGAAGCACCATTGATTGGTTTTATTGAATATTAGGCTTATGGTTTTCCACAGCAAATGTTGTAAATATAACTATCTCTCGATATGTTATAATTAGGGCATGAAAGTTACTACAAAGAATATATCTGAGACTAAGGTGGAAATTACCGTTACTCTAGATAAGAACGATTTGCAGACTGCTAAAGAACAGGCTGTGGCTCGTCTTGCTAAGGAAGTTAATGTCCAGGGCTTCCGCAAGGGTAAGGTTCCTGCCGAAATCGCTGAAAAACACATCAATCCTAATGATCTTGCTTCGACCACTGCCGATATCGCTGTTCGTCGTACTGTGCCGATGGCCTTTTCAGAGGCTAAAAAAGCTCCATTGATGATCCCTAATGTAGAAATCACTAAGTTTGTACCAGATGAAACCCTCGAATACAAAGCTGAAGCCGATATTCTTCCAGACATCAAGCTTGGCGACTTCAAGAAATTGAAAGTCAAACGCGAAGACATCGCCGTCAAAGAAGACGATATTATGGATGTCATCGCTCGCGTGCGTGAAGCTTATGCGGAAAAAGCTCCAGTCAAGCGCGCTGCCAAGATGGGCGACGAAGTAGTGATTGACTTCGAAGGTTCACTCGATGGCGTAAAATTCGAAGGTGGTGCCGCCAAAGATTTCAAATTAAAACTCGGTTCCCACGCCTTTATTCCAGGTTTTGAAGAGGGAATTGTTGGTCATGAAACTGGTGACCGTTTCGATCTTGAGCTTACCTTCCCTAAGGATTACCACGCTGAAAACCTTGCCGGCAAGAAAACTGTCTTTAATGTCTTAGTTAAGCAAATCAATGAATTTAAGCTTCCAGAACTTGATGATGAATTTGCCAAAAAATGTGGCCCATTCGAAACTTTCGACGCATTGAAGGCCGATATTGAGAAAAATCTCACTGAGCAAAACCGCGTCAAGGCTGACGAAAAGTTCAAGGATGACCTCGTCGAGGCTCTCGTGAAATCCAGCAAGGTCGAAGCTCCTGCTATCCTTATCGAAGATCAGATTCGCTTTATTCGCCAAGATATGGAACAAAATGCCAAGGCTCAAGGTTTTACTCTCGAAGATTACCTCAAGCAAAGCGGCCAAACCGAAGAAGCTTGGATGAAAGAAGTGAAGACTCTCGCGGAAAAACGCGTCAAAGCTTCTCTAGTCTTGCAAATTCTGGCCCGTGATCAAAAAATCGAAGTCGAAGACGAGATTGTCGAAGCTAAGATTAATGAACTCAAAGAAGTATACAAAAAATCCAAAGAAGCTCTCGAAAGTTTGAAGAATCCTAATGTCCGCCAAGACATCAAGAACCGTCTCACTATCGAGAAAACTTTGAATTTCCTCGTGCAAGAAAATACCAAATAAAACTCGAAATTAATTTCGAAAACAATTTGAGAACAAAAATACCCCGACCACAATCGGGGCTATTTTTTTGTGTTCAAATGAAAATTTCATCTATCTACATGTTGTGTAGTTGAATCATAACGATTACTTTTTAAATATTGAGCAATAAAGAAATGGCGGCATTAAAAATTTCTTGATTATTTCGCTCAAGTGGAGGTTTTGTTTCTCCGCACACGGCATCATCACTAATCAAGAATTGAAAGTATTTTACATCTCGATATTTGGCCAGCACAAGCAAAGCGGAGAGTTCCATATCGACACCGAGGCAGCCACGCTCTTGCATTAATTTTACTTTACCGTAAGTTTCACGATAAACGGCATCCGTGGTCCAGATTTTACCTTCTATTACAGTTAAAGTAGTTTTATCAAAAACTGATTTTGCCTTCTGTAGAAGTGACTTATCCACCTCAATATCATCTGAATCTGGCAGATAGTGATAGCTAGTCCCTTCTTCGCGATATGCAGAGGTGGGAAGAATAATCGTATTTTTTGCAATATTTTTGTCCAGCCGGCCACAGGTGCCGAAAACAACGAATTTTTCTATGCCACTAGCGATCAAAAGTTCCATATCGCAAACACTTCCAGCTGCGCCAGTCGTAGGATAAACTAAGAGAATTTTTTCTCCATTCATATTGACGTAGCGGTAAGTGTCAAAAACCCTGCCATAAGTATTCTTGGCAGAAAAAGTTGCAAGATTTTTATTCGTCAAAACATAATCATTCCAGATTTCATCATCGAAAATTAAGAGACATTTATCTGGTTTAGCATCGAGCTTAAGGTCACATGGTCCGAAAACAGTTTCTGAAGATGGGTCGTAAATTATCATACTTTTATTATATTGCAACAGTCCGAAAATACGTAGCTAAGTCTTATTATGATATAACTTCCTGTTCTTACTCCTTAAGGCGTTGCACTTGAGATGTTAACTCAGTGTTATGATTGACATTTAACCATAAATGTTATATAATGCAACCAGATTCTGATATTCAGAGAAAAACTCATGTTTACTACTCTGGATAGGCCAGAGTAGTTCATTCAGAAAGAGGTATTATTATGAAAAAAACTATTTTCGTTACCATGTTGGCCGTAGTAGCTTTTGCTACGAATGTTTTTGCAACCGAAGCTGAGGCTGGTGTCCTAGGCTTGAAGCCTAGCGCTAACCAAGGCGCTACTCAGTCTAGTGGCAATACTAGCACAACGAACACGGATGTTCAAAACGTGCAGTATGACACTAGTAAATACCAGTTCCCAGCCCAGCAATTGAAGGCTGAGAATAAGACCTTTGATGCTACTGACTGGCATCTCTACCAGCGCTTCGATAATGGTCAACTGATGTATTATCAGTGGGCCGAGGATACAGGAAATATCGTTGAGGAAGGTCGTTACAATTCTAGTGGCCAAGGTAGAAAATATGGCGTTGAAGGACTACGCGCATTGGAGCCCTTCTATGTTAATCCGGAAAGTTCGGAAGGAGAAGTTTTTGGGTGTCCTGAAGTAGATGGTTATCGTGCTATCTCTCCAGATAAAATAGTTGTTTTTGAATCTAAGAGAACCGATCCATTTGGGATGCGTATCCAACTTCAAACTCCAGTCTTTTCTAACCCTGCTTTTACCTACTGCCAAGAAATGACCGTTATTCTTCCTGCAGACATTGAAGCTGGATTTACTAAGTGGGAACTTTTCGAGCTGAAGCAGAGGTATGAATTCCAAGCTAAGGCTAGAGCAGAAGGTAAATTGCAGCATGTTTATGAAATGGTTTTCTACTCTCAGAAGCGTGACGTTGCTAATGTGCGGCTCTATAGGGAAAATCAGAACGAAGTACTCTTCATCTCCGCTGATCAGCTTGATAAGTTAAGACAGATGCTTCAGTTTACTTCCGCTAGATCCTTCGGTGAAATACATAAGGAAATTAAAAACTATGGATTTATTGAGGCATACGAAGGACGTAGAATGCTCTACTAATACTTCTTTAAAAACCACCCAACTCGGGTGGTTTTTTATTATTCCTAATGTGTTATACTATAAGCATTATGGGAGGCAAAATAATTAAAACTGTAAGATCAACTACGGTAATAATTGGATTTATTTTCTTATCGTTATTATTCATTAACTCCAGCGTATATGGGGAGGGTGGTAAGCATGAGGTTACTCACGGCAATGATGCTGGTGCTCTCAAGAAATGTAAAGCTGGCGGCACCTGCTATACGAAGCGAAATGGCGAATATAGTGGTTTAGCCTGGTTTTATTATGATTTTGAGGCAAATGGAGTTTCAGATGAAAAGAGGGATACTTTTACTTTCCGAGATCTTTTAAATAATAGAAAACCTGGTTTTCCGGTAGATAATTCATTAATGCCAGGGGTGAACCCAAATACTAGAATGTCCTGTAAAAATTCTCGTGGTGTCTATGTTTTTGGTTATCCGCTTTATCAAAAAACTGGTAATGGCTATCGCAGCACCGGTGGTATTATGTTTCCCCAGAAATATTCTGAATTATTTAATGGCGGCGTATATCATAGTGGAAGAATACCAATAGATGGATTAGTTAGTGACGATACGGCGCATATGGATTACAATGGTACATCTGTTGGCATGCCATCCGCTGAATACGAGGCCCAGTGGCAAACCCACGATGTTTCCTGGTTCTGTAGCCGCCAGACTATTATTCCTATCAAAAAAGAAGACGACTCAGATAAAACCAAGCCGCCTATTACCGCTCAAACCACCTGTTCTCAACTATCCGGTAATTTTGGCGCCTACTACAAGGGTAACACCTCCGCCGACACTGGCGTGGTTAATCATTCCTACTCTGGTACTCTCGGTCATAATTCTTGGCAAAAAAATTTCCAAGGCAAAAACTATGTCTTCGCCAAACCAGGGGATCGCGTCCAATTCTATGAGACCTTCTGTTTCCCGATCCAGCAGGTTGGCATTCAAACCGGCAGTTCTCATGTGAGTAGTGCAGACCCGCCAGGCGAAAGTAATTTCCAAATCTTTTCCCAGAAGAATGGTTCAGAAAATAATCAATATTTATTCGGTGATTCTCCGGTTCATGATGGAAATTATCACTCCATTGGCCGCGGCAATAAGCGTCCGTTTAGCGGTAATGGACTCGAAACTAGCGACTATGGCTTCACTGCTTATTCTCCAACCCAAAATGCCTCCTCTGAATATGGCTGTAAAACCAATTACTACCGTATGTACGCGCCAAAGCTCACTG